>DAHXNZ010000003.1 GCA_027365105.1 Thermoplasmata archaeon
GATCACGGACGCTCAGATGGCTCGAGTCCACGTGCGTCCGGACGAGTTTCACGGTGACTGGAACTACTCCATCCTCCCGAGAAGGACTGTCCGAAGTAGAGCGATTAAAAATTAACGAACCCTTAGGTAGCCCTCCGCCCTCCGCTCGCCGGGACGATGCGCTACCTCCACACGTCGCTGACCGTACGGGACCTCGAACGGAGCCTCGCCTTCTACACCGGATTCCTGGGCCTCGAGTTCGAACGCCGTCGGCCGATCCCCGAGAATCGGGCCGAGATCGCCTTTGTCCGGGACCCCGAGACCGGCGCCCGGGTCGAGCTCACGTGGTGGGCCGACCGCACCGATCCGGCCCCGGGCGACCAGCTCGACCACCTGGCCTTCGAGACCCCCGACCTGGACGCCACGATCGAGCGGGCGCGCCGGGAGGGGGTCCGGATCGCGAAGGAGCCGTATCGCCTGTCGGGCGGTTCCGGCCGGATCGCCTTCCTCCTGGACCCGGACGACGTGTGGATCGAACTCATCGAACGGCCGGCGGCCCCCGGCTGACCGGGCCGTCGGATGGCGATGCCCGTGCCGGTCGATCCGGCGATCGAACGGCACCCGCTGACGGCCGTCCTGACCGCGACCCTCTTCGTCCGGTTCGGCTTCGGGATTACGGTCGCGGTCTTCGCCACCTACATCCTCGGCCGCTCGGTCGGGCTCGACGGTTCCCAGGTCGGGGTCGTCGGGTTGGTGAGCGCGATGGCGCCGACCGGCGAGTTCACCACCGTGCTCCTCTCGGGGGCGGTCGCCGACCGCTACGGGAGGTTTCCGGTCCTGTTCGTGGGCATGGCCGGCTCGGCGATCCTGCTCGCCCTGACCGCGCTGACCCGGGATCCCTGGGCGCTCGGCGGACTCAACTTTGCCTTTGGCGTCGGCAGCGGGGCGATCCTCGCCTCGAGCCTCGCGCTGATCGCCGACCGGTCGACCCATCCCGAACGCGGCTACGAGATGGGGCGGTTCGACGCGGTGAACCTGGTCGGCTGGATCGGCGGGTTCGCGTTCGGCTTCGCCGCCCTCGGCCTCCTCCCCCTGGCCCAGCTCCCGGTGGTCTTCCTCGGCGGAGCCGCGGCGCTCGTCCTCGGCATCGTCCTCGGGATGTGGTGGGTCCCGAGCGGATGGCGGGCCACCCCCAACCGGTCGTACATCCTCTCCAAGGTGCTACCGGCGATCGTCCGCCGGGACGTCCTGCTGGTCACGCTGCCCTGGCTCGTGATCTACATGTTGATCGGGACCGCCTTCGTCTACCTCGGGACCTCGGCGGCGGGCATCGGGATTCCGCCCCTCGACCTGGCGCTCGCGATCGGGGTGGGGGGGCTTCTTCTGGTCGTCACCCAGCCGACGTTCGGCCGCCTAGCCGACCGGTTCGGCCAGCTCCGGCTCATGCTGGTCGGTACGGTCGGGTTCGTCGGCGCGATGATCTGCGCCGCCCTCCTCGCCAACCTGGGCGCGCAGCCCTGGATCCTCGGCGTGCTCGGCGTCTCGGTGGTCGCCGCGCTCGCGTACGGACCGGCGTCCCTCGCCGCGCTCGCCGACCTGACGGCGGCCATCAGTCGGGCGACGACGATGGCCATCTATTCCCTGGTCATTTCCCTCGGGATGATCGTCGGCCTGGCCGGCTCGACCGGCCTGTTCGGGGCGCTCGGCAACCTCGGCCTCGACCTCTTCTTCGGCAGCATCGCGGCCGGTCTCGCGGCGCTCACCACGCTCCGCACGCTCGACCTTCGGCGGGCGCGGCGGTCCGGCACCGGACCATGACCGACGCTACGCCTCCGGTTCGATGACCAGGTGGCGGAGGGTCGGCTGGGACGCCTTGAGGTCGGCGGAGAGTTCGTCGATCGCCAGCTCGACCTGGTCGGTGGTGAGGCCGTCCTGGAAGTTGATCCGCAGCGCCACCAAGGTATCGTCCGGCCCCAGGAGCATCGACTGGATCTCGCGCACCGACCGGACCTTGGGATGCCGCTGGGCCACCATCAGGATCGAGCGGGCGACCTCCGGCGCGATCGCCCGGCCGGTGAGCAGGTCCCGGCTCTCGGCCGAGAGCAGGATACCCGTGGCGATCAGGAGCAGGCCGACGACGGCCGCCGCGATCCCGTCGTACGACGACTGCCGGGTCACGGCGACCCCGACGAGGCCCACGAGGGCGATCCCCGCGCCCACCAGCCCGACCATGTCCTGGTAGACGATCGTCTTGACCCCCACCTGGGAGGACTCCCAGAGGGCGCCGAAGCTCTCCCGGGAGCGCCGGAGTTCCCGGAAGGCGACCGCCAGCCCGGCGAGGCTGGCGAGGAGCGTCGCCGCCACCACGAGGAGCGCGTGGGCGACGTCGACGACCCGGACCGGGGAGAGGATCTGCAGGGCACCCGCCGCGAGGGCGAAGAAACCGGACAGCGTGAAGGTCACGAGCGTCGCGACGAACGCCCAGAAGAACCGAACCTTGCCGAATCCGAACGGGTGCCGGGCATCGGGGGGGCGCCGGGAGGAGTAGATCCCGACCAGCAGGAAGGCGCTGCCCAGGAGATCGCTCAGGCTGTAGGCGGCCTGGGAGAGCACAGCCCGGCTCCCGGTCGAGCCCGCGACGAGAAGGTTGACCGCGAAGAGCGCGATGTCCAAGGCGATCGTCGCGTAGATGAGGAGTTCGGAACGCATCTCGGGCCGGGCCCTGCGGGAGCGCCGGTACGCGCTCGGGAATTAAGCCTGTTCCGGTCGAGGGACCGGACGAACCCTTTTACCCCGGTCCTCCGTGCCCCGGGCCGAGGAGGCTGTGACCGCACCCGCACCTGCCCCGAATGCGCCGACCCGAACGACGCCCCCCGGCGCGTCCCGCGTTGCCCGACTGCCGCTCGATCGGCTCGCTCTGAGCCCGGGCAAGCGCGCCCGACTCGCCCACATGATGTACGAGCACGGCCCCGGCGGGGGAACGCTGCTGGTCCTGCCGATCGACCAGGGGCTCGAGCACGGGCCCGTCGATTTCTTCGTGAATCCGGAGGCGCTGGATCCCGCCTACCAGTTCGACCTGGCGGTCGAAGGTCGGTTCAGTGCGATCGCCGTCCACATCGGCCTCGCCGAGAAGTACTACCCCGACTACGCGGGCCGGATCCCGCTCCTCCTGAAGCTCAACGGGAAGACGTCGATCCCGCCGGATCACGAGGCGTTCAGTGCGCTCACCGGCACGGTCGAGGATGCGGTCCGCCTGGGGGCCGACGCGGTCGGGTACACCGTCTACGTCGGCTCGCCGGCCCAGGACCGGGACTTCGAGCAGTTCATGGAGATCCGGTCGGAGGCCGACCGCTTCGGCATGCCGGTCGTGGTCTGGGCGTATCCGCGGGGCGAGGCGGTGGGCCGCCGGGGCGGGAAGGAGAGTCTCTACGCCATCGACTACGCGGCCCGGGTCGCCCTCGAGCTGGGCGCCGACGTGGTGAAGGTCAACTATCCGGTCCGGTCCGAGCACGACCGGGAAAGCCCGGCCCCGTACAACACGCTCGACCTCACCCCGGAGGCGGCGTTCCGCAAGGTGGTCCAAAGCGCCGGCCGCGCCCTGGTCCTCGTCTCGGGCGGAGAGAAGGTCGCCGACGAGAAGCTCCTGGAGAAGGTCCGCATGTCGATGGCTGCCGGGGCGACCGGCATCATTTTCGGTCGCAACCTCTGGCAGCGCCCCCGAGCCGAGGCGCTCGCCCTGACGCGGACCCTGCATGGAATCTTCCGAGAGTACGCGGTCGATCCCCGGTGAGCCGGCGATCTGGCTCGGGCTGATCGTCCGCGGGGACGACCGGGCCCGGGCGTGCACCGGCCGGCGGCTGCTCGACTGGCGGAAGGTCCACCGGTTCGCCCCGGGGTCGGACCGGGTCCGACGGCTTCTGCTCGACCCCCATGCCCCGGAGATCCTGTCCCGACGGGACGACGAGATCGCCCGGGCCGGCGGGGTGGTGGTCGTCGACTGCTCCTGGAACCGGCTGGCTCGGCGCCCCTCGGCCCTGGGCGACGAGGGACCGCCGACCCCCCGGCTCCTCCGACGCCGGCTCCCCCTCCTGCTCGCCGCGAACCCCCAGCACTTCGGTCGACTCGCCGAACTCAACACCGTGGAGGCCTTCGCGGCCGCCCTCTACCTGATCGGAGCGCCGGCCCGGGCGGCCGAGATCCTGGGCGGATTCCGGGGCGGGACGACGTTCCTGACATTGAACCGGGAACGGCTCGAGACCTACCGGAGCGCGGCGGGTCCCCCGGAGGTCGAGGCGGCCGAGCGCCGTCTCTTCGGCGGGCCGGTCACGCCCTAGCCGGAGGCGCCGGATCGAGGTGGACGAGCGCCACGCCGGCAAGCGAGGTCAGCCGCCCCTGAAGCGGAACCCGGGCGGCCAGCACCCCCCCATAGTCCGCAAAATACCGGGTGGTATGCAGCGTCAGGCAGCCGTCGTGGAAGACCCGCCGCCCGGTGAGGTCCGGGTCGTGCCCGCGGACGAAGCCGACCAGGCCGGCCTCGGCCAGGAACCGGCCGAGGTCCGCCTCGGTGAATGCCCGGGTGACCCTCCGCCGGTTCTGGGAGGCGGCGCAGTCGGCCCAGACGATCTCGGCCAGGGTCTCCTCGGTCGGGGATTCGAAGGCCCGGGTCCAGTCCCCCCGGGGACGGTGCCGGGGGAACCCGGCGTGGGAAAGGTAGACCCCGCTTTCGGTGTAGGCGGCGAGCGGTCCGCGCTCGAGCAGGTGGAAGATCCGAAGCTGCCGTTCGATTTCCGGTCCCCAGAGGTCGTCGATCTCGGCCGGAAGATCCGACGGGACCACCGGGATTTGTCGGGCGAGTTCGTGGTTGCCCGTGAGGAGGATCACCCGCTCCGGAAAGCGCGCGGCCCACTGTAGGAGGTAGAGGGCGTTCAGGACCGACCCATGGGGTATGTCCGGGGGGGTCCGGTCGACATAGTCGCCGAGGCCGATGAGCAGCGGGCAGGTTTCGGCCCGCTGCCACTCGTCCAGGACCGCCTCGACCGAGGGGAGATCGCCGTGGGTATCCCCAAAGACCAGCGCCTCTCCCTCCCCTGAGGGGATCGGCCGCAGCGGGGGCTGGACCGGCACCTGGGCCTCCAGCCGGCCCAGGAGCCGGTCCACCTCCTCCGGTGCCAACCGGACGATCTCGTCCGGAGTCAGCGGCTCCTCCGGCGCGTCGATCACGGGCCTTCGCTCCCGGCGCCGGACCAATGCGGGGGGCCGGAGGTTCCGGTGGTCGGGAGGCCCCGACCGTCCCTTTGAACCGGCGAATGCCCTGGGCAACAGGGTCCTAAGCCCTGCCTCGGTGGCCCGACCCGACCCGGTCGGCGGTCGGGCTGGTTGGCCGAACTGGAGCACCCCCGCATTGGCTCGTGATCCCGGATTCCCGAGTAGCCCCGGCAGGAGTTTCGGCGCGTGGAGTCGGGTCCTTCCACGGCGTTCGAACCTGCGTCGCGAGATCCAGAGTCTCGCATGATTGGCCACTACACTACGGGGCTACGACCGGCGGATGCCGAAGCCCGCAGATAACGGTTTGTCTGCCCGGATCGCGGTGGAGAGTACAGGAATTAGTTCCTCCCCCGGACGGGGTCGGGTGTACCGGAATCAGTTCCCGGTGCGGCGGGGGCGGCGGGGAAGCCTCCTCACACCGGACCGGGACCCGTGCGGGTCGGGCTCCGGGGGGAGTCCCGGGCGGCGCGATCCCGATCCCCCGATTCAGCGCAATCGAGCTCGCGTTCGGCCGGCAGTGCCGCGGGCGGGGTGCCGAGCGGCACAAATAGGGGTGTCGGCTCGGGGGCGAAACCATGTGGGGTGGGGCCGGTGAAAGCTCGAGCCGATCGCCTGCAGCAGCCGCACCGACCCTCGGCTGCCTCCGAGGCGTCTGACCGGCCGGGCGCCCTCAAGCGGTGGGTCGGATCCGGCCCCCGTTCCGCGATGGTCTATGCGGCGATCCTGGCGGTCGTCATCCCCGCCACCCTGATCAATTGGGGGGGCGGAGCCGATGCCCTGATCGGCCATCTACCCTTGGCCGCGGAGGACCTGAGCTACTCGTTCGGCCGGATGCTCTCCGCCTATCTCGCTTCGCTGGGGTTCGCCTTGGCCTACGGCTACTACGCCGCGGTCCACCGCCCGGCCGAGCGGGTCATGATCCCGGTGCTGGACATCCTCCAGTCGGTCCCGATCCTCGGGTTCTTTCCGGTCGCGATCCTCTTTTTTGTCGGACTCACGGGACCGGGGAGCTTCCTCGGACCGAACCTCGCCTCGGTCTTCCTCATCTTCACGTCGATGGCCTGGAACATGGTGTTCGGCGTCTACGAATCGTTGAAGACAATCCCGACCGATCTTCGGGAGGCCAGCCAGGCGTTCGGGATCACCGGGTTCCAGCGGTTGCGCCGGGTCGTCTTCCCGGCCACGGCCAACCGGTTGGTCTACAACTCGATCCTGTCCTGGACCGCGGGCTGGTTCTTCCTGGTCGAAGCCGAGATTTTCTCGACCAACTCCTCCGCCGGGATCACCCTGCCCGGCATCGGCAGCTTCCTCTCGGTCTCGGCGGCCGCCCAGGACGGGAGCGCCTTCCTGGCAGGACTCATCCTCCTGGTCGCGCTGATCGCGGCCCTCGACTTCGGCCTCTGGCGCCCCTTGAGCCGGTGGGCGGAGAGGTTCCGCTACGACCAGACCCCTTCGAGCGATGGGGGCCCGATGACCGAGGGGCGGTATCGCTCGGCCCGCCTCCAGCGGGCCGCCTCCTTTGTCTCGCGCGGGCTCCGCTCGGGCGCGAGCCGGATGCGGGCCTCCTGGCCTCTGATCTCGACGCGTCGCCGGAAGACGACCCGCACCGGCGAAGGTTCATTCCGGTCCATGGCGATCAAGTACCTCGTCCTCGGGGCGATCCTCGTGATGGTCTGGCTGATCCTGATCGCGATCATCGTGTCGGTCTATCAGCTGTTCACGGCCCCGATCCTACCGGCGGTCCGCCACCAGATCGTCGAGTTGCCGGCCGCGATGGGAGCCTCGGTCCTCCGGGTGGTCGCGGCCTTCCTGGTCTCCCTCGCCATCACCTTGCCGCTTTCGATCTACTTTGCCCGGGTCTCCTCTCGGGCCAGCCGCTACGGGCTCCCGATGGTCGAAGTGATCGCCTCGTTCCCCGCGACCGCGCTCTTTCCGGTGATCATCTTCGAGCTGCTCCCCTACCTGACGGGAGAGGGGGCGGCGATCCTGATGCTGATGACCGGCATGATGTGGTACCTGCTGTTCAACCTCCTTTCGGGAGTCCGGGGGCTTCCGCCCGACCTCGCCGAAGCCTCGCGGTCGTTCGGCGCGAGCCGGTGGCTCTACCTCCGCCGGGTCCTCCTGCCGGCGATCTTCCCGGCGTTCGTGACCGGAGCGATCACCGCCTTCGGAGGGGGGTGGAACACGCTGATCGTCGCGGAGTACCTGAGCGTCGGCCCCCGGACGTTCCAGCTGTTCGGCGTCGGGCAGATGATCGACCTCGGCGCCCAGGAGGCGGGCGGACTGCCGCTCCTCGCCGCCGCCCTGTTCACCCTGGTGATCACCGTCGTGGCGCTGAACGAACTCATATGGAAACCCATGTACCGCAGGGCCGTGCAGAAGTATCGCTACGACTGACCGCAGGGATCGGGCCGGGAGGAGAAGAGGGAGGAACCATGTCGATCATCCGCGTCGAGCATGTCGACAAGGCATTCCCGACGCGTCACGGCATTGTGACGGTGATGCGGGACGTCACCTTTGACGTCCACGACTCGGAGTTTCTGGCGATCACCGGCCCCTCCGGATGCGGCAAGTCGACCCTCCTCCGGCTGATCCACGGCCTCGAGACCCCGACCGGGGGCACCCTCGAGTTTCGCGGTGAGCCGATCCGGGGCGTCTGTACGCAAATGTCGATGGTCTTCCAGAGCTTCGCGCTCTTCCCGTGGCTCACGGTCCAGGAGAACGTGGCGTTCGGCCTGGAGGCTCTCCGTTGGGAGCCGGAGCGGCTCCGGGCCCAAGTCGACCGGTACCTCTCGGTGACGGGACTCGTCGGCTTCGAGGAGGCGTACCCCCGGGAGCTTTCGGGCGGCATGCGCCAGCGGGTGGGCCTCGCCCGTGCGCTGGCGGTCGAGCCCGGGGTCCTGTTGATGGACGAACCGTTCAGTGCCCTGGACCCCCTGACCGCCGAGGCGCTTAGGGAGGAGGTGCTGCAGCTCTGGCGCGACCCCGCCCTGCCGCCCGAATCGGTGCTCCTCGTGACCCACAATATCGAGGAGGCCATCCTGATGGCCGACCGGGTCGTGGTGCTTTCGCGCCGTCCGAGCCATGTGCTCGATACGGTCCCCATCCCTCTCGCGCGGCCCAGGGACCGAAAGTCCCCCGAGGTCTACGAGCTCATGGACCGGGTCTACTCCCTCATTACCGAGGGCTCGGCCCGGCCCGGGAGCGGCTGACCCCGAGTTCCCGCTCGGGGCCCGGGCCCCGGTCGACCGGATGCGGAGCCGCTTCGGCCCTTGGACCCGCGGATCGGCCACTGACCGGCCGTCGGGGAGCCCGGGCTCTGGTTCCGATAGCCTCGGCCGGTACGGGACCCGTTCGTACCGCAGCGGGGCGAGGACCCACCATGATCCGGGGGTGCTGCCCGCGCTCCGGACCCTCCGGGAGCCCACCACGAACCGGGGGTCCGGAAGGAGCGGGGATTCGCCCTCGACTCAGCGAGTCCGCCCCGGCGCCGGGCCGCCGGTAGGCGAGGTCGAGCGGGCCCCATCGCGGCGCGGAGCGAGAGGCGCGGGCGTTCCCCTAGGCCCGAGGTCCGCAAGCGCGGATCGCGGCGCATGTCGGCTTCGACTACCCGCTGATCGTCGATGGGAGGTCGTGGACCTACCCGATGAAAGGAGAGCGGCACGATTTCGAGCCCGTGGCCGCAACGACGACGGTGCTGGACCCCGAGGCCCGGGCCCAGCCCAGGGCTGGACCTCGGAGACTGGGGTGGATACGCACTGTATGGGAAGTGATGGGACGCCGGGAGGGGCTCCGGATGCCCGCGGGACCGGAGTCGCTCTGGAGACGGGCGAAGAGGGTGCCGGAGTGGCTGCGACCGCACGTTGAGCGGTGGAGGGGATCCGGGGCACGGCCCCGACCCGAATCCGTCGAAGGTCCGGTGGGGGGTCTAGACTTGGGCGGAAGAGGCGACGTTGCGGTCGGTGGTCCCCCCTGGGCCGACTCGGCTATGGGGGGGTCGGACGGCGGGGTGGCCCCGGCCCGGTTCGGACCGGCCCCCTTCCCGTCCAGCCCGGACGGATCGTCCGGACTGAAACCAGGCCCCGGGCAACCTATAAGAGGCCACCCCTTCTTTCTTCTTCGGACTCCACGGGACGAACGTGCCAACGATTTATCCAAAAGCCTCCCGCAGCCAGGTGATGGGCCTGCTCGTCCTTCTCCAGGCCCACAAGGGTTCTGACGATGTTGCGCTCTTGGCCGACGACCTCGAACTCGAACTGGACGAGATCCTCCCCGCCCTGGAGTTCGCCGAAGTCCTGGGCCTCCTCAGGGTGACCGACGGCCGGGCGACCCTAACCGAGATCGGCCAGAAACTCCTGGCCGGCTCAATCTCGGAGCGCAAGGCGCTGATCCGGGACCTACTCACCCAGACGACCCTCTTCCGCACCCTGCTCCGGGCCCTGCAGAATGCTCCCGACCACTGTCTGCCCGAGGAGGAGTATACCCAGCTCCTCGAGCTGACCTCCGCCCCTTCGGAGGAGATGGTCCAGACGATCGTCAACTGGGGCCGGTACGCCGGCCTCTTCCGCTACGATTCGGAGCGACGGGCGTTGGTCGCGATCCAACGCTCCCCGACTTCCGGCAGCGGACGGGAACGGGACCGCCCCCCCATGCCGCCGGCCTCGACGACCTCGGCCGGGCCCGGCACGCCCCGAGCGGTTGCGCCCTCGGTCGACCCGGTCCCGCGAACCGTCCCATGGCCGGCCGGGGCGATCCTCTCGCCGGAAAATCCTTAAGGGGCCCCACGGCTCCCGCGCCGTGCGGGCACGTAGATCAGCGGAAGATCGCTGCTTTCGCAAAGCAGAGGTCGGGGGTTCAAATCCCCCCGTGTCCATCCCAGCGGGTCCATTGGCGTCCCGTCGCGGGGCGCCAGCGCCGACGAGGCACATGGCCCAGGTCCAGCTCGGGGGCTGGGCCGCCCGGCCGCCGAACTCACGGCGAGCGCTCGGACCAGGGCCAACCTTGTCCGTTACCGGCGCGGCCGTTCCGGCCGTCGGCCCCGGGTCCGGGAGTCGAAGCCCCTGCCCCCCCGGCGGGGAGGCGGGCCGCCCCGGAACGAACGCGGCCGATCGGGCGGAAACGCCGTCCGGTCGGGGGCCTTATCGTAATCGAAGTCGGGGAGGCGACTGCGCGGGATCTCGATGCCCAGGTGGGACTCGATGCGGCGGAAGTCGCGTTCCTCCTCCGGGGCGACCAAGGAGTAGGCGTCGCCACGCCGGGTGGCCCGGGCGGTCCGGCCGACCCGGTGGATGTACGTCTCGGGGCCGTCCGGCAGATCGAAATTGACGACATGGGAGACTCCCTCCACGTCGATCCCGCGGGCGGCGATGTCGGTGGCGACCAGGATCCGGTGCCGTCCTTCCCGGAACCCGTCGAGGGCCCGTACCCGCTGGCTCTGACTGCGGTTCCCGTGAATCACATCGACCGAAAAGTGGGCCGCCGACAGCTTCCGGGCGATCCGGTCGGCCCGGTGCTTCGTTCGCGCGAAGACCAGCACGCTGGTCATCGTCCGGTCCTGAAGCAAGGCCTCGAGGAGGTCCCCCTTTCGATGGGCCGGGACCGGGAGCGCAAGGTGGGTCACTCCGACCGCCGCGACCGTCGTCGCGGGGATGTGGACCATCTTGGGGTCCACGAGGATGTCCCGGGCCAGCTTGATCACATCGGGAGGCATCGTCGCCGAGAAGAAGAGGGTCTGGCGGCGGCGGGGAAGCGACGAGAGGACCCGGCGAACATCGGGAAGGAATCCCATGTCCAGCATCCGGTCGGCCTCGTCCAGGACCAGGATCTCGAGTCCGCTGAAGTTCACGTACCCGCGGCTCATGTGGTCGAGGAGCCGGCCGGGGGTCGCCACGACGATCGCGGCCCCGCCCCGCAGCGCCCGCTCCTGGTCGGCCATCCCGACCCCGCCATACACAACCGCGGAGCTGACCCCGGTGTGCCGACCGAGCACCCTCAGAAACTCCGCCGCTTGGAGGGCCAGTTCGCGCGTCGGCGTAAGGACCAGCGCCCGGACCCGGCCCCGGGGCCCCGCCATCAGCCGCTCGAGGATCGGGAGGAGGAACGCGGCCGTCTTTCCGGTGCCGGTCTGGGCCGTCCCGATGATGTCCCGACCGCCGACCGCCGCGGGAATCGCCTCCTGCTGGATCTGGGTGGGTTCCCGGTAGCCCAGCTCCGCCACGCCGCGCCGGAGGTGAGGGTGGAGGGGCAAATCGTTGAACGAGGAGGCTTTCGTCTTGGCGGGCGGGATCGTCGGCTCGGAGTCTACCATGCAATTTCTCGGTCGGGAGGTACCCAAAGTCCTGAGCCGGGGGAGCCGGCCCACCGGTTAAGGTTTGTGCGCGCGGCCGGGAGCGACGGCTCCGGCCGAGTTTCCCCGCCCGGCCCCGCCGAGCCTCGGTCCGCCCGACGTGGCATCCGCCTCGAAGACCGGGTCCCGGATCCGCCGCCATTGGGCGAACTGGGACCCCGGATCCGGGCCGCCCAGCCGCGCCGCGAGGTTCGCCCAGATCTCCGTCAAGATCAAGGCCGCCCCGGCCGGAACGCTTCGGCCGGTCCGGAGCAGCTCCCGGGCGATCCGGGCGGTCCCGTCGATGGGGTGGCGGATCGCCCGGCCCCCAAAGCTCCCCGGCGAACGGCCGAACATCATCTGAATCTGCCGGTGCCCCGCATGGATGCGGCGTCGCTGAGCCCAGTGATCCCGCCACCGTTCGGGCACGACGATCTCGACCTCGGCCGAGGGGGCGTAGGCCAGCGTTCCTCCCCGGCAGCACAGTACGGCCGCGAGGTACGCCCCGTCGTTGACGACGCCGGGGGGGAGCGTCGGGCGTCCCTCCGACCGGACCAGGAGAAGCTCGTCGGAGAGGTGGGGCGTTTCTTCGGAACTCAGGAATTCGCGATGATAGATATCGTGGAATCTCCAGAGGAGTTCCAGGGTTGCGGAGAGCAGGGTGCCCCGGTCGGTCGACAGGGGAACGGGATGCCCCATGATGGCGAGGGGCCCCTCACGGAGGGTCTCGGCCCGACGGACCAGTTCGGCCACGGCCCCGGGGCGGGCGCGGGCGTCGCCGTTCAGGAGGATGAAGTAGTCCGCCCCGTCCCACCGGAGGATTTCGGCCAGGGCGGCCGCCTTCCCGCGGCGCTCAGGTTCGACGAGGAGCCGTATGCGAGGGTCGGTGGCCGCGGCCTGTCGGGCCACGGCCAGGGTTTCGGCGTCGTCGGCCGGAACCGCGATTCGGAACTCCCGCCAGACGACCCCCGGGGGAAGGCCCTGGTCGACCAGGGAGTCGAGCGACCAGCGAAGGCGTCGCCCTTCCCGGTACGCGGGGATGCCCGCGATGAGCCCGAGGGGTCGGGGCGTCGGCTCGGGCCAGGTCATCGTCCCTCCGTCACGGACACGTCGTGGTACCGACGGGCGAGTTCATCGAACCGGCGACTCTGATAGAAGAGCCGCCCGAGCCGGGTGATCGTCCGGAACTCCTGGGCGAACCGGCCTTCCCGCCGCAGGCGGTGATTCCGCCGCAGCCCGACGAGCTGCAGGTAGGGGGCAAGCAGAAGATACAGGCTGAGATTGGCGAGGCGGACCGGCCAGGATGCGGCAGCGGACGGGGGTCGCGGCGGAAACCCGGTCCGCTCCCAGCGCCGATAGAGTCGGGGCGCCTCCGACGCCATCCAAGGGCAGCCCCCCAGAACGGCCCGGTAGAACGGTTCGCCCACGATGATCCGGGCCATCAGTGCCTCCCGGGCGTAGAGCAGCCCCCGGGCGTGGTCGAACTCGTCCATGAGGGTGCGGTCGTCGGCAACGAAGTTGAAGCACCAACGGGACGGCTCCGGGCGCGGCCCCCGGTGCGCCCGCCTCCGCACCGCGAGGAACGCCCGGGCCACGAAAACCCAGACGGCGCCTCGGGCCGTGCAGACCAGGAGGTCGAGATCGTCGGAGACCGCCGCCGAGCCATAGGCGGCCGACCCGGTCACGGCCGCGCATCGAACCTCCGTTCGTCGGCCTTCGACCCACGGGGAGAAGAACTCCTGGGCCAGGCCGAGATACGCCTCCGCCCGGGCATGGTCCTCCGCGGCCCGGTCCCCGGTCGTCGGCGAGGGCGAATACGCCCGCCCGTTCGCAACGACCGTGGGAGGAAGATACCGAACGATCCACTCCCCGATCTCCGCCTCCGTTCGAGGGGCGTCGTCCGGCAAGAGTTCGGTCAGGTCCCGGAGCGCAACTCCCGCAGACGAGCCCTGCCCGAGTTCCAGCGCCAAACGGAGCCGGCCGGCCCATGACGGAGGAGCCCATCGAGTACTCATTTCTTGAGAATTTCCGGGGCTCGAAACCTCCCAGGGGTATTTATCCCTCGAAACTGAGCGGAACGGTTCCCGCGGCCCGGCCCTCCTGACGGCGGAACGTGAGCAGGAGATGGTCCCCCAGCCACCGGCCCGGAGTGTGGGTCCCCACCCAACGATCGATCCGCTCTAAGCGGCGGAAGTGAGGCGCGAAGATCTCGGCATACCGCACGAGATCGGACGGGGGAAGGACCACCGGGACGCCCTCGGTCCTCTCGAGGAGGAACCCGTCGGCGAAGAGCCGCCGCATCTGGGAGGCGGAAAACGCCACGACGTCGACGCAGAACCGCGAGGAGCCCACCCGGACGGGATCTCGCCAGCGCCCCCTCGCCCGGGCGAACCGGCCGGTCAGGGCATACGCGAGGATCTCGAACGCGCACCATCGGTTGTAGACCCCCGCCAGGAACGGGGCGCCGTCCGGGAGCAGTCGTCGGAGGGCCGCGGCGACCGGTGCCAGATCCGGCTCGCAGTTGAGGGCACCGTACGTGGAAAACCCTCCCCGGAGTGTGGTCGAGCCGTACTGGGGAACCAGCTCGCCCAGATCGCGCGCGCGGAGCTGGTGGACCCGAAGCCGATCCTCCGCGCCGACCTCGCGGGCCTTCCGCTGCACCACCTCGAGCATCCGGGCCGAGATGTCGACGGCCACCACTTCGTGGCCGGCCTTGAGCAACTCGAGGGTCTCCATGCCCGAGCCGCATCCGATCTCGAGGATCGGCGAGCGGCCCTCGAAGATCCGGTGGAGCTGAGCGAGGGACCGGTCCCGGAGCAGCCGGTTCATCCGGTTGCCGAGGATGTGCCGGTCGTAGTCGAAGGCGATCAGATCGAACTCCGACTCCAGCCATCCATAGTACCTCCCGACAGGGTCGGCGTCCGACGGAGCGCTGGACGGTGTCAGGAGCAGGACTCGGCCGAGCTGGGAGAACCATCGGTCTACCGAGCGGGATCCGTACTTGGCACGGAACAGGTCTAGGATCCGGCGGATCTCCCGGGGGTCGGTGACCAGGCGCGGGGTGGCCGACGTCCCCACGCCGCGACGTCGATAATCGGCCCGGCCGGCCCGCAACACCTCTGTCGGCCATCGGGCCGCTCGATCGGTAGCGGCCAAGTAGATCGTCGACCCCTCCTCGACGAACGCGAGAGGCACGCCGCCCCCCGAGGTGGCCAGATGAAGCACCTCAGGATCCGATGCTCGGGGGCCGGCGGAGGGGGGAGAACTCATCGGTCGAACGACCGATGCCCGGATTCGGCCCGGAGGGCGTTGACGATGGCCGGAATCTCGTAGTCGAGGTTCTCCACCACCTTGTCCCCGACAGGGCGACGCTGGAAGACGATCCCTCCCCGCGAGGCCAGAAGGAGGTATGAACGCTGCTTCATGTCCACCCCAAAGCAGATCCCGTGGTTGCTCACGAGCCACTTGAGGAAGAGCCGTTCCGAGTAGAGCTTCACCGAGGATCCCTCCGTCATCAGGCCGCACCATGATATCTACTCTCGGGCGGTACCGGAACCGGTAGGCACCCCGGGCGAATGCAGACCGGAACGGGCCGCAGTGTTCCACCGTCGAGGGCGCTTCCTCCGGTCGACGTCGCGGTCCGGACCTTCAACTCCGGCCGGACTATCGAGGCCTGCCTCCGGGCGGCCCGGAAGTGGCTTCCGATCCACCATCTCTGGGTCATCGACCGTCACAGCACCGACGCGACCCGGCCGATCGCCGAGTCGTTCGGGGCCGAACTCCGGAGCGAGGAGTCGGGCATCGGCCGGGCGACCCGGATGGCGTTCGAACTGGCCGACACGCCGACCGTCCTCTTCCTCGATAGTGACGTCGAGTTGGTTCGGCCGGAGTTCTATGCCCTGGCCTGCCGGCGCCTCTCCGAACCCGGCGTAGGCGCTGTCGTGGGGAACGCATGGCATCACCCGTTCGCCTACGGCCTCCCGCTGGGGCTCACCCTCCTGCCGGTGGCGTGGGGTCGGACGGTCGATCTCCCGGAGATCGCCCAAGGTTCCGAGACCTACTACCTCCGCCGGGCACTGGTCCGTGACCGCCGGCGGGTGGCCTACATTCCCGATGCGATGGTCCACCGAAGTCCGTACCGGGGCCGGGACTGGCCGGAGTGGCAGGGCGCCCAGATCCGGGCCGCGGCCGGATCGAATCTCCGGGAACTCGCCTTCTCGCTCCTGGTGCCGGCCCTGATCCACGCCAACAGCCGCTCGGCCAGGAACCTGCTCTACACACCGATCTTCGACCTCAAGCTCCTGCGGGGGTATCTGACTCCCGATCGCTGGAGAGTGCGGGATCGTCGGAGGCTGACCGGATCGATCGGGGAGCCGAAGGCGTAATCCGTCGGAAGGCACGACCCACCCGACGGATCCGGGAGTGGTCCCGGCGAAGGGCGACCACCGGGGGTGGCGGGGATCCCGCGCGGGTAGAGGTGCGGGAGTGTGGCTGTCGGGTTCGGATCCATCGGCCCGAGCGGGGATGGGCGAGGTCGAAGACCATCAGCGAGGGGGATCGAAGGGTCGGCGATGGACCGGTACCAGGAGGCGCCAAGCGGGGGGCGCACTCCGGGCATCGCTTGAGCGCCCGGCGGCCACCAGGGCTTCGGCCGCCGTCGAACGTCCGGAATACGCTTCGTGACGTTCGGTACCAAGTGCGGGTCTCTCGGCCCATGCGCACCCGGACCCGCTCGACCTGCCTGAGAACCCCGAGAAGGCGTTCCGGCCCCTCGGCCACCCGCTCCCCCCCGATCCCCCCATCAATGGATCCCGCAACGCGCTCGCGAGACGCCGCGCCGGCATGCCGTCGAAGAGATCCGCCCGCCCCCCACTCTCGACGGTGCCGCACTGGTTCGAACTCGGCGAGCGTCTTCGCGGCGCGGAAGCAGTTCTCCACGAAGTCCTTCCTGAGATCCGCCCGCACCACCTCGCGGGCCGGCAGCCCCGCGTCAGTGTAGAGCAAGGCCCCCCTCCCATCGTGACGCGCCGCCCGCTTCACCTCCCGGCCCCGATGCTCCCAGACGATCCGCAGGCCCTTCCCGCCCCGCGGCCCTTACACTGAGACAAACTCACCCCAGTCCCCGACCGCCCCCCGGATCGACGTACGCGGCTTCGTTTCCGACCACGCTGCTCCCTTCGTCACGCGGGCCATCAATGGCTCCCCGATGTTCGAGAGCGCCTTGTTCCGCTCGATCCGATCCGCCCGAATCTTGTCAGCGATCGTGGAGACGACCACCTCCCGCTCCGATCCCTAGATCAGCGCTCGGACCGTCACCGCATGGATCCCCCCCCTTTTAGCCGCGGGCGGGTAGGCGGGTGGGAGCACCCTGTGGAGTGCGCGGAGGGATGCGGCTGCGAGGTCCGCAAGGACGCGGCCCATGTTCGCACCATCGATGGCGTGGAGCAGATTTTCTGCTGCTCGGACTGCGCCGATGTGTTTCAAGAAGGCCGCTCAGTAGAAGTTGCCGAGGCGCTTCGAAGGTACGTGCTCGCCGGTCAAACGACCGTAGACCATGGGTGCGGTGCGGGGTACTACACGCAGCTGCTGATGGAGTTTGTCGGGCCCCGGGGGACCGTCTACGCTGTGGATGCGAACCCGGAACGCATCCAACAGGCTCGACGCCACTTGGGATGCAGGTTCGGACCGGAGGCCCCTGAGCGGGTTCGATTTCTGGACACCACCCGCTCCATCCCGGAGAGTTCGGTCGACCTGATGTTGAGCAACAACGTCCTGTGCTGCGCGATCGATCGTTTGTCGGAGGTGAAGGAAATGATGCGCCTGCTCCGTCCCGCCGGATACGCGTATGTCCGCGTCAACAGCGTACGGGTGAAAGGGGTGGCTCCCATTGAGGACCGAGAGTGGAAAGCGCTCTTCTCAGGGTGGAACTGTCTCGATGAGGGTGCGGCAGGAACCATGCGGTGGAAGCTTCTGACTCGCCCCACCCTGACCGAGGGTTCAACCAGGCCTTGACCCGGGCGTTCCGGACCCCACAGCACCCCACATAGGCACGGGGTGGGAAAGCCGGTTTCGTAACCAAAGCATGCCTCCGGAACCCCTCAGGCCCCTCATCAGCGTCCGTGACGGTTGTCCCGAAAAGTTCGCGTTGAGCAGCCGGGGCCCATCCGTCAAGGGGGGAGGCCCGCCCCTGCGCGCGCCCGCCGGTCTTGGCACCGTGGGGCCGGGAGACCCGCCAAGAGGTTCTGAATGCGGGTCTTAGCGCCCGGAGCCGGGGCGGCCGGGGACGGGCGATATGGGGTCCGTGTTTACCGTTGGATGGGTTGCCGTGCGATGTGGCTCGGGCGGGATTCCTCTCCTCCTCGGGTAGTTTGCCGCCGATTCCCGTGAAGTGAGGAGGGCGGCTGCGAAGGGTCTCAGGGCCTCTCGAGCACCGACGCCCTCCGAAGGAGTTGGTCGAGCAGTTCGGCTCGCGAGGGCCCGATGTGCATTTCTTCGCTCGCCGGGCCGGCCGCTTCTTCCGACGACGGATCGGCCCCTCGAATCACGCTCGTCTCATCGTTCCCTTTCCACCCCTCGGCTGGAGCCAAGCGTCGACTTCGATGGGGCCGAGGGTAGAACAAGCGCCCGGGCTTCGATGGTGCGGATCCCCACGCGCGGAACCCGGACATGCCCCGGCCAATCCTGGGCTGCCTTCAGCTCTGGTTCGGCTCCGTTCTCGACCGCCACGGCACGATCCAGGGGCGGGGAGAGGGGTGGTCCCGAAAGACGGTCCAGATGAATTGGACGAGAAGGAGAGTGACCGGGACACATAGGGCGACGAGCGCCCAGGTCCGGACTACCCCATAGATCGGGCTCGCATCCAGGCCGATCAGGTAGGGTCCGAGGGTTGGGTCGATGGGCGTCAGGAAGCGGAGCAGGAAGTCGTTGTTGAATGCCAGGTAGACATAGGCCACGGCCGTGAACGCCCGGTAGAGGGCCCGGCGGCCGGAGTGCGCGACCGCCACGTCGAGGATACCCAGACCGAAGAGATAGATGAGATACTGTTCATACAGACCGAACCGGAGGAGAAGGAACACGATCGTCACGAGCAGGATCGGCCGGAGGAGGGTCTGGGTCTCGCCCGGTACGACCCAACGCGCTCCGAGGTAACCGGCCACTACGACTCCCGGGGCCCAGAGGTTACGGGCGACACTGAGCAGATACGGCACCCCCGAGAAGCTCGGAAGGAGCGGCCCGGCGGTCAGGATGCCCACCCAGCTCATCCCGCCCCCTCCCCCCTGGGTCTGCGAGGCCGAGGCCGCGAGAAGGTTGGTGACCCCCCACCCGAGCGCAGCGAACGTTGCAAAGGTGACCGCGACCGGAATGAGGACCCCGATTCCCGCGACCCACCGGCGCCATCCCCGCTCGGCGAAGAACTCGAACGGGAGATAGATGAAGGTGATCCATTTGATGAAGATCCCCCAGCCGTCCAGCACGCATCGGGTCAACGAGTCCCGGAAGGCTAGCGAGGCCAGGATCACAGCGAGAACGATGGGGTCGAACTGGCCCCAGACGGCGGAGATCAGGATGGCGTACGGGAACAGCGACCAGGCCGTCATGGCGCGGAGCGCCGGGGCGAGGCGACCGGTCCATCCGCCGACGAGGCGGTAGAGAAGGTAGGCGTCCAGGACATCGCAGAGGATCGCCGGCTGCTTGAGGAAGAAATAGAGGACGAATCGGTTGCCCCCGCCGATGCCCATCCAGAGGCGGTACAGCCCGCCGATCAGCAGGGGCCAAAACGGGAGATACGCGGCCGATGGGAGTTCCTGATTGAGGTAGGAGAAACTGACGCCCGGGACCGGCGGCCAGAAGGCATACGGATTGGCCCCCACAGCCACGGCATGCGCCGTCCGAATCCAAACCTCGAAGTCGTACGGGTGGCCCGTCCAGAAAGAGAACGCCTCCCGGATCACAAGTCCGACGAGGAGGACCCCAGCGGCTCGGCGGGTCAGGCGGAAACGTCGCGCGCCCGGCGGAGGGAACGCCGGATCCCCGCCCGAGGCCCGGGGAGTCTCCCCGGGCGCAGGGCCGGTCATGCTGAACGCGAGCCGTGAAGGCCCTTAAGCCCTGTAGTCCGGCACCCTGCCGGGTCTCCTACGGGGCCGAATTTTGACCTTCTCCGGTCGACCCCACCAACGGCGAGTTCGGAAGTCGGGTTCATCCCGGTACGGCCATGCCGTCATGGAAGGACCCCCCCTCCCCCCGGCCGGGGGGACCGACCGGTGCGGGGGCTCGGGAGCCCCTGGCGACCACCTGCTGATCCACCCTCATGGACCTCGGCGGCGTCCGGCGCTCCGATCAGGGCGCGAGCCTCGGACCGAGATCCATCGGGCTGGAGCGTCGGTGGGTTGGGATTGGGACTGGGATCACGACAGGGCTCGGTCGGACCTTCTCCAGCTCTGACCGGTCGGTTCTGTCACCCGCGGGACCGGCACGGCCCTCTCCTCCCAAGCCTCCCCCATATAGCACCGGACGGCACTCCCCTCAGCCGATGCGGTCCGAGGGAAGAAGGCCGAGGGGCCGCGCAGGCCCGGTCGAACCCCGGAGTCCACCGGATCCCTCCGGAGCTTGAACCGATGCGGGTCCTCCTCGCGGCCCAACGCTTCCCTCCGGCGATCGGCGGGGTGGACCGGCATGTCGAGGCGCTCGCTCGGCGGCTGCCGGCCGAAGGCATCGAACCGGTCGTGGTCACCACCGATCTCCGCACTCCGCGCCCCTGGACCCGATGGACCATCGCCGAGTTGCCGCCCCCGGACCGGTATCCGGTCTTCCGGCATCGTCCGTTCCTCGCCCTGCCGCTTCCGAACGACCTCGGGGTGGTTTCCCCGGGGATGCTGCGCCGCTTGCTGAGCGAACCGGGCGCCCTGGTGCATGCCCACGGCTTTGCCCAGTTTCCGACCTGGGCCGGATCGCTCGCTTCAACCCTGCGACGGAGGCCGCTCGTCGTGACTCCGCACTCCGACCCGGGCCGGCCCCGGTGGGGTCGGGCCGGGTTCGACGCACTGGTGCGGTGGGGCACGTTGGACCGGGCCCGCCGAGTCATCGCCGAGACCCAGATGGAGCGGGAGTTCCTCTCCCGGATCGGCGTACCGAACGACCGCCTCCGGGTCATTCCGGGCGGAATCGACCTCTCGACCTGCCCACCGGCGGCACCGAGGGAACCTCCGGCCAACGCCCCCCTTCGGATCCTCTTTGTCGGCCGGGTCGAGTTCGAGCAGAAGGGGGTCGACGTGCTGCTGGACGCCGCCCAACGGCTGGCCCGACGGACCGACCTGGAGTGGCGGATCGTGGGAGAGATCTGGGTCCCGCCGGAGGTCCTGGCGGTTCGGACGGCCCGGCTGCCCCCGTCGGTCCGGCTCGTCGTGACCGGGCGTCGATCCGAGTCGGAACTCGACCAGGAGTACCGAACCGCCGACCTCCTGGTCGTCCCCTCCCGGTTCGAGCCGTTCGGTCTGGTGCTCCTCGAGGGGCTGGCCCGTGGCCTCCCAATCATTGCGAGCCGGGTGGGAGGGATGCCCGAGATTATCGGGGAGAGCGGGACGGCCCTCTGGGTTCCTCCCGGGGACCCCGCCGCCTTGGCCGAGGCTGTCGAGCGACTGGCCGACGATCCGGCCCTGCGTCGCCGGATGGGATCCGCCGGCCGCCATCGGGCCGAGGCGTTCGACTGGGCGCGGAGAATCCCCGAGGTGGCCCGGGTCTACCGGGAAGCCGTCGCCGAAGGCTGAATATGGGCATCCAGCATAAGGCGGGGCCCCGTTTTCCGGGGGCGGTGACAGCTCGGCGGCAGACGCTCGGCCTGCTCGAGGGCACGGCCATTGCCGGCGCCGCCGGGGCCGCCCTGGTCGGGTCGGTCGTCACGGTCGGGGCCACCGGCGCTGCGGCCTGCGATTCCTATCCCGGCTGTCTCTTGAGCCCCTCGGGTCTCGTCGCCGGGATTCATGTCGTCGGCGCCGGACTCCTGCTGCTGCTGGCGCTCGCCTCGCTCATCCTGGCCCTCGCGGTCCGTTCGACCGCCCGGCAGCCGACCCGGTGGGCCGTGGCCGCCCTGTTGGTGCTGGTCGGGATGGCCGCGTTGGGCAGCGCCTTTGCGGCGGGGGCCCTCCCCACGTCGCTCGCGCCGGTCCAGTACGGATTCCTGACGGCCCTGGTGGCCCTCGATGTGGGCCTGGCCGTGGCCACCCACCGGGAGCGGCGCCCTCGGCTCAGTCCGCACGGCCCGGGCGCCTAACTCCGGTTTTCCCGGGCCAGCCAGTCGCGCAGCGGGCGGAAGTACTCGAGGAGCCCGGCCGCGTCCATCCGGCGCTCTCCGGTGACCGATTCGAGCGCTTCCGGCCACGGCCGGCCCTGCCCCATCTCCATCATCGTGCGGAGTTTCGCGCCGGCCTCCCGGTCGCCGTAGATCGTGAACTCATGGAGGGGACCGTCCCACCCGGAAGCGCGGGCGAGGGCGCGATGCATCTGGAACTGGAGAATGTAGGCCAGGAAGTACCTCAAGTACGGCACGCTCGCCGGAATGTGGTACTTCGCCCCCGCGTCGAACGCGACCGGATCCCGGGATCCTGGTGGAGCGATCCCCTGGTACTCCTGGCGGAGCGCCCACCACTCCGTGGTGAGCCGGTCGGGAGCGACCCGACCCGAAAAGACCTCCCAGCGCCATCGATCGACCGCAATGCTGAACGGAAGGAATGGCACCTTGTCGAGGGCGATCCGGAGCAGGGCGCCCAGCGGGGACGGAGGGGGGGCCTCGCCCGGCATGAGGCCGATCCGGGTGAGGTAGGTCGGGGTCACGCTGAGCCCGATCAGGTCGCCGAGGGCCTCATGGAACCCGTCGTGCGCGCTGTCCCGGAAGAGGAACGGTTGCTTTCGGCAGGCGAGCTGATAGTAGGTGTGTCCGAGTTCGTGGTGGATGACCTGGAACTCCTCCCCGGTGGTTTCGATGCACATCTTGATGCGTACGTCCTGATCGAAGTCTACGTCCCAGGCACTCGCGTGGCAGACCACCTCCCGGTCCGTCGGGCGGGAGAACATCGAGCGCTCCCAGAAGGTGGCCGGCAACGGCTCGAAGCCGATTGAGGTGAAGAACCTCTCCGCGTAGCGCACCATTTCCTTGGGGTCAGAGATACGGGCGCGCAGGGCCTCGGTCAGATCCGGCCCTCCCGAGAGCCCGGCCGGGGCGATCCGGTGGCTGAGCGACTCCCAGGACTGGGCCCACATGTTCCCGAGCAGATGGGCGGGGATCGGGCCCTGCGACGGGACAAGGTCGCCGTAGCGCTCGCGGAGCCGGCGCCGGACCCAGGTGTGGAGCTCCCGGTAGAGCGGAGCGACCTGGTCCCAGAGCCGCTGGACTTCCATCGCGAGATCGGCCGGGGACATGTCGTAGCGGGAACGCCACATCTCTCCCGTATCGGCAAACCCGAGCTCCCGGGCCCCGCGGTTGGCGAGGTCCACATACCGGAGGAAGTCGGCCTGCATCGGCCGGCCCACCTCGTGCCATCCGACCCACACCGCCTCCAACAGCGAGGGGTCGTCGTGTTCCGAGAGGATCCGGGAGAGCCCTTCGAGGTCCAGCGGTTCCGCCCGGCCCGGCAGGGCGACCCGGAAGGTCGCATAGCGGCTCTCCATCGCCGCCACCCGGTGCGCCAGCTCCTCGGACTCCCCCGGGCCGGAGGGCGCCACCAGCGGCTGGGAGAGCCGGAGCAGGAGCCCCTTGCGACGCAGCTCGGGCGGCAGTCGCGCCGAGTCGTACCGCGTCCAGGCCCGCGCCATCTCGACGGAGGCCCGGACCCGACGGGCAAAGGCCCGGGCGGCCAGGTCGTCGGTATCGACCGAGAGGTGGGTCGCATGGACCCACTCGGCTCGCTGGCTCTCGATCGAAAGGTCCAGCAGGCGGGCTTCCGCATGCCGAAGGAAAGCCTCCGCCGTTTCGCCCACCGCGCTCCCGCCCCCGTCGGCCGCCCTCATGTTCGACGGAGGCCGGACCGGCCTATTACCACTGGCCTTCGACGTCCCGGGGTCGAACTCGGCGTTCCTGACGAGACCTCCGTTTAAGTAGGAGCGACCCGGCTAGGGCATCGGGAGGGGGCGATTTCCGATACCCACATGGCGGGCTCCAGCCTCACCGCCGGCCCGGCCCCGCCGATCCGCGGCACCGTCGCCATCGGGAAGGCAATCCCCCAGGGGATAGGGCTGCGGCCTCGGCTCAGCCTCGAGGCGGCGGCAACCTTTGCGGTTGAGATCGATACGGCGAGGGTCCGGGCCGCGACCGAGGGTCGAAACTTCGTGTACACCATCCGCTGGCACTAACGAGGCGGGCGGCGGGTCCGAGGGACTCCGGAACGGATGGAATGCCACGGGCCGGAATCCGGCGGGCCGCCGATCCGGCCTCAACCCCCGTCCGAGCCCACCCCCACCGAGCGTCTCGCGACACCACCTCCCGGCGCGCGGCGGCCGGTCCAACGCGCCGGAGCGTCCGGGGGTCGCCGTCGCCCGGACCAAGGGCACGGCCCCCGATGGGCGGAGTCCGGCCCGGACCCTCTCCGTCATGGCGATTTCCCCGGCCGGGCCGACGGGCCGGAGGAGCCCGGAGAGCCCGACGTGGGCGCCCGGCGGAGCAGCCCTTCCTTTGAAAGCGCATCGGCGCGCCGGTTGGCGTCCCGCGGAACCCAACGGAATCGAACCTCTTCAAACCCTTGCGCCAGTTCCATCAGCCGATCGTGGAGGGGTTTCAGGTGGGCGGTTCGGACGGCGTACTCCCCGGTCGACTGCCGGATGACGAGCTGGCTGTCGCCCCGGACCTCGACCGGGCCGGAGTAGCCGGACCGGGCCAGAAACTCGAGCGCCCGGATCGCTCCGAGATACTCGGCGACATTGTTGGTGGCGGTGGGCGCGTTCGGGCGGACGGCGAGGCCGCACTCCTCCCGGTCCCGGCCCTCGCCTTCGATCGTAAATCCGTAGGCGGCGACGCCTCCCCCCCGGGCCGGCTCGCAGGCTCCGTCGAAATGGACGACGACCGGCACCGGATCCCTCCCTCCGTCCGCCGGAGGGGCGAGTCTCCGCCGGGTCCGGGGGGGGTACGGATGGACCCATAGGTTCATGAGGTACGAGCTCCACTCACGGACCATGGAACCCGTAGCGACGCCGACCGCCCCCCCACGGCGGAACCGCCCTCTCGGAGTGACGATCCTGGCCGTCATCATGGCCCTTTTGGGCGTGATCCTTCTCCTGGTCGGGCTTGTGGGCCTCGTCCTGGTCATCGGTTCGGTGATTATTCCCGTGGGCCTGGCCGGCTTCCAGTTCTTCGGCCTCAGCGCCTCGCTGGGCTTCGCCATCCTCTTCCTCCTCGGGATTGTGACGCTCGTCCTCGCGGTCGGTCTCTGGCACCAACGCGAGTGGGCGCTCATTCTCGCCATCATCATCCTCCTCATCGAAGCCGCGAGCGGGATCTACTCGTTCGTCAAGGGCGGAAGCACCGCGTACGGCGACCTGACCACCCCGGTCATCGAGATCCTCATCCTGCTCTACCTGGTCGCAGTCCGGCGCCACTTCCATTAGACCCCCCCGCCATCGCTAAGGGGCCGGGGGGCCTTCCGGCGGCATGGCGAACCCACTGGCCACCCTCCGGACGACCCAAGGCGACGTGAAGATCGAACTCTACCGGGACCGCGCCCCGAAGACCACGGAGAATTTCCTCACCCTCGTGCGCAAGGGGTTCTACAACGGCCTGACGTTCCACCGGGTCATCCCCGGATTCATGGTCCAGACCGGCTGTCCGAAGGGCGATGGGACGGGAGGACCGGGCTACGAGATCAAGGACGAGTTCCACCCGGAGCTCCGGCACGACGCCCCGGGCGTGGTCTCGATGGCCAACGCCGGCCCCAACACCGGAGGGAGCCAGTTCTTCATCACCCTCGCGAAGACCCCTTGGCTCGACCAGAAGCACGCGATCTTCGGCCGGGTCCGTTCGGGTCAGGACGTGGTCGAGAAGATCGCCAATGTGCCGCGCGACAGCCACGACCGACCCAAGAGCCCCGTCCGGATCGTCGAGATCACGGTCGCGGGCGCTTAGGGCCGAACTACCCGACCGGCGCCGCGGCGTCCCGGGCCTCGGGAGGATCCCCGCGCCGGGCCGATGGACGCAGCACCGAGAGCCCGAGCGCCACGGCGAGGAGCACGAGCGAGATCGTGAAGGCGAGGCTCTGGCCCGACAGGTAGCTCGCCGCATCGTGGGGCGAAAGCCGGCCGTTGATCGTGCCCACAAAGAGCGCATAGGCGACCGAGGCCGGCACGGCGAGCGTGATCGCCGTCAGGGAAAGCGCGAAGCTCATCACCATGCCGGTCTGGCGCATCGTGTTCATGATGCCGGAGCCGACCCCATACTTGGCGGGCGGAGTCTCGGTCATGATCGAGGCCGTGTTCGCCGGCCAGAAGAGCCCGCCGCCGACCCCATAGACGGCCTCGATGATCGCGAGGTCGATGAGCGGGGTCGTGGGGGTGAGCCGGGTCAGGAACAGGAGCGCCCCGGCCTGAAGGAGCAGGCCGGCCGTCGCCACGATCCGAGGGCCGACGCGGTCCGAGAGGATCCCGCCGAAGGGGCCGACCAGCGCGGTCCCCACCGCGACCGGCAGGATCAGGTAGGACGCAGTGAGCACTGAGAGACCGGCGATCCCCTCCAGGTAGAACAGCAGGAGGAAGTTGACGCTGAAGAGGGCGAGCATCTGGAGAAAGGCGGTCGCGACTCCGTAGGTGAACCCCCGGTTTCGGAAGAACTCGACGTGGATCACCGGATCCTTGGCGTACCGGGTCTCCCATCGCGCGAAGAGGGGAAACAGGACCACGGCCCCGATCAGCATCCCGATCGTCGCGGCCTGGGTCCAGCCGTACAGAAGTCCCCAGCTGACCGCGACCAGGAGCAACGTGATCGCCGCCGTGAAGAGCAGGCCCCCGACCATGTCGAAGTACGGCCGCTCGGATCCCGAGGGGCGCCCCGCGGCCGATCGGAGGGTCCAGTAGCCCCACAGGGTGCCGACGAGGCCGATCGGGAGGTTGATGAGGAAGATGAGCCGCCAGGTGGTGAAGGCGATGATCACGCCGCCGAGGATGATCCCGAGGATGCTCCCGAAGCCCCAGACGACGGCCGTGCCGCCGAAGGCCCGGCCGCGTTCCCCGGCAGGGAACGCCTCCGAGATGATCGCAAAGGAGTTGGCCATCAGCAGGGCCGCGCCGAACCCCTGGAGCGCCCGAAAGCCGACCAGGGAGACCCCGGTCGGCGCGAGCCCGGAGAAGAGGGATCCGACGGTGAAGACGCCGAACCCCACCAGGTACATCTGTTTCCGGCCGAAGAGGTCGCCGAGCCGACCCAGGGTGATCCCGAAGGTCGTGCTGACCAGAAGGTAGGCGAGGACCACCCAGACGACCGTGATGAAGTCGGTCCGAAGGTCCGACGCGATCGGAAAGAGGGCGAGCAGCACGACCGTGCTGTCCACCGCCGCCATAAGCGACCCGAGGGAGGTGACCGAGAACGCCTTCCACTTGTACTCCATCGGGCCCGCGGACCGAAAGTCCCCTTTTGAGGCTTCGCTGACCCGGAGGCCACGCACCCCGACGAGAACCCTATGTACGTCCGGCCGCATCCCCCGACCGGTTCGACGGATGCCGGGACGGACGGATCTCTGGCTCGAGGCCTTCCGCCACCCCGAGCTCGGGAACGCTTCGTACCTGGTGGGCTCGGGCGGGGACGCCGGAGTCATCGACCCGGTCCGGGATGTCGGCAGCTACCTCGTGCGGGCGCGCGAGCGCGGGGCCCGGATCCGCTGGGTCCTCGAGACCCACCTGCACAACGACTTCCTCTCCGGCGGGCCCGAACTCGCCCGTCGTTCCGGGGCGGTCCTCGGGGCTCCGAAGGGTTCCCGGCTCGCCGTGGCTCACCGCGCCGTTTCGGACGGCGAGCGGCTGGACCTCGGTTCCGGACAGTTGGTCGGCCGCGCCACGCCCGGGCATACTCCCGAGCACACGAGCTACCTCCTCCTCGACCAGCACGGCCGGCCCCGCCGACTCTTTTCGGGTGGGAGCCTCATGGTGGGCTCGGCCGCCCGGCCCGACCTGCTGGGCCCGAGGCACACCCTGCCGCTCGCCCGGGACGAGTGGGCGACCCTCCGGCGCTACACCCGGGAACTCCCCGACCCCGTGACGGTCCACCCGACCCATGCCGGGGGAAGCTTCTGCGGGGTCGGGGCCTCTCCCGCATCGGCCTCGACCGTCGGCCGGGAACGACGGGCCAACCCCCTGATCCGGGCCCGGTCGTTCGTCCAGTTCGTGGAACGCTACCTCACCTCCGACCCTTTTCCCGGCTACTATCGGGGGATGAGGGCCCGCAACCGCCGGGGTGCGGCACCGCTCGGCGTCGCACCGGAGCCTCCGACACCCCGATCGCCCTCGGAGGTCGCGTTGGCCGCCGGTCGGCCCGGAGTTCAGGTCCTCGATCTCAGGACCCATCGAGAGTTCGACGCGGGCCATGTCCCCGGTAGTCTCTACGTCGGCCACGAGGGAGCCTATACCGCCTGGGTCGGGTGGACCTGCCGGGCCACCGACCGGTTTCTCCTGGTCGGCGGAACGGAGGCCGACCAGGTGGACGCCGGCCGGGCCCTCCGACGGATAGGATTCGACCGGATCCTCGGCCAACTCGCCGGCGGGTGGCCGTCGTACGAGGCCTCAGGGGCTCCCCAACGATCGACCCGACGGGCCCGCATGGCGGCGCTTCGGAGGGCCCTCCACCGCGGGGAACCGATGGTCATCCTGGACGTCCGGCAACCCAGCGAGTTTGCGGCCCGGCACCTCCCCGGCGCCCGGTCAGTGCCGCTCGGGGAGGTGGGCGCCCGGAGCCTTCAGGGCCTTCCCCGGGACCTCCCGATCTACGTCCACTGCGCCCGGGGGGAGCGGTCGGCCGTGGCCGTGGGCCGGCTCGAGGCCCTCGGGTTCGAGCAGGTGGTCCATGTCACCGATGGTCCGGAGGACTGGTGAAGGCCCCGGGGGCCGAGGGTACGGACCCCTATCGGGCCGGGTAGTCGAACGGCAGTCGCTCTCCGGGATGCGCGAGATCCTCCGCCAGGGTCACGACGCCGGCGACCATCGCGAGACCGGTGATCAGGATCAGCAGGAGGATGAGCAGCCCGAAGCCGATCGACAGGCCCCCCGAGGTCACCGAAACGTGGATCGTCGAGTTCTGGAAGATCACGTAGAGGTAGCCGATCCCGACGAGGCCGGAGAGGATCGAGAGCGGACCGTACAGCCGGGTCGGCCGAAGGGTCGTGGCCGCCCCCTCGATGAGCCCGATCGCGATTCCGAGCAGGAGCGGGAGGGTGGCGGCCACCCCGAATCCGACCGAGGCGGGCTTGAAGTGGGTGAGCAGGTAGTAGGGGATGAACCCGCTCCCCACGGCGACCCCGATCGCCACCGCGGCTCCGCGGGCGATCCGGCGGGGAAGCGAGGGGATCTGGGCCGGAAGCGGGCCGTCGGGGGTCGACCCGGAGTCCGTCATGGCGGGATCTCCTGCGTGGGCAGCGCGAAGGAGAAGGCCGGTCCGATGATGACGCCCCGGACGGTCCCTCCGAGGGGATTGCAGCCCGAGACCAGGTAGGCGGTCTGGGTCGACTGATAGTCCACCCCGCTGTGCAGATCCATCGGGTAGCTCAGGACTCCGCAGGTCGATCCTCCCGCGGAGTCGAGCCGGAGCTCAAGGCTCCCCTGAAGGGTCAGGTTGAGGTGGTCGGAAAAGCTCAGCGTGCTGTTGACGCCCACCGTCCCGTTGGGCAGCACGAACGGGGTCGCGAAGGTCGTCGAGAGCCCGTGGAACGGGGCGCCCCAGCCGTAGGACTGCTCGAAACTCAGCTGGACCGGGAACAGGTAGGCGTAGGTGACGTTCGCCCAGATGAAGATCGAGAGCTCCTGGTCGGTGACGAGCAGGGAGCCGGCGGGTGAGGAGTTGGAGAGCGAGATCGCCAGCGAGAACGGGACCGCCGCGCGGCCCCCCGACGCGATCTGGACCCCGCCCGTCGACCCTCGGGTCAGGAGCACGCCCAGGGGGTTGCGGACCGCCAGCGCGATCGAAAGACCGTTCACGGGCAGGACCCCGGAGTTGTTGAGCGGGTACTGGGCCGAGAGGTCGAGCGTCTGGTTGGCGGTGAACCGGGTCGTGAAACCGCCGAGCTGCTGGGAAGAACCCTGCTGGACCCCTTGGGCGAACCGGATCCCGGAGTAGGTCGCCACCCCCGCGAAGATCAGCACCAGGACGAGGAGGACCGCCGAGATCCGCTGGATCGCGCGCGCGGCCCGGTAAAGCGTGGGAGGGCGGGGTCGGGGGGTGCGGTTCGCCATGCCGGGTGAGGACGAAGCTGCTAGCTTGAATAGTTATCTCCACCTCGCCGCGGAGAGTCGACCCGGGGATGGGGCGCGACGCGCCCCCCGGGATCCTGAGGAAGACGTGAAGCCGCTGGAGGGACTTGAACCCTCGGCCTGCTGATTACGAATCAGCTGCTCTGCCAGCTGAGCTACAGCGGCGGTACGGCGGGGCAACCGCTCCCCCTTGAAAGAGTTTCACTCAACCGGGCCGGGGACCGGGGGCCCGGCCCGATCGCCGGAGTGCGGTTCCAGGGCCTCGTTGAGATCCCGGATCAGGTCGGCCGCCTCTTCGATCCCGACGCTCAGCCGGACCAGACCGTCGCCGATGCCGAGCCGGGCGCGTTCGGCCGCATCGAGGCGGCGATGGGAGGTCTCCCGGGGGACGCTCACCAGGCTTTCGACCCCGCCGAGGCTCGAGGCGACCTCGACGAACCGGAGCCGGTGGAGGAAGCGTCGGACCGCCTCCGCCCCCCCCCGGAGATCGAAGGAGACCATCCCCCCTCGGCCGGTCATCTGGCGTGCGGCGATCGTCTCCTCCTCGGCCGAATTCCAGCCGGGATAGTAGACCCGCGCGACCGAGCGGTGGACCCGGAGCGCGTGGGCGATCGCGCGGGCGTTCTCGTTCTGGCGGGCGACCCTCAGGGCCAGGGTCTTCAGGCTGCGGTTCAGCAGGTACGCCGACCATGGGTCGAGGACCGAACCGAGCGCGCGGTGGGCGTCGATCCGATCGAGGAGCCTCTGGGGCCCGATGACCGCCCCGGCCATCAGGTCGGAGTGACCGCCCAGGTACTTGGTGGCGCTGTGGACCACGAGATCCGCCCCGAGGGCGAGCGGCCGCTGGTTCAGGGGCGTGGCGAAGGTGTTGTCGACGACCAGGAGCGCCCCCACCGAGTCGGCCTCCGACGCCCAGGCTCCGAGGTCGTGGACCGAAAGGAGGGGGTTCGTCGGAGACTCGAGGAAAACGAGCCGGGTCGCCTCGCCGACAGCCTCGTGAGGGAATCGGGCCGCCTCCGGATAGACCCACTTGACCCGGATCCCCGACGCGCCCCCGAGCTCGGAGAGCAGGCTACGGGTGCCTCCGTAGATGTCGGCGAAGGCGACGACCTCGTCGCCCGGACGCAGGAGACTCTGGAAGGTCGCCGCCAGCGCCCCCATCCCCGAACCGAACAGCCGGGCCGCTTCGCCTCCCTCGAGCTGGCGGATGATCTCGGTCGGGGGCTCGGCGGTGGGATGCCCCTCCCGGGCGTAGAGGTACGGGGGCTCGTGGGGTTCCGCCGGGGAGAACTCGGGCGGGAACCGGTAGGTGGTGGAGGTGTAGAGCGGCGGGACGACAGCGCCCGCGTTCCGGTCGGCCCGGCGGGCCCCGTGGATGAGCCGGGTCGCCGGGCCGGTCCACTCCGGCAGTCGATCGAACCCGGCAGGCGGGGGCCGTTGCTTCGGGGCCTCGGTCACGCGGTCGGTGCCCCCCCGGCCCCGTTCGGGCGGAGCCGAACCAGACGCGCGGCGCCGTCGATTTCGCCCAGGTAGGCCGCGACCGCCGCCGGGAGCGGGAGCCCCTCCGCCGAACCGGTCCGGGCCAGCTCCTGCCGGATCGTTGCGCCCTCGGCCCGCGCCCGGTCGGCCCAGGGCACCGGTTCGACCGGGTGGCCGGCCCGCTCAAAGAGGAGGCGGGTGAGCGGGTTGTTGGTATAGACGTGCCGGAACGGCGGCAGCATCGACTCCACGTACGCCACCCACTGGGCGTGCCGGTCGATGTCGGGCAACGGCACGCACTGGACCCTCGAGATCCCCTCGGCCTGCAGGGTCCGGTCGATCATCTCAAACCGCTCGCCGGCGGTGAAGGGGTTCGCCCAGGTGTACGACTCCTGGGCCGAACCGATCCCGAGCAGCAGCGGTTCGTCCCGATGCTCGCGGATCCACCGGACCGTCGCCAGGTGGCCGAGGTGGAACGGCTGGAACCGCCCGACCAGAAGGCCGCGCACGACCCTCACTCCTGAGCGAGGTCTTCGACTTCGTCCAGGAACTCCTCGATGTGGGGGCATCGGGCCGTCAGGTAGTGCCGGCAGTGGTCGCACCGGCGGTCGTCGAGCCTCGACGGGATCCGGTGGTTGAAGGCGTAGCAAGGCCGGTTCACGAACTCCTCCTCGGGGGAGGAGGGTGCGTCGGCTCCGGGCCACCCCGAGATCGGGCGCTCCCGGATCCAGGAGCGATGGACCGACATGGGGGGGTGGGCTCTCACGAACCGGTCGGCCGTCCTACCGGGGCGATCCGCCCGGTCGTCGTCGTATCGACGGTGGTCCGGTTCGTGGCCTTCACCATCTCCGCCAGCCGTCCGAGGAGCGACTCCTTCTGGGCGCCCTGGCCCACCAGGGCGTAGCTGAGGACATCCCGCAGGGTGCGTACCGGGATGACCTCGATCTTGCCCTTGTAGCGCGCCTCGAGGACCAGGTCCTCCATGTTGTCTTCGGGAATCAGGACCCGCTTGAGCCCCGAATCGGCGGCCGCCTCGACCTTGGCGGTCACGCCGCCGACGGGGAGGACCGAGCCCCGGACCGACAACGAGCCGGTCATCGCCACCGACTGGTCGACCGGCACGCCCTCGAGGGCGCTGATGACCGCCGTGGCGATCGAGACCGAAGCGCTGTCCCCCTCCACGCCGTCGGAGGTCCCGACGAACTGGATGTGGACGTCGAACCGGGAGATGTCCTCCCCGGAGTACTTCTTGATGAGGGCGCTCACGTTCTGGACCGCCTCCTTGGCGATCTCCCCGAGCTTGCCGGTCGCGACGACCACCCCGCCGTTGCGGGTCTGCGCCGGGGTGACCTCGGCCACGATCGGGAGCACGATGCCCGAGAACTCGCTCATGCCCGACTGGGCGTTGATCGCGGCGAGCCCATTGACCGAACCGACCGCGGCGCCGTCGGTCGCGAACATGCGGTACTCCTTGCGCCGCTCGATGTAGCGGTCGGCGATCTGCTGCTCGAGCGACCGGCTCGCGCGCTTGCCCTGGACGACGTGCGCGGCCGTGACGACGTTCGCGCCCTGGGTGTTCGCGATGTCGCCCGAGACCCGGACCAGGCCGCCCAGTTCCCGGAGTCTCAGGGTGAGCTGGCCGGACCGGCCGCTGCGCCGCTGGGCCTCCCGGATCACCTCGGTGACCGCCGCCATGTCGAAGTGCGCGATCTTCTTGTCCTTGACGACCTCCTGGGCGACGAACCGGACGAGCTTGAGCCGGTTTTCCGGCGTGTCCGGCATGGTGGTCTTGACGTAGAGCTCGTAGCCGTAACCACGGATCCGGGAGCGGAGCGCGGGGTGCATCGTCTGGACGCTGTCGATGTTCCCGGCCGCGACCAGGACGAAATCGGCCGGGACCGGTTCGGTCTTGACCATCGCGCCCGCGCTCCGTTCCGACTGGCCGACCACGGGGAACTTCCGCTCCTGGAGGGCGGTCAGCAGGGAGTGCTGGCTCTCGATCTTGAGGAGGTTGATCTCATCGATGAAGAGGATCCCCCCGTTGGCCTTGTGGATGGCCCCGATCTCGACCCGCTCGTGGGGCGGGGTCTCGAGCCCCCCGGACTGGAACGGATCATGCTTCACATCGCCCAACAGGGCCCCCGCATGGGCCCCGGTCGCGTCGATGAACGGCGGCCGCTCGTCGGTCGTGTGGGCGACGAGGAGTTTCGCGACCGTGGCGCCGCCGTCGTTCCGGCCGCTGCTGAACCGGACGACCGCGTAGAGGATGAAGATGATGAGCAGCCCGATCAGGATCGCGGTGAGATCCTTGTCGACGATCACGATGTAGAGCGTGAAGCCGAAGATCGCGAGCGCGGCGATCACCAGGAGGATCATCCGCTGCTCCTTGCGTTGGGCCGCCTCGAGCTTCTGGGCCGCGATGATCTCCTTGCCCTTCCCGGCCGGGACGACCCGGATCTTCGGCTCGTTGGGGTCCTCGGTGTTCGGGTAGGCGAGGATGTCCTGAAGCTGCTCCTTGGGGAGGAAATCGACCATCGCCCGGGCGAGCATGCTCTTGCCCGTCCCCGGCTCGCCGATCAGGATCATGTGCCGCTTCTGGGTGGCGGCCTTCTTGGCGACCTCCACCGCCTCGTCCTGCCCGATGACCTGGTCGAGGAGACGGGTGGGGACCTCCACATTGGCGGTGGTGGTGAAGGGCAGGGTGCGGGCCCACCGTTCGAGTTCCGTTTCCTCCCCCGTGACCTCCGGCGGCGCCGGGGATGGATTCTCGGGGGTTGTCGTATCTGCTCCAGGGACCGGTCGGAGGATGCGATGAAGCACCCCGATCCGCCCGACCTTTGAAAGGGGGGCACTGTATAAATCATTTAGCGGGAGCCGGGTTTACCGCCGGCCGCCCCCGGGGGTCGGTGACGCCGCCGTACCTTGGGCGGGGCCTCTTATCTACGGTCCCGAACTCCTCGCGCGCCATGACCGCCCGGCTGGAGGGGGCTCCGATCGCCCGACGGATCAGCGAGGAGCTCCGCCGGTCTGTCGGGGCCTTCGGGGAGGCTCCGCCGACCCTCGTCAGCGTCCACCAGGGGGCCGCCACTCCCTTCGCCTTCTATCTCCGCCAGCAGGCCCGGCTCTCCGCAGAGGTTGGGATCCGCTTCCAAGAGCGGACCCTCGCCCCGGGCGCCACCGCCCCGGAACTCCGTCGGCTGCTCCGGGAGCTGGACGCGTCCCGGGAGGTCGATGCGGTCCTCGTCGAGCACCCGCTCCCCGCGGACCTCGATTTCCGCCGGGCGGTGGACGAGCTCGGGCCCTGGAAGGACGTCGACGGGGTCGGGACCACCAACCTCGGTCGGCTGGTCGCCGGCACGCCCGGTCAGGTGCCCGCCGTCGCCCGGGCGGCCCGGGCGCTCGCGACCCATTTCGAGCTCCCGCTGACCCGCGAGCATGTCGGCATCGTCGGCCGGTCCGAGTCGGTCGGCCTTCCACTGGCCCTCGGGCTCCTGGGCCGGGCGGCCGGAGTCCATGCCACCGTCACCGTGACCCACCGCCAGACCCCGGCGCTGGGCCGGGCACTCGCCGACTGCCGGGTGATCTTCAGCTGCGCCGGACAGCCCGGGCTCCTCAACCGCTCGAACGTGCCCCGGGGCGCCTTCGTCGTCGACGTCGGGCTCAGCAGCCGGCCCGATCCGCAGCGGCCCGGGCGGATGCGGGCCGTCGGCGATGCCGACTCCGCCGATCTCGAGGGGTGGGCGGACGGGGTCTCGCCGGTCCCCGGGGGGGTCGGGGCGGTCACCGTCCCGATGCTGCTCTCGAACGTCGTCGCCGCCCGACGCCACCGGCTCGGGGAGGCGATCGGATGAGTCGCCGGGCCGCGGACCCTCGCCCCCTGCACTGTCGGGACTGTCCGATGTGGTACGGAGGCGAGGACGACGGCTGGGGGCCCTGCTCGATCAAGCATCGCCGGGGCGACGACCGGTACCTGACCTGGGGCGGGCACCGCTGCGACGAAGGGTATACCCCGCCCGGCGCCCCGCACCCCCGGGCCCCGGTCCCCGGCGGGGCCGGCCCGGACGGCGCCAAGACCCGGCGTTCCCGGGGGCAGTGAAGGCGGGGAAAGCGCGGGCGCACTCCTCAAATCCCCCCCACGGTGTCCCCTCGCGGTTTCGGAGGCCGATTCACGATGGAGATGCAACCCGGACAGATGGCGTACGACCGTGCCAGCACCGTATTCTCGCCGGACGGACGCCTGTTCCAGGTGGAGTACGCCCTGCAGGCGATCCAGATGGGCGGGACGGCGGTCGCCGTCACCTACGACCACGGCATCATCTTCGTGGCGTACCGCAACCTCCCCCAGAGCACGCTCGCCAAGGCCGGATCGATCGAGAAGAGCTTCGCGATCGACACCGGCCTCGGGTGCGTCACCGCGGGCCTCATCGCCGACTCCCGGGTCCTGGTCGAGTTCCTGAGGCTCGAGGCGCAGCGGCACCGGATCACCTATGGGGAGGGGGCGCCGTACGGGCTCCTCGCGAATGCGCTCGGGACGCTCCTGCAGCAGTATACCCAGTACGGAGGCACCCGCCCCTTCGCGGTCTCGCTCCTCATCGGAGGATTCTCCGATGGGACCCCGGGCCTGGTCGAACTCGACCCGAGCGGCGCGACGATCGGCTGGAAGGCGTACGCGATCGGTCGGAACCGCCGGGCCGCCGCCGATTTTCTCGAGGAGAATATCGGGACGAGCCGATCGGAGGAGGAGGCGTTCAAGCTGGCCGTCCGCGCGGTCGCGGAGGGCTCTCCGACCCCCTTCCCCCCCGACTCCCTGGACGTGGCGATCCTCGAGCCGGAGACCGCCCTGCGGCGGCTCACGCGGGCCGAGATCGCCACCCGGGTCCAGGGGATGCCGTTCATCGGCTCCCCTGACAAGCCGCACAACGGCCGTTAGGACGGTCCGTCGGGCCCGCTCCCGAGCGCCTGCTCCATCTCGCCCCGGAGCCGGATCCGCCGCCGGGTCCGATGGTAGGTGACCGCGAACCGGTGCGCCTCGTCCCGGACCGCCCGCAGGAGAAGCATCGCGGGAAGGTTCGGGGACGGCCGAAGCGGCCGGGTCCGGTCCGGCAGGTAGACCTCCTCCTCCCGTTTCGCGAGCCCGATCGCCGGGACCCGGTCGGCGAGTCCGAGCGCGGCCAGGGCCGCCTCGGCGGCGGCGAGCTGGCCGGCCCCCCCGTCGATCAGGAGGAGGTCGGGGAGCGGCTCGGCTTCCGCAAGCTGGCGGCGAAACCGGCGCCCGACCACCTCGGCGACGCTCGCAAAGTCGTCGGTCCCCCGGACCGACCGGATCCGGTAGCGCCGGTACTCCGAGCGTCGGGGGACCCCGTGGTCGAAGACCACCAGCGAACCCACCGCATCGGTCCCCTGGAGGATGGAGATATCGACCCCCTCGATCCGCTGCGGGATCGTCGGGAGTTGGAGCAGGCTCATCAGGGCGAGGAGGACTTCGCGCGGCGCGGGTCCGCTCGTGATCTGGTCGACCGTCGCCCGGGCCAGCCGCTCGGCGAGCCGCCCGAGCGCGGCAAAGCGGCCGGTCGGGCGGCTCTGCACCCGGATCCCCCGGGACTCGAAGAGTTCGTCGAGGATCGGGGCGAGCCCTTCGGGGACCGCGCCGGCCAGGTAGATCCGGGCCGGCAGGTCCCAGCCGTCGCCGTAGAACTGGCCGAGGAACTGCCGCCAGATCTCGGTGGGATCCGGCGGATCGGCCGCCGAGATCGACAGGAGGTGGGGATCGGTCCCTCGGACCTCGCCGTCCTCGACCCTCAGCCGGCCGACCGCCACCCGGAGCGTCGACGGATCGTTCGGGTAGGCGAGCGCCAGCACGTCGACCCGGCCCCGGCCCGGTCCGACCACATGCTGGCGCTCGGAGAGCGCGTCGAGCCCCGCGAGCGCATCCCGGAGATGGGCCGCCCGCTCGAACTCCTGCCGCTCGGCGGCCGAGCGCATCTCGGCATTGAGGGTGGGCCGGAGCTCCTCCCCGTGCCCCTGGAGGACCCGGATCGCGGCACCGAGGTCCTTCCCGTACTGCTCCGCATCGATCGCCCCGATGCACGGGGCGCTGCAGACCTTGAGGTGGTAGTAGAGGCAGGCGGTCTTCGGGAGCCGGACGCATCGGCGCAGCCGGAAGGTATCGACCACCATCTGCTGGAGATGGCGCGCCTCCCGGGCGCCGGTGTACGGCCCGAAGAGGAGCGCACCGGTGCCCTTGCGGGGCCGACGGACGAGAAGCAGCCGCGGGAACGGCTCGCGGAGCGGGACCGAAAGGTACGGGTAGCTGCGGTCGTCCTTGAGGAGCGCGTTGTACGGCGGCTGGTACTGCTTGATCAGGCTCGCCTCGAGGAGCAGCGCCTCGCGTTCGGAGGTCGTCGGGACGAACTCGACGCTTGCGCTCTGGGCGAGGATCGAGCCGTCCTTCTCGATCTTGGCCCGAAGGTGGTCGAGCACCCGCCGGCGCAGGCTGCGGGCCTTGCCGACATAGACCACCTCGCCGGTCCGGCTGCGGAAGAGGTAGACTCCCGGGGTGTCCGGCCCCCGCCGGTACTGACCGACCACCCCGTCGATCTCGCTCGCCGGCACGAACCCCGGGAGCGCCGGGGCCGTCCGGGGGGGATCGGTCATCGGCCGACGGAGCGGAGCGGATGCGCCGTCCGCAGGTGGGGGGCGAGAAACCGGCCCGTATGGGAGCCCGGGGTCCGGGCGATCTCCTCCGGTGGGCCGGTGGCGATCACGTGGCCTCCCGCGTCCCCGCCCTCCGGCCCGAGGTCGATGACCCAGTCGGCCGACTTGAGCACATCCAGATTGTGCTCGATGACGATCACCGTGTTGCCCGCTTCGCGGAGGCGGAAGAGCACCTCGAGGAGCCGCTCGACGTCGGCGAAGTGGAGCCCGGTGGTCGGTTCGTCCAGCAGGTAGAGGGTCCGGCCGGTCGGGGCCTTGGCGAGCTCGAAGGCGATCTTGATCCGCTGTGCTTCGCCGCCCGAGAGGGTCGTCGCGCTCTGGCCGAGGTGGATGTAGCCCAACCCGACCGCGCTCAGCAACCCGAGCCGGCCCGCGAGGCGCCGGTGGTTCGAGAAGAAGGTCAGCGCCTCGTCGACCGTCATCGCGAGGACGTCCGCAATCGACCGCCCCTTGAACCGGACCTCGAGGGTCTCGGCGTTGAACCTCAGGCCGTGGCACTCCTCGCACGCGACGTAGACGTCGGGCAGGAAATGCATCTCGTAGCGGATCATCCCGTCCCCGTCGCACGCCTCGCACCGGCCCTCCGCCACGTTGAAGCTGAACCGGCCCGGCCCGAACCCCCGCGCCTTCGCCTCCGGCAGGCCCGCGAACAGCTCCCGGATCGGGGTCATGATCCCGGTGTAGGTCGCCGGGTTGCTCCGCGGGGTCCGGCCGATCGGCGACTGATCGATGAAGAGCACCCGGTCGACCTGATCGATCCCGTCGATGAAGTCGTGCCGGCCCGGGGTGTCCCGACCGGTGCCGAGGTGGCGGCGCAGCGCCTTGTAGAGGATCTCCTCGAGGACGGTCGACTTCCCGCTGCCCGAAACGCCCGAGAAGGCGACCAGAAGGCCGAGCGGGATCCGGATCTCGTCCCCCTTGAGATTGTTCTCCCGGGCGCCGTGGATCGTGAGCCATCGGGTGCCGGGCGCCCGGCGGGGCGACGGCACCGGGATCGACCGGCGGCCGCCGAGGAACTCCCCGGTGAGCGAACGCGGGGCGTTCGGGATCTCGGCCGGCGGGCCGGCGTAGAGCAGTTCGCCGCCGAGCGCGCCGGCCCCCGGTCCGAGGTCGACCAGCCAGTCGGCGGCGCGCATCGTCATCTCGTCGTGCTCGACGACCAGGAGGGTGTTGCCGAGGTCGCGGAGCGCTTTGAGCGTCTCCAGGAGCCGTTCGTGGTCCCGGGCGTGGAGGCCGATCGACGGCTCGTCGAGGATGTAGAGCACCCCGACCAGTCCGCTCCCGATCTGGGTCGCGAGCGCAATCCGTTCCGCCTCCCCGCCCGAGAGGCTGCCCGAGCTGCGGTCGAGCGTGAGGTAGGTGAGTCCGACGTTCTCGAGGAACCGGAGCCGCGCCCGGATCTCCCGGACCACCTGGCCGACGATCTGCTCGTCCCGTGGGCCGAGCGCGAGCGTCTCGAAGAGCCGGCCCGCGGCCGCGACGGTGAGGCCGCTGATCTCGGCGATCGACCGGCCGAGGACCGTCACGGCGAGGGTCTCGGGCTTGAGCCGGCGCCCGCCGCACTTGGGGCAGGGAATGAAGGCCATGAAGCCGAGGTAGTACTCCTTCGCGCTCTCACTGGGGGTGCTCCTCCAGCGGCGCTCCACCGCCGCGAGGAGACCCTCGCGGAGCCAGCCGCTCTGCCACCAGTGGGAGGCCCGGTGCGGCGAGCCGCCAAGGTCCCGGTCGGTCCCGTACAGGAGCGCCTTCCAACCGGCGTCGGAGAGCTCCCGGACCGGCCGGTGGAGATCGTAGCCGTACCGCTCCGCGAAGAGTCGCAACGACGCCCGGCTCGGCGTCAGCCCCCAGACGGCGATCGCCTTCCCGAGCGTCTTCTCCCGGTCGGGGATTACCCGGTCGGCCTGCGCGTGGAGCGTCGCCCCGATCCCCAGGCACTCCGGGCAGGCGCCGAACGGGCTGTTGAAGCTGAACATCCTCGGTGTCAGCTCTTCGATCGAGAAGCCGCACTGGGGGCAGGCCCGGCGGCTCGAGTAGGTCGTCCGCACCCCCGCGGGCGTCCGGACCACGACCAGGCCGTCAGCGAGCCGACGGGCAAGCTCGACCGACTCGGCGAGCCGGGCCGCCTCCTCGCCCGGCGCATCGATCCGGTCGACGGCGACCTCGATCGTGTGGCTCTTGTTCTTCGCGAGGCGGACCTCCCGGCCCGGGATCCGGACCTCCACCCCGTCGATGAAGTACCGACGATACCCCTCGCCGCGCAGCCGCTCGAGCAGCTCCCGGTGCTCCCCCTTCTTGGCCCGGACGACCGGCGCGAGGAGATCGATCGACTCGGCCGCCCACTGGGTGCGGATCGACTCGACGATCCGATCGACCGACTGCGGGGTGATCTCCGAGCCGTCGTGCGGGCAGTGCGCGACGCCGATGCGCGCGAAGAGCAGCCTCAGGTAATCGTAGATCTCGGTGACCGTCCCGACGGTCGAGCGCGGGTTGCGGCTGCCCGCCCGCTGCTCGATCGCGATCGCCGGCGAGAGGCCGTCGATGCTGTCGACCTCGGGCTTGTCCATCTGTCCGAGGAACTGGCGGGCGTACGACGAGAGGCTCTCGATGTACCGCCGCTGGCCCTCCGCGTAGAGGGTGTCGAAGGCGAGCGACGACTTGCCCGAGCCGCTCACCCCCGTGATGACGGTGAGCCGGTTGCGCGGGAGATCGAGATCGATGTTCTTCAGGTTGTGCTGCCGGGCGCCGCGGATCCGGATCGTCTCGGTCGGGTCGGCCAAGGTCGCTCCCTACGGGGGCAGGATCTGGCGGATCTCGGACGCCAGCCGGTCCAGGACATGCTCCTGGATCTTGGCGCCGAGCTCGGCCGAGGCCGCGCGGGTGTCCCCGATCACGCTCTCCGGCCACTCCTCGGGCGTCGGCGAGCCGGGAACGAACCGGCTCGCCCGGTAGGCGACCACCGGCCGGTCGGCGCCGACCGTCTCGGGCGCGAGGGCCAGGACGCGGGAGGTCTCCAGGAGGCCCCCGTGCCCATCGGTGGCCGGGGCGTCCAGCCCGCGGAGCTCGTAGACGAAGTCGTAGTCGGACAGGACGGCGATCCGGGTCGAGGGATGGTGGCGCATCGTCTCGGCGGCTGCCTCCCGCAACGCGGCCATGTGCCCGCGCTCGGCATGGCCGGAGAGGACGACGATCCGCCGGAGCCCCTGCCGGGCGAGTTCGAGCAGAACCCCGCGGGCATGCGCTTCGAGCGTGGCGAGGCTCAGCGAGACGGTGCCCGGAAACTCCCGCGCGCCCGGGCAGGAGCCGTAGGCGAGGGTCGGGGCGACCCAAGCGTCGAGCCGGCCCGCGAGTTGGCCGGCGGTCGCCTCGGCCTGCAGGATGTCGGCGCCGAGCGGAAGGTGGGGTCCGTGCGCCTCGAGCGCCCCCACCGGCACGATCACGAGAGGATTCGAAGACCGGCGCGCGGCAAAGGTGCGGGAGTCGATCGACGCCAGGCGGTGGTCGGTCGCCATCGGCCGCCCAACGAGGGGTGGGTATTTAACCGACGGCCGGAGATCGTGAAACGGCCGCCTTCGCCGGCGCCGATTCCGTGGCGCGGCGGCGTCGCGGCGCGGGCCTCGACCCCGTCGTCTCGGCCGGCCCGGCCGGTTTCGCCGAGGGGGGCCGGGCCCGGGGGAGCCGCTTCGAGGCCCGGGCCGCGGACTTCTTCGCCCGGGCCTTCATGCGCTGGGCCGCCGCGCGGGCTTGGGCCCGCTCCTCCTTGGCCGCCCCTTCCCGGAGCCGGCTCGGGCAGGCCGGGTTGATGCACAGCCTCCACGGGGGTCGGCCGGCCTCGATGGCGGTCACGATCGGGGCCTTGCACTCCGGGCACGGCTCCGGCGAGATCTCGAGCTTGCCCCGCTGGGGCAGCGGGTAGGTGGTCCGGCACTCCGGATAGCCGGTGCAGCCCCCGAACCGCTTGCCCTGGAACGAGTAGCGGACCTCGAGCGGACGCCCGCACTGCGGGCAGCTTCCGAGCCGGAACGCCTTCTGGTGCTCGGGGCACTCCGGGTTGACGCAGTAGAGGTCCGGCCGGACCCCCCGGAAAGTGATCTTGACCCTCGGCACCCGGCACTGGCGGCAGAGGAACTCGGGCGCCGGTTCGATGAACCCGGCGAGCGGGAGGGGGTAGGTCGCGGTACAGGTGGCGGGGTTGTTGACGCACTGGATCCACCGGCCGCCCCGGGGGCTCCGGGCGATCCGCAGCGCGCCGCCGCAGAGCGCGCACGGGCCCGCAAAGTGCTGCTGATCGAGAGCGCCGGTGAGGGTTTCCCGGACCCGGTCGCGGTTCTGGGCCAGCAACTGGTAGGCCTCCCCGAGCATCTCGCGCGATTCCCGCAGCACCTCCGACTTCGGCTTCTTCGACTCGGCGACGAGCTCCATGTCGTCCTCGAGCCGGTGGGTCATCTCCGGGCGGGTGACGAGGGGCGCGTGGGCCTGGAGGGCCTCGGTCACGGCGATCCCGGTCGCGGTCGGTTCGAGCGCCCGGGCCGTCACGTAGTGCCGGTCGAAGAGCTTCTGGAGGACGTCGTGCCGGGTGCTCTTGGTCCCGAGGCCGAGCCGTTCCATCTCCTGGATCAGCGTCCCTTGGGTGTACCGGCGCGGCGGCTTGGTCTGCTCCTCGACCAGATCGATTCGGGTGAGCTCGACGGTGCCGCCGACCGGAAGCACCGGCATCGGGCTCTCCTCCGCGCGGGTGTACGGATAGATCGCATACCAGCCGGGATCGGTCAGCCGCTGGCCCTTCCCGACGAACGGCTCACCTCGGACGTCCAGCCGGGCGGTCCGGCTCTGGCCGACCGCATCAGGACCGAGGGTCGCGAGGAACCGACGGACCACAAGTTCGTAGAGCCGCGCGTGGTCCGGTTTGAGCTTCTTCGGATCGACGGCCTGGGTCGGATAGATCGGGGGGTGGTCGGTCGTTTCGATGCGGCCCCGCGTCGGCCGCAACGACTCCTGGGCGAGCACCAGCTCGGCGGCGGCCTGGAACGGGCCGTCCTTGAACTTCTCGACCAGCGACCGGAGCCCGAGCCCCCGGGGGTAGACCGTGTTGTCGGTACGCGGGTAGCTGATCAGTCCCTGCGTGTAGAGGTCCTCGGCGATCCGCATCACGACCGCCGCCCCGAGCCCGAGCCGGGTCGCCTCGGCGACGAAGAGGGTCGTCGAGAACGGGACCGGGGGCCGCCGGCGCGTCGCCTCCTCCCGGAACTCCCGGACGGTCGCCTGCCGCGCCCCCTCGACCCGGGCGTAGACCGCCTGGGCCTCGTTCCGATCCTCCCAGATGCCGTGCTCGTGGCGGATCGTGAACGCCGTCCCGTCGTGCGCCGCCTCGGCGGCGATCTGCCAGAAGGGGGTCGGGACGAACTGCTTGATCGCCCGGTCGCGCTCGACCAGCAGCGCCAGCGTCGGCGTCTGGACCCGTCCGACCGAGAGGAAGCCGCGGCCCCGCTGGCCGGCGGTGAGCGACAGGAACCGGGTGAGGACCGCCCCCCAGACGAGGTCGATCTCCTGCCGGGATTCGGCCGCCTCGGCCAGGGCCCGGTCGAGCGTCTGAAGGTTCGAGAAGCTGCGCTCAATCTCCTCCCGAGTGAGGGCGCTGTAACGGGCCCGCAGGACCTCGATCGTCGGGTGGACCTTCAGGATCAGTTCGAGGCACTCGAGCCCGATGAGCTCGCCTTCCCGGTCAAAGTCGGTGGCGAGGATGACCCGGTCGAACTGCCGGACGATCCCCTGGAGGGTGTCCACGATCCCGCCTTCGGTGATCCGTTTCAGGGGCGGCGTCGCGATCAGCGTCGGGAGGGTCTCGAAGCTCCACTCGGCGAGTTCCTTCGGGTAGTCGAGCTCGACGATATGGCCCCGCAGGCCGACCACGGCGACCGGGGCGCCGTTCCACTCGAACTCGAAGACCGGGGTCCCGCCGGTCCGGGTCCGCTTCATCCGGCCCTCCGAGAGGACGACCGCGATCCGCAGGGCGGTGTTGAACTTCTCCGTAACGATGAGGGTTCCCGGCACGGCCCCCTTCCGAGGCGTGGTCCGGTAGATAACGTCAGGGGAGGCCGGAGCCCAAGGGTCCGCTCCGAACGCGCGCCAGCGCGTCCGGGAGCCGGGGGAGCGCCGGGGTCGGAACGGCGGCCGGTCCGGCTAAAGCGTCTTTATACTTCCGTCGGTCGGGGAGATGGTCCCCGTGCCGCGGTAACTCAGTTTGGGAGAGTGCAAGACTGAAGATCTTGAAGCCGCCGGTTCAAGCCCGGCCCGCGGCACTCTCGGACGGCCGACCCGCCCGTCGGGCCTCCACGTACCGGTAGTGAAACCGTCCGAACCCGCCCCGGCCGACCGAATCGATCGTCCACGCGGGAGCGGCGAATGCCCTGCCCACCCGATCGAGGAACCCGGGGACGGTCCACCCGGCGCCCCAGATCGCCATCTCCTGGGCCGCGAGTACCAGCCGCGCGCCCGGCGCTGCGACCCGGGTGATCTCCGCGGCGGCCCGGTCGAACGGCGCCCAGAGCGGGGCGTTGTTCGCCGAGAAGATCGCTCCGAACGCGCCGTCGGGGAACGGAAGCCGCGTCGCGTCCCCGGCCTGGAGCCGAAACCGGTCGGCCGGAAACCGCCGGCGCAGCCTCGCTTCGGCCATCGACCGCATCACCGGGGAGGGGTCGAGCCCGACGACCCGCCCCCGGGGAAGACGGCGGGCGATCGCTTCGAGGGCGACGCCCGGGCCCGGACCGATCTCCAGGACCTGCTCGTCGCCGACGAGCGGGAGCCGGGCGACGAGCCGGCGGTTCATCGGTCCGTTGAACCGCGCGAGGAACCAGCCCGCCCACCGGCTCTTCGGGACCCCGAAGATCCTCCGGATCATGCCCGGCCCTCCGGGCCGGTCCCTAGGCCTCGGGAGACGCCGGCACGAACCAGACGTCGGTGATCGAGTAGCGGGGGGTCGGGCTGAACCGGGCCTCGACCGGCATGCCGACGTAGAGATCCGACTCGGTGCAGTCCTTGAGCCGAGCGAGGAGAACGCTGCCGACACCCTCGAACTCGACCAGGCAGAGGTTGTACGGAGTCTCCTGGAGGAACGCTTCGCTGCCGAAGTGGCAGGTCGTCCACGAGTGGAGCCGACCCTTGAGCGGCAGGTCGACCCACTGGGTCGGAGCCCCGCACTCCATGCAGTGGCCCCGGGGCGTGGCGTAGACGTAGCCGCACTTCTTGGCGGTGCACTTCGAGCCGCGGAGCCGCCCGTCGGCGAGGCCCAGGAAGAACTCGGAGTCCTCGGCGTAGCTGTGGATGTAGTTGATCGAGTACGGGCTCCGGACGACCAGGCTCTCGACGCCGTCCGGATCGCGGAAGATCGCGGCCCCGCTGCGCTCGAGCTCCGCCTGGACCTCCCGGAACTTCTCGAAGACGGGGGGACGGGCGGTCACGGCCGGAACCCCCGTTCAAGGATCGAAACCGTCACCGCGGAGCCGGTGCCGGCGTGGCTATGGATCGCGCCCCGCTGGGCGTTGGGGATCTGGAGCGCCCCGTCCCCGAAGTGCTTGCGAATCGTGCCCTGGAGCTGCCAGAACGCGAAGACGGCCTGCATGAGGCCGGTGGCACCGACCGGATGACCGCACGCGATCAGGCCGCCGGACGGATTGACCGGGGTCGCGCCCGCGTTCGGGACCGGGAAGCCATAGTCGACCTTCTTCAGGAAGGGATCGCCGTGCTCGACGAAGTCGTACCCCTCCCCGTACTTGCACAGCCCGAGGTCCTCGTAGGTCTGGATCTCGCTGGAGGCGTAGGCGTCGTGCAGCTCGATGAAGTCGAGCTGCCGGTTGGGGTTGGTGATCCCCGCCATGCGGTACGCCTCGAGGCCGGCGGCTCGGCCCGCACGGAAGGAATGGACCCCGGGGTATTCGAGGTCGGCGTAGTCGGAGGGCTTTTCCCAGGGCATTCGCGGGACCTCGCCGAACGGCCGGTCGGCGAGCCGCATCGTGTCGGTTCCGGTGCCCACGCCGGTGACCCGGATCGGCTTGTCCGTGAACTCTCGGGCCCGCGCCTCGTCGCAGAGGATCACGACCGCCGCGCCGTCGCTCATCGTGCAGATCTGCTCGCGGGTGAGCGGGTAGCTGATCATCTCCGAGCGGAGCACGTCCTCGACGGTGAGCCGCTTCGGGTACTGCGCGTAGGGGTTGTGGAGCGCGTTGAGGTGGTTCTTGACCGAGACCTTGCTCATGATCCGCTGCCCCTCGGCGATCGCCCGCCGCTGGGCCTCGCGTTCGTCGGGAATGTCGGCGAACTTGGTGCGGCGAAGGTACTCGTAGATGTGGCGGACGACCATGAGGGCGTAGTAGCCGGTGTAGAACCCCCCCAGCGGGAAGTCGTAGTTCGTATCGGAGGCGAGGGCGATGAACTCGTTGCCCTTCCAGGTCGCGACCCGGCTCATCGTCTCAAAGCCCGCGGCGAGGCAGACGTCCATCCGGCCGCTCGCTACGGCCTCGTAGCCGGCCTGGAAGCACTCGCCGCCCGTGGCGCCGCCCCACTCGATCCGGACCGAGCCCTTGGGGTTCATGCCCAGGTAGTCCTGGACCATGCTCGCCGCCTTCAGCTGGCGGGTGAAGTGATCGGAAAAATACGAGATCCGGGTCCCGTCGATCCGGTCCTTGGTCAGGTTCGGGATCCCCTTGACCGCGTAGTCGTAGGCCCGCCGGACCATGAGGCGGAAGTCCATCGCCGGATGGGCCTTGGCGAACTTCGTGAGGCCACCGGTGACCATGTACACCTTCCGCCCCCGACTGCCCGACGACGCGGGGCGGGAGGTCTTTCGGCGGGGCGGGCGACGCGGCGTACGGGTCCGGGAGCGTGCCGGCATGTTGGAACCTGCCGCCCAATGCGCGGGGGATTCATAGGGTTTGTCGGACCGGAAGTTCGGGCCCGCCCCGCCGAGCGGGCCGGGCTCCCCGACAGGGAGCCACCCGCAGTCTCGAGGGCCGCGACGCCCGCAACTCTATAAGCGACGGGTCCATCCGGGACCGTGGCCCCGCGCGCGGTGACGCCCCGGCATTTCCTCTCGATTCAAGACGTGGCGTCCGACCTCGGGCGGCTGGTCGACCACGCCGCCCGCCTCAAGTCGCTGCGTCGCCGGGCCCGACTCCGCCCGACCCTGAGCGGCCGAAACATCGCCTTGATTTTCGAAAAACCCTCGACCCGGACCCGGACGTCGTTCGAGGTCGGCATCCACGACCTCGGCGGCGATGCGATCTACTACGCGCCGAAGGAGATGCAGCTGGGACGGGGCGAGACCATCGGGGACACGGCGAAGGTCCTCTCCCGGTACGTCGACGCGATCGTCTACCGCGCCTTCCGGCACGAGAGCCTTCTCGAACTCGCCCGAAGTTCGACGGTCCCGGTGATCAATGCCCTGGACGACCGGGAGCACCCGACCCAGATCATCGCCGACCTCCTGACGCTCTCCGAGCGGTGGAAGGGGTCGTTCAAGGGCCGTCGGCTCGCCTGGATCGGGGACGGCAACAACGTTCTGCACTCGCTGATGCTCGGGGCCGCCTTGGTCGGCCTCGACCTGGTCTGCGCGACGCCGGAGAACTACCGGCCGCTGCCCGAGATCGTGGCGGCCGCGCGCGAGTACGGCCAGGCCCGCGGGGCGGACCTGACCTTCACCGACGATCCGGCCGCGGCCGCCACCGATGCGGACGCCCTCTACACCGATGTCTGGGTGTCGATGGGCGACGAGGCGGAAACGGCGAAGCGCGAACGGGCGTTCCGGGGGTTCCAGATCAATTCGGAGCTCCTCGCCCGGGCGAAGCCGTCGGCCGTGGTCCTCCACGACCTCCCCGCCCACCGGGGCCAGGAGATCACCGACGAGGTCCTCGATGGGAGCCGGTCGGCCGCCTGGGACGAGGCCGAGAACCGGCTGCACGCGGAGAAAGCCATCCTCGAACTCCTGCTTGCGCCCGAGCGGATGCCCCGCCCATCCGCAACCCACCGCTGGGCGCCGAAGCTCACCCGCCGTCGGCCGGCTCGACGCTGACGTCCCGCAGCCGGACCTTGAGCAGCCGCTCGAGCTTCCCGAGGAGGGCGTCCGGGGGCCGGAAGCTGCCCGACTCGAGCTTCAGGACGACCGACTTCTTCTCGTTGAGCTTCCGGCCCAGATCGTCGGGAGTCCATCCCAGCGCCTCCCGGGCGGTCCGGATGCGGCGGCCCCAGTCGCCCGCGAGCTCGAGCTCCGGCATCTCGCTATAGACATCCCGCTCGGCCAGCCGACGGCCCGACAGGCTCGGGCGACCCCGGCCGAGCGGGGCCGGGCCGGGGCCCGGACGGCTGGGGCCCGGCGGATCGATCGGCTGGCCGAACTTCGCGCACTTCGGGCAGACCGACAGCACCGAGCGCTCGAGCCGGATCCAGATCCTCTGGTCGATCTCGGCGCCGCACATCTCGCAGATCATCGCCCCGCCTCCCGGCGCCGCGCGGCCATGCGGGCCTGCCCCTCGGCGAAACGACGCCGTTCCTCCTCGGTCTCCAGGGCGAGCGGCGGGACGGCCGCGGGTCGGTTGTCGGCATCCAGGGCGACCATCGTGACGAAGGCCTCGAGCACCCGGCGGGGAGCTCCACCCTCCGACGGCTCGGCATCGACCCGGACCCAGATCTCCATCGAACTCCGTCCGACGCAGGTGATCCGGGCGTCGAAGCGGACCAGGTCCCCCACGTGGACCGGGGCGACGAAATCCGCCCGATCGAACGACGCGGTGACACAGGTGGTCTTCGCGTGCCGTGAGGCGGTGATGTAGGCGACCTGGTCGACATCGGCCAGAATCTTGCCGCCGAAGGCGTTCCCATGGAAGTTGACGTCGGAGGGCACAATCAGCCGATCCATGGTGGCCCGGCTCAAGGCGACGGTCCGGGGCGGGAGGCTGGAAGCGACGGTTGCGGTCATCGGTTCGTTCCCGGCGGGAGGCCCGTCGGAGCGCCCCCCATATGGAGAGAGTTTATCAACTCGCGGACGGGGCAGTCAGACGAGGACGAGCCGGGTCGCGAGCCCTCCTCGCGCCGACTCCGCGCTGGGCCGCGGCTCGCAAGAACCCCTACCCTCCCGAGACGCCGGCGCGGCCCGAATCGAGGCCCCGTCCGGACCGTCCCGCCCCCGGTCGGGGAACCGGGACCCGCCGCGGGAATCCCCGGTCCCGGGGGGTCCGGACGGGTCGGCGGCTCGACCGGGCGTCCCCTCCGGCCGAGCGGCCGTACCGGAAGGCCCGCGGGGATCGAGCTCGACTCAATCCGGCTCACCCGACGGGCCAGCGGCGGGAGCGGCGCGGTACGGTTCCGAGGAGCCCGGGCCGGTTTTCGGTCGAGGCCGGGCCCGGAGGTCTCCCTCGTGACGAGGGGCTCGGACGGGATCGCGGGTTTGTGGAGGCGCCCGCCCGCCACCTCGATCAGGAGGTATCGAAGGGAACGCTCCGCAGCCCGATGGAGCGCGGGCACGAGGACGCCGGTGGGCGGTCGTGCAGCATCGTGGGGGCCGGGTCGAGACCGCGGATCGAGGCCCCACGACGCCGCTGGACCCGCTCGGCCCCCACGGGCGGGCGACGACGAGGTCCGGGGCTCCGCGGCGGGAGCCTGCCCCTCGGCCCGACTGGACAACGCCTAAATAGGGGGACCTTTTGGGCGCGCCCGGAGCCGGCAGCATGGCACAGAAGCCCCACCTCAACATCGTCTTCATCGGCCACGTGGATCACGGCAAATCGACGACCGTCGGTCGCCTTCTTCTGGATACGGGGTACATCCGGCAGGAAGAGATCGACAAGTTCCGGGCCGAGGCTGAGGCGAAGGGCAAGGCGACGTTCGAGTTCGCCTGGGTCATGGATGACCTCAAGGAGGAACGCGAGCGCGGGGTCACGATCGACATTGCCCACCGGCGCTTTGACACGCAGAAGTACTACTTCACCATCATCGACGCGCCCGGGCACCGGGACTTCGTCAAGAACATGATCACGGGGACCAGCCAGGCCGATGCCGCCGTGCTGGTCTGCTCGGCCGCCGATGGGGTCCAGGAGCAGACCCGGGAACACATCTTCCTCTCCCGGACGCTCGGGGTCACGCAGCTCATCTGTGCGATCAACAAGATGGACCGCCAGGAGGTCAAGTACTCCGAGGCGAAGTTCAAGGAGGTCGTCGAGGAACTGACCAAGCTGCTCAAGAACGTCGGATTCAAGGTCGCCGAGCAGGTGGTCTTCGTCCCGATTTCCGCCTTCAAGGACGACGACATCAACAAGCCCAGCCCCAACATGCCCTGGTACAAGGGCCCGACCCTTCTCCAGGCGCTCGACAACCTCAAGGTCCCCGAAAAGCCCACGACGAAGCCCCTCCGACTTCCCGTGCAGGATGTCTACACCATCACGGGGATCGGCACCGTCCCGGTGGGTCGCGTCGAGACCGGGGTCATGAAGATCGGCGACAAGATCATCTTCCTCCCCAGCGGGAAGTCGGGCGAAGTCAAGTCCATCGAGATGCACCACGAGCAGGTCACCGAGGCCGGCCCGGGCGACAATGTCGGGTTCAACGTGCGCGGGATCGACAAGAACGACATCCGGCGCGGCGATGTCGCCGGGCCGGTCTCCAACCCGCCGACCGTCGTGGAGAGCTTCACCGCGAACATCCAGGTGCTCAACCACCCGAGCGTCATCACCGCCGGGTACACGCCGGTCTTCCACTGCCACACCGCCCAGGTGGCCTGCGAGTTCACCGAGCTCCTGAAGCGCCTGGACCCCAAGACCGGCCAGGTCGCGGAGGAGAACCCCCAGACCCTCAAGACCGGCGATGCCGCGGTCGTCCGGATCACCCCCCGTCGGCCGCTGGTGCTCGAGAAGTACAAAGAGTTCCCCCAGCTCGGACGGTTCGCCATCCGGGACATGGGTCAGACGGTCGCGGCCGGCGTCGTCGTCGACGTCAAGAAGCGCGAATAGGCCGGAGACCGATCGGAGCTCGATCCAGGGGAGAGGCCATCGATGGTTCAGAAGGCCCGCATCTCGCTCACCGGCACCGACTCCGGCAAGGTCGACTCGATCTGCAAGCAGATCCGGGAGATCACGCAGAAGACCGGTGTCTTCATCAGCGGGCCGATCCCCCTTCCGACCAAGCGGCTCAAGGTGGCGGTCCGCAAGGGGCCGGACGGCGGCGGCTCGAGCACGATCGACCACTGGGAGATGCGGATCCACAAGCGGCTCATCGACATCGGGGCCGACGAGCGGGCGCTCCGCCAGGTGATGCGGATCCAGGTCCCTGACGGCGTCAATATCGAGATTGTCCTGACGAGCTAGCGACCCGTGTTCGCGCCGGGAGCGGGCCGGCCGATCGCCTTCACCGCGGTGGTGGCCCTCCTTCTGGCCCTGGCGGGATGGGGAGCGACCTCGGCCGGCGTGCTCGGGGACGGTCTCATCGGGCTGTCGGTGGGGTTCGCGGTCGTCGCGATCGGCCTCGCGATCTTCTTTCGGGATCCCGAGCGCGCCCCCGGTGAGGGCCTGGTCTCGGCGGCCGACGGGCGGGTCCGGGCGGTCGACCGCGAGGGGGAGCTCTGGCGGATCTCGGTCTTCATGAACGTGACCGACGTCCATGTGAACCGGTTTCCCGTGGCGGCCCGCGTTGAAGCGGTCGGCGACGCCGGCGCGGGCTATCGGCCGGCCTACCGCGAGGAGTCCCGGCACAACGTCCGACGGTCGTACCGGCTGCTCGGTGAGCACGGGGCCATCGAGGTCACCCAGATGACCGGGGCGGTCGCCCGCCGGCTCGTTTCCTTCGTCCGGCCCGGGGATCGGCGCGCGAAGGGCGACCGACTCGGGATGATCGCCCTCGGCTCGCGCGTCGACATCTGCCTGCCCGCCGAGGGGTACACGCCGACGGTCCGGGTCGGAGATCGGGTCATCGCCGGCGTCACGACCATCGCCCGGGACCGGGAATGATCGACCGCTGGCGGCTCGCGGCCAACCTGGCGACGACCGGAAATGCCGTCCTGGGGATCGCCGCCGTCCTCTACATTCTGGCCGGCAACCCGGTCTGGGCGCTCGTCCTGATCGCGGCCGGGGTCGGGCTCGACGGGCTCGACGGGCGGTTTTCCCGCCGTAGCCCGAAGCCGCCGAGCCGGTTCGGCCGGGTGGCCGACTCGGTGGCCGATGCGCTGACCTTCGGTGTCGCCCCATTCTTTCTGCTCGCGTACCACACGGCCCAGGCCTCGATCTGGGCGGCGCTCGGCCCGCTCCCCGAGATCGTGGGCGCCCTCTACCTTGCGGCGGCGGTCGCCCGCCTGGTCTATTTCACCGGCTGGACCTTCGAGCGGCCGCACTTCCTGGGGGCCCCGACCCCCCAGGCGGCCCTCACGCTCTCCGTCCTTGTCCTCTGGGCCGGTACCCCGGCCTTCTGGGGAGTCCGGCCGGCGCTCCTCCTGGGCGGGGCGCTCGTCCTCGCCCTCCTCATGGTCGTCCCCGTGCCGTTCCCGAAGATCAAACGAGGCCACCTTCTCCGGCCGGTCTTCGTCGCGGCCGGGGCGGCGCTCGTCGCCGCGCTGGTGTCGGTCCAGTTTGTCCCGGCCCCCGGAAGCGGGCTGTACCTCATCGCGGAGGCGGCGAGCCTCGTGGCCGGCGCCGGGCTCATAGCCTACTACGTCGTGGGACCGTGGACCGTGCCCCGCACCGCGCGGACGGCCTCCGCCCCATGACCTCCTCATCGAGACCTACGGCTCCTCCGACTCCCCTCGAGACGCTCTGCTTCGAGGCCGGCATCAAGCTCGGCGGGATCTTCCATCAGTACCTCGGGATTCCCGTCGCGCCCCGCACCGCCCCGGAACTCGCCCGGACGATCGAGGCGGCCGTCGGGCTCCAGCCGTTCGTCGAGCAGATCCGGGTCCGCATCGATGTCCGGCGCGGAGGCCCGCTCGGCCGCGGCCGGTTCGCGTACCGGTACCTGACGCCCGAGATGCTGAGGGTCGACCTCACGGTCTCGGACCGGGTGAACCGGGTCGAGGCCCGGCTCGAGTTCCGGCCCGATCTCCGCTACCCGTTGATGAGCCTCGTCCGGCTCCGGGGCAGCCGCCGGACCGTCCCTAGGTCCGGGAGCCGATCTCGGTATACTTGAGATCCGTCGGCCCGACGTAGAGCGCCTTCGGGCGGATCAGGCGGAGATCCTCGTACTCCTCGAGCACATGGGCGGTCCAGCCCGAGATCCGGCTCACCGCGAAGATCGGGGTGAAGAGGTCGTGCGGGATCCCGAGCTGCGTATAGATGGAGCCGGAGAAGAGGTCGACGTTGGGGTAGAGGTTCTTCTCCCGGTGGACCACCTCCTGCAGCCGGCCAAGAAGTTCAAAGTAGTGGAGGTCCTGCTTCGCCTCTCCGATCTTGCGGGACCACTCCCGGAGGATGGTCGCCCGGGGATCCTCGACCTTGTAGACCCGGTGGCCGAAGCCCATGATCCGTTCGTGCTGGGCGAGCTTCGCTTGAACCACCGGCTCCACCCGATCGACGGAACCGATCTCGTCGAGCAGCTTCAGCACCTGCTCGTTGGCGCCGCCGTGAAGCGGCCCTTTGAGGGTCCCGATGGCGCTCGTGATCGCGCTGTAGAGGTCGCTCAGCGTCGAGGCGGTGATCCGGGCCGCGAAGGTCGAGGCGTTGAGCTCGTGGTCGGCGTGGAGGATGAGCGCGACGTCGAGGGCACGGACCTCCAGGTCATTGCCCTCCCGGTTGAGGAGCGCGTAGAGCAGGTAGGCGGCGTGGGTGAGGTCCGGGCGGGGCGCGAGCGGCGGGAGGTGGGCGCGCCGCCGGTGGAACTGGCCGAGGATCGTCGGGAGCGCGGCCGTCAGGCGGAGCGCCCCGCTGATCGAGCTTGCCCCGGGGTGTGTCTCCCCGGGTTCGGAGAGCGCCAGGGCGCTCACCGCCGTCCGCAGGACTTCCATCGGGTTCGACTCGGGCGGCATCCGCTCGATCAGATCGACCAGCGCCTTCGGAAGGACCCGGAGGCTGACCAGTTGGTGCTGAAGCTCGGTCAGCTGGGCGCGGGTCGGTAGTCGACCGTACCACATGAGGTAGGCGACCTCCTCGAACGACGACCGTTCGGCGAGCTCCCGGATGTCGTAGCCGCGGTAGATCAGGCGGCCCTGACGGCCATCGATGAAGCAGATTCGGGACTCCAGTGCGACGACATCCTCCAGTCCGCGCTGGACCAGTTCAGTTTCCGGCATGCAATCACCCTACCCTCCGGGGATGGCGCCGCGGTTCTTAACCTATCTTCGCCGCCCCGCGGGCTTCCGGAGGCGGCGTCGGGACAGGGGGCCGGGGTGGATTGGGATCGTCCCGACGCTTCTGGAAGGCGGCCGTCGCCGCCGCCCAGACCGGAAGCGAGAGGAGGAGCATGCCGGTGGCGACGAGGAAGACGAGTCGGTAACTGCCCCAGACCGAGAGCGTTCCGGCCACCACGGCGCCGAGGACCGCGGCGAGGCCCCCGAGCGCGCTGTTGAGGCCGAGCAGCTGGCCCGCCGACCGCCCCTGGACGCCCCGGAAGAGGATCAGGGAGCTCGCCGTCGTGTAGAGGGCGACCGCGACCCCGAGGATCCCGAACAGGAGGAAATTGATGCCGACCGCCTCCCAGGAGATGATCGCCACGAGGGTCAACATGCCGACGGCGAGGTAGCCGAGGCTCCGGAGGTAGGTCGCCCGCCGGACGAGCCGGTCCGGCCCCATCCGTTCGCTCAACCGGCCGCTGGCGGGGAAGACCGCCCCTTGACCGAGGCTGTTCGAGACATTGACGAGGAAGATCGAGGAGGATCCGAGGCCGATCGAGTAGAGGTAGGGAGTGTAGGAGATGTTGAAGAGGTTGGAGGCAAAGTTGAACAGGAATCCGGCCCCGAAGATCAAGGGAAGTTCGTGGCGGATCTCCCGCCGGGCCCAGGCGAAAAAGCGGGGGATCGCCCGCGGCCCCAGACGGGGGCGGACGGGGAAGAACGGCACCGGGACCCGGAACCCGATCAAGGCCCGGCTGCGGGACAGCAGGCTCTCGGGGTGCCTCGCGACCTGCAGGACCGTGAACCTCCGCTGGGGCTCGGTGATCAGGAGGCCGACAGCGATCGCGCTCAGGGCCGCGAGGCCGGCGAGGACCGTGAGGAGGGCAAGGAGCGTGTCGCTCGAGAGGGTCCAGAAGTATCCGAGGAGCAATCCCAGCACCGACCCGACGATGCTCATCTCCTGAAAGGAGGCGTACGCGCGGGGCCGTTCGGATTCGCTGAACTTCTCGAGGATGAGCAGATTGGAGGCACTGGTACCGGCGGGAGCCAGAAGGCCAATCAGGGCGTAGACGGTGATCAATAACGGGAGATACGGCAGATGGGCCAAGAGAAGGTAGAGCACGGCGAACCCCCCGTAGTTGAGGAGCAGGAAGACCCGGCGTTGCCGGTATCGGTCGGCGAGGCGACCCCAGACAAACGAAGCGGCGATGAGGGCGATGTTGAACCCCAGGGCGGCGAGGGCCACATCGGCCCAGCTCCCGTGAAGGGGCCCCAGGATGAGGAGCGGGAGCACGACGCCGAACCCGGCAGTCGCGGCATTGATCGGGACGAAGGCGAGGAGCCAAGGGCGCGCGACAAGCCGGCGGGGCCACGTGCTCACGGTAGTGAACGGACCCCCCATGTTCGATCGGATCGAATCGGGCGAAGCCCCGGGGGCTTAAAGCCGGCACGCTCGAGTTGACGGATCGCCCTCAGGGGACCGGAGGCGGGTCGCGGGGCCGTGGAACCTTCGGAATCGCGGTCGCACCCTTGAGAAGCTCGATCGAGAGTACGACCAGGTCGTAGGCGAAGTTGACCCGGGCGATCCGGTCCGGCCGGGAGGCTCCCGCGGGGACCGTCCCGATCCACCGGAGCGCCCCCTGGACCAGCGACTGGAGGGTGGCGAGTCTCATCGGGTCGGTCACCGCGACCTGGGGTTCGGCGATCCTTGGCAGCAGCTCCGTCAGCTCCTGGCACAGCTCATCGCCCAGACGGTCAATCGTCGGATCGGGCAGCTCGGTGGCCTCCCAGAGGAGCGGCATCGTCCCTCCCGATGCCCGGGCTCCCGAAGTACTCTTCGCCTCCGGCACCGTCGTGAGGACCGGGGCGCGACGCCCCCGAGGGCCAGGTGCGGCCGGCCGCGGCCCGACGCCCGCGCCCCCAGCGGTGGCCGGCCGAGGCACGCGGCTCGGTGGAAGGGGTCCGAGTCGCACGGCGCCCTCCCGCGGCGCGCAGGCTGAGGAGATTCCGAAGCGCTCCTCGCCGTGCTCCCGAAGGTTCGACGCCGGTCCGGGCCCTCGGATACTCCGTGCTCCCCTCCCGAGGCCCGGGAGTCCGACCGGCCGCGGTCCCTGCGATCGGCCGCTCTGCCGCCGAGACAACCCCCTCCGCCCCGGGCCATCGCTTCCCGTACAGCTTTGGCGGGTCCACGCAGGATGGCCCAGCGCCCGGCAACCCAGCATCACCCCTCTCGTTCCCTAACCCCCGGATTTTGGATCTGGACGACCCGTGCTCGGCCCCCGAGGCGGAGGAGCCTGAGATGGAGTCCGAGGTTGGGTTCGCCCCGGACCACGAGGGCCGCTCGGGAGCTCGGCCGACCACGGCTGTCGCGGTCGGGTCTTCCACCGCCGGGTGAGAACCCGCTCACCTCCCGCAGGTCCGGTCGTTGCCTCGGACGACGAAGTGGAACCGCTCACCCAGGGGTTTGTTCCGCACCGGCGAGTCGCGGACAACTCTTATAAAGGGGGGCCGGTGTCTCCCTTCGTCCACACGGGGTATCTTCGTGGCGATCGGATTTGTACTCATCAGCACCGCCCCCGCCAAGGAACATGAAGTCTACACGGAGTTGCTCCGGGTCAAGGGGATCGTCGAGCTGCACCCCCTCTTCGGGGAGTACGACCTGATCGCCAAGGTGGAGGCGGACGACTTCAACGCCCTGGGCCAGCTTGTCGTCGACCGGATCCGGTCGATTGCCGGCGTCATCGATACGAAGACCCTGACGGGCATCAAATTTTAGGAAGGGTGGAACGAATGTTCGATCTATTGGGGACGTTTGCTGGGAACAACGTGGGTGCTTGGGAGTTCATCACGGTCCTGCTCCTGATCTTGGGATTATTCCTCATCTTGGCCGGCGCCTTTACCGCCTATTTCGGAAGCGGGAAGAGCCGCGCGATCGGTGCTGTGCTCCTGGTCGTGGGCCTCATCATCGGTCTCCTCGGCGGCTACTACTACCACCTGCAGTACCATCTGCTGAGCCAGCTTCTCTGGGAGAGCTTCCTCATCCTGCTCGCGGCCGTCATCGGGGCCCTGATTGCCGTGGGGATCTTCCTCGTGGCCATCATGAAGTCGTAGACGGAAACCCGCCGCTCGGGGCCGGATCGCCCGAGCACGGGCTCTTTGGAGCGGGGCCGGAATTCCCCGCCACTGGAGAGGCTTTCGGGGCGCCGCCCGGTGCGGATGCGCTTGGGGAACCTCGAGGGTCGTACGCCCCGGCGGCATGAACGGCCGGGCTCGGCCACTCTGCACTCGAGTGAGAGCGTAAATATCGACGGCCCTACGGGCGGGGCGAGCCGATTTGGACGGCCCGCGGGCACGTATGGCGAAACGGGACTATTACGAAGTCCTCGGGGTCTCGAGGACAGCGTCGCCCGACGAGATCAAGAGCGCCTACCGCAAGCTTGCCCGGATGTACCACCCGGACCTGAATGCGGCCAACCCCAAGGCCGCCGAGGAGCGATTCAAGGAGCTCTCGGAGGCGTATGAGGTCCTGGCGGACCCCGAAAAGCGACGCCGCTACGACGTCCAGGGATTCGAAGCGGTCAACTCCGAGTTCGGACCGGGCGGATTCTCCTGGAACAACTTCAGCCATGCCGACGACCTCGAGGACCTTCTGGGATCAAACCCATTCTTCCAGCAGTTTTTCGGCGGTGGAGGGAGCCTCTTCGGGCGCCGGCCGCCGGGCGCGCGGGCGCGCGGGGGCGACATCGAGGTCTCGGTCCGGCTCCCCCTTACCGCGGCGGTGACCGGGGCGAAACCGACGCTCGAGATTCCCCGGATCGACCCCTGCCCTGACTGCCATGGCAACGGGGCCCGCAACGGCACCGCGCTCGAGACCTGTCGGGAGTGCGGGGGGCAGGGTCAGGTCCGTCGCGTCCAGGCCAGCGGATTTGGCCAGATGATCACGATTGCCGAGTGCCCCCGCTGCCACGGCACGGGTCGGCGGGTGGTCGACCCCTGCCCGACCTGCAAGGGTACCGGCCGGGTCCGAAGCCTCCGGCACATCGAGGTCCAGATCCCCCCGGGCATCGAGTCCGGGGCGGTCCTCCGGCTCGCCGGTCAAGGCGCCGAAGGCAGCCGGGGCGGGCTCGCCGGCGACCTCTATGTGCAGGTCGTTCTGGATGCGGTGCCGGGCATCACCCGGGACGGCACCACGGCCCTCTCCGAAGTCACGGTGCCGCTGGCGACCGCGCTGCTGGGAGGCGATGTCAAGGTCCGCACCCTCACCGGGGAGGCGGTCGTCAAGGTCCCCGCGGGCAGCCAGCCCGAGAGCCGCCTGCGGCTGCGCGGCGAGGGGTTCCCTCACCTCCGCTCGAGCCGGCGGGGCGACCTGGTGATCCTCGTCCATGTCGAGATCCCTCAGCTCAACGGACGGCAGAAGGATCTGATTGCCGAGGCGCTGGGCTCGCCCGCCCGCCGGATGGCCGGCCGTCGGGGCACGCTCTTCGGGGCCCGACCGTGACCGAGGAGCCCGACGACGCTCTCTCGTCGGCCGATCACTACTATTCCGCGCACCCTCGGTCCGCGTCCGACCGCGGACGGCTCCGGTTCCTTTACCGGGGCGAGATCCTGAGCTTCACCGTCGACCGGGGGGTCTTCGCGGCCCGGGAACTCGATCCCGGCACCGATCTGCTGATCCAGAGCCTCGAGGTGGGCCGGTCGGACCGGGTCCTCGACCTGGGATGCGGCTGGGGCGCTGTCGGAGTCGCTGCGGCCAAGGCGGCGCCGGACGGGCGGGTCGTGATGGTCGACGTGAACCGCCGGGCCGCCCGGCTCGCCCGGGAGAACCTCGCCCAGAACCGGCTCACCAACGCCGAGGTCCGGGTCGGATCGATGTTCGAGGCGGTCCCCGGGGAGCGGTTCGACGTGATCGCCACCAACCCTCCGTACCGGATCGGCCGCCCCCAGATCCTAGCGCTGCTGCGCCAAGCCCCGAACGCCCTGACCGAGACCGGGCGCCTCTGGATCGTCGGGAAGAGGAGCCAAGGCATCCTCCACTACCAGCGCACCCTTGCGGAGGAGTTTCCGGGGACGGTCGAGGTCGTCGCCCGGGGCTCCGGCTACCGGGTCCTCAGAGCGAGCCGGACGCCCCGGCCCGACGCCCGGGCCCGGTAGAGCCTCCCGAGATGGCTCAGATACCTCCCGACCTCTCCACGGTCGAGCTTGCTCTCTCCCGCAATGCGGGGCAGAAAGCGGTACGGGACCTCCGCGATCGGATCGGGCCGGCAGCGCACGAGGATCTCCAGTCCGATCTTGTAGCCGATCGGATCGAGCGGCGCCCGGTCGAGCACCTCCCGGCGGACGACAAAGAACCCGGACATCGGGTCCCGGACCCGGGTCAGCGGGCGGGCGAGCCACCGCCCCGCGGTCGAGACGAACCGCCGGCCCAGGGCGAGGCCCGGCGAGTCGCCGCTCCAGACCTCCCGCGTCGCGATCGCCATCTCCGCCGGTCCGTCCCGGACCGCCTTGAGCATCGCCGGAAGCACGGCCGGAGGGTGGCTTCCGTCGGCGTCCATCACTGCCAGGTACTCCCCGGCCGACCGCCGGAACCCCTCGAGGACCGCCGTCGCCAGGCCCCGGGTCCCGGTCCGTTCCACCACATGGACCGGCAGGTCGCCGTCGAGTGAGCGGGCGACCGCCGCCGTCCCGTCCGGGCTCCCGTCGTCGACCACCCAGAGGTCGGCGGGGATCCCCGAAAGGGCTCCGACCAGGAGCGGGTAGAGGTAGGCGACTCCGGCCCGCTCGTTGTAGGTGGGCAAAACGACCGATACCCGACCCGGAGGCGGCATCGCGGTCACCTACCCCCCGGCCCTTATGCGGATGCCGACGAACAGGAACTCGGGCCGGAGCCCCGGTTCTCGGCGGCGTCCCCCCCGAAGCGCTTAAAAGGGAAGGCCATCTCGGGCGCCGCGCCCGTTTCCTCGCCCCCCGCGCCCGCCGGGAGGGTGCTGGCATCGGCGCCCTGTACCCCATGAGTCCCGCACCTCAAGAAACCAAGCCCGCCAAGAGCCCCACTCCGCCGCCGGCCGAAGAGGCCAAGCCGTCGAAGAAGGAAAAGCCCTCGAAGGGCGCGAGCAAGGAAGCGAAGGGCAAGGAGGGCAAGGACGGCAAGGAGGCGAAGGGCGGGAAAGGCAAGGGGGGTCCGGCCAAGGCCGCCCCGGTCTCCGATAACCCCAACTTCCGCTACATTGTCCGGGTCTCCAATACCGACCTGGACGGCCGCCGCCCGACCGCCTTGGCGATCGCCGGGGTCCGCGGAGTCGGCCACCGGATCGCCGGAGTGGTCTGCCGCCTCGCGCAGGTCAACCCCAAGGAGATGATCGGCAACCTGACCGAGCCGACCGTCGAGCGCATCGAAACCTCCCTGGGCCAGCTCGCGACCCAACTCCCGCCGTGGATGATCAACCACCCCAAGGAGACGGTGACCGGCCAGCCGCTCCACTTCTTCGGCCCAGACCTCGAGACCAGCCGGCGGGACGACATCAACTGGATGCGCATGATCCGGTCGTACCGCGGCGTCCGCCACGAACGCGGTCAGAAGGTCCGGGGCCAGCGCACTCGGTCCAACGGACGGACCGGTATGGCCGCGGGCGTCATCAAGAAGACCGCCCGGGAAGCCCAAGCCGAGTCGAAGGCCAAGGCCGAACCCGCGGCGGCGCCCGCCGCCGCCGCCGCGCCCGCCAAGAAGGAGTGATCCAAGTCCTATGGGAGACCCCCGCTTTCTCCGGCGACTCTACGAAACCCCGAAACACCCCTGGGAGGCCACCCGGATGGCCGAGGAACGGAAGCTCCTCCAGCGCTACGCCCTCAAGAACAAGCGGGAACTCTGGAAGGCCCAGTCGGTCCTCCGGGGATTCCGACGCCAGGCCCGGGATCTTCAGGCCCGGCTCCGGGCCGGGGAGGAACAGGCCCGCCGTGAGACCGACCTGCTGCTTGCCCGGCTGATCCGGCTCGGCCTGTTCAAGTCCCCGACCGCGACGCTCGACGATGTGCTCGCGCTCAACCCGGAAGACCTGCTCAAGCGCCGGTTCGACTTTATCGCGTTCCGCAAGGGACTCGCCCCGACCGCGATCGCGGCCCGCAAGTGGATCGTCCACGGCCACCTGCTGATTGGCGACCACAAAGTCACCCGCCCGGGCTACCTCATCCGCGCGGAAGAGGAAGGGCACATCGGCTACGCCCCGACCAGCCCGTACTTCTCGGAGGACCACCCGACCCGGATCGCGCTCCGGGAACGGGAGAGCCGCGCCCCACCCAGCGAGCCGGTCCCCGCAGGGAGCGTCTAGACCATGGCGAAGATCGGAATCGCCCACATCTTCGCGAGCTACAACAACATCCACATCACGGTCACCGACCTGACCGGGTCGGAGACGCTGGCGAAGGCGACCGGCGGGATGGTCGTCAAGGCCGCCCGCGACGAATCGTCGCCGTACGCCGCCATGAAGGCGGCCGATCAGATCGCGTTGGCGATCAAGGAGAAGGGATACGACACGGTCCATATCCGGGTCCGCGCCCCGGGCGGCAACCGCTCCCGCTCGCCCGGACCGGGTGCCCAGGCCGCGATTCGTGCCCTTTCTCGGGCGGGCATCAAGATCCAGCGGATTGAGGACGTCACCCCGGTGCCGCACGACGGCACGAAGCCCAAGGGGGGCCGACGGGGTCGGCGAGTTTAGATCCATGGAGATCACGATTTCCGAGCTCAAGCCCCGGCGGGCCCGGCTCCGGATCTCGGGCAGCACCCCCTCCCAGGTCAACGCGATCCGACGTGCGCTCCTCGCCGATGTGCCGAGGCTGGCCATCGAGGACGTCGAGTTCCACCTGGGCCCGATCCGGGACGAAGCGACGGGCAAGGACTACGACTCCTCGACCAGCATGTTCGACGAGGCGGTCGCCCTCCGGCTCGGCCTCCTCCCGATCCCCACGGACCTCGGCCAGTTCCGACGCCGGTCCGAATGCACCTGCAACGGCGCGGGCTGCTCGAGCTGCCAGGCCATCTTCTCGATCGACAAAAAAGGCCCCTGCACCGTCTACAGCCGGGATGTGGTCCCGCTCGGGGACGCGAGCCTCCAGATCACGGAGCCCGACATCCCGATCGTCCAGCTCGGCGCCCGGCAGGCGCTGCTGGCCTACGCGACGGCGGTGATCGGGTCGGGGCGTGACCATGCGAAGTGGCAGGTCGCCCAGGCGGTCGGCATCGCTCCGGTGGCGACCTTCCAGTTCCACCGCAAGCCGGGATGCACCGACGCCTGCCTCAAGCGGGTCGCCCAGAACTCCCCCGGCCAGATCCTGAAGTTCTCCGGCGGCAAGCTCGCCCTGGAGGATCCCGAGCAGGCGATCCGCCTGCTCCCGAGCCAGAAGGAGTGCGAGCACGGCTCGATTGAGGTCGAGCTGAGCCCCGACACCTTCGACTTCCGCTTTGAGACCGACGGTTCGTTGACCGCCCGGGAAGCGTTCCGGTTTGCCCTCAAGGACCTCAAGCGCCGGTTCGAAGAACTGCGCGAGGCGGTCCAGGCGATCCCGTAGGGCGCCCGATCCGACCGGGCGCGGAGCCCCCGGACCGCGCTCAGCCCCGTCCGCGCGGACCGACCGATCGGGTCCAGTCATAGCGCAGGAGCGCCCCGATGCGACCGAGGGCCGCGAGCCGGCGACCGGCGTCGCTCTCCTCCCGTACCACGAACAGCCGGGCCCGGGCGCTCTGGGCCCGTTCGAGGATCCCCTGGGCGGTCGGGTCGGTCAGCAACCGGTCGGAGAGCAGGACCGTCTCCGCCGCCCCGGCATCGACCGCTTCGGTGACCTCGGCGAGGCCGACCGCCGACCGGGTCCCGCCCGCCAGTCCCTGGACCAGCCGTTCGACCAGATCGGCCTCCTCGGCGGCGACCGCACCCCGGAGCGCCTCGGCCGCCCGCCCCGACCGCAACAGCTCGTCGATCCCGGCCCGGCCGGCCTCGGCCGTCGGCAGGAGCTTCAGCTTGGCTGCGATCGACGGGTCGGCGGCCCGGAGCGCCTCGGCGAGCCGCTCCTTGAGGAATCCCGGCCCGGCGAGGGCCACCGCCGCCACCTCCTTCCCTTCCCGGGCGATCAGCTGGACCAGCTCCGCCGAATACGTCGCCCGGTCCTTCTCGCTCTGCCCCCCGTCGTACTGCTTGCCGGCGATCGTCCGGCGCACCTCGGCGACCGGCTCGACCGAGCGGCCCCGGATCCGGGCCAGAGCGGAGTCGCCCCAATCGACCGCCGCGACCAGGATCGTCGGATCCCCGTGGTGCTGCAGCCCCTCGGAGAGCAGCGCGTTCTCCCCGAAGGTCAGGTCCGGTTTGACCAGGATCACCTCGTCGCCTTCCTCCAGGTCGAGCGTGTGGTGGCGGCCGATGTCGAACGGCCCGTCGACGATCGGGCCGGTGATCCGGACATGCTGGGTGAAGCCGTGGAACTCGACCGCTTCGGCCCGGATCTCCAGGTAGACCCTCCGGCGGCTCCGCTCGGCACCGGGGACCTCGGCCGGGGCCTCGGGGTCCCGGCGCGTCGTGGACGCGCCGACCCGGTCGCCCCGGCGGACCAGCCGGGCGATCCTCCAGAGGTCGCTCGCGGTGTCGAGCCGCAATCGGAGCCGACCGGTCGACGGGTCCCGGTGGATCAGGCGCATCGGCCGGCCTCCCGGTCCCGTCCGCCGCGGCCCCTTCGGCCTCCTCGCCGGGTCCGGCCCCCGGGGGGCCGGGAGGCTAGAGCCATGCCTCCTCGGGGTCCATCGTCGGCGGCGGGACCGGAATCAGACGGCGCGAGTACCAACCGAACTTGGGACCGAGGCTCCGGCGGAACCCCAGCGAGCGGTAGAGGTGGATCGCGGCGCGGTTCCCCCCGGTCACATTGAGGAAGATCCGGGGCTCGCCGTCGGCCCGGAGGCTCTCGACGGCGCGGACGATGAGCCGTCGGGCGATCCCCCGTCCCTGGGCGGCGGGATCGACCATGACGGTGATGATGAGGGCGCCGGACGCCCGTCGGGTCACGAGCAGCCCCCCTTGGAGGGCGCCCTCCTCCTCCCAAACGTTCGAGGCGCGGGCGTCGATCGCTCCGTACTGTCCCGAGAAGAGGGTCTCGATCTGTTCCCGGGCGTCGTCGGCCGGGTCGAGGGCGGTCTGGAACAGATAGCGGTCGAGCCCCCCGGCGTAGGCCACCTCGGTCAGACGGGCCAGTTCGGCCCGGTCGGTCTCCTGGACCGGCCGGATCGGATCCTCCGGACGGCTCGATCCGGGGAGCTCGGCCTCGGGCGGAAGAGCGAGCTCGTAGCGGTGGAACCGGGCGAAGCCGGCCCCGGTCAGCAGATCGGTCTCCTGGGCTTGGGAGACCCCGGGCAGCTCCCCGGGGAGCAGGCGGACCGGCCCCGCCTCGAGCGCGGCCCGGAGCAGGTCCGCCCATCCGTCGACAGGCTCCCGACCGGGGGAGGAGTACCAGAAAACGACCTCGGTGCCGACCGGTTTCACCGGGGTCCAGACGACGATCCCCCGGGGACGCCCGTCCCGCGAGGTCCAGCAGCCTTCGAACTGCCCGAGCTGGATCCCGGTCCGGAGGTGGTCCGGGTCCGGTACGGACTTGGGGTCGGCCCGGGCGTACGTCTCCCGGGCCTCGCGGAAGAGCCCGTCGAGCTGGTCCAGCCCCTCCGGAAGGGGGTGCCGACGGTCCATGCCCGCACACCAGGCACCGGGTTAAGACGGCTCCCGGGACGCGCCGATCGGGGCCCCGGGCGCCGGGGCCCCTCGCGCCGCCCCAGGCCGCATCGGTCGTGGCCGCCGGTTCCAGAGCGCGCAAAGGTTTATGCGGATGGACGACAGTCATTTGTCAGACAAAAGACCACGGGTTGTCGGACATCCATGAACGAATCATCGGAACGGGTCACGGTCCGGATCCCGGAGGATCTCCTCGACAAGCTCCGGAGGGTCCAGGAAGCCAAGGGCATCCCGACCGTTTCCGACGCGATCCGGGAAGGGCTCGAGCGGTACGTGGAGCTGCACCTGCCTCCTCCGAACGTCCGCAAGGTCGTGGTCGAACTCTCCCGGCAGGACAACCGCCGGCTCGAGGAGTTTGTCCGGGAAGGCAGTTCCATCAGCATCGACGACGCGGTCCGCTCGGCGGTGCGCGAGTTCATCCGCTCCCGTCTGGACGAGTCGCACCCCCGGCCCGGTGCGACGCCCCGACGAGACGGCGAGATGGCCGAGCCCCCGCTGTCCCGCACCGGATAGGGGGTCGGATCCGACCATGTACGAACCGCCCGACTGGGCGAAGCTGGGGGCGCGGCCCACCTTTGCCGTCGTCGGCCTGGGGGGTGCGGGTTCGGATGCGGTCCGGGACCTGGTCGACCTCGGGATCTCGCCGTTGGTCCATCCGCTGGCGATCAACACCGATGCGAAGCACCTCCTGAGCCTGGGGCTCGATGAGCGGATCCTGATCGGCCAGCGGGAGCTCAAGGGCCGCGGTTCGGGCGGCGACCGGGGCGGGGTCCTCCGCGCGGCGGCCGACAGCCGCGACGAGATCCTCCGCCGGCTGCAAAAATACGAAGTGGTCGTCCTGCTCGCCGGCCTCGGCGGCGGCACCGGCAGCGCGCTCCTGCCGTACCTCTGCCGGGAGCTCCGCCGCACCGAGGCGCTCCCGATCCCGATCGTCTTCCTGCCGTTCGCGATCGAACTGCAGACCAACCCGGCCCGCCGCGAGACGGTCGAGTACGCCCTCGACGAGCTCGAGGCGATGGGGGGGCTCCTGGTGGCGCTCGACAACGAAAAGCTGCGACGCCATGAGGGCCTCCCGATGCAGCGGGTCTTCCGGTTCCGGAGCTCCTACCTCCGCCAGCTGATCGAGAGCCTCCACGACATGGTCAACGGCGCGTCCCAGATGAACGTCGATCTGGCGACGCTCCGCAATCACCTCGGCGACTCGGGACTCTCGACCGTCCTGGTGGCGGAGCACCACCACTCCGAACCGGACCGGCTCGTCCAGTCGGCCCTCAAGGACTCCCTGCTCGACTTTGAGCTCTCCCAGCAGACGTCGGCCCTCATCCACCTCGACGGCGGGTCGAACCTGACCCTCCGCACCGTCGACCGGGTGCTGCGGTCGATGCACGAGAGTCTCCACGCCCCCCAGCGGGTGATCCTCGGGACCCGGATCCGGGAGGAGAGCCGGGAGGTCGTCCGGCTGACCGCAGTGATCGGGGGCCTGAAGCCCCGGACGGTGCGCCACACCCTCGACGGTTTCGGGCCGTCCCTGAGCCTTCCGTCAGTCCGGTGATCCGCTTCGTGTCCCCCCGGGGGCCCGGTCGAGCCGGTTGTGGAAGATGTCGATGACCTGGGAGGTCCGGAGCGAACGCGGGCCGACCGAGAGCGTGGGAAGCCGCGCGGCCCGCAGGACCTCCCGCTCGGCGTCGGTGGGGCCCGACGGGTCGGCGACCACCGCCCGGACGACCGGAGGGGGCGTCCAGTCCTCAAGCGGGGTCCCGGCCTCGTCGAGCCACACCGCCCCGGGCTGCGCGACGAACCCCTTCAGGGCCGCCAGCGGGTCGACCGCTTCGATCACGACCCCCGGCGACGACGCGAACGGGTGGGGGAAGTGAGCCGACCGGATCAGCGCGTTCTTGAGCAGCGCAGCGGTCGACCGCTCGTCGGGGTTGAGGAATCGAACCTGGGCGCCGATGACCCGGATCCGCCGCGCCGCCGGGGGAGGCGCCGAGGCGACCAGGATCGCGACCTCGGTATCCCGGCGAAGGTCGTGGGAGAGCGTCAGCGCCGTGGAGACGGCCCGGGCGATCTCGTCCAGCCGGCCGGCCCCGCCGGCCAGATCGTTCAGGGTGAAGGCGCCGTCCAGGGGCACCCGGTGGGCGAGGATGAGGAGCTGCCGGGCCGGGGTCGATGCGGCCGGCGGCGCGGCCGACCCCGTCGCAGCGGTCACTTCGGGCCGGCGGCCCGGGTCCGGCCCGGGTCGGCGACCGGGGTCTCGCCGGCCGGCTTCTGGCGGCGTTCGAGCCAGATGTCGTCCCCGAGCTCGTGGTAGACGGCATGATCGGCCAGGCCGGTCCCCTGCTCCCCGTGGGGCAGCACGAACTCCGCGCTCCGGGGGACGTGGGAGTAGGCCACGTCGGTCTCGCCCGCGGCGGCCATCGCCTCGGTCTCCTCGTGCGCGAGCTCGACGATCCGCTCCTTGCGGAACATCCAGTAATGGATCCGCCACTCCCGGCCGTCGTAGAGGGTCGTCTCGTCCCGCTCGGTCTCGAGGATGCCCCGGTCCTCGAGCATGTAGAAGGTATCCCGGTCGTCCGGCTCGAGCACATTGTCGATGATCCGCTCGTTGAACCCGAAAAAGTTGAGGACATGGTTGGCGATGGTCCGGGCGTCGTCCGACTGCATCCGGTCGTGCCCGACCGAACGTCGGATGGCCTTGGTGAGGGAATCGAAGTCGACCGGCCCCGGTCCGTCGAAGCTGTCAAAGATCACGGTGGTCGCGGCTTCCATCGTGCCCGGGATCTCCAAGGCAGGGAGTTCGGCCTCGGCCGACCGCTTGCTCCGGGCACCGTTCGTCGCGGGCGAAGTCTTCGTTACCGACCGTCCCGGAGAAGCCATCGTGCATTCTACCCTCGGCATCGTATAAAAACGTTGGCGTACCACATCCCGATGCGGAGAGAAGCGCCGGTTCCCCGACGCTCCGCCCCGGCGTTGAATCGCATCGGTCCCCATCGAATTCCCGCGCGGCGAGGGCCCGCCCCCGGGGCGGAAGCACTCCGGCCGGTGATCGAACGGGAAGGGGGGCGAACGAGCCGCATCGTTGGAGCTCGGGGATGCCTCGATCCGACGGGGGAGGCCGGCAATCCGATCGACGCCGAGCCGGCGCAGACCCCGGCCCTTTCGGAGGAACCGCCCGGATCCCGGGACGGAACGAACCCGAAGCCGACCCAACCCCGCCGGACTGCGGCCGACCGGAGGTTCATTACCCGGGAGCCGGTTATCTTCACTGCCCCGGGGGCCCTACGAAGCCCGCCACCGATCCTGCTCGAACCGCTCGGCCAATGGGAGCCGTCGCGCTGGGCATCCTCGTTCTGGCCCTCCTGGTTGCCCCCACCGGAGTCGGGGGGACCCCGACCGCCCCGGTGAGCTCGGTCCCTACCTCCCACTCGCTCCCGGGGTCGACCCCGCTGTCGGCCCCGGAGGCAGCTCCGGGAGTGGCTCCGCCCAACGCCTCCTCGGGAGCCGGCAGCCAGCCGTCGGCCTGGACCAACCTCACCCCGTATGTCGGGAACACCCCGGCGCCTCGGTGGCTCAGTTCCATGGTCTACGATCCGGTCCAGCGGGAGGTGATCCTCTTCGGGGGATCGCTCTGCCCGAGCCTGCCGTGCGCGGACCTCTACGGGGACACCTGGACCTACTCCAATTTCCACTGGACCCAGCTCTCGCCGCCGGTCTCTCCCTCCCCCCGATACGCCGCGTCGATGGTCTGGGACGCCAAGGACCAGTACGCGGTCCTCTTCGGAGGGTTCACGGGCACCACGACCCTCAACGACACCTGGACCTTCCAGAACGGGACCTGGACCAACATCACCGGCACCACCAACCAGACCCCGGGACCCCGATGGCGCGCCGCCATGACCTACGATGCCGGCGATGGGGAGGTGCTGATGTTCGGGGGTACCAACACGGCCGGTACCGCCTATTCGGACACCTGGGCATTCGCCGGCGGGCACTGGAAGAAGCTGTCGCCGTCGGGATCCCCCCCGGGTCGCTATCGGGCGTCCATGAGCTACGATGCGGCCGACAACGAGTCCGTCCTGTATGGGGGATGTACCGCCTCCAGCTGCCCGGACGCGTCGACCTGGGTCTTCCACAACGACAGCTGGAAGCAGCTCTCGCCGACGACCTATCCGAGTTCCCGGACCTACTATGCCGAGGACTACGCGCCCCAGTACTCCGAGGTCCTCCTCTTCGGAGGCGCGACCGAGACGACGACGGCCACCTACAACGATCTCTATAGCTTTGCCAACAACACGTGGACCGACCGCTCCGCGAACGTGACCGGAGCTCCGAGCGACCGGGCCTACGGGATGATGGTGAACGACCCGGCCGATGGCTACCTCCTCCTCTTCGGGGGCGCGACCGAAAGCACCTCGGGAACCTACACCTACTTCAATCAGACCTGGGCCCTCGGCCCGCCGATCGTCGGTCGGGTCACCACCGCGCCGGGAGCGGCCGACCTGGGCGGCACGGTCCAGATTAACGCCACGCCCTTCAACGCGCCGAAGAACATCACCTTCAGCTACCGTGCGCTCCCGCCCGGCTGCCGTCCGGCCAACCGGTCGGTGATCGCCTGCCGCCCGAATTCGACCGGCACCTTTCCGATCTCGGTCACCCTGACGACGCCCGGCGGATTCAGCACCTCGGAAAACGGCTCCCTCACGGTTCGGTCCGATCCCACGCTCCAGAGCTTTGCGGTGACGCCGGCCAACGTGACCCAGGGGAGCCCGATCTCGGTCGCGACCTCGGTCGGAGGGGGGACCCTTCCCTACCGGTTTGCCTATTCGGGTCTTCCGTCCGGTTGCAGCACGGCCGATCGTCCGACCTTGAGCTGCACCCCGCAGCAGAACGGGAGCTTCTCGATCGTGGTCACCGTGACCGACGCGGCCGGTTGGATCCTCAATGGATCGGCCACCCTGGTCGTCCATCCGCAGCCCATCATCTCGGGCCTGCTCTTCCATCCTTCCGAGATCGACCTCGGCATGACCACCGAGATCACGGTCAACCTTTCGGGCGGAACCTCCCCGTTCGTTTATGTCTACACCGGGCTCCCCGCCGGCTGCGTGAGCGCCGACACCGCCACGCTCGCCTGCCGGCCGACCTCGGTCGGATCCAGCCTCGTCAGGGTCCGGGCGACCGACGCCTTCGGATGGAATGCGACCGCGACCGGAGTCCTGGATGTCAACCCCACACTGGAGGTCAGCAGCTTTTCGGCCAACCTGTCCGCGGTCGATGTCGGGATCCCCGTGGCCTTGACCCTCAGCGTCGTGGGCGGGACCGGGGCCCTCACCGTCGCCTACTCGGGTAGTCCGCCCGGGTGCACACTCGGGAACCTGACCGTGGCCACCTGCACCCCCCGGAGCCCGGGCCACTATACGATCTCGGTCCAGGTCGCCGATGCGCTCGGGGAGCTGGCGAATGGATCCTTCAACCTTACCGTGGCGGCCCTTCCGTCGATCTCGGGCCTCTCGGTCGTCCCCTCTACCCTGGATGTCGGGGCGACCTTCACGATCCGGATCGGAGTCCAAGGGGGAACCCCCCCGGTGCGGTTCGTGGCCTCCGGGGTGCCGCCGGGGTGCGGGGCGTTCGGCGCCAACGGTACGGTCCTCTGTACGGCCCGGGCCACCGGGGTCTACGATCTTCAGATCCAGGTCGCCGATCCCTGGTTCAGGTCCGCCCCCGCGAGCCAGATCGTGACCATCGATCGGGATCCGTTCATCGCGCAGTTCCAGGCGAGCCAGAACCCGGTGGCGGTCGGAGCCACCACCCTTCTGTCCGTGGACGTCGTCGGCGGGACCGGAGGGTACACCTACCTCTATTCGGGGCTCCCGGCCGGATGCGCGAGCGCCAACACCTCCTCGCTTACCTGCCGGCCCACCTCGCCGGGCCGCTCGGTGGTCACCATCTCGGTGACCGACAGCTCCGGCACCACGACCTCGTCCCGGTTGAATCTCACCGCCGTCGCCCCGGGCTCCCCCGCCGGTTCGGGGTCGATTTCGACCGGGGTCGCGATCGGCGCCGGGGTCGCGGTGGCCGTCGTGGGAGCCGCGGCCGGCGTCGTCCTCCTCCGTCGGAGACGGGGCTCGCGCCCCCGCTCCCGCTGACCGGATCTCCTCCCGGCGCCGGCCGGCGCGATACCCTCACATATCGCGGGGCTTCCCCGGCCCATGGGCCGGCGACTCCACCGGGGGGGCCGGTTCCGTCGATGGCTCGGCCGGCGGCTGGGCGGAGACGAAGCCCTCGGGGACCGCGCCTGGCGAAGGATCCTCCACGGACTCGGCGGCGGAGCGATCGCCTACTATCTGCTGCCCGTGGATCTGATCGGCCCCTTCTCCAAGCTCGACCTTCTCCTGGCCCTGCTGGCCGGCGTGCTGCTGCTCGAGGCGCTTCGGCTCGGCGCGGGATTCGACCTGCCGACGGTCCGGCCGTACGAGCGCCGACGGCTGGCGAGCTTCGCCTTCTTCGCCATCGCCCTGACCCTCGCGCTCCTGCTTTTCCCGGTGCCGATCGGGGCGGCCACGATCCTGGGCGCCAGCTGGGTCGATCCGCTGGCCGGGGAGCTCCGGCTGAGCTCCCGTCTCCGCCGGAGCTATCCGATCCTCCCGGGCCTCATCTACCTGGGCCTGGCCACCTCGATGCTGGTCGCCTGGAGCCCGATCACCCTGGCGCCGGCGCTCGCCGTCGCCGCCGGGATGGCGGTTGTGGCCCTGGCGGCCGAGTACCCTAAGAGCCGGTGGATCGACGACGATCTGGCGATGACCCTGCTGCCGGCGTTGGCGGCCTGGGGAGCCGCCGTGGCGCTGCCCTCCCTCGCGGGGCTGCTCCGCTAAGGCGGTGGGGGGGTGAGCGAGCCCCGGAGCGCCTCGCGGGCCCGCTCGATCGCCGCCCGCAGCGGCGCCCCCGGTTCGCCGACCGCCGTCGCCGCGGAAGCGTTCCCCCCGCCCCGGCCGGCGAACGACGCTCGGGCGGCCTCGAGGAGCGTGGCGGCCGACGCCCGGGGGGCGCTCGATCCGATGAACAGGAGTCCCCGGCCCTCCGACTCGGACGCGAGGATCGCGACCCCGCCGGGCTCCCGGGTGAGCCGCCGCGAGAGGGCCTGCAGGCCGTCCCGGTCGAGCGCGACGGTCGCCGAGTAGACGGTGAGCCCCCCCACCGTCTCGCGGTGCGACGGGTCGTCGAGGAGCCGGCGGGCGGTCGCCTCGAGATCCTCCTTCCGGCGGTCCTTTTCGGAGCGCCGCACCTCGTCGACCTGGTGGAGGAGCCGGTCGATTCCCTGGGGCAGTTCCTCGAGGGGGACCCCGACCTTCCGGGCGGAGTCGCGGAGGATCGTCTCGTGCTGGTCGCGGATCTCCAGGGCCCGCTCGCCGCTCGCGTAGGTGATCCGGACGATCCCGTCCTGGATCCGGTCGATGTCGAGGAGGGCGATCGCCCCCACCTCGCTCGTGTGGGTGCAGTGGGTTCCGCCGCACGCCTCGACGTCGAATCCTTCGATCTCGACGATCCGAAGCTCCCGCCCGGGCACCGCCCCACCCTGGTAGAGGGTGAACCCGAACCGGCGCTCGGCCTCGGTCCGGGACTCGAAATAGCTGCGGACCGGGCGGTTCTCGCGGACCAGGGCGTTGACCCGGCGCTCGACCCGACGGGCCTCGTCGGCGGTCAGCGGCCGGAAATGCGTGATGTCGATCCGGGCGACCTCGGGGCCCTTGTACGCGCCGGCCTGCCAGACGTGGGGCCCGAGGAGCTCGCGGAGGGCGCCGTTCAGGAGATGGGTCGCCGTGTGGTGCTGCATGAGCTGGAGCCGCCGCTCCCGGTCGATCCGGCCCCGCACCCGTTCGCCGACCTGGAACCCGCCCGGCGACTCGAGCCGGTGGAGCACCCAGGGTCCGCGACGCACGACCTCCACGACCCGCACGTTCCCGAGGAGGCCGGTGTCGGTCACCTGGCCCCCCCCGGTGGGGTAGAAGAAGGTGTGGTCCAGGACGACCCAGGGACCGTCGGATCCGACCACGTGGGCCTCGAAGTCGAGGGTGTAGGGATCCAGATAGTACCGGACCTCGGTGGGCGGCGTAGCGGCCGGCACCTCGATCCCCCGGTCGTCCGACTCGGCGTTGTCGTGCGTCGGCCGGTCCGACGCGTGGTGGGCGGCGAGCTGGGCGTAGAAATCCTCGGGGATCGGGGGGGGCTCGGCGAGCTCCTCGACGGCGAGGTCCGGAGGGATCCCAAGCGAGTCGTACCACTCGAGGAGGTCGGCGGCCCCGATCGTCCCGCCGGTCGCCCGGCGCCGTTCGTCGCTCCGCCGGATCACCGAACGGGCCCGCCCGATCGCCTCCCGGTACCGCTCGATCTCGGCCGCCACCACCCGGTGCAGATCGTCCCGATGGGCGCCGATCTCGGGGAAGTCCAGGGCCACCTCCCGTCCGACCCGGTCGAGGAGGGCGTGGAAGTCACCGCCCTCCGGTCCCCGATCGAGGGTCCGGACCGCGCGCCGGAGGAGCAGCCGGGCGAAGTAGCCCTCCTTCGAGTTGGACGGCACCACCCCGTCGGTCAGCATGAAGTTGAGGGCCCGCGCATGGTCGATCAGGAGCGCCGCCTCCCGGGGGGGAAGCTGCGCGGTCAGGTCGGCGTAGATCGGTCCGAACGCCGCCTCGTAGGCGGTCGGGGTCCCCTGGCCCATCCAGGTGAACCGCTCGAGCCCGTAGCCGGTGTCGACGACCGTCAGCGGCATCGGCCGGATCCGCTCGCCGTCCCGGAGGTACTCCATGAAGACGAGCGTCGCGAGCTCGAGGCCGCCGAGCCCGACGCTGAGCGAGGGGCCGAGGTTGCCTCCGCCCTCCCACTCCTCCTCCTTGTACGTGACGGCCCGAGGATCGGCCCCGAACTCGGAGGTCAGGAGCTCGTGGCAGAGCTCGACGCACCGGTCCTTGAAGTAGACCGCATGGTCGGGCCGGTTGAAGGCGTGATGGGCCATCATCTCGAAGAGGGTGAAATGACGGCCGCTGCGGCCCACCTCCTCGAGGTCGATGAACCGCAGGCACGGCTGACTGATCGTGAGGGGGTTCGCCGGCGGAGGGATCGCCCCGCTCGTCACCCAGGGCTGGAAGTCGTAGATCGAGGCCTGGGTGAAAAAGACATCGTTGCGCCACCGCGCCACGGTCGGATAGCGACGTTGGCGGGTGTGACCGTTCCGTTCGAAGAACTCGAGGTAGGTGCTTCGGGTCTCCCGGAGCGATCGCGGGCGGGAAAACGCCGGGCGGCCGATGAATCCGTACGGAGCGCAGGGGGCCTCCTGGCAGCGGTCGTGGTCGCCGAGCGACCAGAAGGCGGAGCCACAGACCCGGCAGGTCCGGCGCTGGAAGCCCTGGCGGTGGAAGAACGCCAGGTCGTACTCCTGCTCATCCATGCGCTCGGCCGAGCGCGGGGCGACCTTAAACGCTTTAGCCGCCCGGACGAGCCCTCCGGCGGGACCGGTCGGGCGGGCCCGGGAGAGAGATGGTGGCGTCGGGGGTCCGGGCCCAGGCGCCCGCCCCATCGCCCGGGCGCTCGCTGGCCGTCCTGATCGCCCTGCGGATCGGCTACGCCTACAACTGGTTCAACGTGAGCGCCGCGCTCCCGGGCATCGGCGCCCAGTTCGAGGTCGGACCGGGCGAATGGGGGCTCCTGCTCGCCGTGTTCCTGGTCGCGGCCGGCGTCATGCAGGTACCGGCGGGGCTGCTCTCCCGCCGCTACGGGGCCCGGACCCTCTCGCTCGCCGGGGCGGGGCTCCTCGGCGCGGCCGGCCTCGCCTGCGCCTTCGCGCCGTCGTTCGCCGTGCTCCTCGCGCTGCGCGCCGCGGCCGGCACCGGCGCGGCCCTCTTCTTCTCCCCGGCGATCGGCCTCGTGGCGGGGCTCTACCCGGAGGGCCGGCGGGGTCTCCCCCTCGGCTCCTTCACGACCGCCTTCAGCGCCGGCGCGGCCCTCGGGGTCTTCGGCTCGGCGCTCCTCGTGAGCGCGACCGCCTGGCCGGTCGCCTTCCTGGCCGGGGGGATCGGTCTGCTCGTCCTGACCGGAATCGGCGTCGCCGTCATCCCGAAGACGGTCGGTGGCCCGGCCCGGCGGCCCGCCAGCGCCGAGTCCCGGCGCGCCGTCCACGAGGTCCTCCGGTCTCCGGCGCTCTGGGCGATCGGGATCGCGTTCATCGGGCTGGAAGGGGCGACCTTCGCCACCGGTCAGTTCCTGCTGCCCTTCGGCCTCGCCCTGCGGGGCTGGTCGCCGGCGCTCGCGGGAGCGATCGAGGCGATGTTCCTCCTCCCGAGCGTCGCCGGGGGCCCCCTGGGCGGGCCGCTCGCCGAGCGATCGACCGCCCGACGGACCCAGTTGGTCCTCGGAGGGAGCCTGGCCGGAATCTCGGTGCTGTTCCTGCCGTGGGCCGGTCCGGGGGCCGCCCTCGCGATCGGGATTGTCTTCGCCTTCACCTACGGGTTCGTCTACTCGGTGATGTACGTCCTGCCGCACTATCTCCCCGGCCTCTCCTCGCCGGAGATCCCGCTCGCCATCGGGCTCTTCAATTCGGTCCAGCTCGCGGGCGGAGGGCTCGTGGCCCTGGCCTTCGGCCAGATCGTGGCGGCCTCCGGCTACACGGTCGCCTGGGTCGCCCTCGGGCTCATCGTGATCGGGACGCTCGCGGCGATGCTGATCGTCCCGAGGACCGGGAGGGTGCCGTCCTCCGCCGGACCGGCCCCCGGGTAGGCGCCGGGCGGCCGACCGACCGAACCCCCTGCCCCGGACGACGCGCATCCTCGGGGCGGGGCGTGGGGCGACCCGCCGCCCGGGCCCGGCCGGTCCGGCAGAGCAAGGCGATGGGGCAGATCTCGCATCGAGGCCCGATCGGCCGGCAGAGGTTCTGGCCGTGCTGGAGCAGGAGGGGGTTCAGGGGGATCCAGAAACGGCGATCGAGGATCCTCCGGAGCTTCGCCTCGGTCTCCTCCGGGGTCCGGGTGCGCACGGCCCCGAGCCGGTTCGCGATCCGGTGGACATGGGTGTCGACCGGGACGCCGGGAATGCCGTAGCCGAAGACCAGGACACAGTTGGCCGTCTTGGGGCCGACCCCGGGGAGGGCGGTGAGCTCGGGCAGGGTCCGGGGCACCTGGCCCGCGAACCGGTCGAGGATCTCCCGGGCGACCTTCGGCAGGATCCGGGCCTTCGTCCGGTAGAACCCGGTCGCCCGGATGATCGGTTCGATCTCGCCCGGGTCGGCCCGGGCGAGCGACGTCGCGTCGGGAAAGCGGGCAAAGAGCGCGGCGCTCGCCCGATCGGTCGCCTCGTCCCGGGTCCGCTGGGAGAGGATCGTTCCGATCAGCACCTGGAACGGGTCCTCCGCATGGTTCCGCAGGTACGGCACCCGCCAGTCTCCGGTCCCGTAGAAGCCCGCGAGCCCGTCGAGGAGCCTCTCCCAATCGATCGCACCGGTCCGACTCATCGCCGTCCGGTCCGGGAGGAGGGGGGGGAGCCCGGCGGGGGCCCGTCCACGCCCGGATCGGAGAGATCCGGCTCGAGGTCGGCCTCCGGGTCGGAGGGCCGCAGGATCTCCCCCACGAGGTAGTCGCTGCCCGTCACGAGCGTGAAGCCGCCCGGGCCGGTCGCGGCCCGGGCGAGGGCGAGGGCTTCGGCGGCCGAGCGGGCCAGGATGACGGCCGGAAAGTGGGCATGGGCGGCGACCTTGAGCTCGGCCGGGGCGAGGCTCCGCTCCGACCGGACCGGCGCGAGGACGATCCGCCGGGCGAGCGGAGCGAGCGCATCGAGGATCCGGTCGACGTCCTTGCCCCGCAGGCAGCCGAAGACGAGGACGTTCGCGTCCGGGTCGGCGAGCGGCGCGATCTCGGCGAGGCTGTGGGCGACCGCCCGGGCGCTCTCGGGGGTGTGGGCGACGTCGACGTACACCGCCGGCGTCCGGGCGATCCGGTCGAGCCGGCCGGGCCAGCGCAGCGACCTCAGCGCCGAGCCGACCCACCGCTTCGGGAGCGGTCGATCCTGGGCCGAGAGGAATCGGGCCACGGCCGCGACCGCGAGCGCGGTGTTGCCGGGCTGAAACGAGCCGTTCAGCGGGAGGTGAATCCCGTCGAACCGTGCGGCCGGCAGCCGGACCGTGAACTTCTGGCCCTTCGGGGAGAGGCTCCGGTCGTCGACCCCGATCTCGTGGCCCAGCTCCCAGAGCGGGACGCCCACCTCCCGGGCCACCGACCGGACGACCGTTCGGGCCTCCTCGGGAAGCGTCCCGATCACCCCGGTCATTCCCGGATGGAAGATCCCCGCCTTCTGCCGGGCGATGTCGGCGAGGGTCGGGCCGAGCAGATCGGTGTGCTCCAGTTCCAAGGTCGTCACGACCCCGACGCGCGAGTCGAGCACATTGGTCGCATCGAGCCGGCCGCCGATCCCCACTTCGACGACGGCCGCGTCGACCCGCGCACGGGCGAAGTAGTCGAGCGCGGCCGCGGTCGTCACCTCGAAGAACGTCGGCTCCCGGTCGATCGTTCCCGCGGCGGCGAGCCGCCCGGCCACCCGTTCGACCCGGCCGACGGCCCGGACCAGATTGGCCCGGTCGATCGGGGTCCCGTCGATGCGGATCCGCTCGACGTACCGGGTGAGGTGCGGGGAGGTGAAGAGCCCGGTCCGCCAGCCGCCGGTGGTGAGGATCGCCTGCGCCATGGCGGCCACCGATCCCTTGCCCTTGCTGCCGGTGACGTGGATCGACGGAAACCTCCGTTCGGGGTGGTCGAGGGCCTCGAGCAGGGCCCGGATCGTCTCCAGGCCCGGCCGGAGCCCGAACCGGCGCCGCCCGTAGAGGTTCGAGAGCGTCCGTTGATAGGCGGTCGGGGTCACGGTGGCCCGGTAGGAGCCGGCCGGCGCCTTAAGCTCGCGCGGGGGCGGGGCGCCCTCAGAACATCGACCGTTCGCGGTACCGGCCGAAGACCGACTGGAAGGACCGGACGATCTCCCCGAGGGTCGCCTTCGCCCTCAGCGCGTCCAGCACCGCCGGCATCGTGTTCTCCGACTCGGTCGCGGCGACGCGCTCGAGCCGCTCCAGGGCGGCCCGGTGCCGGGCGGCGTTGCGGCGGGCCCTCAGCGCCTTGAGCCGTCGGCTTTGCTCGTGCCGGGCGGCTTCGGTGATCTTGAGCCGGGGGACCCGGATCGGCGCTTCGACCGTGTAGGCGTTGACGCCCACGACCTTCTCCTCCCCGGAGTCGACCGCCCGCTGGTAGCGGAACGAGGCCTCCTGGATCTCCCGCTGGAAGAAGCCCTGCTCGATCGCGGCGACGGTCCCGCCGAGCTCGTCGATCCGGTCGAAGTAGCGCTGCGCCTCCTCCTCCATCCGGTCGGTCAGCCACTCGACGTAGTAGCTCCCGCCGAAGGGATCGATCGTCTCGGGGATCCCGCTCTCGTGGGCCAGGATCTGCTGGGTCCGCAGCGCGATGCGGACCGCATCCTCGCTCGGGAGCTGGAGCGCCTCGTCGTAGGAATTGGTATGGAGCGACTGCGTCCCGCCGAGCACCCCCGCGAGGGCCTGGATCGTCGTCCGTACAATGTTGAGCTCCGGCTGCTGGGCCGTGCAGGAGCAGCCGGCGGTCTGGGTGTGGAACCGGAGCCACATCGACCGCTCCTTGCGGGCCCCGAAGCGGTCCTTGAGGGCCCGGGCCCAGATCCGCCGGGCGGCCCGGAACTTCGCGATCTCCTCGAAGAGGTCGTTGTGGGAGTTGAAGAAGAAGGAGAGCCGGGGCGCGAAGTCATCGACCTCCATCCCCCGCCGGACGCACTCCTCGACGTAGGTGAAGCCGTCGGCGAGGGTGAAGGCGAGCTCCTGGGCGGCCGTCGAGCCGGCCTCACGGATGTGGTAGCCCGAGACCGAGACCGGGTTCCACTTGGGCAGGTGCCGGGTCGCATACTCGATCGTGTCGATGACGAGCCGGAGGGCGGGCTTCGGGGGGTAGAGGAACTCCTTCTGGGCGATGTACTCCTTGAGGATGTCGTTCTGGGTCGTGCCGCCGAGCCCCTCGGGCGCGACCCCGGACGCCTCGCCGGCGAGGATGAACATCCCCCAGACGATGTTCGCCGGGGCGTTGATGGTCATGCTGGTCGTGACCCGGTCGAGCGGGATCCCGCGGAGGAGCCGGCGCATGTCGTCGAGCGAGGAGACGTTCACCCCGCACTTGCCGACTTCGCCGATCGCCTCGCGGTCGTCGGCGTCGATCCCGTAGAGCGTCGGATCGTCAAAGGCGATCGAGAGGCCGGACTCCCCGTGGCTCAGGAGATAGCGGAACCGCCGGTTGGTGTCCTCGGGGGTCCCGAACCCCGAGAACATCCGCATCGACCAGAGCCGCCCCTGGTACATCGTGGGGTGGATGCCCCGGGTGTACGGGAACTGGCCCGGGGCGCCGATCCGCTCGGGCCCTCCCTTCGTCGAGCGCGGAGTGTAGAGCCGCTCGACGGGGATCTGGCCGAGCGTCGCGAACCGCTCCTTGCGTTCGGGGGACTTCGCGAGGGCGGGGCGCAGGATCTCCTCGGTCCACCGGCGCTCGGCCAGGGCGACCGGGTCGTTCGGATCCTCGGGCAGGGCTCCCGACGGGGCGGAGGAGGTGGCGCGGCCGGCCGACATCGCTTAGGTGAGGCGCGCACCGAAGATAACCTGTCGGATGGTCAGCCGCCCGGCACCCGGAGCCCGACGAGGTCGCTCCGCCCCCGGCGGACGACCCGGGCGCCGAGGGAGCGGGCGAACCGCGGGAACGCCGCGCCCGTCCAGGCGGTGTTGTCGGCCAGCACGACGCTCCCCGGACGGAGCTTCGGCCGGATCGTCTCCAGCTCGAAGGCGAGATGCGCAGGGGTGTGGCGGCTGTCGTGGAGGAAGAGGTCGACCGATTCGAGCTCCGCGACGAGCTCCGGCAGCCGCCGTTCGCTTGGCCCGATCCGGAGATCCCAGCCGCGACGCAGCTCGGCGGGCACCGCCCATCCGCTCGACCGGCCGGGCGGGACCGCGACCGGGGAGTCGTGCGGGCCGAACCGGGCCGCCCGTTGCTCGACCGGCCGGTCGATCGAGTGGAGCCGCCCGGTCCGGTTCCTTCGGATCCCGAGGAGGAAATGGGCCGACGAGACCCCGCTCGAGACCCCGGTCTCGACGATGTGTCCGGGCTTGAGGAACCGCACCAGGGCGTAGAGCTCGAAGGGAGCCCGAAACTGCGCGTAGCCCGACCGGCCCTCTTCCCGGTGGCGGCTCCGGATCGCCCGGAGCTGGGGCCCAAACCGATCCACCTCCCGAAGCAGCGGATCGAGACGGCGGGGTTCGACGCCGAGCAGGCCGGCGATCCAGCCGGCTCCGGCGGCCGCCCGCCGGTCGCCGAGATCGCGCGCGGCCCGGCGGACGGCGGCCGGGACCGGGGCGGGCCGGGGGGGGAGGGCCATGCCGGCCCCAGGCCGCCCCGCCCCTTAGGGTTTCGGAGCCAGGTGGGCCGAACGGACGACCCAGCGCGCCGCGTGTCCGTCCACGACGGTCTCCGCCGCATCGACCTCGATCCGCCGGCCGAAGAACGGCGCGTCGACGACCAGCGTCTCATATTCACCCCCCTCGCCCGCCACGTTGACCGGAGCCCGTCCCGCGCCGCGCCGCTCCAGGTCGGCGAGCCGGTCCCGGTCGAGCCGGCGCCCCAGCAGATCGGCCGTCAGAGGCTCGGCCGCGACGTGCACGATCCGGATGTCGAGCCCGGCGGCGATCTCGGCCCGGACCACGGCCGCGGCGTCCTTGCCCCAGAGCGGCAGATAGGCCATCCGGTGCAGCCGCGCGGCGACCCTCAGGAGCCGGCTCCACTGGTAGGAGGAGGCGATTGCCCCGGCGACAAGGGGGCCGGACGAGGTGCGGAGGGCCGATTCGAGCGCCGCGGAGTCGGCCTCGGACGACGGCCCGGGGACCCGGACCGACCGGAACGGCTTGCCCCACGCCTCGGCCTGGAGCCGGACGAGCCCCAGATTCGGGGTGTGGAACATCCACGATTCGTTGTCGTCCGGCTCGAGGACCAGGAGTTCGTCGACGTCGAACCCCTGCTGGTCGGCCAGCGAGGCGGCGAAGATCGAGTCCTTTCCTCCCGAGACGAGGGCGGTGGCGCCCATGGCCGCTACGGAGCTCCGACCCCGGCGCGCCAGCGGGAGTAGAGATCCTCCCCGTCCAACGTCGCGATCGAATCCCCACCGACCCGGAAGTGGAACCGGCCGGGCTGGACGGTCCCGATCCGGGCGACGGGGAGGCCCCGGCAGATCCGCTCCCAGCGGACCCGGTCCTCCGGCGAGATCTCGACCACGAACCGGGAGCCGCCTTCGGCGATCGCGGCGGTCCGGGGATCGGGGCCCGGGATGCGGTCGAGGTCGAGCGCAAAGCCGGTCGCGCCGCCGAACGCCATCTCGGCGGCCGCGACCGCCACGCCCCCGTCGCTCACGTCGTGGACCGCCCGGACGAGGCCGGCCCGCCCGGCCCGGAGGAGCGCCCCGCCCAGACGGGCGAGGCCGCGGGGGTTCGGCCGGGGGGGCTCCGCCCCGGAGAGCCCCCGTTGGCGGGCCCAGAGGGAGCCGCCGAGCCGGGGGTCGGTCTTCCCGAGCAGGTAGAGGAGGTCCCCCTCCCGCTTCAGGTCGGTCGTCGTCGCCCGGGCCAGGTCGGCGACGAGGCCGGTCGCGAGCACCACCGGCGTCGGCGGGATCGCCCGGCCCAGGCCCCCATTGTAGAAGCTCACGTTGCCGGACGGGACGACGAAGCCGAGCGCCCGCGCCGCCGACGCCATCCCCCGGACCACGCGGACGAAGTCGTCCATGACCCGGGGATCGGTCGGCGGGCCGAAGTTGAGGCAGTTGGTGAAGGCGTCGGGCCGGGCCCCGACCGCGAAGAGGTTGCGCGCGGCCTCCTCGACGACCCACGCGCCGCCCGCCTCGGGATCGGCCGCGCAGAGCCAGGGCTGGGCCGCGGTGGCGAGCGCGATCCCGCGGCGGCTCTCGGGCCGGGGACGGAGGATGGTGGCGTCGCCGTGGGTGGGGTGCGCGACGTTCCCCTGGAGCGGCTTCACGACCGTCCGGCCCTGGACCTCGTGGTCGTAGAGCCTCAAAATCGGCTCCCGGGAGACCACCGCCGGGTCGAGGAGGAGCCGGGCCACGGTCGCGGCCAGCGGCTCGTCGGCGGGCACCGAGGTCCGGGCGGTCGACCGTCGGCGCCGGCGCCTCGGGCGATTCCTGAGCGGAGGATCGACCCGGAACGCGAGATCGATGTCGCTCACGATCGCCCCGTGCCAGCGGAGCCGCTCCCGGGGCTCCCGTGTGACCTGCCCGATGACCGTCGCCGGAACGTCCCGGCGCTCGAAGAGCTCGAGCAGGGCCGGCACCTTTTCCGGCCGGACCTCGAGGATCATCCGCTCCTGCGACTCGGAGATCCAGACCTCCCACGGCGTGAGGCCCTCCTCCCGTTGCGGGACCCGGTCGAGATCGAGCTCGAGACCGAACCCCCCCGCAAAGACCAGCTCGCCGGCCGCCGTCGCGAGTCCCCCGCCGCCGAGATCCTTCACCGACGAGACGTACCCGGCCTCGAACGCGTCGAGGCAGGCGCGGATGAGCGGCTCCTTGAGGATCGGGTTGCCGAGCTGGACCGCGCCGCGCGACTCGGAGCCGCTCGACTCGGTCAACTCCCGGGAGGCGAAGGCGACCCCGCCGATCCCGTCCCGGCCGGTCCGGCCCCCGGCGAGCACGAGCCGGTTGCCGGCCCGACGCGCCCGGTTCCGCTGGAGGCGTCGGGTCGGGAGGAAGCCGACCGACGCGACGTTGACCAGGGGGTTGACGAGAAAGGCCGGGTCGAAGACGACCGCGCCGGAAACGGTCGGGACGCCGACCCGGTTTCCGTAGTCCCGGATCCCGGCGATGACGCCGTGCAGGAGGTACGAGGGGCTCTTGACCCCGGGGGGGAGGCGGGCCGGATCGGTCTCGAGCGGCCCGAAGCAGAGCGGGTCGGCGAGGGCGATCGGCTTGCCTCCCACCGCGAGGATGTCCCGCAGGATCCCGCCGATCCCGGTCGCCGCGCCGCCGTACGGTTCGACGGCGGAAGGGTGGTTGTGGGATTCGATCCTCAATGCGTAGGCGTACCCCGGCTCGAATCGGACGACTCCGGCGTCCCCCGTCCCGAGGACCCGACGATCGCGGGCCAGGCCCGAGAAGTAGCGGCGCAGCCAGCGTCGGGAGCTCTTGTAGCTGCAGTGCTCGCTCCAGCTCTGCGCGATGCCCGCGATCTCGACCGGGCTCGGGTCCCGCCCGAGCCCGCGAAAGTACCGGGCCAGCCGCTCGAGCTCTTCCGCATCAAACCCGAACCCGCTCTGGGCCGCCCACTTGAGCCGCGCCCGGGCCGACCCGCGGGTCAGCGGGATCGAGCCCGCCATCGGAGCCGCGTCGCGCGGGGCCGGCCGGCGGGGGGCCCGGAGGCGGGCTCGGATCGGCCGGTTCCGCTCCATGGGCCTAGCCCGAGGCCGACGCGGCCGGAGGGGCTCCGACGACCGAGAGCGTGACCCGGTGGACGATCGGGTTGGCGAGCAGGCGATCGACGGCCGTCTGCGCCTGGCGGCGGGCCTCGGCCTCGCCGATCCCGGAGAATTCGAGACCGTAGATCCGGGCGGTGGCGACCCGGGCGAGCCCCTCGATCCCGAGCAGGCCGAGCGACCGCTCGACCGTCTCGGCCTCGGCGTCGGCCACGCCGGGCTTGAGTTCGACCCGCACTTCGATCCGGACGCTCCCTTCGGAAGCCATCGGTTCCTCACCGCCCCATTCGCCCGGTTACATTACCCGTTCGGCCGGGGACCCTGGGCCGGGCCCCGGACGGAACGCCTCGGGGGGAAGGAGCCGCGGGAGGGGTTCGAACCCTCGACCTGCTCCTTACCAAGGAGCCGCTCTACCAGCTGAGCCACCGCGGCGCGTCAGTGCCGACCCGAGCGCCCGACCCTTTTCCGTCTTCCGGTCCGGCGCGGCGCCCGGTGGGCCGGCCGGGCGGTGGCCCAGGGGAACCCCCGGGAGGCTTCGGCGAAGCCGTCTCGCCCCCGGGGGATGAACGGCCGTTTCTCGAGGAACGCCTGCATCCCGGCCTTCTGGTCCGAGGTTCCGAAGAGCCGGGACCAGAGGTCGAGCTCGACGCGGAGTCCGGTGTCGATCCCGGGGTCCAGGGCCGCCAGGACCGCATACTTGGCCGCCGCCAGGGCGACCGGGGGCTGCCGGGCCAGTTCGCCCCCGAGCGCGAGCGCCGCGGACCGGAGTTCCTCCCGGGGGACCACCCGGTCGACGAGGCCGATCCGCTCGGCTTCCCGAGCGGGGACCGGCTCCCCCAGGTAGATCCACCGGCGGGCCCGCGCGGCGCCGATCCGGCGGGGCAGCCGGCGCGTCCCCCCCCATCCGGGCATGACACCAAGGCGGATCTCCGGCTGCCCGAACTGGGCCTCTTCGCTCGCCACGATGAAATCGCAGGCGAGCGCGATCTCGCATCCCCCCCCCAGACACACGCCGTGGACGGCTGCGATCACCGGGATCGGGAGCCGTTCGATCGTTCGGGTCAGCGCCTGGCCCCGATGCCCGTGCTGACGGGCCTCCCGCGGACCGAGGGGCGCCATCTCCCGGATGCTGGCCCCGGCGGCGAACGCCTTCTCCGAAGCGCTCGCGAGCACGACCGCCCGGACCGAGGCCTCGTCCGCGGCCGCGTGGAGCGCCCGGTCGAGTTCGTCGAGCAGCGCCCGCGAAAGGATGTTGACCGGAGGGGCGTCCAGCGTCAGCAGGGCGATCGGCCCTTCGCGTTCCTCTCGGACCAGGGGGGCCCGGGGCAGGTCGGCCATGACGGGGGCGACTCAAGCCGCCGTATTTAATCCAAGGGGGCCGGCCCCCGGCACCCTTAATCCCGTGGGTTCTTTCGCCGGGCGTGCGCGCGCTGGTGACCGGAGCCTCCGGCGGGATCGGGTCGGCGACCGCCCGACGGCTCGCCGCCGACGGATGGGATCTCGCCCTCCACGGGTTCCGGCACTCCACGGAGGCGACCGCCCGCGCCCCGGAGCTGGCCCGGCCGGGCGCCGACCACTGGGCCGTCTCGGGCGACCTGGGCGACCGGGCCTCGGTCGCCCGGCTCGCCGACCGGGTGCTCGAGCGCTGGCCGATCCTGGACGCCCTGGTCCTGAACGCCGGCACCTACCCGAGAGCGTCGTTCGCCGACCTCGACCCGGACCGGTTCGACGCGTGCCTGCGGACCAACCTGACCGGCCCGGTCGAGCTGACCCGACGGCTCCTTCCGGCGTTGACGGCCGCCCCGGCCGGCCGGATCGTCGCGGTCACGAGCATCCTCGCCTTCGACGGTTCGCGCCGGGGGGCCCACTACGCCGCGGCCAAGGCGGGGCTCGTCGGCTGGGCCCGCTCGCTCGCCCGGGAACTGGCCCCGTCGATCCGGGTCAATCTGGTCGCCCCGGGGCCGATCGACACCGAGATCCTGGCCGCCGACACCCCGGAGCGTCGGGCGGCCCGGGAACGGGCGATCCCCCTCGGTCGGATCGGTCGGCCCGAGGAGGTCGCCGGGGCGATCGCCTTCCTCCTCTCGCCGGAGGCGAGCTTCATCACGGGGGCGACGATCCATGTGAACGGGGGGCTCCGGACCGAATGACCGGGCCCTCCGAACCCCTCCCGCCCCGGCGGGAGATCGTCACCACCTGGTTTGGCGCCTTCCTGGTCGAGGAGGGACGGCTCGTCCAAGCCGAACGGGCCCCGCTCGATCCTGCGGCACTGGCCGAGCGGATCGACCTTCGCCGGGCGGGGCGGCTCGTGCCGGAGGAGGAGCGGATCCTCGAACGTCTCGGCGGGCTCGCGGCGGCGACCAGCGACCGTCGGCTCGTGCCGCACGGGGTGACCCTCGACCCCCGGGCCCGGGGCGAACTCCCGGGGGCGGAGGCGGAACCCCCGGTCGAGCTCCACCGCGCCGCGCTGCGGTCGGCCGCCGTCCGGGCGCTCGACGCGGCCTGGGACCCTTCGATCCACATCGAGGAGGCGATCCGGGCCCAGGAGGATCTGGACCGGGTCCAGAACCTGGTCGCGGAACGGCTCACCAGCTGGGCCGGCCGGGACCCTCCGGACGCCCCGGAGGGAACCCCGACGCCCCGGTCACCGGTCGACCCCGCCCTCCTCGAGGGCCGAGCGGCATTGGAACGGCTTGCCGGGGAGATCCGATCGACCCACGACCGGCTCGCCGCGGCGATCGAGGAGACCCTGCCCCGACGGGCGCCCAACCTCTCCGCCCTCCTGGGACCGGATCTGGCGGCCCGGCTCCTCGCCCGGGCCGGAGGGATCGCCCGCCTGAGCCGGTTGCCCGCGGGCACGATCCAGGTCCTCGGCGCCGAGCGGGCGTTCTTTGAACACCTCCGCGGCCGGGCGCCCCCGCCCCGCCACGGCCTGTTGTTCCTCCACCCCCGGATCCAGTCGGCTCCCCGATCGGAACGGGGCAAGCTCGCCCGGGCCCTGGCCGGCAAGGCGGCCATCGCCGCCCGCCTGGACGCTTCAGGCGCGCCGCTCCACCCCGACCTTCGGACCGCGTTTGACGCCCGGGCGACGCAGGTCCGCAGCCAGCGGCTGGCGCGTCGGCCCCCCTCGAACCGGCGTTAGTCGGGCTTCCACTTGATCGAGCAGCCGAGGACCGACACCTCGGGTTCGGAGATCGGCCGGCCGGCGAGCGCCGCCTCGAGCGCGTCGGCGAGGTAGCGGTGCCGGACCTCCGAAGGGTTGTCGTGCCGGTCGTCGATCCGGCCCTGGAAGAGGAGCCGCCGGTCGGGCCCGAAGAGGAACGGATGGGGGGTCACGAGCGCGCCGTAGGCCCGCGCGACGTCTTGGGTCTCGTCCCAGAGGTACGGGAAGGGGTAGTCCCGCTCCCGGGCGCGGGCCTGCATCGCCTCGAAACGGTCGCCCGGATAGGCCTGGGGATCGTTCGAGTTGATCGCGACGAACCGGACCCCCCGGGGTTGGAAGCGCCGGGCGAGGTCGATCATCCGGCCCTCCCAGGCGACGACGTACGGACAGTGATTGCACCAGAAGGTCACCACGAGGAACGGGCTCGCGGAAACGCCGTCGAGGGAGTAGCGCCGGCCGTCGACCCCCGGAAGATCCCACGACGGTGCCGGATCCCCCACGTGGAGGCGGAACTGGTCGAGCTCGGCCATGCCCGAGGAAACGCGGGGCCGGTATTAGCGTTTTGAGGGCCGTACCGTACGCCCGTCGTGGCTCCCCAAACCTCGCACCGGATCGCCTCGGAGGCCCGGGTCGAACGGGATGAACGGCAGTTGAGGGCGGGCCGCCCGTTCGTCCGGGCGGAGATCCTCACCGACCGATCCCTCTCCCTCGGGGTCCAGACCGCCCCGGTCGACCGCTGCCGGGCCGCCGCCCAGGCGCTCGGAATCGAGGTCGTCCACCGCCGGTCGGGCGGCACGGGGGTGCTGGCCCTCCCGGGTGACATCGTCTGGACGATGGTCCTTCCGAGATCCGACCCGCGGCTCGGCCGCGACTTCCTGCGCGCCTACGACCGCTGGGGGGCCCCGGCGGTCGACCTGCTCGGGGCCCGGGGGTTTCCGGCCCACTGGGGCCCCCCGCCGGGGCGGTCGGAGAGCCTCTGCCCGCTCGGCTCGGGCGGCCAGGTGCTCTGGAACGAGGGGCGGGTCGTCGGAGCCGCCGCCCAGCATCTGGCCGGGGGGGCCCTGATGCATCACGGCATCCTGTTCTGGGCCCCCCGGACCGAACTGGCCGTGGCGATCTGGCCGGAGGATGCCGGAGCGATCCGGGAACTGCTGGGGTCGCTCGACCCGACCGGGTCGATGCCCTTGGCTGAAGGTTGGGCGATCGAACTAGAGGAGATTCTCGAGGCGTGGCTGGGAGGCTCGCCCGAACGAACCTGAGCCCGGGTCGTCCGCGCCTTCGGCCATCGGGGTTTCCGCCCGGTCGAAGAGGCGGGCGATCGATCCCTCGACGGCTCGGCCCAACCGCGCCGGCCCGTCACCGGGGACCCCGAGGGGTCCGGGCTCGGCCGCCGTCGCCGCGAGGGCGACCCCGGGCCGGGCGACCCGCTCCCGACACCGCCGGCTCGATACGCCCACCCACCCTCGGTTCATGGATTGCCGCATCCGCGGGCGAGGCCGCACGTGAGGTGGGAGCCCGGAGTCGCGGGGCCCTCCCCGTGGATCAGCTACGCCGGTGCTCCGGGCGGGTGAGCCGGGGCGGTCCGATGGATCCGTCGGCCCCTCGGTGCGGCCGCGCCGGGCTTCCGGCTCTCCGGAAGCGGCCTCAGGCCCCGGCCGGCCGTCGGCTCCAAAGTGTCACCGCGGCCTCGGCCGCCTGGGAGCGGATCGCCGCCCAGTCGGCCCCCTCGAGCTTCCGATGCCGGACGACCGGGACTCCTCCCACATAGACCGAGTCGATCGCCTCCTCCGAGGCCGAGTAGACCAGGTGGGAGACGATCGCCTCGGGCGTGGCCGGCTGGAGCGTCGGGTGATCCAGGCTGAAGAGGCTCAGGTCGGCGATCTTGCCCGTCTCCAACGATCCCAGATCGGCCGCCCGTCCGAGGGCCCGGGCCCCCTCCCGGGTCGCGAGATCGAGGAGTTCCTGGTGGGAGAGGGCGGCGGCCTCCCAGCGGTGATGTTTCTGGAAGAGGCCGGCGACGTGCATCTCCCGGAGCATTGAGAGCGAATTGTTGCTTGCCACCGAGTCGGTCCCGATCCCGACCACGACTCCCGCCCGCCGCAGCTCGCTGACCGGGCAGATCCCGCCGGTCGCGAGCTTGGCGTTGGAGCTCGCACAGTGGGCGATCGCGACCTTCCGGCCGGCGAGGATCTCGATCTCCCGCCGGGTGAGCCAGACTCCGTGGGCAGCGATCTGCCCGGCGCCCAGAAAGCCGATCTCGTCGAGCCAGACCACCGGGCGCTTTCCGTAGGCGGCCTCATGGTCGTGGACCTCCCGGAGCGTCTCGGAGAGATGGTAGGTGATGGGCGTCCCTTCCCGGTCGGCGAGCTCCCGGGTCCGCCGCCAGGTCTCCTCGCCGCAGACGTAGACCCCTTGGGGCGCCGGGAGCGGCTGGATGAGCGGAGAGTCCCGCCAGCGTCGGATGAACGCGGCGGCGTTGTCCACCGGGTCGCCCTTCTGGGTGGTCTTGTCGGCATCGAGGACCGCCCACCCGAGGAAGCCGCGGGCCCCCAGTTCGACCGCCGCCCGGGCGGTCGCGTCCTGGAAGTAGTACATATCGAGGAAGCTGGTCGTGCCGCCCAGGAGCATCTCGGCGATCCCGGCCCGCGCCCCGGCCCCGACGTCGGCCTCGGTCCGGTCGGCATCGACCTTGAAGAGGATGCCGAGGAAGCCCCCCAGGTCGCGGTCGTCCGCGATCCCCCGCAGCGGGGCCATCGCGACGTGGCCGTGGGTGTTGATGAAGCCCGGCACCGCCGCGAAGTGCCGGCCGTCGACCTGCTCGGCACCTTCCCGGGGGGCCCGGGGACCGACATGCGTGAACCGGCCGTCCTCGATACGGAGATCCCCCCGGACGATCCGGCGTTCGGCGTCCTGGGTGACGAGAAGCGCGTCGGTGATCACGAGGGGCGGCGGGCTCGTTCGGAGCGGCATGGAGGGGGCACGGCGACCGGGGGATAACCTGTTGCCGGCCGGACTCGATCGGCCGCCCCCGGGGGTGGACCGACGGGTTCCCGTCCGGAGCCGTTGGCAACTCCCGGCCGGCGGCTACGGGACGCCCGGAGCCAGAGGAGCGCGCGGCCGTCGCCGGGGCCGAAGCCCGAACGGGGAAAGGTCGATGCCGGCCGGGAAGGGGCCTACACGTCGAGGTTGGTGACCTCGATCGCGTGCTCCTGGATGTACTGGCGGCGCGGTTCGACGTCCTCGCCCATCAGGATCTTGAAGATCTCGTTGGCCCGGATCGCGTCTTCGATCGTGACCCGAAGCAGCGTCCGGGGCCCCGGCCGCATCGTCGTCTCGGCGAGCTGCTCGGCGTTCATCTCGCCGAGCCCCTTGTAGCGCTGCATCGTGACGCCGCGGCCGTCGCCGAACTCGGCCAGGATCCGGTCCCGCTCCTCGTCGGAATAGGCATACTGGAAGCGGGTCCCCTTCTGGATCCGATAGAGCGGGGCCTGGGCGATGTAGACGTGCCCCTCGCTGATGAGCTCGTTCATCTTCCGGTAGAAGAGCGTCAGGAGCAGGGTCCGGATGTGGGCCCCGTCCACATCGGCATCGGTCATCAGGATGATCTTGTGGTACCGCAGCTTCGTGAGGTCGACCTCGTCCCCGACGCCGGCTCCGATCGCGGTGATGAGGGCCCGGATCGCGTCGTTCTGCAGCATCTTGTCGAGCCGGGCCTTCTCGACGTTCAGGATCTTGCCCCAGAGCGGGAGGATCGCCTGGAACTCCCGGTCCCGGCCCTGCTTCGCCGTGCCGCCCGCGCTGTCCCCTTCCACGATGAAGAGCTCGCACTCGGCCGGATTGCGGGAATGGCAGTCGGCGAGCTTGCCCGGCAGTCCGCCCCCCTCGAGGAGCCCCTTGCGGCGGGTCAGTTCGCGGGCCTTGCGGGCCGCCTCCCGCGCCTGGGCGGCCCGCACGGCCTTCGCGATCAGCGTCTGCCCGACCGCCGGGTGCTCCTCCAGGAACTCGGCGAGCTTGTCGTTGACCGCACTCTCGACCTGCCCCTTGACCTCGCTGTTGCCGAGCCGGGCCTTCGTCTGGCCCTCGAACTGAGGCTCCAGCACCTTGACCGAGAGGACGCAGGCGAGTCCCTCCCGGACGTCCTCGCCGGTCAGCCCCTCCTTGTCGCCCTTGAGGCCCCCGCTCCGGCGCGCGTAGTCGTTGAAGGTCCGGGTGAGCGCGGCCCGGAGCCCGACCACATGGGTCCCGCCGTCAAAGGTGTGGATGTTGTTCACGAAGGCGAGCGTCGTCTCGTTGTAGCCGTCGTTGTACTGGATCGCGACCTCGATGTCGGTCGTATCCCGCTGGGCGTGGAGGTAGATCGGCGGGGCGAAGAGCGAGGTGAGGGAGGAGTTCAGATCCTCCACGAACTCGCTGATGCCCCCGGCGTGATGGTAGCTCGCCTCCCGGCCGGCCGCCTCGTCGCGGAAGTGGATCGTGACCGTCGGGTTCAGGAACGAGAGCTCCTTGAGCCGGCGTTCGACGACCTCCCGGTCGAAGGCGAGCGTCTCGAAGACCGTCGCGTCGGGGAGGAACCGGATCTCGGTCCCGGTCGTCTCCGCCGGACCGACATCCGCGAGCGGGGCCACCGGCGCGCCCTGCTGGTAGCGCTGGTAGTACTCCCGGCCCGACCGCTTGACCCGCACCTCGAGCCACTCGGAGAGCGCATTGACGACGTGGACTCCGACCCCGTGGAGCCCCCCCGAGACCTTGTAGGTGCCGCGGTCGAACTTCGAGCCGGCGTGGAGGATCGTCATGACGATCTCGAGCGCCGGCTTGTGGTACTTCGGGTGCTCCTCGATGGGGATCCCGCGCCCGTTGTCGGCCACGCTGCAGGAGCCGTCGGAGTGCAGGGTCACCGAGATGTCGGTGCACGCGCCCGCAAGGACCTCGTCGATCGAGTTGTCGACGACCTCGGTGATGAGGTGGTGGAGCCCCCGGGCATCGGTCGAACCGATGTACATCCCCGGCCGCTTTCGGACCGCCTGGAGGCCCTCCAGCACCTGGATGGAACTCGCGTCGTACGTCGCCAGCGGGGGAGGAGAATCCGGCATGAGAACGGTAGGCCAGAGGCCTCCGTTTCTATCGAGTCCCCCGGCGATATAACAGTATGTGCCGAACGGCGGGAACCCTCGGGTTTCCGGCGGGCGTCGGGCGGCGGACCCGGCCGGGATCGAGGCCCCATTCCGGCCCCGTGCTCCGGACCGGACCCGGGGCCCGGGCGGGCCGGCGGGCCGCCCCGGGGGAGCGCCCACCAATCGACTTAAACCCCCCCGGCTCCCTAGCCGGGCATGTCGGACCCCGCCCCCGAGCCTCCGGCGGCCGCCCCGGAGCCGGCCCCGGCCGACGCCGAGCCGGACTGGGCGACCCGGTACAAGTACCTGCTCGCCGATTTCGAAAACTTCCGCCGCCGCAGCGAACGGGAACGGGAGTCGGTCTCCCGACAGGCCCGGGCGGCCCTGATCCGGGAGCTGCTCCCGATCTACGAGGGCTTCCACTTCGCCCGGGAAGCGCTCCTGCGGTTGCCGCCCGACGACCCGGTCCGCACCGGACTCGATCTTCTCCATCGGGAGTGGCAGACCTTCCTGAAGCACGAGGGGGTCGAACCGGTCGCGGCCCCGGGCGAGCCGTTCGAGTCGGAGACCCAGGAGGCGGTCGGGGAGGCGCCGGCCGACGGCGACCATCCGACCGGCACCGTCGCCCAGGTGGTCCAGCAAGGCTACCGTTTCTACGGAGGGCTGCTGAGGACGGCGAAGGTGATCGTCGCCCGGAATCCCCCGCCGGCCGAGACCGCGCCCGCCGAGCCTTCGTCGCCGGAGGATTCCGCATGAGCCCCGAGCGCTCCTCGGAAATCTCGGGCTTCTACCGCCGGAGCGTCGCCGAGCGCCGCCGGACGGTCCAGGAGTGGGCCGGCCTCACCGACGCGGAGATGCACGCCTACGACTTTCCCCCCGGGGTCCCCGCCGGGACGCTCGAGCGGATGATCGAGAACGTCATCGGCGCCTTCCCCCTGCCTCTCGGCGTCGCGACCCACTTCCGCATCAACGGCAAGGACTACCTGGTCCCGATGGCGCTCGAGGAACCGAGCGTGGTCGCCGCGGCGTCCAACACGGCCAAGCTCGCCCGGGAACGCGGCGGGTTCACCGCCCACGCGACCCCGCCGGTCATGATCGGGCAGATCCAGGTCGTGGGCGTCGCCGATCCGGCGGCCGCACGGCTGCGGATCTTCGAGGCGAAGGAGGCCCTCCTCGCCGCGGCCAACGCGAAGGACCCCGTGCTGGTCAAGTTCGGGGGCGGGGCGAAGGACCTCGAGGTCCGGCTCGTCGCGTCGTCCCGAGGCCCCATGGTCGTCGTCCACCTCCTGGTCGATGCCCGCGACGCCGGCGGGATGAACGCCGTCAACACGATGTGCGAGGCGCTGGCGCCCGAGATCGCCCGTCTCGCCCAGGGCCGCGTCGTCCTGCGGATCATCTCGAACCTGGCCGTCCATCGGCTCGCCCGGGCCCGGGCGATCTTCCCGGCCCAACGGCTCGCCACCGAGACCGCGACCGGACCGGAGGTCGTCGAGGCGATCCTCGACGCCCATGCGCTCGCCCTCGCCGACCCGTTCCGGTGCGCGACCCACAACAAGGGGATCATGAACGGGATCTCGAGCGTCGTCCTGGCGACCGGCAACGACTTCCGCGCGATCGAGAGCGGCGCGCACACCTACGCCGCCTGGACCGCCCGGGACGACGGCGGGATCGTCCGACCCCTCACCCACTTTGAACGGAACGCGGACGGCGACCTGGTCGGGACCATCGAGCTCCCGATGGCGATCGGCCTCATCGGTGGCGCCACGGCCGTCCATCCGACCGCCAAGGCCAACGTGAAGCTGCTCGGCGTCGCCTCGGCCGCCGAACTGGCCCAGGTCCTCGCGGCCGTCGGCCTCGCCCAGAACTTCGGGGCGCTCCGGGCCCTGGCCACCGAAGGGATCCAGCGCGGCCACATGGAGCTCCACGCCCGCAACCTCGCGGCCAGCGCCGGCGCCCGGCCCGAGGAGGTCGACCGGGTCGTGGCGCGGCTCATCGCGGAGCACGCGATCCGCTTCGACCGGGCGCGGGAGATCGTCGAGGAGCTTCGGCGCCCGGCCGCGCCATGAAGGTCGGTGTCCTGGCGCTCCAGGGGGACGTCCCGGAGCATCGGGCGGCGGTTTCTGCCGCCGATCCGAAGGCGACCGTCGTGGCGGTCCGGGCTCCGGCCGATCTCGAGACGCTGGATGCGCTCTTCCTGCCGGGCGGGGAGTCGACGACCATGGCCCGACTGCTGGAGCTCTCCGGGCTGTGGGGACCGCTCGCCGAGGCCCTCGCGGCGGGACTCCCGGCGCTGGCCACCTGCGCCGGCCTCATCCTCCTGAGCGACCGGCTGGAGGCGACCGAAGGGGCCCCGGACCCTCCGACGCTCGGGGGGATCGACGTGTTGGTCAAGCGGAACGACTACGGCCGTCAGCGCGAGTCGTTCGAGGCGCCGGTCCGGGTGCCGTCGCTCGGCATCGAGGCGTTCCCGGGGATCTTCATCCGGGCGCCGCGGATCCTCCGTCTCGGACCGGCCGCCGAGCCGCTCGCCTGGCGCGGGACCGAGGTGGTCGGCGTCCGGCAGGGCCCGCGTTGGGGGCTCGCCTTCCACCCCGAACTCTCCCCCGATCGACGGCTGACCCGGGCCTTCCTGGCCGGGGCGCGGGCGGCCCGGCGCCGCGCTCAGTGAAACGTGTCGAACCGGTACGGCGCGAGGGGCAGCTCGCCGAGCGCCATCAGGAACTCGGGCGGCGTGAGGAGCGGTCGGCCGTAGAGCGCCCGGTCGTCGAGCGCGATCCGCGGGCAGGCGGTGCTCACGTAGGCGTCCAGGTCCCGGCCCTCGAGGTCCCGGGGGTCGAGCCGGTCGAAGCGCAGGATCGTCGCGCGGCGCCCCTTCGCCCGGGCCCGTTCCTCGAGCGCCCGGGCGGTCGCGCTCCGCTCCTGGCCGGCGAAGCCGGAGACCAGGATGCCCCAGCGGAGGGCGTCCCGGACCGACGCGACCAGCATCTGGCGCTGGGCGACCAGGGCCGCCCGGTCGATCGGAGGCTCGAGCCGACCCTGCGCAGGGTCGAGCGCCCAGACGGGCCGGTCGGTCGCCCAGGCGAGACCCAGCGGGTGGAACCGGCCGGTGCCGAGGAAGAGGAACGCGTCGACCCGGTCGGCGACCGACTCGGCCGAGGTGTAGTTGCAGCCCAGCGCCTGGCCCGGATAGGCGAGCCGCCGGTCCCCGGTGCCGAGGAGCCCCGAATAGCCGCGGCGTGCGAGCGCGGCCGGCAGCCGGTCCGCCAGATCCAGGTGCTGGATCGAAAAGACCAGGCCGAGCCGCCGGGGCAGCCCCGCGGCGGCGACGATCTCCGCCAGCCGTTCGGGGTCGCCCCGGGCATCCCGCATCTCGACGAAGAACGTCGTCCGTTCGAGCCGGACGTTCGGGATCGGCGCATGGCCGAGGCTCACCACCAGATCGCTTGCCCCGGCCTCGGCCGCGCTCGGGAGATCGCAGGCGCCGAAACAGGGCCGCACGGAGACCGAGACCCGGGCCGCGCTCTCCCGCGCGATCTCCCCCGCCAGGTCGTGGGCGTTGCGGACCAGGCCGGCCGGGACCTGGAGAAGGATCCGGCGGGCCCCGACCGCCCGGATCGCCTCGAAGAGCGCCGGACCGACGGTCGGGAACACCCGGGGCTCCGGGCTCGGGGAATCGGTGGACCGCATCGATCCCGATCGAACGGCACGGGCCCTAAACGTTTGGGAGGGGGCGCCGGCCCACCGGCCCGGCCGTCAGCGTCGGTGCAGCGGCCTTCGGCCGGCCGCCCGGGGGGAAACGGCGGGGGGCGAACCCCCGAGCCACCCGATCAGCCGGCCGACCGCCGCGCGGTTGTCCGGGTAGTGGAGCCGCCGGCGCGCCTCGACGGCGGTCGTCCACTCGAACGCCTCGTGCTCCCGGCTCAGGGCCGGGCTCCACCCCTCCGCCACCTCGATGGCATAGGCGTGCAGCCTCCAGGGCTCTCCCCCCGGGCCGTCGAACGGCACGTGCCAGTCGAGCGGGTCGACCCGTCGGGGGTCGAGGAGTCCGGTCTCCTCGGCCAGCTCCCGCCGCATCGCCGCTTCGAGGCTCGGATCCTGGGGGTCGACCTTGCCGCTGATCGGCACCCAGATCCGGCCCCGGTCGGGCGGGCGCCTAAAGAGCAGGAGCCGGAGGGGGTCGGGCGAGTAGAGGTAGCCTTCGACGCACTCGCGGACGATCCGGGCCGCGGGCGGGGCCATCACCCGCTGCCGGAGGGCGACCGGGTAAGGAGCCGGAGGATCGCCTCGGCGGGGGCGCCGCGGGTCTCCTGGAGCGCGCGGATCGCGTCGGCCCGGTCGACGTGGGCCTGGTCCATCACGAGCTGGATGTCCTCCTCGGGGGGGCCCGCAGGGGTGGCCGGCGGCGCGGCCGGGCCCGGCGCGCTCCCCGAGGCCGACCTCGGCCGGATCTCGACCGGGCCGATCACCTGGTAGGTCCGGGTCCCCTGGACCGTCAGGATCGAGACTTCGGGCGCGCGGAAGTAATGCTCCTTCGCCCGGGTCCGGATGACCACCTCTTCCACGCCGTCGAGCGGCTCGGTGGACATGCCGAGCCGGCGCATCATCATCTCGGCCTGTCGGGGGTTGCGGGGGGCGCCGGGGATCATGGTCGCCGACGCCTCCGACGGCGCGTGGCCCCCTCGCCGACGACGCTCAGGCGGGCTTCGAGCTCGGGATTGGCCGAGCGGTCGGCGTCGTCCAGGCTCCGCAGGGAGCGGCGGTCCCGCCGGGTCCGCTCCTCCCGGGAGCGGCGGATCTGGGTCAGGAGCTCGTCCATGAGCGCCGAGAGCCCGGCGAGGAGGTTCCAGCCGGTGTGGGAGGCGTAGAAGATCCCGCGGTCGGTGTGGAGCCGCGCCTCGACGGTCGCGTCGCCGGTGCGGTGGTTCGCGTGGGGCGCGACGTGGAGGCTCAGCAGCGTCGGCCGAAGCTGGCGGGCGATGTGGCGGAGCCCGGCCGCGACGATCCGGTCGACCTCCGAGAGCATGGTCGGGTCGCTCGAGCCCCTCAGGCCGGTGATCTGGACGTAGACGTCCTCGACCCGGCTCGGGCCCGTGGCGGTGGCGGCGACCACCAGGCCGAGCAGGTCGCCCTGGCTCACGACGCCGACCGGGCGGCCGGCCTCGACGACGAAGACGCTCGAGACCTTCTCCTGCTGCATGCGCCGGGCGGCCTCGGCGGCGGTCGCGCTGCGCTCGACCGTGACGGCCGGGCTGTGCATCAGGGAGCCGACCTCGATATCGTAGATCGACCGGCCTGCCCGGGCGTCCTTCTTGCCGCCCTGGACCGGCCGCCAGAGGACCCGGCCCAGGTCGGAGATGCCCACCGCGCCGACGAGCCGGCCCCGGCGGTCGACGACGGGCAGCGGGTGGTCCTCGATCGCCCGGATCTGGGCGAAGAGGGTCGCACAGCGGTCGGTCTCCTGGACGATCAATGCCGCGGGGCTCTGGATCGCATCGACCCGGGCGGCGCCGATCGCGCCGAGCCGCGGGAACTCCCGGATGAGGTCGGTCCGGCTCACGATGCCGACGAGGCTCCCCTTCGCGTCGGCCACGGGGGCGGCGCGCAGCCCGCTCGCGAGCAGCTGTTCGGCCAGATCGCCGTAGGTGGTCGACGGGGTGACGACGGGGGGCAGGATGAGCAGGTGGCCCACCTTGGTGGAGAGGGGCAGGTTCGCGCGACGGGCGATCGTCTCGAAGGTGATGAGGCCGAGGTACTTGCGGCGGCGCAGGACCGGCAGTTCGTGGAACGACCCGGACCGCATGAGGCCGATCGCCTGAGAGATCGGGGCCTCCTCCGAGACCGTGACGACATCGGGCGACATGAGTTCCGAGGCGATCGGCCATCGAGACGGCATGGGGGAGGCGAGCGGGGAGGGTGTTTTAGCTTTCTCGCCCGGGGCCGGCGGGCGGAGCCCCCGGGACCGGGCGGAGCTCCCGGACCATCTGGTAGCCGTCCTCCCCGTCGGAGTAGTACCCGCGCAGGAGGTCGGCGACCGAGTAGCGGAACCGGGTGTAGAACCGGATCGCCGTCGCGTTGGAGACCCGGACCTCGAGGGTCGCCCGGGCGAGGCCCCGCTGGACGCACCGCTGGAGGAAGGTCCGCATGAGGAGCTCCCCGATCCCCTGGCGACGGAACCTCCGGTCGACGGCGAACATCAGCACCCGGCCCTCCCCTTCGCGCTGATGGACCCCGAGGAGGAATCCGACCGGGGCGCCGTCGGGGCCGGCCGCGACCAGGAACCCGTCCGGCCAGGGAGCGCCGAGGGCCTCGTAGAGGCTCGGATCGTAGCGTTCCCGCAGCGCCTCGGCGACGATGCCGGCGATCGCGGGGACATCGGCCGACACGAATCCCCGCAAGGCGACCGGGGGCCGGGGCGCATCGGGCGGCCCCTCGGGCGCGGCGGCCGACTCAGCGATACATATCACCCGGCCCCTCCGACGGAGCGGCCCGCATCGTGGAGAGGGTCCGCTGCTGCTCCGCGAGATTCCGCCGCACCTCGGCCTCGATCTCGGCCGCCTTCTTGCGGAGCGGCGCGGTGTCGAAGACCAGGAGCGGCACCAACGGATTGATCGTCTCGATCACCTTCGCCGCCGCCCGGGCGTCCGGGTGGTCCTTGTGGGCCCGGGCGATCAGGCAGAGGACCGGGGTCGTCCGGTCGATCGCGGTGAGAAGAAGGCCGCCCGCGAACCCGGTCACGACCCCGCTCGCCGCGTCGAACCCGTACTTCTCCAGGAGCGGCGCGGCGGCCCGGTTGGCCATCGCCACGACCCGGGGCTCCCCGGGGAGCTCCCGCTCCCGGGGCTGACCTTCGATCGCGACGACGAGCTGGATCCCCTTCGCCTCGGCCCAGTCGAGGAGGGTGCGGCCGAGCGCGTTGAGGAGCGGAAGGGGCGGCTGGATGTCGGCGATGACGACGACGAGCTGGTCGCTCGACCGGTCGATCCCGCAGACGATCTTGCTCGCGAAGACCCGGATCGGCGCGGCCACGACCCCCTCCTCCATCACGACCGTCGGCGGGAACTCCGGGCTCGTGAGATAGGCGACGGGAGTCATGTCGAGCGTGTGGACCAGGTACGACGCGGCGACCGATCCCACGAGGCCGTGGGTCGGAAAGCCGACGACCATCATCGCGCCGGCGAGCGGCTCGTTGCGGACCTCGACGATCTGGATCGGCCCCGTTCGGCATCCCTCCGCGGCCCGAGGAACGGCACCGCCCTTTATCCGGCTTTCCTTCCTGGCGAGTGTGACCGGAAATTCCTAACCCTGGCGTGAGAACGTTGCCCTTGCCCCTCTCGTTTCCAGTGGAGTCCCACGCTGAAAAAGGCGCTCCGCGGCGATGGGTGTGTCGCCACATCCCCGCGGAGAC
>DAHXNZ010000040.1 GCA_027365105.1 Thermoplasmata archaeon
CATCCCTTACTGGAAGGTGGCGCGAGGGGTGGTGGTGGTCCGGGAGAAGGACGGCCCGACAGTAGTCCGCGAGCTGGAGCGATGGAAGGCCGAAGTAAAATCGTGGCCGATCACTCTTGACCCCCAACCTGAACAGCGAGGGAATCTACCCTCTACGCCGTGAAGATGGTCGACTCCTCTCGGAGGAGATCGGGAAGCTTCACCCGGCGTAGCCCATCGCGGATGCGCTTCGTGACGTTCAAATACCAGGTGCGGGCCTCTCGACCCATCCGTACCTCCACCCGCTCGACCCGACCGAGATCCTCCAGCAGCCGCTCCTGCTCCTCCGCCACCGCATCCTCCTCGATCCCTCCCTGCAGCAAGCGCCACCGCAGTGCCGTCTGGAGTCGCAGCGCCAGCATGCAGACGAACAGGTAGGCCCGGACCCGGCGCTCCCGACGGTGCCGCACCGGCTCCAGTTCCACGAACGTCTTCGCCGTCCGGAAGCACTTCTCCACGAAGTCCTTCCCCAGATACGCCCGCACCACCTCGCGGGCCGTCAGCCCCTCGTCCGTGCACAGGAGCGCATACTTCCCATCCTGACGCGCCGCCCGCTTCACCTCCCGATCCCGATACTCCCACGCTACCCTCGGCGCCGTTCCCCCGCGCGTCACCCGCACCTTCAGGAACTCGCCCCAGTCACCCACCACCTCCCGGATCGCCGCGTGCAACTTCGCCTCCGACCACTCCGCCCCCTTCGTCGCGAGCGTCGTCAGCGCCTCCCCGATCCGCGACAGCGCCTCGTTCCTCTCTACCCGGTCCGACACCGCCTTGTCGGCGTTCGTGTAGACCACCACCTCCCGCTCGGCATCCCACAGCCGGGTCCGAACCTTCACGGCGTGGATCCCTCCGGTCGCCGACCGCTTCACGAAGCTCGTGGGGGTCTCGGGCACCTCGGTGCGGTCCAGGAGGGCCCGCACCTCCTTCGGATGCTTCGACAGCCCACCGAGGAGATGCCAGCCGACTCCCCGGGCCTCTTCCACGAGTCGCTTCCCCATGATCCCGCGGTCCACGATGAGCAGCCCCGGAGGGACCTTCGCCGCCTGCAGTTGCACCAAGAGGTTGCGGGCCGTTCCGCCGCCGTTGCGGCTCCCCCGGTAGGCGAAGTGGAAGAGGGGCGTGCGGTCGTGGCGGCTGACCACGACCCCGACATTCACCTGGGGTCGGGCTTGGTAGTCGGGGTTGTGGCCGACCTCGGCGATCGGACAGGTGACACCGAAGAAGAGGACGTTCGTGAGGTCATACGCCACGACCTCCTTCTCGCCCGAGGGTAGCGGGTGGAGCTCGCGCCATCGGTCCGAGAGGGCGATGTCGAGGTTCCGAGTGTGGTCGATCACCTGGGCGATCGCCGGCTCGTCGTGGCAGACGGTGTCGAGGGCATTGAGGAACTGGTCCTTGGCGAACGCCTCGTCCGGGAACCCGGTGAGGAGGGGAAGGTCGGTGGTGGCGACCCACGGGCCGAGCTGGGTCGCACTCTCCGGGTCGAGGACGCGGTTGATCGCCCAGGCGGTGAGATAGGTGCCCGCGGAAGGGGTCTCCGAGGAGGATCTCCGCCCCCCGATTCGGTCGATCGTGGCTCGAAACCGCAGATCCTCCGCCAGCGCCCAGAGCAGTCGGACCGCACCGGCTCGGCGAGAATCGCCGTGGAGGACGCGGTCGAGCTCGCGTCGGGGCACGCCGGGGGTGGCTCCTTCGACCCCGAGGTAGCGCACGAACCGGTTGCGGACCTTGCCCTTCACCCGATAGGACTCCCGCTCCTCGAGGTAGACGTGATTCCCGTTCTTGCGTCGGTAGACGTAGCTCATGTAGCCCGGCACCATACGGGCTACTGAGATATAACGACGACGGTCGAGCGGAGGCGGATTCGTGAGAGAAATCTCGAGAGCGGACGGGATTCAGCCGGCGAGGGAGCCCGTCCGGCGATCTACGGTAGCCCGTAGAAACGGACGCTGTTCAGGCCCCAAGACGCCCGAGAGCTACGGAGACGGCTCCCCTAGTTTTGTCCCAAGGTCCCTCGTGTCCGCGAAGAGATCCGCGCCCCCATCAAACGCCCCGATTACCCCCTCTCGAGGTGAGCCATGACCGAGCCCGCCGCGTGCGACCGCGATCATTCCCGCCTTCCCTACATCGGCGGCATCGTGATCGGCTGCACCACCTGCCGGGACGCAGGCCTCGGCCCAGTTGATTACTCCGTCCAAGGACGGGGCTGGCGGTGCAGGTCCTGCGGCTGGACGATGATCGCGCCCGAGACATGGGACCGCCACGTGCGCTCCTCCAGTCATCAGGAAACCACGGACGCGCTCGACCGGCGCGCTTCGCTTCGGACTGAGCTCTCCTCCCTCCTGCGCGATGTCGAGAACGCGCGTAGGGAACGCCAGCAGGTCCGGGCGCTGACTGACGAGGAACTGGACCGTCGCGAAGCGGAGGCCAACGATCAGATCGTGACTCGAACCCAGAAGGCTCGGGCGGAACTCGCCGAAGTGCAAGCGGCGCTCTCCCACGCACGCGCCGACCTCGTACAGGAGCGCGCCCAACTGAACGAGATTCGCGCAAAGGCGAAAGAGGTCTCGGGATTTGTCGACGCGGAGGCAAAGGCCCGCGCCGCCACCGAAGCGGAGAAGCGAAAGGCCGAAGACGCCGAACGCGCGAAGCGAGAAGCCGAAGAGCGACGTACCGCGGAGGTCGACCGACGGCTCCTCTCCGGTGAGGACCCCAAGGGAATCGCCTATTCCGTAGGATTTACCTCCGAGGCCAAGGTCCGCGCCCGCCAGATCGCTCTCGCCAAGATGAACGACCATCGGGGCAAGCCGTGGGCGGAAGCCGCACTCGACCGGGAGATCGCGCGGATGGCCGGGGAAGGGGTCCAACGCGATGAGATCAAGCGGCTTCTCGGAGTCGGCGCGGGGCGGATTCGGCGTGTCCGGAGGGGTCTCGGCCTCGGTCCCGAGCGGGTCGGAAGCGGGACCGGGCCGGGTCCGGAGCGGGACCAAGGCTTCGCGTAGCGGGACCGGAACGGGACCGAAGCGGGTCCGACACAGGACCATACGGGACCGGGCGGGGACCGAGCGGGTCGGGGCCGGTCCCGCTCCCCGAACGCGCGCGCGCGTGCGCGCATCACGCGCGCGTGTAGCTCGCGCGCGGAGCATGGAACTCGGAACCGGAGGCTCAGCAGGAACCGGATTCCTGCTCGCGCGCGCGTGAGATATATATCGTCCGGGGCACCGCCGGAACCCGGGCACCCAACGGGGTGGCGTAGCGGGAAGGAACTCCTCCCGACGCGGAATCCTGAATAGCAGGCCGTATCAGTAGCAGGTGGGGGCCCACCCTCTCTCCCACCGATAGTAGCGTCGCGGTTTCTGGGCCGGTGGGTTTATCTGGTCATGCCACTTATGTCAGTACCATGTCCTATC
>DAHXNZ010000041.1 GCA_027365105.1 Thermoplasmata archaeon
TGGGGAAGAAGAGTGGATGATGCGACTCCCAGACTTTGCAGGTGAGAGTAGACGCTCGCGACCGCAGATGCGATGCTGGCCTGCGAGAGCTGAGCACTCGGGCTCACACCCACTTGGTAGGTCTCTCCGGCAAGATTCCATGATGATGCTGACCTCACAACTTCCCCCGCGGATGTCGGAGACATGAAAAGAAGAACCACCGTCACTACGACGAGAGTAGTCGATGTGAGTATTGGCCCCCTTCCGCCCATCGCCGAGGAGTACGACATCGTGCATCGGCGTCGCGACTTCAACTTCAGCTCCACTATTTCATGATGCGTGGCAGATTATTAAGCCGCCCCATGATTGATTCGACCGGAGCAGCTCTATCCCCAATCCGCATCAGTACGTAGTCATACGTGCCAATAACAGATTTCTTATTTCGCAAGAGTTCTCCGGCCATTGACGAGCAGATTGAGCCCGCCCGACCTGACTTCCCCGCGATGTGCGGACTAGGTGCGGCCTAGCCGCCTGTTTCTCCGTCAGTGATCTACCTTCTACAAGACCGACAGGTCTATTAGGCATAGTCCGTATATACGGACTATGGCCACCTACGTGGAGGTCCGCCCGCGGGGGGACCACTTCTATGCCTACGAGCGGGAGGCGTACTGGGACTCTGCCCTCAAGCAGGGCCGCAAGCGCACCCTTCGCTACCTTGGCCCTTGCGATGAGCATGGGAAGATCCTCGAGCCGGCCAAGGTCCAGCTGAAGGGGGTTCACTCATCCTTCCCTGTGGGTCCCTTGCTCGTCTTCCACGCCAGTGCTGAACACCTCCAGGTCCGACAGCGGACCCGAAAGATCCTCGGGATGGACGACGAGCAGGCGGGGCACTTCGTCGCTCTCGCCCTCAACCAGGCCACCTCCCGTGTGGCCCTCGACCACCTTCCGGACTGGGCCCGGGCCAGCCCACTGCCTCAGTTGATGGATCTGGAACCGGAGAGTCTCACGGAGGGAGCCTTCGAGCGGGTCCTCTCCTCCCTCTGCTGTCTGAACAAGGCGAAGGTCTGGGAGGACCGTGGCCCTCTCCTCCAACACGAGTTGACCCGGGCCTGGAGGTCGCAATGCCGGGAGCCTCCGGGGGCCTACTATGACGTCACCAAACAGCCCTACTACGGGTGGGCCAACCCCTACGCCCAGCGGGGACATGACGCGAACGGGGGGATCTCCAACGTGGTGGGGTTCGGGATGGTGGTGTCGGCGGGGCACCACCACCCCTACCTCTGCCGGGCCCTCCCGGGGAGCCAGAACGACGCGCTGAGCGTGACGGAGACCGTGAGGATCCTCCAGGAGCGGGGGTACGACGGGCTGAGGATGGTGATGGATCGGGGGATGCTCTCGAAGGAGAACGTGGCTCGGACGAGGCAGGTCGGGTATCACCTGGTGGGGTTGGTGAAGGGGTGGAGCGAGGAGACCCTGGCGCTGGCCTCCCGATGGTCGGAGGAGGAGTTGGAGGTGCCCGCGTATGTGGTGAGGACGTCACGAGGCTCGGTCTATGCGCGGGCGATGACGGAGCCTCTGTGGGACATCCCTCGGCTGCGGCTGGCCGTGGTGGTGAACACGCGACGGAAGAGGGAGGAGCGGGAGGGGCGAGACCTGGCGCTCCAGGAGCTCGAGGGGCCTGTGTCCAAGGAGCAGCTCTCGGAGTTGAAGAGGACGCTGAAGGTGCAGGACCCTCGGAGACGGAAGAAGAAGGGGTACGTCCCGGGGCTGTTGGTGCGCTGCCGGGGGCGGCGGGGCGTCCAGGTGGATGAGGACGCGGTGAGACAGGACCGGGCGGTGGACGGGAGGTTCCTGATCTTCAGCACGGACCTCTCCCTGGATGGGGCGGAGATGTACCAGGCCTACTTCCAGAGGGACGCGATCGAGAAGGTGTTCCGGACCGAGAAAGGAGAGCTCGACATGGGGCCTCTGCGGTACCGGAAGAAGGACCGGACGGACGCGTATGCGACGGTGCTCTACACGGCCGCATTGTTGTGGAGCTGGTCGGAGCAGACCCTGAAGCGCAAATTCCCCGAGATGAGCCTGGCCGAAGCGCTCCGCTCCCTCGAGAACGTATCGTGGGTGCGGTTTGGGGTGGGGAAAACCGTCCGGGAGTGGTCGACCCGACTGACCGAGGAACAGGAGGAGATCCTCTCCGCCCTCGGGGCAACACGCTATCTACCTAGTCCGTAACTCGCATGGAAGACAGG
>DAHXNZ010000042.1 GCA_027365105.1 Thermoplasmata archaeon
GAGCCTGCGAGCGGTGAGTTACAACCTGAGGAGGCTGGCGTATCTGAAGTGGACCGAACGGGAGCTACGGCTGGATCGAATCGCCGCCTGACGAGAGGGGAACACGGGAGGTTTTGTCCCAAGCTCCCGGAAACCCCCACGCTGATTGCGAGTGGAACCCCGTAAAGTTGACATTGTGAACCGAGCGGCCCTCGATGGCTGCCTCCCTGAGTTCCTAGCCCTCTATCGACGCAACTATCGCCCCGCGCTTCCGCTTGCCGGAGGCGCTCTGGGTCAAGATTCGAGCCATCCTCCCGGCCCACCCTCCTCGCCCCAAGGGAGGTCACCCCCCGAGCGACGATCGGCCGATCATGGAGGGCGTCTACTATCTGACGGTCACCGGCATACAGTGGTGCGCGTTACCCCGTTGCTTCGGCCCGAAGTCCACCGTTCACGGACGGTTCCCGGAGGGGGTCCGCACTGGGGTCTTCCGCAAGCTGTGGAAACGGGGACTCCTTCGGTACGACGCGGAGGTCGGCATCAACTGGACCTGGCAATCGATGGACGGTGCCATGTCCAAGGCTCCTCTCGGCGGAGAGGCGACCGGCCCCAATCCCACAGATCGGGTGAACAAGGGGACCAAGCGAAGCCTCCAGACCGATGGGGCGGGCATCATCATCGGTCACGCAGTTGCGGGGGCCCACCGGAACGACCACAAGATGATTCCGGCGACCGTGGAGAGCCGCCCGCTCCGGCCACCGAAGGGAACCTCCCAACATATGTGCATGGACAAGGGCTACGATTACCCGGAGACGCGGGGGCTCCTCGAGATCTACGACTACGTAGCCCACATCCGATCGCGAGGCGAGGAGGAGAAGGAGATGGAGCGGAATCGAAAGCGAAAGGCCCGTCGCTGGGTGGTCGAACGGGCAATCTCGTGGATGAATCGATTTCGACGGCTCCTCGTTCGCTGGGAGAAGAAGCACGAGAACTACCTCGCCATCGCGGAGTTCGTCTGCGCGTACATCGCCTACCGGACTGCGGGGCTCTGGTAGGCACCCCGCCTCCTTATTCCCCGAATCCATCATGCCGGCCCGAGGGCTGGCGATGTCGAAACGCCGGGGGAAGGAGGGGCAGCTGGATCCGAAGGACATTCCCGACGAGCTCCTTGAGGAGATGATTGGGACGATGTTTCCGATTATGTCCTACATTCCGCACCGTGAGAATGGGGAAACGGCGAATTACCGGCGTGTCGGTTGAGACGGCACGGCTCTCCGGAGAACTGTAAGGTCCTCCCGTGTAGGGCGGATGCCCCTTACCTCGACTTGCGCCTCCCACTCCTCGAGGAACACCAGGACCTCCCTCACGTCTTGGTCCCGTACGATCACGACCCCGCGCAGAAACTTGCGATGCGGGATCCGGTCCAGTAGCCCTGACCGGTGGTACGAGTACTTCCCGCCCCACGAGCTCGTTTCCTGCCCGTAGAACTGCTTCACGAACCGCCCCAGCTCCCGGTTCGGCCTCCCCGGGGGGAGGCGGAAGATCACCACGCTCACCCGCATATGTGGGCACTAATGCCCACAACCTTATAGCCTTTCGCGCCTTGCCCTTCTCCGCCCGCGTGTCCGACCTGGATTCCCTGCAGCATCGTACCCAGTTCCTGGGTCCCTTCCCCATCCTCCGATACTACGCGGCACGCTTGCGCCTTCGGGAGATCCTCGCCGCTCACCTTCCCGCCTCGCCGGGCACCCGCCTGCATCCGGCCGACACCCTCCTTCTCCTTGCGGACAATATCCAGATCTCTCGGATGCCCCTCTACGGCCTCTCGGGGTGGGCCGAACCCTACCGTCCCGAGGTCCTGGGACTCCTCCCGGGGGCCATGACCGCCCTCAACGATGATCGGGCTGCCCGGGCGTTGGACGTTCTCTTCGACGCCGATCGGGCCTCTCTCCTGACCGAGGTCGTGGTCCGGGCGGTCCGCGAGTTCCATGTGGACCTGGACCGTGTCCACAACGACTCCACGACGCTCACCCTCCAAGGAGCCTACCGAACGGCGGACGGGAGGACGGTGCGAGGGAAGCGCACCGTGCGAGCCGCTTGGGGCCACAACAAGGATCACCGACCGGATCTCAAGC
>DAHXNZ010000043.1 GCA_027365105.1 Thermoplasmata archaeon
TTTGGCTCGGGGAAATCGGTCCGGGAATGGTGCACCCGGCTCACCAAGGAGCAGAAGGACCTCCTCACCGCCCTCGGAGCGGCCTGCTGCCTACCTGCTGCCTAAGTCAGCGGGAGGGCAGGACAGAGAAGCATTTGAGCGCTCCCCGAAGAGGTCCACCCGGTGGCGTACCCGGCATCAGCGCGGGCTCCTGGAGACGGGGTCGAGTAGAGCGCCCACGATATCGTCGCGACTCCGCCGCTGGAGCCGAGGGTTCCGATCTCCATACTTCCCGTTGGGGTCGGGGAGTCGATCCCACCGAAGAGGTAGAAGTGTGCCGATATGTTCGTCAGGGCCGCGCCCGAATACGTGGGGGGAGCCGGTCCCGCACCTGCGATGGGCGTCCAAGTTGCATTGTAGCCGATTGGACCGGGGCAAGGGCTTTGCGCAAAGTAGGTCGTAAGGGCATTTCCTTGATCATTCGGGAAAACCCCAGTGGCCGTAGCTCCCCCGACTTGATAATCAGCGCCGGCTACGCGGCCGCAAACAGCGAAAGCAGCAGGAAGCGGCCCCACCATCGCGCCTGCAATCTGGGGGGTGGGCATGGGAGCAATGGTTTTCCAGACAAGATGATACGGAGTATACCCGGCCGCCAAGGTGTAATTGGTCACGATCCAAGTCAGGGGGCTGGCGGAGTTGTTCGCCGACTCCCCGCCGGCCATCATGGCCAAGTTGACGGTAATCCCCTCTCCCACTCCTTGAGCCAATCCGGTGGACGGGAAGTGGACTCCCGGGTAGTTGCAGTCCTCCCGAACCCACTGAGACGCAGTAGGACTGCTGAAGTTGTATTCGAAAACCCAAATGTCGTGGTCGAGCGAGGAACAGGTAAGTTGCCCGTAGCTTCCCACGATCGGGGGGGAACTGCAGCCTCCGTAGAGGATTGCCACCCCTGAGTCGAGGTGGAAGAAGATTGCTCCCCATCGTGGGGAGGGAGCAGGGCAGGTCGCGGTGGGACACAGCGGAACCGCGCCGGTGGCATTGACCATCCAAGTTGCGTTCGAGGAGGAATGGGTGGATGGGTCATAGCCCCCGAAGAAGATGAACGGTCCGTTAGGAGGAGTGTTGCTGTAGCCGAGATAAGTCACGGACGGGCTAACGAGCGCAGGGAAGTTGGAGGGGAGAGGGACGGAGGTCCAAGATGGGCCGCCCCCCGAGTAGACGGCGCCCGTTGTCGATAGTGACGAGGGAGTGGGAGGGGGTTGGAATCCTAGCGTGAAGGAGGCGGAAGTGAGTACCACGGCTGCAACGAGGGCCGAGGCCAAGATCAGGAGGTACTGCCTCCGACGGATGCGTGAGTGATGAATGAGTGAACTGCGCATGGATGAGCAATTCACGGGTGGGTATTTGACGGTTACGGTTCGGCTCGCTTAAACAAAACGACGCTGAACCGCCAACCCATTCGAGTACTTGCAGGATCCGGCAGGTGGCCTGGCGGGAGCTTGGAGGTGGACGGAGCCGGACCGAGACCGACGAGAAAGCCCGACACTCGGCCGCTTCGACAGAGCTCCCGCGACGGAGCGACAGATATGGAGCGGCGAGGAAGCCACGGCCACTTTGCAGCGGTTCCCGCATCACTCGCCGGTAGTGAATATCAAGGGTGAGAGCTACCGGCTGCGGCCACGGAAGCGCGCGGGTCTACCGACCCCCACCCCCCGGTTCCTCTCCACCAGAGGGCGTCAGGGGGAACCAGCCACAAGCGTTCACGAAAACCCAAGAGGTGAGGAGCAAGGAGGGTCACCGAGGTGGCGTACAATTCGGGACCTGAACTGGCGTACGTTTGAGTGACGTTCTACACCGGCGAGGACGAAGAACCCCTGGGCGGCATCGGCGAGGCGATCGGTGGTGGCGGCGGCGTATCCGTAGGTGCCGTTGACGAGGTCGAAGGCGAGGGTGGGGGTGGAACTGCTCCAGGAGCCGACCGCGCTGACGTTGAACCACCAGGGGGTTCCGGGGGGAAGTC
>DAHXNZ010000044.1 GCA_027365105.1 Thermoplasmata archaeon
TCCTGAATAGCAGGCCGTATCAGTAGCAGGTGGGGGCCCACCCTCTCTCCCACCGATAGTAGCGTCGCGGTTTCTGGGCCGGTGGGTTTATCTGGTCATGCCACTTATGTCAGTACCATGTCCTATCCCAATGTGGCCCGGGTGGGAGACCACTACTACCTCTACGAGAAGGAATCCTTCTGGGACCGCAAGCTCAAGAAGACCCGTCAGAGGACGATCCGCTACCTCGGTCGCTGCGACAAGAATGGTCGTCTGCTCGAGCCGGTCAAACCTCGAGTAACGAGCATCCACTCCTCCTTCCCCGTCGGGCCCCTCGGGGTCTTCTACGCCGGGGCGCGGGAGCTTTCTGTCGTGGACCGAGCCAGCTCTATCCTTCGCGTTCCCCGCCCGGTCGCCCAGGCCTTCCTCGGTCTCGGCCTCAACCAGGTCGTCCATCGCCTCGCCCTCCGGCGTGTCGCCGACTGGGTTCAGGAGAGTCCCATCCCCGCCTGGGAGAAGTGGGACGTGAGCCATCTCGGGAAGGGAGATTTCGAGGGCGCCCTTGATGCCCTCTGCAGCATCTCCGAGACCGGGACGAAGCAAGAGGGGGGTCACGCCCTCCAGGACGACCTGACGCAAGCGTGGAGGGCCGACACCCGGGAGCCCGCGGGCTACTACTACGACTTCGACACCACCAAGGTCCGGTTCTACGGGAACACCCTCCCTTACGCCGAGATGGGGCACGCGTCGGACCGTTCGATCCGAACGGTGGTGGGGTTCGGACTGGTGACCTCGCGGGTCCACCACCACCCGGTGCAGTGCCGCCCCATTGTGGGGTCCCGTAGTGACATGATCAGCGTCGACGAGACGGTGGCGAGAATGGAGGCGGCTGGGGTGAAGGGGGTGACGCTGGTGATGGACCGGGGGATGGTGTCGGCGGAGAACCTGAAGGCGGTTCGGAAGGCCGGGTACCATCAGGTGGGGATGGTGCGGGACGGTACGGAAGGATGGTGGGAGGGGCTGGGGAAGTGGAGCGAGGAGGCCCTGGAAAGGCCGGAGCATCTGGTGGTACGCCCCTCGGGGGAGCGGTTGTATGCTCGGGCGTGGACGGGGTCGATGCTGGAGCAGAGCCAGCTCCGCCTGACGCTGGTGGTCGACCCGGAGGAGAAGGAGAACGAGAGGTTGGGGAGGGCCCAGAGGTTACGGGAGCTCCAGGGAAACCCGGGGAAGTTGAGGTTGAGGGAGTTGCGGCAGGAGCTGAGGCTACAGGACCCCCGGAGGAAGGAAGGGCATGTCCCGGGGCTGCTGGTGGGAAGTGCGGGTCGGCGCGGGTTCCGGGTGGACCCGGAGGCCGTGACGGAGGATCTGCTGAGGGACGGACGGCGTCTGCTGTTCAGCACGGACTCCTCCATGGAAGCGGAGGAGATGTGTCGCGCCTACTTCGAAAGGGATGCGATCGAGAAGAGCTTTCGGACCGCGAAGGGTCCGATGTCGCTCGCGCCGATCCGGTATCGCAGCGTGGCCCGTCTGGACGCCTATGCGACGGTGCTGTACCTGGGACTCCTGCTCTGGAGCTGGGAGGAGCGAAAGCTGAGGAAGAAATACCCCCGTCGGACGCTGGAGGACGCCCTCTGGGCCCTCAGAGATGTGTCGGTGGTGAAGATCGGGTCCGGGAAAACGGTCCGGGAATTCGTCACCCGACTGAACACCGAGCAGCAGGAGCTCATGGTCCTCCTCGGAGGGAGCTCGGTCCTACCTGCTACTTAAACGGCCCGCAGACCAGG
>DAHXNZ010000045.1 GCA_027365105.1 Thermoplasmata archaeon
CGGCTTTGGGATGAAACGAAACTCTGGGAAAGAACTCCATCCTCTGGGACGTAATTCCCTCCGCTGAAACAATATTCGAAGGGCCGGCTTGGACCCTTCCTCAACCCCTCCGGCCGAGTCCCGAAAGCTTTATCCGGTCGCATTGCAATATGGTTGCAATGCCCCCCAAGAAGAAGCGCACCTCTCCGAGCCCCTCCCGACGGCCCATCACCCTCACCATGACCGGCTACGAGGTGGTGGAGAAAGAGGCCAAACCGTGCGCCACTTCGGCCCGCGTTCTTGTCCCCCGACACTGGATCGGAAAGCGCGTCCGTGCCGTCCGACTCGATCCATGACGGACCCTCGCCTCCTCCGAGGCGCCTCCATCGCCCGACAGCCTCAGGCCATTGCCGCTCTCTCTCCCGGTCTCTATCGGGTCGCCTCCCAGTCTTCCCGCGGTTCCTACCGGGTACGCCTTGACGGGACGAACTTCCTCTGCGACTGCCCGGACTTCGCCGACCGACAACGTCCCTGCAAACACATCCTCGGCCTCGTCCAGCACTTGGCCCTCTCGGTGGGGGTCCCTCTTCCGGGGTCGGAAGAGCCGACGCCCGGTCGGAAGACGTACTCGCAGGATTGGCCCGCCTACGACGCAGCCCAGCAGGCCGAGCACCCCCTCTTCGATCCGCTCCTCTGGGACCTCCTGACCTCCGTCCCGGAGTCCCTCAAGCCCGTGGGAAGTCAGGGGCGTCCCCCCCTCTCGCTCCGGGTCCAGCTCTTCCAGGCCGTGAAGAAGGTCCATTCCTTGGAGTCCAGCCGTCGAGCCCGTGGACTGCTCGCGACCACTTCCGACAGCCCAGGGATCATGGGACACTTTCCAAGCTACGTCACGCCGTCCCGGCTCTTCCTCCGCCCGTCCACCACCGCGTTCCTAATCGGCCTGATCTGGCTCTCCGCCTACCCGCTGCGCGAACTGGAGAGCGGTGGCACCGTCTCCGTGGACTCCACCGGATTCTGCACGACCTGCCGAGGGGCGTACTGCAGCGAGCGATATGCCCCCCACCGGACGCATGAATGGGTCAAAGCACACTTCGGGGTGGGAACGAGGACCCACGCGATCCTCGCCGCGCGCATCACGGACGAGAGCGGAGCCGACGCCCCGCTCTTCATCCCATTGTTGAAGGAAGTGAAGGCGGCCGGGTTCGACCCGGCGGAGGCGGTGGGGGACAAAGCCTACCTCTCCCGGCAGAACTACGAGGGGGCCCAGGCGCTCGGGATGGATCCCTACATCCCGTTCAAGTCCAATTCCACACCGAGGGCTGGAGGGTGCCGCCTCTGGAAAGAGAAGTACCACCAATTCCAACTGAAGCGGGCAGAGTTCGACGAGCACTATCACGACCGCAGTAACAGTGAGGCCGCGAACTCGGCCATCAAGCGCAAGCTGGGAGAGGTGCTGCTCTCCAAAGACCCTCAGGCCCGGATCAACGAACTGCTCGCGAAGCTTCTGGCCTACAACATCGGGGTGCTCATCCACGAGATTTTCGAGCACCATATCGACCCGGGAGTCCCGGGGATATCCCTTCCGTCCACGCCGATCCTCCCGCCCCCATTCCCAGTAGCATCGGTAGCACTCTGCCCAAGGCCGCCGACGCCGATTCTTGTGGGCCCGGCCCAACCTACAAATCCCAGCGTCTGAAAATAAACTCCGGAGGCTGGGACAAAACCCCCCTCCGGGGACGGGGCGTGCCGACCATGAATCCCAAAGCC
>DAHXNZ010000046.1 GCA_027365105.1 Thermoplasmata archaeon
GTCCTGCCCTCCCGCTGACTTAGGCAGCAGGTAGGCAGCAGGCCGCTCCGAGGGCGGTGAGGAGGTCCTTCTGCTCCTTGGTGAGCCGGGTGCACCATTCCCGGACCGATTTCCCCGAGCCAAATCTCACCCAGGACACGCTCTCGAGGGCGCGCAGCGCTTCCGAGAGGTGCCGCTCGGGGTATTTCTCCTGCAACCTCCGCTCCGCCCAGCTCCACAGCAGGTACGCCAGGTAGACCACTGTGGCATAGGCATCCAGGCGGTCCTTCCTCCGATAGCGCACGGGGCCCAGGGAGAGGTCCCCCTTGCTCGTTCGGAACACCTTCTCGACCGCATCTTTGGAGAAGTACGTCTGGTACATCTCCCTCCCATCGAGGGAAAGGTCGGTGCTGAACAACAGGAAACGGCCGTCCAGCGCCCGCTCCCGCTCCACCGCCTTCCCGTCCACCCGGAACCCTCGCCTCCCGACCGAAGAGATGGTCACCTCACCCAGGTCCCCCTTGATCTCCTCCAGTCTCTCCTTCGATACCGGGCCCTCGAGCTCCTGGAGCATCAGGTCCCGGGCCTGTCGGTCCTCCGACTTTCGCGAGAGGTTCTCCACCACCGCGATCCGCACCTTCGGAAGGTCCATCAGTGGGGCGGTGAAGGCCCGAGCGTACACCGCGCCCCCGTGAGAGGTCCCCACGACGTACTCCGACCGCTCCAACTCTTCTCCCGGCCAACGTGAGGCATACGCCACCGCCTCCCGGCTCCACCCCTTAACCGACCCCACCACCTGATAGCCCGCCTCGAGGGCCCGCGCCACGTTGGCCTTCGAGGTCATCCCCTTGTCCATCACCAGGGTCAGGTGTTTCAGCCCCTGCGCCTGGAGGAGCTCCACGGTGGGGGCGACGCTGAGGAAGTCGTTCTGTCCTCCCGGAAGGGTACGGCAGAGGATCGGGTGGTGGTGCTCCTTCGAGACCACCATCCCGAAGCCCACCACGACCGCGGTCCCTCTCTCGTCGTGGCCCAGTTGCGCGTACGGGCAGTGGCTTCCGTAGTACGACTGCTTCGTGATGTCGTAGTAAGCCCCCGCCGGCTCCCGAGAGGTGCCTCTCCAGGCTCGGGTGAGCTCCTGCTGGAGGAGGAGGCCGCGGTCCTCCCAGGTCCTCTGCGGGGTGAGGTGGCAAAGGGAGGAGAGCGCCTCTTCGAAGGAGCGAGGGTTCAGCTTCTCCGCATCGAGGGAGAGCCACTTCGGAAGAGGACTGGCCTTCACCCACTCGGAGAGGTGGTTGAGGGGTACTCGGGCGGCGGCCTGGTTGAGCCCCAGGGTGAGAAGGGTGGCCGCCTGCCCCTCGTCCACCTCGAGGATCTCCTGGATCCGTTCCTGGACCCGTAGCTGCTGGGCGGCGGCGTAGAAGGTCGCAAGAGGCCCGACGGGGAAAGCGGAGTGAATGGCCCCCACTCGAGGTTGGGGTGTGGCGAGGAGGTTACCCTTCTTGTCGCAGGGGCCGAGGTAGCGCAGGAATCGCTGGCGAGAGCGACCCATCTTGGGGTCCCAGTAGGATTCGTATTCGCAGAGGTAGTAGTTGTCACCCTGAGGCTTGACCCGGGTATAGGCCATATAGCGTCTAATAGGCGCTATACTAGATGAAGTTGCCGCCAGGTCAGATCGCCGGTCATCGAGGAGAGATGGTCAGCGAAAGGTCGCCTGCTGCCTATCAGGCGGGGAACTCAGGTC
>DAHXNZ010000047.1 GCA_027365105.1 Thermoplasmata archaeon
GAGCCCAGGTCGATCTCTGGATGGGGGCGCACACCGCCCCCATCCCCTCCTACCTCGAGTTGACCCGGTGGCGGAGCGTGGGGGGGGCAGTGACAGCCATCTCTGGAAACTTCTCTCCTGCTCTTTATATTTGACCCAATAAGATTTACATGGTATAGATCACCCAGATCCTTTCTCTGAAATATTGGTTCGGAAGATGTTGTAGCCGTAGTAATTATTTCGTAATTTTTTAATGATTCAAGCGAATCTAGAGGTTTTATACTCGTTCCTGTGACCTTACTCATTCTATCCGCAAAACTGACCGCCTTATCATATGTTCTCGAAAATACACCCGTTTCAGTCAGATCAAGGGCAATGCACATAGCACTCATCTGAGCCTCAGCCTGGAATCCAGCTCCAATCAGCAGAAACGATTCTGCTCCGGAGTGAAGTTCTTTCGTGAGCATGGCCGGAAGAGCACCTGTTCTTCTCTGTCCCAGTATGTTTGATTCTATGCATGCGATTGGTTCATAGTTGTTTATATTGAATATTATGACCACACCACGGTAGCCGTTTTTTCCTCCCATGTATGCTTTCAGACCTGTCAATCCATATTTTGAGATGTACGCAGGCATAGTGTTTAACACATTTCCATCAAATTTGAGCCTTGCCCTTGGGAGATATCCCGCATTGCCGGAACCGGCTTCAATAAATATTTCCCTCATTGCCTTTATGAGCTTATCCATGGGAAGATTTTTCTCCACCTGCTCCTCTGATATGTATATCACAGTATGGAATAAGATTAACAATATTTAAATTCTTTAGAGAAACAATTAATTCCATATTGCCATAACCATAAGATAGAGGATGAACAAACCTGATAAACCATCAATAGAGGAGAAGAAATTAAGAGCCTATGTCGAGGTAAACCGATCTTATACTCTATACGAGAAAGGAGAAGATGTCGAGCTCCATTTTTCTCCTGAATTTCCAGAGGCAATGAGCCACCTTCCAGATGGTGAACCTGTCACACATATAATGACTGGTAAACTTATTGAGGGGAGAATCTATTTTTTCAGATTTACAACGAAAAGTTCTTTCGGAGAGACTTACAGTGATCTCGAGGGATCGGACGACCCCATTATGGAATGGCTCAACTACGTGTGATGAGTTTAGATCAATCCAGCCGGCACAATGCTTAAACATGATAACAGACGATTCCTTATGATTCATGGATCAGAATATCCCAGAATACTTTGATTAACAAAAAGATGTGAAACCGGATTGTTGAAACAATAATTTATAAAACCCATAGATATTGATCGGTAAACTCCATGAAAGTCATGATGCTGCATAAAACGGATACCATAGAAAATTCCCCTCTGAGCATGGAAGATCTTGAAATTCCGGAACCTGGACCAAATCAGGTCCGGAAGCTGAGTCCGAAGGTCTCTCCCCCCGCTCGGTTCGCCGAGGGGCTGGCGTCCAATTGCAGCAACCCCATCGGGACAGGGGGCGGATGCGCCGGGAGTGGCGTGATCCTGTTCGGGGGGTATGGA
>DAHXNZ010000048.1 GCA_027365105.1 Thermoplasmata archaeon
CTGCCTTAACATCCAAAGGTATTCTTAATTTTATAGAACCTGACAATTTCTTCGATATATTTAACGATAACAGCAATAAATTCTTTTATTATGTTGAAAATGAAATAAATCTGTACGATTTTTCCAAAGCAAACGAAGATATATTTAGGGTGCTATATGAGAACGTCATTTCACCAGATGAAAGGCATAACCTTGGTGAGTTCTATACGCCAGAATGGCTTGCCAGAATATTGGTCGATGATTTGGTTACAAAGGATAACGTAATACTGGACCCTTCCTGTGGTTCAGGGACATTCCTCAAGTTAAGTATTGAAAAGAAGAAAGAACTTGGGTCCAATAGTATATCCGATCATGTTATAGGATTTGATATAAATCCCCTTGCAGTTATATTCTCAAAGGCAAATTATATAATATCCATGAGAGATTATACACAGGAGAAACTATATTTTATAATACCTGTGTTCTTAGCGGATTCTCTGATGACATATTTTCATAAGGCCGCTCTAGATGTGGATACCAAAAGTGTTACCATTGATTTCAATCCAATCGAAAACGCAAAAGCAGATTTTGACTATTCATATATAGATACAAGTAATGAACCGTTCAGGCATTTAAACGAGTATATAGAAGAAATGAGAAAATTAGTTTATAAAAACATCGATAGTAAAAATGTAAAAATCCCTGATAAATTCAAGAACAACGAAGATTTAATAAAAAAGCTCATTGACCTTGTAAAAAAGGGAAAAGATGGGATATGGTTCTACGTTTTGAAGAATATTTACACGCCTTACTATTTCAGGAATAAGGTAGATGTTGTCTTAGGAAACCCGCCATGGTTGACATACCGAGAAGCTTCTTATGAAAGGCAGAAGGATCTCGATCCCATTTACGATGAATATAAGATGAAGCATGGATCGCAAAACAAGTCAAATGCGGATTACGCTGAATTTTTTATTGCACGGTCATCAGAATACTTGAAAAAGAAAAATAAGGGAATAAAGGGCAGAATAGGCTTTGTAATAACGAGATCAATTATGAACGCAGCACAATATGATGGTCTCAGGAGAAAGACATGGCTAAATTCTGCTAATATAGCAAAGCTGATCGATATAGATAATTCAATAAATCCGTTTAGAAAACCCTCATGTATCGTTGTATTTGATTATGACATTAAAAACAAGAACAATATCAATGGATGCTTAATTAAAAACGACAACATTAAAAAATCAGAGGTTTTCAAACCAAACATAGAGTATGAAAAAATTAACAAAGAGTATTACATAAACAAGACTCAGAATGAATCTGCAATATCTGAGCAAAGCATGAACTTTTCAGACAGTTCTTATTATAAAGATAAATTTAAAATGGGAGGAACCACAAGACCAAGACCTTACTTTTTTGTGGATATTTTAGAGGAAGAAAAATATGCATATCTTATAAAAACAAAGGAAAAATACAATCCCATGACCGCAGATAAAAGACATAGGAAAGGAAATTATTCTTTCATTT
>DAHXNZ010000049.1 GCA_027365105.1 Thermoplasmata archaeon
CGGGTTTGGAACGCCTTCGAGGGGCACCCCCTCAGCCTCACGGCCCGCAAGGCGCCCCAATGAGCTTCTATCGCCTGGTCGTTGGCAGGTGCTCGACCTGGGTCACGTCCCCATGGAGGTAGAACTGCTCGGCATCGCTGAGGCTCTTGTAGGTCTCTTTGTGACTACACACACGGAGGAGAATCACAAGCCGCGCGCTCCCTAAACTCCGTACAGCATAGAGCAGCCTCGTTCCTCGAATGAGAGGAATCCCGAGCGTCCCATGAAGTGGACCGGACTTGCGCTGCCCGATGAGATCGGGCCGGTCAGCGTGGCGGAGTTCTAGGATCTTCCTCTCGATAAGGTCAATCAGGTCTTGCGGCTCCTTCTTTCGTTTGTGAGCAAGACGCCGGTCGAAGGTCGGCGTCGGCAACACTCGATTCATTCGGTGGGCGGAGACTCGTTGTGTAGCTTCTTGAGGAACTCGGCGTCGGTGAGGGACTCGGATAGGACGCGGAACCTGCCCGAACGGAACTCATCCCATGCAGCGAGGACATCTCCGGTCTCCTCTGTGGTAAGTGGGTCGGGATCCTCAAGTTCGAGCGTGGCTTTGAGAGCGGAGAGGCCCGAGAGCGGAAACACATTCATCGGGCCAGCTCCTTCCGTCGAGAGGGCCCACGCGAACGCCGTTGGCGAGCCGAGTACCCAACCTTGCATTGCAAGTGTCGGTCCCCCTTGCGTCACAGTCGCCATCATGCCCCCCCCTTGGAAGGTTCGAGTGACAGAGCGCCGTCCGGCCTGATGGCCAGCTGCCATCTCGAGCCGACCCGGTAAGGCACAGTCCCGGCGAAGGGGTAGAACAGAATCACGTGGTTAAATCCTACCTCCTTGGGGGGCCTGCTCCCGGGCATCTGGGGCAGAAAGGGACGTAGCTCATCATCGACCGGACCAACCACTCCAAAGGTAACTTGGAAGGTGGTCTTCCCGGTGTTAGACTCGACCGCCCGTGAGACAGTCAGGACTTCGACGGTCTTGGATTGGCGAGGCATCGTTGAAGCAAGGGGTACACAACTATTAAAGACACCCGAGTAGCCAGAGGGCCCGTTGCGGCCAGTACGAGTTGAGCCGTGACGGTGGTCAGGGCCGTTCCCCCCGATGTGGGCGAGGCCGCTCGACGGTTGGTCCTGGAGGAGAAGGGTCGGGCGTGGCTCCGCAAGGTGGAACTGCTGCCTGGGGACGAGCGGGAGATGGCCCGCCAGGAGCGAGTCCGACGCCGGATCGGGACCCGAGATCGAAGGGCTCCCAAGCCTCGAAAGGGTCGGCGGAAGACGAGGTAGGACGGGGAAGATCCCCGTCGGGGCCGGATAATTCGGGGAACATGTGGGTTAGGGATTGTAAATGGTTAACTTGATACATTAGCGCGCCATACCCAACCGCATGGGCGAACCCCACGAGAAGGAGCCGTGGTTGGTCTTGCTCCCCAGCATGGATGAGGCGCAGCGCCGTTGGCTG
>DAHXNZ010000004.1 GCA_027365105.1 Thermoplasmata archaeon
GGCCGCCGACGCCGATTCTTGTGGGCCCGGCCCAACCTACAAATCCCAGCGTCTGAAAATAAACTCCGGAGGCTGGGACAAAACCCCCCTCCGGGGACGGGGCGTGCCGACCATGAATCCCAAAGCCTGCGGAGGAGGAACCGTTGAGCCTCGATTCGCCGGACCCGACCGGGGCGGGGGGAGGGTCTGCAAAGGCCTTGAGCCGGGCCGATTCTTGGCCCGGCCATGCGGATCATCGAGGTCTTCCACTCGCTCCAGGGAGAGGGGCTACGGACCGGGGTGAGGACCTCCTTCATCCGCACGGCGCGATGCAACCTCCGCTGCGCCTGGTGCGACACCCCCTACTCGTTTGGACCCGGCACTGAGCGGAGCGTCCCCTCCCTGCTCGAGGAGATCGGACGGCATGGGACCCGGGAGGTCTGCCTGACGGGCGGGGAACCCCTCCTTCAATCGGAGTCGGTCACCCTGGTCAAAGCGCTGTCCGCTCATGGCTACACCACCGTGATCGAGACCGGCGGTTCGCTCGACGTCGGCCCCTACCTCTCCATCCCGCGGACGATCCTGAGCGTGGATGTGAAGTGTCCGTCATCCCGCATGGAGAGTCACAACCGTTGGAGCAACCTTCCGGAACTGCGTCGGCGCGACACGGTCAAGTTCGTCATTGCCGACCGGCAGGACTACCTCTACGCGCGCCGCACCCTCCGCCAGCATCCGTTCGCCGCGACCGCCCTGTTCCAGCCGGCCTGGGGAACCCCTCCGGGCCGGGTGGGCGACTGGGTGCTCCAGGACCGCCTTCCCGTGAGGGTGATGCTCCAGTCCCACAAGATTCTCTGGGGCGATACGCCGGGGCGGTGACGCCGTTTCTCGCCGACCGGACCGTCGATACTCTAAAGAGACCCTGCCGACTCCAATCCCGGTCTCATGGGCGGGGTTCTGGCGAAGCATACCGACCGGACCGGCGGCTTGGACAGCCCCTTCGGGAAGGCCCGCGGGATGGTCTTCCCCCGGGTGGTGCTCGCGGGACACGGGGTCCTGAACGAGCTCGCCACGACCTGCCGCCAGTTCGACTTTCCGAAGCGCGGCGTCGTGGTGACCGGCCGGCGGACCGCGACCCTGGCAGGGCATCGGGCGTCCGAACTGCTGAACTCCGAAGGGTTCGACGCCCCGATCCTGACGGTCGGGGAGGCCACCTCGGAGGAGGTGGACCGCGCTCGGGCCGAGGTCGAATCCCTGGGGGCCCGGTTCCTGATCGCGGCCGGGGGCGGCAGCAAGATTGACATCACGAAGGTGGTCGCCGCCCGCTTGGGGATCCCGTTCATCAGCCTGCCCACCTCGGCGGCCCACGACGGGATCTCCTCCCCGAGGGCCTCGCTCCGGGGCCCGACCGGCCGGCTCAGCATCGACGCGGCGGTGCCTTCGGCGGTCATCGCCGATACGGCGATCATCGTCCAGGCCCCGTTCCGGCTGCTCGCCTCGGGGTGCGCCGATGTGATCTCCAACGTGACCGCCATCCTCGACTGGAAGCTCGCCGTCCGCCTCCGGCATGAGGAGTTCTCCAGCACGGCCGCGACCCTGGCCGAGTACGCGGCGCACGAGATCATCGACCGGGCGGGGCTCATCAAACCGAATCTCGAGGAGTCGGTCTGGATTGCGATCCGGCCGATGATCGTGGCCGGCATCGCCATGAGCGTCGCGGGCTCCTCCCGCCCCTGCTCGGGAAGCGAACACCTCTTCAGCCACGCGCTCGACCGCACGGCGAGGCACGCCGGCCTCCATGGGGAGCAGTGCGGGGTCGGTGCAATCATGATGATGTACATCCACGGGGGCGATTGGCAGGGCCTTCAGCGGGCACTGCGGACGATCGGTGCCCCCGTCACGGCCCGGGAACTGGGCGCATCGAACGAGGAGGTGGTCGAGGCGCTGGTCCAGGCCCACGCCGTCCGTCCGGAGCGCTACACGATCCTGGGCGACAACGGACTCACTCGGGAAGCGGCCCAGCAACTCGCGACGGTCACCGGAGTCATTGGATAGTGGATTCGTATGGCCGAGATCACGCTGCTATCGGTCGCCCAGGCGAGACCGGGATTCGAGTTCGTCTATCAGGGGGGCGGGCCGGTCTGCCGGAACTGCCCGTACCGGAACGCCTGCCTGACCCTCGATCCCGGACGGCGCTACCGGGTCGCCCGGGTCCGGCCGATCCAGCACCCCTGCGCCCTCCAGGAGAGCTCGGCGGCCGTGGTGGAGGTCGAGCGGATCGCCCGACCCCTGGTGGTGGACGCCCCGGTCGCCGTTGTCGGGAGTTCCATCGAAGTGGGACGGTATCCCTGCCGACGGCTCGACTGTCCGAACTGGAGCCTCTGTGCGGGCCCCTCGCTGCCGCCCCGGCAGCGGTACCGGATCGAGCGGGTCGAACCGGCTTTAGCGGAGTGCCGGATCGGACGGAAACTTCGCCGAGTGGATGCCGTTTAGGGCCGGTATGCGGGGCTGTGGGGTAGATTCGGCGGGGGAACGCTCTCCCCTGTCGCACCAATGGTCCATCCTTCGGGCTTTGGGAGCCCGGGACCCCGATTCAAATTCGGGCAGCCCCATCTTGGCCGGTTCGGAGATCTCAGGACAACCTCCGCAGGTGCTGGACCAACGCCGAACCCCCGGATAGTCCCGTACCTCGCGGAACTCAATACCGGGTGCCCCTGGGGTTCACCGGCACCGTCATCCAAGCCCTTTCGCCTAGGATGGAGGCGGGTGCCGCAGGTCGGATCGTTCCGGCCGGGGTCGTCTGGGAGGACGGTGTACTCAGGCATTCGACCGTTCGCCGGCCCGACCGAAGTTCCGGACCGTGGTCCACTTCGAATTGGACAAGCTTCGGCCGTTCCACGACCCGGCGCGGTCGGCGGAGGGGGTTCCCGGTCCAGGCCCCGATCCTCACGCCGGGCGGGCAGCGGGGGCGGGATCCCGGATCCCTGGGACAGTCAGGGGTGGTTCCGCGGGCTCCTGGAGATCTCGCACCGGGCCGGGGGGCCCGCTACTGGGCCTTCTCCATGAGGCAGAGTTCGTTTCCGTCCGGGTCGACGACGATGCAGTAGGTCCCCCACGGACGCTCGGTCACGTCTTCGGAGAACTTCACCCCGGCCCGTTGGAGCCGGTCGTGGGCGGCCCGGAGATCCCCTTGGTAGTAGACCAGGATGCCGGTGTTCCCCGGCTCGAGCCCAGCCCCTTCGCCCGCCTCGGATACCTGGCAGAGATGGATGAGCCCCCCTTTGCCCTTCCGGCCCACCGTGACCCAGTGGTCGCCGTCGTCGACGATATCGAACCCCAACTGGTCGCGGTACCAGGCCTTCGATCGGTCACGATTCTGGACCAGGACGGCGGTCGATTCGATCCAGGTCGGGGAGGCGTTCGGTCGGGGCGCCGGTGGGTCCGTTGTGGAGGCGGTCATCGATGGGCTCGAACCCCACGGGGCAGATATATCGGCCGGTGAGGGGGTGAAACGGTCAAGGAGGAGGTGCGTTTCCGGGCCGAAGTCGGGCCGGGGGAACGGCCTGTGGGCGTCCCGGCAGAACCGAAGCGGGGCTCCGGACGGAGCATGTTCTTTGGGGGTCAGCGAACCGGCCCGCTCCTCTCGGGGACCGCCATGACCCCGGACCCGCCGACCACCCCGTCCCCGGGCCAGCGGAATGCCGAGGGGACCCTCCGGTTCCTCCCTTCGACGGCCCCCGACGGCCAACGCCGGGGCAGTGCCTCCCTCTCCAGTTTGCCCGGGCGACGAGCTCGGACCGCGTCGGGTCCGCCAACCCTAAGCGCCCGCACGGTTGGTTGGCGCGATGTCCACGCCCGAACCGGAAGGCTCCCCTCGGAGTTCACGCCCCCGCGCCGCGGTGGGGGCCGCGTCCCTGTTCTGCGACGCCTGCCAGGAGGTCACTCCGCACCGGATCCTCAATCTGAAGGGGTCGGACCGGCGGGCTCCGGGGGCGGTCCTCTCGGGGATCGGTCGTTGCCAGCGATGCCGATGGACCCACCCGTTCGGCTCGGCCTCCCCGGCCCGGCGGTCGCTCCGGGCGATTGTCTCCGATGGGCCGGTCTCCCGCCGGATCGAACTCAACCTCCCGCCGGGACGCGAGGTTGGAATCGGCGGTCGGATCCGGCTCGGGTCCGACCAGTTCGTGATCCACCGGATCGAACTCGCCGGCCAGCGCTCGGTGCCCATCGCGGCGGCACGGGAGATCGGCTGCCTCTGGCTCACCGCCGACCGGCCGCCGCACGTGCCGGTCTCGATCATTGAGGGGCGGAGGACCCGCTCGATCCGCTGGACTCCGCCGAGCGGGGCCCGGATCGGCGTCGGCGACGACCTCCTCCTCGAGGGCGCGACCTACCTGGTCACCGGGATCCGGACCGGGGGACGGACCCTGCGCCGGGCCTCGGATCCGATCGAGGCCCGGACGATCGATCGGCTCTACGTCCGCCGCACCTGGAACCCCCCGGCCGGCAGCAGCGACTGGAGGAGTTCGCGGGAGATTCCCAGCTCCCGGGAGAGCTCCCGCTCCCGATCATTGCGGGTGCGTTCGTCGTCCGGGGCGAGCCGGACCCGGAGGCCCCCGGCCGAGCGGAGGGCTTCGGGCGGGGCGGCCACCCACCGGGGCTCCCCTTCGTAGGTGACCACGCCGAGCCCGATCTCGGTGGGCAGGTCGTCGAGCGGGTGTTTGGTTCCGCGGACGACCCACGCACCCCGGGCGATGAACTCCCCGGTCTCGGGGGTCTTGGAGACCTGCTCGGCCGTCACCCAGTAGGCCGAACCGGCGGCGTAGCCCGCCCGCCAGATCTTGGAGTGGCAGACGGCCCACTGGCCAGCCTCCCGAAGAGTCGTGTCGGTGGGCGGGGGGCGCTGGTCGGCCGGCCACTTCACAATCACGCTCGCGGCGCCGTGGACGTCGGCGTGGACGTACCGGTCCATTTCCTTGAGATACCGTCGGACGACCAGGTCGTTGGAGGCGGCATCCCGCCCGGCCAGGACCAGGGTCCCTTCCGACGAGACGAACCAGCGGAACCGCTCGAACCAGTGGAGCTTGCGCCGCGGGACTCCGGCCGGAGCCACGGCCGGGGCGTTCGCCGGCCGCTCGGGCGGCGCCCGAAGCCGGCGCTCGGTTTCGTCGAGCGCGGACTTCGCGCCCTGGATCTTGAGCCGGATCCGCTGCCGCTCCTCGTAGCGGCGGCGCGCGGCTTCGGTCGGATCGGGAGCGTCGTCGAGTTCGAGGCTCCGGTCGAGGAGCGTGACGGCCCGGCGTCGGAGCTCGGGGTGCGCCGAGCGGTCCAGCGCGATCGCGTCGGCCACTTCGGTGTAGTGCGCGTAGATCCAGTCGGCCTCCTCCCGGAGCCGCTCCGCCTCCCGGGTCAGGGTGGCCACCGCCTCGACCTGCTGATCCCGCTGCCCCTCGAGCCGCCGGCGCTGATCCGTCTCGGCCACCGCGGCCGCCGAGGGGACGATCTGCCGGGGCTCGAAGTAGCGATGCGCGGCCTCGGAGAAGGTCGCCGTCTCCATCTCGGTGACCCCGTCCTTCCCGGCCCAGCGTCGGGACCGGAACGGGGTGACGTCCACGGGGCGACCCTCGAGTCCGTACAGGTAGCCCTTCGGGCCCCGCTCCACCTCGTCGACCAGCTCCCGAAGGCTCCGGGCGACGCCCTCCGCCACGTCGGCCGCCGCCTCCGCGGCGGGCGCGCCGCCGGGCCACCCGAGTCGGGCCATGACCTCCTCGGCGAGCGGACCGCCCAACCCGGCCCGGGCCGCGAGGGTGCTGACCCGGTCGACCTGGCTTCCCGCGAGCAGCTGTTCGATCGCGCTCGGCTCGACGGAGAACGGATCCCGCCTCGAGGGGGGCGGTTCGTAGGCCGCGCCCATCTGGAGCGTGCGCGACGCGTAGCGGCGGCTGTGCAGCACGAACCGGATCGTCCCGCCGCGGACGGCGATCAGGTTCCCGGTGCCGAAGAGCTCGGCGGAGACGAGCCAGGGTGCCCCCGGCTCGTCGCCCCGCTCCAGTTCCAGCTCGAGCACCCGGTCGCCCGGGCGGGAGCGGGCCGAGATGAGCTGCGCACTCCCGAGCAGCCGGCGCAGTTCGCGCGCGACCGGCCCGAGGGTCTCGGCGTGCTCGCGCGGGCCGGGCAGGAGAGCCGCATAGATCCCCGGAACGATGAGCAGTTCCCGGCGGCCTTCCTTCGGGGACCGCATCGCAAGGGCGACTCCCGAGGCCCCCGCGTCGAACACCCGGTCCAGCCAGGCCGGGGCGAAGGCCGCGAGCTCCCGGGCGATCGCCCGGGCGTCGAGCGAGGTGAACCGGTCTTTCGGCTCCGGCGCTGTCCCGGCGGTCATCGGGCGTCCGGCGATCCACGCGGTCGGCACCGCTTAAGCCTTGCCTTGTTTGGGGCCGCCATGGCGCTCGCCGGCGACGAGACCGAGACGTGGCGTGGTCGGGCCCGGGCGTGGGCCGAGCAGGAGATCGCCCCGATCGCGGAGGAGATGGACCGGAGCGACCGGGCCCCCCCCGACCTGATCCGCCGGCTCGGATCGGCCGGGGTCCTCGGGCTCGGCCAGCCCCGCGAGTGGGGCGGGGGCGGCGAGTCGACCCGCACGGTCGTCGCGGTGCTGGAGGAGCTCGCGCGCGCGAGCTCGGTCGCGGCCGTGGCCGTGGCGGTCCACCTCTCCGTCGCGGCGGCCCCGCTCGCCCGCTGGGGCAGCGACGAGCAGCGCGAGCGCTACCTCCGGCCGCTGCTCGCGGGCCAGGCCCTGGGCGCGTTTGCGCTGACCGAGCCCGAGGCCGGGTCGAATGCGGCCGGCCTTCGCTGCCGCTACCGCTGGGAAGGCGACACCGCGGTGCTGAACGGCACCAAGACGTTCATCACCAACGGCGGACTGGCCGACCTGCTCCTCCTCTTCGCCACCCGCGATCCGACCGAAGGCCGGGGCGGCATCACGGCGTTCCTTCTGCCGAAAGGAACGGCCGGCCTGCGGGCGAGCCACAGCTTTGCCAAGCTGGGGCTCCGGGGAAGCCCGACCTCCGAGCTGACGCTGGAGGAGGTCCGGCTGCCGCGGTCGCTTCGGCTCGGGGCCGAGGGCCAGGGGCTCGCGATCGCGCTGGAGTCTCTGATCGGCGGCCGGGTGGGAATCGCCGCCTGCGCCCTGGGCGTCGCGCGGGCCGGCTTCGAGGAACTGCGGGCCGCCGCCCGGGAGGCGCCGGCGGAATGGAAGGGCTCGCTGCTGGCCCGCAGCTTTGCCGATCTGGAGGCTGCCGCCGCGCTGGTCGAGCGCGCCGCGGTCGCCCGGGATCGGGGCGAGCCGTTCCGGCGCCTCGCGTCGGCCGCGAAGCTCGTTGCCTCACGGGCCGCGGTCGAGATCACCGGCCGGGCGGTCGACGCGTGGGCGTCGCCGGCCGGACCTCGCCGCCCCCGGGCGGAGCGGCTCTACCGCGACGCCCGGGTCTACCCGATCGTCGAGGGGACCAGCGAGATCCAGGAGATGATCCTGGGCCGGGACCTCCTTCGACCCGAGCCCGCCGCGCCGCAGGATCGCCCGGCGGGGGATAAATAGCCCGGGTCGGTTGCCCGGCGATGCCGCAGACCGCCCCTGGAGGAGGGCGCCGGACCGGCTTTCTCGGCCTGTACACGCTGTCCCTGCTCCAGAGCGGCCCCCTCTGCGGGGCCCAGATCTCGAAGCGCATCCGGGAGCGGACGAACGGTTCTTGGTCGGTGAGCCCGGGCGCGATGTACCCGGTCCTCCGGGACCTGCTCGGGCAGGGCTACTGCGAGCGGCACCGTCAGGGCCGGGAGTGGCGGTACGTTCTGACCCCCCTGGGGCATCGCAAGCTCAGGCTCTCCCGGCGGCGTTCGGAGCAGTGGCGGGAGCGGTTCCAGAACATCGGCCCGCTGCTGCTCGACATGCAACGGCCGGAGGCCCGCGCCCGGTTCGTCCGGGACCGCGCCGAACAGATCGTCGGATGGGCCCTCGAAACGCTGGATCAGGACGAACTCTGGCCGGACCAGCGGGAGCGTCAGCGGACCCGTCGGGCCCTCTCCGACTACCTCCGGGTGAAGGCCACCGAACTCCGGTCCTCCCGGTCCCGGTCGCGGCGGTCGGGCTAGTCTCCCCCGGACCGGCCGACCCCCGACGCGGTGCTTTGTACTGCCGCTCGGTTCACGGGCCGTGCCCCCCTCCCGATTCGTTCCGGCGCCCTCCGCCGATCCTCCCGACCCCTCGGCCCGGGTCGAACTCTCGGAGATCGGCCTTCCTCCCGAGATCGAGGCGGCCGTGCGAGCCCATGGGGTCTCGGCCCTCTACCCGCCCCAGGCCGCCGCCCTGAAACCGGCGCTTCAGGGCCGCAGCGTCCTGCTCGCCTGCCCGACGGCGAGCGGCAAGTCGCTCGTGGCCTACCTGACCCTCCTCCGGGCCGCCCTCGCGGGTCGGACCGGACTCTACCTGGTCCCGCTGCGGGCCCTCGCGCATGAGAAGGCCGAGGAACTGCGGCAGTTCGAGAGCCTCGGGATCCGGGTCGCCGTTTCGGTCGGCGATTTCGATCTTTCCTCGGAGCAGCTCGCCCGGGCCGACATCCTGGTCGCGACCAGCGAGAAGGCCGATGCGCTGCTGCGGAAGGGGCATCCGTGGCTCGACCGGCTCGCCGTCACCGTGGCGGACGAGGTCCACCTGCTTCGGGATCCGGACCGGGGCCCCACGCTCGAGGTCTCCCTGACCCGGCTGCGGCGGCTCCATCCGGCGCTCCAGATCGTGGCCCTCTCGGCCACGGTAGGCAACTCGGCCGAAGTGGCCCGCTGGCTCGGGGCCGAGCACATCGCGAGCGAATTCCGCCCGGTCCGGCTCCGCCGCGGCGTCTGGTGGGACGACCGGATCACCTACGAGGACGGGACCGATCGGCCCCTCCCGGCCCGTCGCGACGCCCTCGCGACCCTGGTGGAGGAGGTCATCGAAGACGGGGGTCAGGCCCTGGTCTTCGTCAACAGCCGCAAGGCAAGCGAGTCGGTCGCGGCCGCCCTCGCCCCGGTCGTCGCCCGGACGCTCGATGCCCCGGCCCGGGCGCGGGCCCGCGCCGCCGCGGAGGAGCTGGCCACGACCTCCGAGGAGACGACCGAGGGGATCCGGCGGCTGACGGGACTCCTGCCGAATGGGGTCGCGTTCCACAACGCTTCGCTGCTCCACGGCGAACGTTCGGTCATCGAGCGGGCGTTCAAGGAGCGGGCGCTCCGGGCGCTCGTGGCGACCCCGACTCTGGCCGCCGGGATCAACCTGCCGGCCCGTCGGGTCGTGGTCCGCGACACCACCCGGTACAACGATGCGCTGGGGATGCAGGCCCCGATCCCCGCGATGGAGATCCAGCAGATGCTGGGCCGCGCCGGGCGCCCCCGCTTCGATCCGGTCGGCGAGGCGCTGCTCCTGGCCCGCCGCCCCGAGGACGAGGAACGGCTCATCGATGCCTACCTCCGCTCCCCCCCGGAGGACGTCGAGAGCCGGCTCGCCTCCGAACCGGCGCTCCGGATGCACCTCCTGGCCCTGGTCGCGAGCGGGGCGGTCCGGTCGGAAGCCGAGCTCGAGGCGTTCTTCCGCGGGACCTTCTACGGGCAGACCCTCTCGCTCCGGGAGCTCGCGGACGTGGTCGGGCAGGTTCGGGCCGACCTGGAGAACAAGGAGCTTCTGGCCCGGGGGAAGGGGCTGACCGCCACCCCGTTCGGCGAGCTCACGAGCGAGCTGTACCTCGATCCGGTCACGGCGACGGTGCTGCGGGCGGCGCTTGAGAAGGCCCCGATCGGCGGGTCGGAGTTCCCGCTCCTCGCGGCGATCGCCGCGACGCCCGATCTCCCCCCGCTCTTCCTGAGGCGGGGAGACGAGCCCAAGCTGATCGAGCGGATGACCGACGAGCTCGAGGAGCTCCTGGTCCGGCCCGACGAGCCGCCCCTCGATCTCGACCTCGAGATGTTCCTTGCGACGCTCAAGACGGCCGAGCTTCTGGAGGCCTGGATCGACGAGACGCCGATCTTGGAGATCACCGAACGGTTCGGCATCGGCGCCGGGGATCTCCGGGCCAAGGTCGAGGACGCCAACTGGCTCCTCTTCGGGGCCGGTCGGCTCGCCCAGCGGTTCCAGCGTCGCCTGGCGGCCCGGCTGGACGACCTGTCCTTGAGGGTCCAGTACGGCGTCCGCGCCGACCTCCTCGACCTGGTCCGGCTGAAGGGGGTCGGGCGGGTCCGGGCCCGGGCCCTCGTCCGGGCCGGGGTTGCCGACCGGGAGGCCCTCCGCTCCGCCCCCTGGGACCGGGTCGAGGCCGCGTTGGGGTCCCGAGCGCTCGCGGAAATGGTCCTCCGGCAGGTCCGCCCGAAGGGCGAGGACGGGCCCCCGCCCGCCCCTCACCCTACGCCAGCAGCCCCGCGGAGCCGACGATCCCGCCGTCTGGACGAGTTTCCGGACTCACCCGACCGGTGATCCACTCGTCGACCGGGCGCCGGACGACGAGCCGGGTCCGGCTGCCCCCGATCCCGCCGCAGCGGACCTCGCGCCGGATCCAGCCCCGCCGCTCGAGGTCGACCATCCGACGCCAGAAGGTGGTCGTGGCGAGGGGCGGTCGGTGGGCCCGCTGCGCGCAGAGGATCTCCCACCGGTGGAGCTCTCCGACGTCGCAGCTCCCGTCGGCCAGCGCGGAGACGAGCGCCTGCCAGAGGTGAGGTTCGATCGTTCGTGCCGGGACGGAGGCGTCGGGGTCCTCGGGCGCCCGAACCGTCTCCCGGATCCCGAACTCTCGGCGCAGCAGGTCGATCGCCCGGCGGGCCCCTCCCGCCTCGAGGAAGCTCTGGTGGGCGATCCGGGCCGCCGTCGAAAGAACGGCCGCCCGGTCGGTCGCCCGGACCATCCGGTCGGCGACGATCTCCCGCAACCGCTCCTCCGGATACGGGGCGAGTTCGACCGTGGCCGCCCGGGCCCAGCGGCCGGCTCCCTCGCGGTCCCGGAGGCGCAGCCCCTCGGGAGTTCCGGTCAGGATCGTATAGAACGGGGGGAGTCCCGGGTCGCCCTCAGGGAGGAACCGGTCGGGTTCCCCCAGCGCCCGGATCAATCGGAGGAGATCGGGTCCCGCGAGGCGCAGGTCGTCGAGGACGGTCACGGTCGGCTGTCCGTCCCGTCGGATCCGGCGCAGGAACCCCGCCAGGAGGTCCCCCCAGGGAAATCCTCGGCCATCGAGCCCTGCGTCGTACGACCGCACGAGCGCACACGCAATCCCGTGCGGGCTCCGGTAGAGCCGGGTGGGGACATGGACGATCCGCGCCGCCCCACCGGGGGCGAGGGCACGGCACCGATCGGCCAGTCGTCGGGCAGCCCACCGGGCCACGACCGAACTTCCCGATCCGGGGGGACCCGTGACCACGGCCAGGCCCGGTCGGGAGGGTCCTTCCCGGCTCGACTCGGCTCCAAGCACGGCGGCTTCGATCTCTCGGCTCCGCCCGATCGCCACAGGGGGGACCCACTGCTCCACGAGCGCCTCAGGGTGCACGACGGTCGACATCAGCAACACCATATGCTTACAAGTATAAGAAACCTTAGCTAAGTTAGATTTGTAAGTGGTCGGGCCGTCCGGCAGAGCGCTGGAACGCTCCGGGGCGGCGGAGCCGTGGCGGCCGGGGGCGGTAGGGGAGCGGGGGCCCCCCGGAATCGGGCGCGCGCCGAGCGGAGGGAAGCGGCCCGGGGCGCCGGCCGCCACGGCGGGCGGGGTCGCGGTGGGCCGCAGGGGCTCCCGGTGGACCGGGATCGCGTCACGGGGGCGGGCGAGACCGGCCGGGACCCGCGTCCGGGCCGGTCCGGGGGGAGGGGCTCGCCCCTCGTTCCGGCGCAAATGCTTTTGCTCGAAGGCCCTACCCTGACCCCACCATGGCGACGCGCATCACCCTGATCCCCGGAGACGGCATCGGACCGGAAGTGACCTCGGCGGCTCGACTGGTGGCCGAGGCCACCGGCGTATCGTTCGAGTGGGAGGTGGTGGAGGCGGGCGCGAGTGCGATCGCGAAGAGTGGATCTCCGCTCCCCCCGGAGGTCCTCGAGTCGATCCGGAAGAACCGGTTGGCCCTCAAGGGGCCGATCACCACGCCGATCGGGAGCGGATTCCGATCGGTGAACGTCGCAATCCGCCAGGAACTCGACCTGTTTGCGTCGGTCCGGCCGGCCCGGGCCATCGCCGGGGAGGGGACCCGGTTTCCGGAGACCGACCTCGTCGTCGTCCGGGAAGCGACCGAGGGACTGTACTCGGGGGTGGAACACTGGGTGGATCGGGACCACACGGCGGCCGAGACCATCAACATCATCACCCGAAAGGCCTCGGACCGGATCATCAAGTTCGCCTTCGAACTGGCCCGACGCGACCACCGGCGGCGCGTCACGGCCGTCCACAAGGCGAACATCATGAAGACGACCGGCGGGCTGTTCCAGACGGCGTTTCGCGCCCTCGCGGCCCAGTACCCCCAGATCAGCTCCGACGAGCGGCTCATCGACAACATGTGCATGCAACTCGCCAAGAAGCCGGAAGAGTACGATGTCCTGGTGACCACGAACCTCTTCGGGGACATCCTCTCCGACCTCTGCGCCGGACTCGCCGGCGGGCTGGGCGTCGCACCGGGCGCCCTCTACGGGGAGGCGATCGCGGTCTTCGAGCCGGTCCACGGCTCCGCGCCGAAGTACGCCGGCCAGGATCGAGCCGATCCGGTCGCCGAAATCCTCTGCGTCGAACTCCTCCTCCGCCACCTCGGGAAGACCGAGGCGGCGGACCGGGTCTTCCGGGCCGTCTGGGAGACGATCGCCGAGAAGAAGGTCGTGACCTACGACCTGGCGCTTCCGGGGTATACCCAGCGGCCGGTGCCGCCCTCCAGTTGCTCCGCGATGGCCCGGGAGATCGCGCGGAAGGTCCCGCTGGTGGACCTGGATCGCCCGCTCCCGCGGGCGGCGGCCCCGGGCGCCCCGGCCGGCCTGGATCGGAACCTCATGGAGTAGGAGCCGCGGCCGATTTCCCGGCAACCGGCCGGTCGAGGGGATCCAGCGGGCCCCCGAGGGCCCGCCGCCATCGCCCGAGCAGCCCGGTCCACCGGATCGCCGGCCCCGCTTGGGCGGAGCCGCCGCCTCCACCGGATCTACTGAGGCAAACCGTCCCCGCCGCGCGGCCGGCCTATTCGAGGAGATCTTCCAACTCGCCCGCCACCAGCGACAGCAGCTGGTCGAGGGCCCGGTGCTTCAGTTCGGTGATCTGCCCCGCGTCGGTCTCGATCCGGGCGAAGAAATCGTCTCCGTCCCGGAGGAACGCGAGGGAAAGGACGTGCCGTCGGGGTTCGGCGCCGAGCAGGGAGGGCCGAGGGGCCGGCGGCGCCGCCCGGCCGCCCGCGGGGCGAGCCCCCGAGGGCGCCGCCGGCTTGGCGGGCTTTGGGGCAGCGGTCGGCCGCTTCGGCGCTCCGGCCTTCTTCGGTTTACCGGAGGGGGTCGGCTTGCCGGAGCGGGCCGGCTTGGAGCGGATCGAGGAGGCGTGCTTGGTGGGGCGGGAGACCGGTTTGGGGACCGGGCGTCGAGAACGGGATCCGGACGAGTTGGCCGCTCGATGGGAGCGAGAGCTACTAGGCATCCCGGGGCACCCCGACGCGGGGCCCACCAAGGCCCCCTATTTATGGGTATGGTCGCAGCCCAGAGCGCGGGATCCCCCCGATTGCCTTTAGGGTCCGGCGGGTACGAGCATCCGTGTCCCCATCGGCCGATGTGACCGATTCCCCTCCTCTTCCCCGCACGACCCCGATGCGGCCCGAGATTCTCTTCTGGCTCGCCGCCCTGGTCGCCCTGCTCCTCTTCCTGGCCCTGGAGCCGCTCGGACAGTTCGCGCTCTTCGGTTCGGACACCGGCGAGTACTATCGGCTCACGGCCGCCTTAGTGACGACCGGCCATCTCCCGCGGGGGATCAACTACCTGGGGTGGGGGACCGCCTACCCCGACTTTCCCGGGATCTTCCTCCTCTCGGGTGCGGGAGCCGGAGCGCTCGGGCTCTCGACCTTCACCGCCCTGACCGTCCTGCTGCCCGCGATCGTCACCTTGAGCGTGCTGCCGCTCTTTCTGCTCTTCCGCCGGATCTACCCCCACGACACGGTCGCGCTCCTGGGGGCGGCCTTCGCTTCGGTCGCGATGCCGCGGATGTTCTCGATGGCGCACCCGGCGCCCCTCGCCCTCGGCGACTTCCTCTGCGTCGCCGCGCTCTGGATGTTCGTCGAAGGGCGACGCGACGGGCGTTGGTATCTCCCGCTGGGCCTCACCTCGGCGGCCCTGATCGTGACCCACCACCTTTCGACCTATTTCCTGGTGGTGAGCGCTCTCCTGGGGCTTCTCCTGCTCGAACTCTGGCGGCCGAGGCTGTGGAGCCACCGGTTTCCGGCCCGGGAGTTCGCGTTTCTGGGCGCGCTGGTGACCGGCACCTTCCTCTACTGGTTCTTCGCCGCCAAGTCGTTCGTGGCCCTCGTCATCGTTCCCGGCCTCGGCGGCCTGCCGGAGACCAGCTTTGCGGCGTTGGAGCTCCTGGCGCTGCTGGTCCTGATCGCCGCCGCCGCGCTCATCCGGTACCGCCGGGGTCGGCTCTTCCTCCGGCGGTGGGTCCGCCTGCCGACCGACCGGAGCCTGGTCCGCGACCTCGGGATCATCGCCGTGGCGGTCTTCGGGGCGGTCTCGCTGCTGCTGCTCGTCCCGCTCCCCGGAACGACCCAGATGACGCAGCCGACGACGATCCTCTGGTTCACGCCGTTGCTCGGGCTCGGGCTCCTGGCGGCCGGGAGCCGGCGCACCCCGACCCTGGCCCGACTGGGACCGTTCGCGCTCACTTGGCTGGGGGCCCTGGGGATCTCCGCGCTCGCGGCCCTGGTGGCCGGGGGGCTGGCTCCCCAGGTCTCGGGGTTCATCAGTGCGATCCCGCCATCGCGGCACGTCGAATACATCCTGATCCCGGTGGGCCTCCTGGTCGCCATCGGCGCCGGGCGGCTGGTCGCCCGGGCGGGGGATCGGGCCGGCCGCCGCGCCCTGGTGGCCGCGAGCGTCGCCCTCGTCGTGCTGGTGGCCGCCAACGCGGCGATCGTCTACCCTCCCCAGGCCGACTTTGGCGGCTTCCAGGAAGGACTGACCCACGGGGACGCCACGCTCTGGATGTGGGTCGGAATCGGCGTCCCGTCGACCTTCGTGGTCGCCTCGGACCACCGGTTGAGCTCAATGATCTTCGGGTTCGACGGGAATCCGGCCACCTGGGATTCGACCCCGGCCCTGTTCACCGGCTCCAACTGGACGGCCGCCGAGGCGGAACTCTACGGGTCGGATGCGCCGCACACCCTCCGACCGATCGATATCGTCGCCGTCGATGCGGTCATGTACACGGGCGTCGCCTTGAACCCGTCGGCGATCGCGCTGCCGCTCAGCCCCAGCGCGCAGCACTGGTTCACCGAGATGCCCTTCGTTCCGCTCTACCGGAACGGGCTCGACGTCGTCTACCTGGTGGTGCTCTCCGGCTCCCCATCCCCGTAGGGAACCTGCCGACCGTCGGGGAGCCAGAGGTCGATCCGGGCCGGAGACCGACGGGCGGCCTCCGACAGGATGCGACGGGCCCATGCCAGCTTCGCCAGCTTGCGCGCCCGGTGCGCGGGATCGGGCTCGTCGACCCGCCGGAAGTCGAACCCCCAGAGGAGGATCCGGGCAGCGCCCAGGTGTTCGGCCAGCAGGACCGCGCGGTCGCCATCGGTGAAGCCGCCGACATTCAGGAGCCGGGGCCTCGGGGGGCCGGCCCACGACCCTGCGAGGGCCCCGGGGAACTGGTCGGCCCACTCCTCGATGGCCGGGCGGTTGTCGCCGTGGGCGTGGAGGACGACCCAACTCCCCCGTCGATTGGCGGCGACTTCCGAGGCCACCGGACCATCGAGGTCGGTCACGATGATCGCCGGGACCAGGGCGGCGGCCAAGCACCGCTCGGCCGCTCCGTCCGCCGCGATCAGGATCGGGGGTGCGGTGTCGGCGGGAAGCCGCCAGAGGGGCGGGGCCCCGGCCCCCGGGGCCAGGCCGCAGACGACGACGGTCTGCCCCGCCAGGACGGGCCGGAGGCGGTCCAGCGGATCTTCGGCCAGCCGCTCCCCCGCCCGCGCCTCCAGGGCGTCAGCCGATGCGGCCTCCCGTTCGAACGGAAAGCCGAACTCCGCGCGGATGCGGTCGTAGATTGGGGCCCAGTCGCGGTACTCCACAGAGGTTCCGCCGGTGCCGAACGGAAATAACGATTTATAAGAGGGCCTCTGCTCTCCCTCCGAAGGTACCCCTGCAGATGCGGCCGCTCGCTCAGGAAGTCATTGCCCGGTTGCCGCCGGAGGCCACGGGCCGGGCCCGGCCGATCCCCGCCTCGAGCGACGACGCCGAGCTCGAAGCGGTCCTGGCGACGCTCAAGACGAACATCAAGGTCGTGGGGTGCGGGGGCGGCGGCTCCAACACGATCAACCGGATCAGCGAGGAAGGCCTCTCCGGGGCCGAGATGATCGCCTGCAACACCGACGCCCAGCATCTGCTCACGGTCCACGCCAACCGCAAGATCCTCCTGGGCCGACGGCTCACCCGGGGTCTGGGGGCGGGGGCGCTTCCCGAGATCGGGGAAAAGGCGGCCAAAGAGGCCGAGGAGGAACTCCGCGGGGTCCTCAAGAACTCCGACATGGTCTTCATCACGCTGGGATTGGGGGGCGGGACGGGGACCGGCTCGGCCCCGATCGTCGCCGAAGCCGCGCGGGAGGCGAACCCCGGCGGACCCCTCACCATCGCGGTCTGCACCTTGCCGTTCACCTCCGAGGGGGCGGTCCGCCAGGAGAATGCCCTCCGGGGCCTGGAGCGCCTCACCGCCGCGGTGGATACCGTCATCACGATCCCGAACGACCGGCTCCTCGAACTCGTCCCCCGCCTCCCCATCCAGACGGCCTTCAAGGTGGCGGACTCGGTCCTGGCCCGCTCGATCCGCGGCATCACCGAGATCATCACCCGGCCGGGCCTGGTCAATCTCGATTTCAACGACCTGCGCACGATCCTCAAGGGCGGCGGAGTGGCGCTGATCGGGATCGGCGAGTCGGAGAGCGACAACCGCGCCGAGGACGCGGTCAACGAAGCGATCCACTCCCCCCTCCTCAAGGTCGACGTCGCGGGAGCGACCGGCGCCCTGATCAACGTCACCGGTGGGCCGGACATGACCGTCAGCGAGGCCCAGCGGGCGAGCGAGGTGGTCCAGAAGGCGATCAGCCCCACGGCCCGGATCATCTGGGGCGCGGCCATTGACCCGACGATGCGCAGCACGATCCGGGTCATGATCGTGGTCACCGGGGTTAAGTCCTCCCAGATTCTTGGTCCGGCGGCATCGGCGGCCCGCTCGGACGAGCGGATCGACCGGGTGCGGTGAGGTTCGAAGATGGCATTCCTGGACCGGGCACGTAAAGTGCAGGACGAGTTCGACGGCCGCCTGCGGACGGTGGGCCACGGCCGGTACGGCCGGATCCTCCGGATGGCCCGTCGACCGACCCAGAAGGAGTATATCCGGGTCCTCGAAGTCACCTGGATCGGGGCGCTCCTGATCGGCAGCGTCGGCTTCGTGATCTACATCTTCTTCACCCAGTCGGGGCCCTGGATCTGGCAGAATCTGATCCAAAACCTCTAGGGAACCGCAGGCGGCGAAGGAACAGAGCATGAGCGAAAATCCCCCCGACGAAGGTATCGGCCTCCTCTCCGGCGAACCCCCGGCGGCCCCACCGAGCCGGGGCGGCGCACCGAGCCCGACCGAACCGATTCCGGGCGCCCCGATCTCCCCGCCCCGTCCGGTGGCGCCGTCGGCCTCGACCCTCACCCTGAAGGCGGCCGACGACACCTCCCGCCACGTCACCGCCGGGACCGTCACCACCCTGTCGGTCGTCTTGACCAACGGCAACCCGACCGACCAGACCGTGACCCTCACCGCCGAGATCGCCTATACGTCGACCTACCCGGGCGAAGGCGCGGAGTGGCCGGTCTCCTGGATCCCCCCGGGGAAGCGGGCGTGGACCGAGATGGTCGTCCGCAAGCAGCAGGCGACCTTCCCGGTCGCCGGCGGCTCCTCGTTCCCGCTCTCCTTCGAGATCACCGCGCCGGTGGGCGTCCGCTACGGCGACCGGGTCGAGGTCCGCCTGACCGCCCAGGCCGCCGAGGGCGGTCCCCCGGCCAAGCTCACACTCGCCTGCATCGCCCGCCAGGCGGTCCTCGCGATCAAGACCTCCCGGGGGTACGAGCGGGAGGTCGCCGACACTCTGGCGGCCCGGGCGGAGGAGAAGCCCGACGTGCTGTTTTCCCTCCTGGTCCCGTCGGCGCTCCGGGGATATGTCTTCTCGGAGGGGATGAGCTTCGAGGGGGTCCACGAGATGCTCCGGGGAATCCGAAAGGCCCGCGGCCTCGTCGCCGGGGAAACGACCCTCAAGGAGGTCGAACCGCTCCTCGTCCCGAAGGTGACGGTCGAAGGGTTCGTCGAGGGCGCGATCGTCGAGCTCATCGCCGGCCCCTTCAAGGGGGAGAAGGCCCGGGTCAAGAAGATCGATCAGGCCAAGGAGGAGATCACCGTCGAGCTCATCGAGGCGGTGGTGCCGATCCCGGTCACGGTCCGGGGAGATCACGTTCGCATGCTGGAGAAGGGAGGCGGTTCAAGTGGCGGATGAAGTGAGCGTTCTCGTCGAGGGCGGCAAGGCTTCGGCCGGGCCCCCGCTGGGTCCCGCGTTGGGCCCCCTCGGGGTCAACGTCGCCCAGGTCGTCCAGAAGATCAACGAACAGACGAAGCAGTTCGCGGGGATGCGGGTGCCCGTCGTGGTCCGGGTCGACCCGGCCACCCGGCAGTTCACGCTCGTGGTCGGCCGCCCGCCGGTCACCGCCCTGCTCCTCAAGGAGGCCGGCAAGGAGAAGGGGTCGGGGAAGTCCAAGGGCGAGGTCATCGGGGACGTTACCCTGGCCGCCATCCAGAAGATTGCGGAAGCCAAGGGAGATGACCTGTTCGGCGCCGATCTGGACGCGAAGATGAACCAGGTCCTGGGCACCTGCGTCTCGATGGGGCTCACCGTCGACGGGGAGGATCCCCGGGCGATCCTCAAGCGGCGCCGGGGCGCCGCATGATGGGCGGCCCGGGGGGACCTCCCCCCGATCTGGCCAATGCCGAGATCGTCGACTACCAGCCCTTGGAGGGCGACGGCCGGCTTCGGCTCAAGCTCAAGGACGGGTCGATCATCGAGGTGCGCCTCGAGATCATGAACATCCTGCGGGCGGGCAACGACGCCAACACGGGGCTCCCCACCTACATCGTCCAGTCGGCTCCCCTCGTGCGGCTCGTCGAGTGCCCCAAAGAACTGCGCAAGACGCCGCTCCGCCCCGGCGCGAAGGACGGAAAGTCGATCCCCGGCTTCGGCTGACCGACCGCTTCGACGGAAAAAAGGGAGGCCCCGGGGACCCCGGGGCCGGGATCGCCTACTGGATGGCGATCTTGACCTCGCCGGTCTCGGGCAACGGGTGAACCTTCGGCAGCTCGAGTTCGAGCAGGCCGTGGTTCATCTTGGCCTTGGCCTCGGTCCCGACGACCTCCTCGGGCAGCTCGAGCCGGCGGTAGAAACCGTTGTAGAATCGCTCCCGGTGGAGGTACGACGGTTCGTTCGATTCCTTGGTCTGCTCGAACTGCCCACGGATCTCCACGGTCGCTCCCCGGACCTTGAGGTCGAGGTTCTCCTTGGGGATGCCCGGCACCTCGGCGACGATCCTGTAGGCGCTTCCGGTGTCGACCACATCCACTCGCGCCGCCCGGGCGTCGGGCATGTCCCCCCGGAACAACCGGGCCGGGGCGCCCCCGAACGCGTCCAGGAAGTGGTCGTGGAGGTCATCGAAGGCGCGGTCGATCTGGCTCCACAGGTCGGTCGTCGGTCGGCTCACGATTTCGGTCGTCATCTTCATACCTCTTACAGCAACGATATGTTAATGGTTCTATATAAATGCTTCCAACGGTTCGCCGAGTTCCCTGACCCTCCGACGCGCCCGCCTCAACAGGTCGGGGGGAAACCCATAAAGAGCCGGCTCGGGTGGACGGAGCGTGACCGACCTCCAAGAGGATCCGGCAGTGCCTCCGATGGACCCCAAGGGAGATCCACGGGCCGGCTACTTCATCGCCGGAGGGCTCCTGATCTTCCTCGGTTGGGGCCTGGCGGTCTTGGGGAACCTCCTGGCCCATCGGATGGCGCCGGCGAACGGCCTGGTCGTCGGATGGATCCGGATCTTCCCGAGCCTCGGGGCGTATGCGTGGGGCGCCCTCGGCCTCGGCGTGGCGGCCGGTGCGCTCGGCGTGGCCCTCGTCTGGCTCGGCACCCAGACTCCGAAGGGGCCGTGGGTGCTTCCGGGCGTGCCCTATACCGAACCCTGAGGGTTCGGGGCCGGCGGAAGGATCCGGCTGCGTCGGATCCCCTCGACGAAGCCGCGGGCGAAGGTGGCCCGGGTGACGATCCGGGCCGCCGAGCGCGCCCGGGCGCTCCCGTTCGGAAAGCTCACCCCGAGGCCGGCCGCCCTCAGCATCGCGACGTCGTTGTCGCCGTCCCCGAGCACGACCGCGTCGGCGACCGTCCGCCCCCGGGCCGCGAGGGCGGTCCGGAGCGCCGGGAGCTTCCCCGCGCCCGGGGCCATGAGGTGGATCGCGTAGCCGGAGTGCTCCACCCGGACCGGCACCCCCTTCACCGCACGACGGACCGACGCCGCGGAGACCGACGGCTCCAGGACGACTTCGGTCTCCCTCCAGCGGTCGGTCAGCAGGCGTCGGACCGGTAGCCCGGAGGCCCGCAAGCGCCGGTAGGCGACTCGCGCCGGTCGGGGGTCGGCGAGCCGGACGATCCGGGACGGATCCCGGACCGGATCGTACAGTATGCCTCCGTTCTCGGCGAGGATCGGTCCGGTCAGCCCGAGGGAGCGCTGCAGTGCCAGGGCGATCGGCAACGCGTTGCCCGTCGCGAGAAGGACCGGGATCCCGGCGGCTTCCAGGGCCCGGACCTGGGCGATCGCCGCCGGGTCGAGATGCCGGGCCCGGTCGGTCAGGGTCCCGTCGACGTCGGTGACGACGACGCTCAGTCCGGGGGGGCTCATGGGGTGGGGGCCCCCGGGGCGCGGTCCCGGAGCGCCTTACGGAGGGCCTCGGCGATCTCCCGTCCGTCGCGGCGCCCCCGGACCTCCCGCATGAGGTCGCCCATGAGCGGGGAGAAGGCTCCCGCGCCGCGCTGACGAACCAGGTCGGCGTTGCGATCGACCAGGGCCTCCGCAAGCCGGGACAGCTCCTCCATCGACAGGCCGGTGAACCCGGCCTCGGCAATCGCCTGCCGAACGTCCGGCGAGGCTCCCTGCGCCTTCAGGGCGGCGAGGATCTTGGGCAGTCCCTCCTTCGCGAACTCCCCGGCTTCGCAGGCCCGCAGCAGCTCGTCCATCCGTTCGGCCGAAAGGTCGAACGCCGCGTCACCGGCCGCCGTGGCGGCCGGCAGGTCCTGGGTCAGGAACCGGGCGACCAGGGCAGCAGATCGGCCCTGCGCCACGAGAGTTTCGAGGAGCCCGGCCTGACCCGAGACGACCAGCTGGCCGGCGATCTCGGCCGGCAGACCGTACTGCCGGGTCAGCCGCGCCCGTCGGTCCGCCGGGCGCTCTGGGAGGGTCGAGCGCAGCCGCTCAAGCCGCCCGGGGTCGATCCGGATCGGGGGGATATCGGTCTCCGGGTACATCCGAAAACGCCCCGGGATCGGACGGGAGTAGCGGCTCCGCCCATCGGGGAGCGGATCCCGGGTCTCGCCCGGAACCCCTTCGAGTGCCGCGGTGGCGCGCCGCGCGACCGCCTCCAGGGCCCGGAGGAGCAGGCGCCGGTCGGTCCCGGCGACCAGCACAAACGCGTCGGCGCCTCCGACGCCGAGCTGTTCGCGGAGCGGCCGCAGCCGATCCTCGCCGATCTCGGGGTTCGGAAGCTCGTCGGAGTGCAGGAGGCCGTTGAGGCCGCACGCCCGGGCCTGGTCGGCGAGCTCCCGGCCCAGTCGCTCGGTCGTGCCCGGCAACGACCGGAGAAGGCCGGCGTAGCCGGGCAGCCGCAACCCGAGGACCTGGCCGTGGCGGCGGAGCGCCTGCCCGATCGGCCCGGTCGCCACCCCTTGGAGGGTGTCGGTCAGATCGGCCGGCGGGCCCCGGGGCGCGGTCGCTCCACGCCCCCGGAGCGACTCGCGCACGGCGAGCAGCATCTTTTGGCGGGCTGCCTCCCGTTCGACATACTCGGGGAGGAGCCGGAGCTCCTGCGCTCCCTTGATCTCGACGCGGCAGCCTCCCTCGATGGAGACATTGAGATCCTCCCGGATCGTTCCGATCCCTCGCCGGACCCGTTCCGTGGCGCGGAGGAGTGCCCCGATCTCCTCGGCGACCCGGCGGGCCTCCTCACCGCTCTCCATCTCGGGCTGCGTGCTGATCTCGATGAGCGGGACCCCCAGCCGGTCGAGCCGGTAGGTGACGATCCCCTCCGTCTCGGCAACCTTGCGGGCGGCATCCTCCTCGAGGCAGATCGACTGGAGAGCGATGCGTCGGCCCTCCACCTCCACGTAGCCCCCGACCGCGATGAGCGAGGTCCGCTGGAAGCCGGAGGTGTTCGACCCGTCGACGACGATCTTCCGCATCACCTCGATCTCGTCGACGGGCCGGGCGTGGAGGAGGAGCGCCATGGTGAGGGCGACGTCCAGGGCGTCGGGATCGAGTTCGGTCGGGGGCTCCTCGTCCAGGTCCACGAGGCAGTTCGAGGGACCCCATTCGTAGCGGTAGACCGATTCCCGGGCGGCCTGGAACTCGGCCGCAGGGTCGATGCCCATCTCCTCACCCGACGCGACCCTCAGCCGGCGCTCGACCGTGCCCTGGACGGTCTCGGTGAGTTCGACCGGGCATCGGCAGTGCAGCTTCCGGGGGGCCAGCTGCTGATGAATCTCGAGTCCGACCTTCATCGGGCACCCTCCGGGCGTCGACGGCCATCGAGATCACCGCACCGGTCGGTCGCGAGCAGCCGGCGGACCTCGTCGGGGTCCCGGCTCTGCCCGAGAGCCCAGAGCAGTTTGACATACGCCGTCTCGGGCAGGAGATCCTCGAGGAAAAGGACCCCGGCGCCCACCAGATCTCGCCCCGTGGCATAGACGTAGGGATCGACCCGGCCCTCCAGGCATTGGGTCGTCATCCCGACCACCACGCCCTGGGCGATCGCGGTTCGAATCCAAGGCAGGTGGATCTCGGCAACATGGCCGAGCCCGGTGCCGGCGAAGATGACCCCCCGGAGCCCTGCGCAGGCCGCCGCCGCCCGCTCCGCCGAAAGGCCGGGGTAGAACCAGAGCAGTCCGCCGGCGCCGGCATCGAGCGTGCCGTCGACACGGGGGGGACCGGGCCGGGGCGGACGAACCGGTCCGGAAAGATCGAGGGTGCCCTCGGTCCAGTACCCGAGCGGGGGAAGGTTCCGGGACTGGAAGGCGTCCCGGCGGGTCGAATGCATCTTCCGGACCCGGGTGCCGCGATGGAGGGCAAACCGGTGGGCCGAGAGATCGGCGTGCATCAGGACCACGACCTCGCCCAGGGGGGCGCGGCGGGCCACGCTCACCGCGGCCGCGAGGTTCTCGGGTCCGTCCGAGGAGGGCCGGTCGGGGGACCGCTGGGCACCGACGAGCACGACCGGGCCGGGGAGATCGACGAGCAGGAAGCCCAGAGCTGCGGCCGTGTAGCCGAGAGTGTCGGTCCCGTGGGCCACGACCACTCCCCGGGCACCGTCTCCGAACGCACGGACCACCTCGTGGGCGATCCGCACCCAGTCGTCGGGGGTGATGTTCTCACTCAGGCGGTCGACGACAGGGACGATACGGACCGGACCGTCCTGCTCGAGCTTCGGATAGAACGCCATGATCTCGGCCGCGGTCCGGACCGGTCGCACGCCCCCCGTGGCATAGTCGACGCGGGAGGCGATCGTCCCCCCCGTGGTGAGGAGCGCCACGGCCGGCCCCGACGGCGGGGGGGTTGGCCCCCGGGCGACCGGCTCCCCGGTTCTCTCGTCCCGGGGTTCGGCCGGGAGCAATCGGAACCGGGTTCCGGGGTCGATCCGGAGCCCGACATTATAGCCGCTATCGAGTTTCAGGAGGAGGACCCGGTCTCCCGTCAGGTGGTGCAGCGGCATCACCCGTCCCGTCCAAACGGAACCGTCCGGGGATTGGATCTCGACCCGCTGTTCGACCGGCCAACGGCGGGCCACCTCCCAGGGGTCGGGACTCGGGTCGGTTCCCATCGATGGTGGCCCTCGGGCCGACGAGACCGACGAGGTATAAAGGGGGAGACCGCCGGGCGCTGCCGTGTCTCCGTTCTTTTATAGGACGTCCGTCTCGGCGCCGCCCGGCGCATGTCCGCCGCTTGGTGCCCGTGTGGGGTAGCTACGGATCCGGGAACCTTCCCGGTCTGCTATAGTGGATTATCCTAGAGGCCTGCGGAGCCTCAGACCTGGGTTCGAATCCCAGCACGGGCGTCTACCGCGCCTAACGAATACCTTATTTGCCTCTCAACCTGTCCGCTTCCGATGGTCCGGCTCGCGAATGGCGACAAGCGAGGAAAGGAGGTACACCGGCCGCTACTGTTGGACCCGAAGGTCAGGGCTTGGTACGACCAACGCGCGCTCCGGTCGAGGCTTTCTGCGGACACCTACCTCCGACAGCTAGGGGGCTCACTTGCTCGTTTGGGAATGGATCCTGAAGGTCTCACGGAGCTTGCCAAGCACGATCCCGACGCCCTGAGCGAGGCACTCGTTGGCTACGCCGCGAACCTCAAACGGGAAGGGCGCCTCGATTCCTACATCGCGAAGACGTTCGATGGTCTCCGATCATGGCTTCGGTTCCGACGGATCGATTTCGATTCCTTCCCTAGGCTGAGTCCGACTCGAGGCGTCACCTTGGAGCGGGAGCGAGTGCCGACTCCCGAGGAGCTACGTCGCGTTCTCGACCGGCTTAGTCCCAGAGGGAGGATGGTGGCTCTTCTGATGGCCCATTCCGGGCTCCGACCGGGTGTGATGGGGAGTTACGGGGCGTCGGACGGACTCCGCCTGGGTGACATTCCAGAGCTGAGGTTGGGACGGCACCCATCCCTGACGGTCGTCCCGTTCGTGATTCACGTTCCAGCGCGTCTCTCGAAGACGCGGAAGATGTACACAACGTTCGGGAGCCAGGAGGCCGCATCCGCCCTGCTTGGCTATTTGGACGAGCGGCGCTCCCTAGGAGAACGGCTCGGACCCGCTTCGCCTTTGGTCACGGTGGACTCTTTCGCTGCTACGCACGAGTTTCAGGGAAAGAAGGGTGCGGGGCGTTTCCTCACCACTAAGGGTATCGTGTTCGAGATCCGCAGCGCCCTTTCGGGTGCGAAGCCGAAGGGGGTATCATGGAGGCCGTACGTTCTACGCTCCTACTGCTCAACCCGGCTCCTGCTGGCCGAAGGGCAGGGGAAGATTGGCCGTGACTTGCGGGAAGCGATTCTCGGTCACGATGGCGGAGTTTCTGCACGCTACAACGTCGGGAAGGTATGGGGTGAAGAGCTCCTCCACGAGGCCCGTGAGGCGTACAAGCGATGCGAACCATTCCTCTCGACGACGAAGGTCACTGTGGAGCCGTCCGAGGCGGACCTCAAGCGGGCGATCCTAGGCGTCCTCCTGCCCGCAGAAGAGGTCGCGAAGCTCGAGGTTTCCAAGATGACCACTGAGGAGGTCCGCCGCTTGGTCACCGAACGGCTACAAGGAGCCGGAGGAGCGACCCCGGACTCAAACAATAGTACGGGATCGGTAGGACAGCTTGGACACGCCGGACAGCCCCCCAACGGCTCGACCGACCCCGCGGAGACCGTCGTTCGGCTCACCGAGCTGAAGGATAGGCTCGCGAACGGCTGGCACTATGTCACGAAGCTGCCGAACGGCGAGGCGATAGTTCGCCGGTCAGGGACCGGGGGAGGGGGGTACCTCCCTATTCGCTAGCGACAGGATTACGACCGGGCCCGCCGAATCCTTCTCTTGTAAGCGCGCGGAGCTCTTCCCCTGGCCGATAACTGCTTCCGACGCTTTCGGCGTGCCGGCGGGAACCCAACGAGCGAAGTCGGCGCCGCGTAAACGTTGTCATCTGGCGTGCGTTTAAGGGAGACTCCAAGAGCCATAGAACCAGGCGGCATCAGAAAGCGCTGCTTCTTCCAGTCCTCGAACGATCTCGGGTTGCTCGCTACTCCAGCTTCCTTGAATAGTGTCTCTCCGAGCTCTTTCCTAAGCAGTGCGAGTCTGTACCTAACCTCGTGTAGCATGCCTTCAACCGACCTTGCGACAGTGAGGCGGCAGTCCGAAAGCGAGGCTGGCGGTAGGTTCTCGAGCTGGACCCGAAGGTTGTGGACGGTGACCTCGAGGGCGTACACCTCCGATAACCTTCGAGACTTGCTTGCCTCCTCAGCTGTGACAGGCGGAGGAAGGATGTACCGCCCGGGTCCGACGTCGACTCCCATCAAGGTGCTGCCAACGATGGCGTCCCGTTGAAACACACCGACCGGCTCAGCTTTCCTGGTGGGAGCAGTGACCCAGTCGTAGAACTGCGATGGTACGACCTCCCTATTCATCAGGCCGAGCAGGACCTTGTTCAGGTTCTCCGGGAAAGGCTTGCCCGGGCGCCGCTTCATCGCCCTCTCGATTTCCTCAACCTGTTGGTGGCTAACCCCGGATTCCGGCAATTCCGGCAGATGAGTCAGCAGATCCTGGTACCTTGCGGTGAGAGACTTTGTGAAGGCTCTGCGGGTGTGTTGGTCAATCTGCTGAGTTGAACGGAGGTGCCTGAGCCGCTCTTCAGCCTCATCTCGCTCCTGCGCTAGGTAGTGGTTCTCAGCATTCGTTAGGCCCCTTTTGAAACCACGACGAGCCCACGAAAGGCGCTGCTGGGAGGTCTTTCCGCGAGCCTCAGCCAACTGAGCCATTTCTTCCACAAGTTCGGCTTCGGACCATGGTCGGTGGAGGAACGGAGCATGCGCTCGTCCGTCTTGGACCCACTCCTCATTCAACCGTTCCAGTGCCTCCACGAACAGCCGGCCCATCGGAGAAAGTGCGCCCTTCCCCGGCCGACCTGGGCCCCCATTCGCCATGGCAATATTGAGTGCGCGAAACCAATTTAGCTTCATTACCCCGAAACCCTAGTTCACACAAGTGAGGTACCGACCGAATGTGGCGCGTAGGAAGCGACCCGGAGGGGGAGGGGGCAGGACCCTGTGGTCGCTTCGATGTCCCGCCTGCCTGCAACGGCTACCTTATGGGTGGACCGCGAAGCGAGCGCCGGACGACCGGGACATCCTTGCCCGGCACGTCGGTGGCGACCGTGGGATCCACGTTGTCGACGCTTTGTCATATTTCAGCGTCGAAGGCCGTCCCTTCCTCCGAGCGTGGGTTCAGCGCCTGCGTAAAGTTCTCGACCATCTCGATCCTCGGCCGGGTCACCGCTGGGTTCTGCCGTCGCAGGTCTACGTCCCTCGCATCGTCGAGTCCTACTCCCCTGCGAGCGACCCGGAGCCTACTGTTTCCGGGACCGGGAGGTTACTGAAATGACCGGAGGGTCCGAAATCGTACCGAGTAGGACGCCGTTCGAGGTGGTACGGGAGGCCGCTCGACAGGAGGCTCGGATTGCCCTCGTGGCCCTCCTCGACCAAGATCTCGCAACCCTACGTCTCGGGGAGGAACTGGGCATCCCTCCGAGAGAGCTGGTACGTCGGTCTGCTCGAGTGACGTTGACCGAGGGGAGGGAGGAGGAGCGCCCACTGGTGATGATCGTCGCGGAGAGCGAGGGTCACCTTCACTCCGTGGTCGACACGCTTCGGGTGCCGGTCTCGATTCGCTACAAGACCGTCACCCACGCCCCCAACTCCGCTCGACCTGAGCTCCCTGCGCCGGAGGAATCCAATACTTCGCAGGAGAACTCGGGCGAGGGGAATCCTGCCTCATCGAAATCACAGTCCTCGGAAACGGAGGGCACACCAACATGACCAACGAATACGGCGACACGGGGAGTCTGATTTACGACGACGAGGTGGCGGCGGATCCGCCACGCACGCGGCAGCGAACCCTGACCGTGGTCCCCCCGGCTGTGGCGCGGCCGCCGAAGGTCTATGCGGCCGGCCCTCAGGTCCGTACCGACATCGGGACTGCCGAGCGCAAGGTCTGGAACGAGACGGAAGCAGGTCTGCGTCTCCGAGAGCAGCTCCGGGCTGGCGGCGAAGCGGTTGCGCCGTTGTACAGCTCCGCGCTCGACAAAGTTCGTGGAGACCTCCAGAAGGCCGCCCGAGCCGCGGGCCTCTCGGCGTTGTACCAAAAGGCGTGGGGGACCTTGCCGTAGAACACGGTGGGTCCCGGGTCCAACGAGGAGGTCACGGCGATGACGATGGCGGGCGGGACGGTGACGACGAAGAACCCCATCACGGTCTACAAGCCCATCACTACGGTAAACCTGGCTACGCTGAAAACCGCCGTCGCCGCCATGGAGCCCGGGCACCCGATCCGTGCGGTGGTCGGGACCTTACCGACCGTCATGCCCATTGCCGACTACCTCGGAATTCTGCCTTCGCTATGGGCTCTCAGCGAGCGACCATGACCGACTTCACCCTATTCACGGAGGTCTCGGCCCGTGACTGCACCAGGAACAGCTGACGGGCCTGCCCCTCGCGGGGTTCGCCACGGCGCCGGGGGCGCCGAGACCGCCCCCGGCGCCGGATTCGCAGGACCGGCGGAGGTGCCTCTTGAGTATCGCGACCTCATCGGTCTACTCGCACGGGAGCTGGTCGCCGGACCGAACGCCGACCGGGTATCGATCCGGGTGATGGAGGGCAACCATCGAGTCCAACCGGAGCGAGAAAGGCTCACCGCGAGGTTCACGCAGCTCCGAGCCGAACTCGGGCCCGCCGCGAGCCCATTTATTGTACTCCGCGAACTCCGTCACCGTGAGCTGCCCCTGTCAACGTCGCCTCTGCTCGATACTTTCGACGTGGAGGCTTCGGATCGGACGAACCCAATGTTCGACGAGAACGGGAACCCCGACAGGGCCGCGTTCGTCACCGCCATCACCAACGAGCTCTACTGCTCGACGCTGACGAGCTCGAACGACCTGATGGTCTACAGGGAAGGTATCTACGTCCCCGGCGAGCACACCGTCATCGCGTGGATCGAGCGCGCTTTCCGACGCCAGCGAATGACCGCGAGCTCGGCCTTCGTCCGTGAGGTGGTCGAGGGCGTAAAGCGGCGCACGTTCGTTGATCCCGCTCTGTTCAATCAGCCGGGGGCCGCGTGTCTCCTGAATGGGATTCTCGACCTCCATACCTTCGAACTCCGCTCGCACAGCCCTACGGAACACTTCACTATCAAGTTGCCCGTAGCGTTCGATCCAAATGCGAGGGCTTCCGTCTTTAATCAGTTCCTCACAGAGGTGCTTCCCGACGAGCACGACCGCGACACCATCCAGCGGCTGTTCGGCTACGTGCTCGAGCGCGGGAACTCCCTCCAGCGGGCGTTCATGTTCGTGGGCGAGGGCAACAACGGCAAGTCGACCCTTCTCGGAGTCCTCGAAGCTCTCCTCGGTCGGGACGGGTATTGCTCCGAGACGTTGCAGACGCTTTCCGAGAACCGCTTCGCCCCCGCGAGCCTCTGGAGTAGGTACGCGAACATCTGCGCCGACATCCCGGCCAAGGCGATCCAGCACACCGGCGTCTTCAAGATGCTCACCGGAGGGGACCCGGTGCGCGCCGAGAAGAAGTTCCGGGACGCCTTCACCTTCTTCAACGATGCGAAGCTAATCTTCTCGGCCAATGAGCTACCCGAGGTCAACGACCGGACGATTGCCTTCTGGCGTCGGTGGGTCCTGATCCCGTTCCCGGTTGACTTCGCCGGGCGAGAGGATCGCGACCTTCCCGCGAAGCTCCAGCCGGAGCTATCGGGGGTTCTGAATTGGTCGCTGGAAGGGCTCCGCAAGGTCCGCAAGGCCGGATTCCCCGGTGCGGACGCCATAACCGCCTTGAAGGAGGAGTGGAAGAGACGGTCGGACTCCGTCTACTTCTTCCTGACGACCTCCACCGTCAAGGATCCGACCGCGTGGATGGAGACGGCGATGCTCTACGGCAGCTACGTGGAGTTCTGCGAGGAGAAGGGCGTCACTGTCCGCACTCAGGATGCATTATCCAAGAGCCTTCCCCGCGTCTATCCTGCGGCTCGGAAGGAGCGGGGAACCGTCGCTCAGGGTCGCAAGTGGGGGTGGCGTGGGATCGCCCTTGGGGCGCCGACACGCAATAATGCCGAGAAGGTCGGACACCCTGGACAAACCCGCCTTCCGGACCCAGAGCTGTCCAACCTGTCCAAGCTGTCCAACCATTCCGGTACTAATGTTCCGGATGCCATTCGTATGGAGCCTTGCCATATGGTGGAAGGGCCGACCGGGTCGTCTTGTCAGGAAAGAGGGGGGAGTCGGTCAGACAGCTCGGACAGCTTGGACAGACCAGCCTTTGCCCGTAAGGAGGCTGGGCCGTGACCGAGCCCCAACTCGTCGACGCCGCCGGTCACCCGCTTGGCGAAGGTTCGCTCCCGGACGGGACTCCGATCTGGGTCCACCTTGGTCCCCCGATTCGGGATTGCCCCGTGGTACACGCACTACTCGAACGAAGCAGCCTCCCGCCCGATGATGACTTCGGTCTCCGATGGACCGAGCGATGGCGCGAGCTCCCGTTCGAGGTTGGATCGATGGAGGCCGAGCATGTGTCGTGAGTGCGTGGGAAGAAGCGATTTGCAGGAGACGAGCTCAGGGGTAGAGAGCCCGTGGTGTAGGGATTGCCATCACTGGATTGGCGACGCTCCTGCGCCGCCTCCGCGAACCGTCGTTCGGAGGCGTCCGTTTCAAGTTCTTCCTCCTGAACCAAGTGGGTCGTACGTCATCGGCGGTTGCCACTGTGAATGTAGGGGGAGCTCGGTGGTCTTCCGAATTCCATCGTGAACGTAGACATGTGCGACGCGTGCCTTCCGCTGGACGAGGAGGATCCCTGCCTATGCGATTGTCGCCTCTTCTTCGATGTCTGGGACCCGACCGTGGGGACCCACGTCATGGTCTGCGTCGGTGCCGAGTCGAGGAGGACCCCGGGACGACCTGGGATTGGCTGTTACTGCGACCACCGCGCCATCTGGACGGACGAGACTACTGCTGAGCACTTCGGAGCGGGGATTCTCACTCCCAGAACTATTCAGCACGACAAGGACCAGCCACGAATTCCCGGGCCGCTGCTGATTCCACCCAGGCCGGGGGAGGTAAGCTGATCGATGGCGTTTCCGCGTCTCTCGGCAACGTCGAACGACCCAGGGGGAGCTCTTCGGACCGTCAACGAAGCGCAGCCCGACAGGTTCCTCGTATTGGCGCGAGAGTTCGGGGGAGTCGAACTATGACCGACCTGCCGACCCGCCCCGCGCTGCGCGCCGCGGTGTATGCACGGGTGTCCCGACAGGACGAGGTCGGGATCCTCGAGAACCAAGTGCGTGACCTTCGGGACCTCGCCGCTCGGAACGGCTACGTCGTGACCCGGGAGTACGTAGAGATCGCTTCGGGGGCGGATGACGGGCGAACCCAACTCAACGCCCTTCTCCACGACGCGGCGCTCCTCCGGGGCCGACCGTGGGACGTGGTTCTCTTCCGCTCCCTGAGCCGAATGACACGGACAGGGACGCTCGGCGCGCTGGATCTGCTACGACGGCTCGATTCCTACGGGGTCCAGTGGCGGTTCTTGGAGACTCCCATGCTCGATTCCACCAGCGACACCCCGGCGCTCGTCCGAAACGTGATGCTCACCCTAATCGCGGAGCTCGACCGGGACTACCGGGAACGCATTTCCAAGGCCACCCGGGCCGCGTTTGAGCGCAAGAAGGCCTTGGCCAAGGGTCGGGGGGAATCGGTTGTCTGGGGACGCCGGCGAAAGGCTACCCCCCTGCCGAACGAGGGCGCGACCGCCTAATCCCAAAGGGGGCGATTACGGTCCTGTAGGCTCCTCAAGTCGGGCCCTTTCAGAAAGGTTGGGCAACCCTTGAGCGCGTTGACGCATCCCCTCGGGATCCACGAGGGTCTGTTCCGCACGGTGGAGCGCGTCGCTCGCTACCGCCGCCTCTTGCTCCGCCCAGCTTGCGAAGGAGTGTAAGGACTCAGCTCCACGGCCCGGCTGAACGCGCGCGCACGCGCGTTCACTTCGGCCGACAGTTCTAAATCTAGGGAGCCGTTCAGCCATCGCCCGAGAGCGATGGCCCCTCGGGATCTTCGACTGCTACTCGCCCCGGAAGAACCGGACGACTCCATCGTTGTTTCGCGCAAGAAGGTCGCCGAGTTGCTGCGGCGATTGGAACGGCTCGATCAGACCGAGCACCAGCTCCGAGAAGCGCAGGAGGAAATCCGCCGCCTCCGCGAGGAGAAGGCCCGATCCAAAGAGAAGCGTGCCTCCCTGAAGGCCGCACTCGACAAACTACGGAGTTCCCTCTCCGTCCTCGGCACCGATGCGAAGACCGCGGCCGCTGTGGGAGTGCCCTCGAGCCGCGTCTTCTTCCGGCAGACCCCTCCACCCCCGAAGGACCGGCGGCGAACCGGTGGCCAGCCCGGTCACCCGGGCGTGACCCGACCTCGGCCCACAGCGAACGCGCCTCCCAAGATGCTCGCGCTGAAGGAGTGCCCGAAGTGTACCCATCCGCTCGGCGAACCCGCCGACTCGTGGAGCCGGCCCGTCACCGACCTCCCCGCTCCCGGCCTCGAGATCTTCGACCTCGAGGTGCTCCGCTACAAGTGCCCGGGCTGCGGGGAACGGGTCCACGCGCCCATCCCCGAGGCGTACCGGGGCGACTTCGGTCCGCGCCTCAAGGCGTTCGTGGCCGAACTGCGGGTCCTCGGAATGCCGTTCGAGAAGATTGCGGAGCTGTTGCGGATGCGCTACGACCTCGAGGTGAGCGTGGCCTCCCTGATCGCGATGGAGGACGGGGTGGCCGAATCGCTGGACGAGACCTATCGGAGCCTCGGTGAGGAGTTGCGGGACGCCGAGCGGACCCCCTCGGCGCAGGGGGATGAGACGGGGATGCCGGTGCACGGGAAGACGGAGTGGCTGTGGGTGGGCACGTCGCCGAACCTGACGGTCTACCACATCCTCGCCGGTCGGAGTGGCGAGGCGGCGGCGACGATGTGGGCCGGGTATCGGGGGAAGCTGACCCACGACGGACTGGATTCGTACAACTCGCTGACGGAAGCCGAGCACCAGATGGATCTGGTGCATTCGAATCGTTGGCTTCAAAAAGTCGAGGCTGGCCACGGGATCCGGCCGAGGGGGTTGCTGAAGGAAGAGGGGCCGACCTACGAGCGGGCGGGGCGTCCTCCGAAGGAGTTCCTGCGGTTCGCGGCGGGGGTACGGTCACGGTTGCGAGCCGAGGTTCGGTGGGTCGAGCGGTATCCGAAGGCCACGCCCGAAGCCCGGGAGCGTCGGTATGCTCGGGCGGTTCGATCGATGGGTCGGTTCCTGGCGAAGGGGTGGCGGGACGAGGATGCAGCGCGGATCGCGGACGAACTGGGTCAGCGGCTCGAGACGTTGTTCACCTTCGTTCGACGGCCCGGGGTGTCGTGGAACTCGAACGAGGCGGAACGCGAAGTGAGGGTCGCGGTCGTCCATCGGAAGATCAGCGGAGGTCGGAGGACAGCACGGGGGGCGTGGGTCCTCGAGCGACTGTTGACGGTGTGGAGGACCTGTGCCAAGCGCCAGATACAGTTCTGGGGGATTGTGGGTGAGCGACTCGGAGCCCTGCCTCAGGCCGGGGTAGGTCCTCCGTCAGCCGGGCCAGCGAGCTGAGTCCTGACGAAGGAGTTCTTGTCAGCCCAGCGAAAGTCGAGCCAGTTCTTGGCCATCCAATGCTCCAAGCGCATGAGCTTGACCACGCGTGCCCCAGGTGGGATTCGACCTCCGCTCCCCTGTTCGGGGGCGGACTCGGCTCCGACCAACATCCATTCCAACACCGTCACAACTTCGAGGTGGAGCGACCGAGCATTAGGTCTTCGGTCCCCAGCTTAGCGGGATGATGAGGCGGGCTGGGCCGTTACGGGTTGTGCAACTCTTCGGGGCTCTTCCATTAAGGGAACTGAGGAGCAAGGGAGCCACAAGACCCGACAGCACAACAGGTCGGCGCCTCCTGTAGGATTATCTACGGTGTAACCGATGCGTGTCCAATGGCAGAAAGGCGCGTAATCTCTGAACTTGAGTACGAGTCGAGAGTGACCCGTGCGGGACTCTGGGCCCTCGCTGGCGTGCTTCTCCTTGCGATGGGGGCACTTCTCCAGTATCTTGCCGGCCCGATCAGTTCCGAAACCTGCTACGGGTATGGTTATCCGACTATCTCGCAGTGGGTATGTTCGTTCACATACGAGACCTCTTCAATGACGAGTCTCTCGGGGTTCGGTTTCATACTATTGCTGATAGCGCTGGTCCAGTGGGTCAGAGTGGACAGGTACTGCCAAGTGGTTCGACCTTTCGACCATCAGGCGGAGCCCCCCGAACCGTCCGGGCCAAATGCGGGGCAACAGGCTCCACAATCTCCGATGGCCCCAACGGATTCATTCTGCCCTTCGTGCGGGTCACGTTGCGCGCCGGGTAGCTCCTTTTGTTCAAGCTGTGGCCACGAGGTCGGGAGACCCGCCGACGAGCTCTGATTGAGCTAGGGCGACTTCCAGACCTGTACCAGCGTCCCGCAAGTCGGTCTCCCCCTCGCCGAGCGAAACCGGTCATGCGGAAAACGGTCTCGAGGGGCTCGGCGGTCGCAGGCGCTGGATGGGACACCCACCAGGCAGTAATGCGCATTAGGTCCAAGGCTCAGTCAGGCGGGTAGCTTCTTACCACAACCTACACAAAATGAATGGCCAGGCGAGGTCTGGGTGCCGCAATAGGGACAGTACTTCAGGGCTGTCGTCGGGGAAATGGCGGGGACCGCCGAGTAGATGTCAGCATACGTCTGGCTTGGAAGGGATTTGCCGCCTTCCAATGGGGACATCCCCGGAGCGCTGGGCGTGTGCGTTTCCGGCACGACGGCCGGTGGTGGGCTTACAGATGGGGAGTGTGGAGCTTGGGCTGATCGAGCGGCCCGCTTGACTTCGACGAGTCGAAGGAGGCGAGCCCGGGAGACCATCTGAAATGCTTCCTTCGCCACCGCCTCCGAGCCCATGTCAAACTCAACCCCGTTCACCTGGATGAGGTGTCTTTCTGAGCCTGGGGTCGGAATGGGGATCAGTGCGACAACGATGAGGCCACCAGACTTTGTCCGAGTCAGCAACTTCAGTTCGGTGATCGATTCGAGCGGCCACCCGAGCCAATGAGCAGCGTTCCTAGCTCGTCGTTTCGGCGGGTCTGACCTGTACAGGAAGCGCTGGTTCGTAACGATGATGCTGGGCAGTTGCTTTGTGTCCGTATAGAAGGCGGCAGGAAGTTCGCCGGCGGAAAGGGCTACGGCCGTCGCGACAGCGGATGGTAGGGAAACTCGGGGGAGGGATGGCAATCGACCCAGTGGCGTCGTCGTCACATTATCCCCCTGACCATCTTTTGGGACGGCATTCATCGGATTGGCTGGAGTCCGCCTCACAAGCCGGATGACTCCGACCACTAGGGCCACCCCAATTCCCGCGATTATGAGCAGACCAGCGACTATTAGCAGAGTTGTAAGACCGCCAGCTGTCGTCTGCCCGGGAAGTAGTCTTCCAGCGATCCCCACACCAAACACCACCGCGCCAGTCAGCGTGAGGGCAAGCACAACCTTCCCGGCTCCAAGCGGCTCAACTGCCCACTCGGGTCTATTCATCTCCCTCCCCATTTGTCAGGCCCTTTGACCCGTGTCCGGGGAATGTCTTGATTGGCAGCTTATGCCCGTCTGGAAACAACTGACCTCACAGATTTTATGGCGCCCTCTGCCGAAACAGTGTTCGTCGAGTCGTTCGGTCATATCCTGCTGAGACCCTGAGCATGAGCCCACATTTCTGGCACCGTGCTCGACCCCGAATATCGGGCTTTCCGTCAACGGAACCATGCCGCATACAGTGCCCCTTGAGGACGTGTTCAGAAGCCACACGCACAAGGTCGACGTGAGCCATCGTTACTTCCCCTCCTAGGTAACTGGGCCTGTCAGATAAGAGCTTCGAGGGCAATCACAACCTGTGGATCGAGAAGGGCGGTACGCAAGCGACGACGCTGGACCTACCCATCGCCTTCAAATAGTCGTGTCGGGGGTTGTACGGGTGTCGTGCCTATGTCATGTCGGTAAAGCCCGCGAGCGAACCTGAGCGGACGACGATCAAGGACCTCATCGTCTACCTAGCGAAGAGGACGAAGCTCAACGCCACCCGGGTTCAGAAACTGGTCTACCTGATCGAGGCTGAGTACGCGGACAAGCGCGGTCGGAAGCTCCTTCCGTTCCAGTACTACTACGACCACTTCGGGATGAACTCGGTTCAACTCGAAAATCGTGTTCTCGATATCGCCCGGTCCAAGGACCCTCCTTTCACTGCCGAATTCAGGAACCGGGACGGCGGGGTTGGGTTCGATCTCAAGCTCAGCGCGGGAGTCCCTGACCCGACCCTCCCTCCTGGCGTCAAGGCCGCTGTTGATTACGTCCTGAAGGAGTACGCTGGAATTGGCGGGACGATTCCGCTGGCGAGGGCCGCGAAACAGACGCTGCCCTTCTGGGGGACCGAGCGAGGCGCGAAGGTCGACTGGAGCATCCTAACGAATCCGAACCTCCGAGGTGACTGTACTGATAAACTGAGCGAAAAGGGGCGGAAGCGACTCCAAGAGGCTCTGGCCGTCGCCAGCAAGTGAGCAGGCGGGGACCAAAGCTGAATGCGTGTAATCAGCCTTAGTAATCCTCCGTACACGAAGCGGGATAACGAATACTACGAGGACAAGAAGTCAGATTGGGTCGGGCACGACTCAAAGGCAAGGCAGATAGTCGACGGCATGGAGGCGCGGATTCTGAGGACCCCGTCCGCTATTGGCAAGGCGTCCGTCGAGCCGAAGGATACCCGCCACGTTCACGTCGGTGCGCACGGGGTCCTATGGTGGAAAATCCACAAGGCGGCCCTCGAGGTCGAGTTCATCGACATCGGCCACTGGGACGCGTTCTTTGCGTAGCGTATTCGTTTGGCCAATTACCAGCCCCTCAGGCAAGGTCGCCCATGACCGGGTAGCGGAGGTCGGAGAAGTAACGCGTTCTGTCGCATTTGGTCGGAATCCACCTGCGCCAGGCTTGATGTATTCGTTAACCGAGCCTAACGCATCCCAGCACGGGCGTCTCCCTTGCCCAAGGTTGTGCCGGGATATTATTGCGCTTTGCTCTGAAACGTTCCGGTCCGCCTCGACTGTTGTGGGGAGCGGCGGTAGCGTGGGTTCCGAGTGGCGGATGAACGACGCCACGGCTTCGGGATGACCTTGCATCCAGCGTAGTTCCCGTTCCACACCCGCCCGGATCTCCTCACCGGGCTTCGGACACCAATTCGCCGACCGTTGGTGCTTCATCACCCTCCGCACCGGTTCATCCGGATCCAGTCCCGGTGCCTACGGCGGGAATCACCGCGTCTCCGGACGCCTCCGGTGCTCCCACAGGAAGATCTTGACGTCTTTGCGTCGGGGATGGTCCCATTTGCCCCAGATCATTATCCCGCGGCCGGGCATCCCGGTCAGCAGCATCTCCATGAACCCCAGAACCCGGGTCCAGTCGATGCTCTCCTCGGGGAGGTCAAAGACGAGCGCCCCATCGGGACTCACTGCCGGGATCAGGTTGAGCTTCGGGCGATTCCCCTGCCGATACCGGATCTCCGGGCGACTGCCTGGGGAAGCCTAGGTCCGCCGTACGTTCGGGAACGACGGCGGACAGCTCTTCCCCATGAACAGGATCGTGGCGCCCAAACGACGCGCCCGAACCGGGATCCTCGGCCCCTCCTCCTTCGTCCACCCCCGGATGTACGCCTCGTCCCGCTCCATGGCCCGCGGGGGGGACCTGCGCCGCGAACCCCATGGCCCGCAGCAGCCGCCACGCTCCCGACTCGGTATACTCCATCCCGAATTCGTCCCGGATGATCTCGGTCATCCGTTTCAGCGTCCAGTGGTCGGCCTCGTAGCCGTGAGTGCGCGCTCCTAGAGGAGGATCTTCTGGAGCGTTTGCCGTTGTTCCACCGTCAGCCGACGAGCGGGTCCGGGGTGGTTGTGCTCGCGCCACGATCGAGGACCTTCGGCGAGCCGTCACGTGTCCCAGACCCCGTCGGTTCGCCAGGCAACCCCGAGACAACGAGCCACCTCGGCCCTGGAGACCCCGCGCCGAAGCCACCCGTAGGCCAGCCTCCGTCGCTCCTCGCGATCCGACACCAAACGGCGGTGACGCCTTCGGGCAGATCGAAACCTTCCACCGTTCCCCTTCCTGCGCGCCACCACGGGGATTGGCTCCGCTAGATGTGAGCATTACCACTCAGAGAGCCGTAACTGAGCCGGATTGTCGGTGGATGAGGGCTGGCTCTGTCGGGGTTTCGGATGACGGGTCGACGCCGCGACCTCACATCCCGGAGTTCGCCGAGCGAAATCCAGGGGAGTGGCTTGGATCCGGTTCCGGACAGGACGGGGCCCGTGCCCATCGAGGCCTGACGAATCGATCTGACTCGAGGCTAAGCCGAAGACGTACCTTATATATGGTAATTTTACAACTTCGCCGTGAAGCACAGCGAGGGAAGGCCTTCGGGATTATCCCGGATCAGCCGGCCCGCCCGGGTGAAGCTGGTCGTCATGGTCGTCGCCCTGGCCGGCCTCATGGTCGCCTCCCCCCTCCTCGCCGGGTTCGGGAAAACGATCCAAGAAGCGCCCCTCATCTCGACCTCCTTGACAGCATCTCCTCGCATGACCGGCCCATTCCCATCGTCGGGGGTCGCACCCCATTACCCCGTGAAATTCACCGAGTCTGGCCTTGCCTCCGGGACCAGTTGGTGGGTCACCTTGAACGGCACTCTCCGCAACTCCACCAGCGCGTCGATCACCTTCAGCGAGCCGAATGGGACCTATCCCTACAGGATTGGCACGACGAGCGGCGGGATCCTGAAATCGCCGAACGCGACAGGAACGGTACGGGTGGCAGGAGCTCCGAACACGGTGGTGGTGCCGAGCATCGGGGTAGGCTCCACGCCGTATGCCATTGCCTACGATGCCTCGAACGGCTACCTCTACGTCGTGAACGAAGTTTCAGACAACGTGACAGTGATCGACGGCACGAACAACTCGGTAGTGGTGCCGAGCATCGGGGTAGGCTCCCAGCCGTTTGCCATCGCCTACGATGCCTCGAACGGTCACCTCTACGTCCCGAACACCGGTTCGGACAACGTGACAGTGATCGACGGCACGAACAACTCGGTGGTGGTGCCGAGCATCGGGGTAGGCGACTTCCCGGATGCAATCACCTACGATGCCTCGAACAGCTACCTCTACGTTGCGAACGACTATACAGACAACGTGACGGTGATCGACGGCGCGAACAACTCCGTGGTGATGCCGAGCATCGGGGTAGGCTCCGTGCCGGAGGCCATCGCCTACGATCCCTCGAACGGCTACCTCTACGTCGCGAACTCTGGCTCGAACAACGTGACGGTGATCGACGGCGCGAATAACACGGTGGTGGTGCCGAGCATCAGGGTGGGCCACTTGCCGGAGGCCATCGCCTACGATCCCTCGAACGGCTACCTCTACGTCGTGAACACCGGTTCGGGCAACGTGACGGTGATCGACGGCGCGAGCAACACGGTGGTGGTGCCGAGCATCGGGGTGGGCTTCGAGCCGTTTGCCATCGCCTGCGATCCTTTGAACGGCTACCTCTACGTCGCGAACTACGGTTCGGGCAACGTGACGGTGATCGACGGCGTGAGCAACTCGGTGGTGGTGCCGAGCATCGGGGGAGACCCCACCCCGTCTGGCATTGCCTACGATCCCTTGAACGGCTACGTCTACGTCGGGGGCGGCGGTGCGAACAACGTGACAGCGATCAATGGCAATGGCATCGTGTCGACTCTGTGGGGTCCCGCGTATTCGGTGACCTTCACCGAGTCTGGCCTTGCCTCCGGGACCCGGTGGTCGGTCACCCTGAACGGCACTCTGCACAACTCCACCACCGCCTCGATCACCTTCAGCGAGCCGAATGGGACCTATCCCTACAGGATTGGCACGACGAGCGGCGGGATCCTGAGGTCGCCGAACGCGACGGGAACGGTACGGGTGGCGGGAGCTCCGAACACGGTGGTGGTGCCGAGCATTGGGGTGGGCTCTGGGCCGACGGGCATCGCCTACGATGCGATGAACGGCTACCTCTACGCCGCGAACTCTGGCTCGGGCAACGTGACGGTGATCGACGGCGCGAGCAACTCGGTAGTGGTGCCGAGCATCGGGGTGGGCTCTGGGCCGACGGGCATCGCCTACGATGCGACGAACGGCTACCTCTACGTCGCGAACTACGCTTCGGGCAACGTGACGGTGATCAACGGCGCGAGCAACTCGGTGGTGGTGCCGAGCATCGGGGCGGGCTCCTACCCGGCTGCCGTCGCCTACGATCCCACAAACGGCTACCTCTACGTTGCGAACTCCGGTTCGGACAACGTGACGGCGATCGACGGAGCGAGCAACACGGTGGCGGTGCCGAGCATCGGCGTGGGCTTCAACCCGAGGGCCATCGCCTACGATCCCACGAGCGGCTACCTCTACGTCGTGAACACCGGTTCAGGCAACCTGACGGCGATCAGTGCCAACGGCTTCGTGTCCACAGTGTGGAGTCCCATGTATTCGGTGACTTTCACCGAGTCTGATCTTGCCTACGGGACCCCATGGTCGGTCACCCTGAACGGTACTCTCCGCAACTCCGCCAACGCCTCGATCGCCTTTACGGAGCTGAACGGGACGTACAACTACAGCGTGAACTCCCCGGGGTGGCAGCCGTCACCGACGACGGGGAGTGTGAAGGTGAGCGGGGCGAACCCAGCGGCCGTATCGATCCAGTTCACGCAGGTCACCTACACGGTGACGTTCACGGAGAGCGGACTGCCCCTCACGCCCGGTCCGGAGTGGAACGTGACGTTGAACGGGGTCACGCACAGTTCATCCACCAGCACGGTCACGTTCACGGAGCCGGACGGGACGTACAACTACAGCGTGAATTCCCCGGGGTGGCAGCCGTCACCGACGACTGGGAGTGTGGAGGTGAGCGGGGCGAACCCGACGGCCCTCTCGATCCAGTTCATAGAGGTCACCTACACGGTGGCGTTCACGGAGAGCGGACTGCCCTCCACGACCGGTCCGGAGTGGAACGTGACGTTGAACGGGGTCACGCACAGTTCATCCACCAGCATGATCACGTTCGAGGAGCCGAACGGGACGTACCGCTACTCAGTGGAGTCAATCTCCGGCTACACCGTCACCCCAGCGGCAGGGAACCTCACCGTCCATGGCACCCCCGTGAGCCAAGCGCTGGTGTTCTCAGCGACCAGTGGGGGAGGGTCCTCCTCCGGATTCCTCGGGCTCCCCGGGAACACCGGCTACTACCTCTTGGGTGGAATCGTGGCGGTTGTGTTGGTCGGAGTCGCCGTCATGCTCATCCTACGGGTGCGACACCGATAGGACTGGGCGCCTTCCGGGCTGGCGGGTGGTCCCGCCGCATCATGAGGATGTTCTAAACCCTCAGGGTCCGCCTTCCGCACCCCGGGTTGCGAGCCGTGGGGCCGGCCCAACACTGCGGCACGTTCCCGGCGAGAGCTCGAAGTGTTGGCCTCCACGTTTCGTCTGCCAGGCCCGCCGCATCCCAGCACGGGAGTCTCCGCTGCCGAATGCTATGCACGAGCAGTAATTCCGGTAGTCGGATCGGTGGCTTTCGGCGGAGGACCGCCGGCGGTCTTGCCAGTGCGGCCATGGGTGGCGGCTTGACGTGCGCGCTGGCCCCGGAGTATCTCCGAGGGTCGCTTCCGCGGCCCCGACTCCTGCGACTCCTGATCCATCTCCCAGCTCCAGCCGACTGATGGCACGGCGGATCCATGGCTCGTCAGGAATCACCTGGACCGCCCCGGGGTCGGCGGCCGGCCGATCGACCTTCGGGCTGACGGAGAGCCCCATCTCCCGGCCGGAGGCCCACTCGCGGATCGAGGGCCCCGACTCACTGCCTCCGCGATCGCCTCCTCGACCACCTCGATCACATCTCCGGGCGATTACTTGGGGAATTGCATCGGCACGCGTCTACCGGCGGGCGCCGTCCCCGTCCAGGAGGACATGGCGGTGGGGCAGAGACGTCCGCTGGAGGACGCCATGCCGGAAGGCCTGTCGGCTCCCGCCCGTGCTGACCCCACCCCGAGGACGCTGCTGGGGCGGGTTGGGAGCGGCCCAGCCCAGGGCTCCGGGCGAAGCGGTCAGCCCTTTCGCACGATAGGTGGCTCCCTGCCGCGCCAGAGCCCGCCCAAGCTTCGGGGCTCCGTGAGGGGACCGACTCAGTCTAGGGGCGGGACGTCCCCGGAGTGGCGCCACCGTTGGCGGCGATGCCTGCGTCTGCGGAGTGGCACCCCCGCGGGCGGCCATCTGCCCGACCGACTCTCGAGGTCGGGCCGTGCCCTCGACCTGACGGATCAGCCAGTCGATGCGTCGGTCGGTCTTTGTGGGGGGGTCTGACTCGACACGGCGGAGTTAGGCGCGCTCATGCGCGAGTCCGTGCCCCTCTACACCCGAACCGCGCGAGGAGAGCGGGTGATCGGCCCACGGTTCCCCCGAAGTCGCGGACCCATGGGTCCGTTGCAACCCCGCCGGGTCGTCCCTCCCGACCGCCCTTTCCCTGGCCGGTGAGCCGGCACGTCGGCCGGGCCAGGCGATCTGCGAGGCGCCAAGGAACCGGCGTTCAGAGAGCCGTCCCACTCTCGGTGCCCCCCGCGGGCCTCCCTCATCGAGGGCGGAGATCGGCCCGCTCCCGAGACGGGGTACGGCTCCCGAGTCTTGGGAGAGCGGAGAGCCGGGTAGAATCCCGGCCTTCCTCTGCGACGGCCTCGTTCGACCCGGCCCGCGGCGGTTCGGCCGGGTCCCCGCCACCGGTCTCCCGACGCGGTGGGAGCCGACGGTTCTTTTCCTCCTTCCTCGCCGGCGTCGAGCCTTCACCGGTGGAGTCAGGCCCCCGACACGGACCGGGGCACGATCCCTCCTCGCCCCATGGGGGGTCAGACCGGGGTCAGCTCGATCCCCGAACTCCGCCCCCGAGGCCGGCGCCCGGTCGATTCGGTAAGCGGCGCCGAACCCAGGGCCCATCGGATTCGAGGGGCGCCGGGGGGGATGTGCACCCCCTCCCCGGGATCGGTGCGGAAGCTTCCTAGGATGGGTTCAGATTCGAGGTTCTCAAGGTTGAGAACCGGGGATTGGAAATTCGCGGGGTGGGATGACCCCCCGATCCTTCTCTTGGATTGGAGACGAAGATGAGCGAAGGACACAATCTGCCGGTCTGGATCCTGGGTGCGCTGCTGGTCGTGGCGGGCGTCGGCTTCGGGCTCGCGGCGGGGCTTCCCCTGACGAGCGCCTCCGGGGGTACTCCCTCGGCCGCGGCCCCGGCCCACCTGGAACTGACCATCGTCATCAACCCTGTGAACGGGATGCCCCAGTACTCTCCCGCGAACTTTACGGTTCCCACCGGCCTCGTCGTCGTCACGATCCACGATACAGACAGCCCGATGAACTGGTCCGGATGCCTCTGCCAGGTCCGCGGCGTGGTCCACGGGGTCGAGTACCTCAACCAGACCCCGTACGCGATCCTTCCGTCCGCGAACGTGGCCCACACCTTCACCATCCCGGCCCTCGGGCTCAACGTCCTGAGTCCGGGCCAGAGCACCGTGACCTTCACCATGGATCTCGTCAACCCCGGGGCGTTCACCTGGTTCTGCATGGCGCCCTGCGGCTCGGACGGAAGCTCCGGGGCGCCGATGGGGGTGCCGGGCTACATGACCGGCACGATGACGGTCGCATGACGCCGTCCGCCCCGGGATCGGCCCGGTGGGTCGAGATCCTGCGCATCGGGCTCGGGCTGATTTGGCTGGCCAACCTGGTCTTCATCGTCGACCCGGCCAACCAGTTCTTTCCGACCTACGGCAGCACGGTGCTTTCATACGCCCCGAGCACCCCGGCCGTGCTCGGGGGCGCGTCCCTGACGGCCTTCGTCGCGGCCCATGCGGGTCTCTTCGCCGCCCTGACCGCTGCCGTCACCGCGTACCTTGCGGCCGCGTTTCTTTCCGGGATCACGGTCCGGCCGGCGATCGTTGTCGGGGCGATCTTTGTCGGGCTCCTCCTGGTGACCCAATGGGGTCAGACCTTCGGGATGCCCGGCGGGACCGATGTCGGGCCGATGCCCCTCTACCTGCTGGTCTACGCCCTGCTCTGGATCGGCGGTGCCGGGACCGCGCTCCGGCTCGGGGCTCCCCGGCGCTGGGCACGGCCCGGCCGGACCGGCGCGGCCCGGCCGGCCGACCCGGTCCGAGGGTCGATGGCCCTTAGCGGTCCGAAGGCTCCGTAAGGTACCGGCGCCCCATCACGTAGGGTAGAACCCCCCCGGCCTCATAGTAGCGCAGTTCGGTCGCCGAGTGGATCGCCAGGGTCGCTGTGAAGCGGACCGGTGCCCCCGAATCCGGAGCGGCCAGGACCTCCACGGCTGCGGAGGGCCGGAGGGGCCCCGGGGAGGCGAGGCGGAGCTCGAACTGCTCGCGTCCGGTGAGGCCGAGCTTCTTCCATCCGGTTCCCTTCTCGAAGAGAAGCGGCAGGACCCCCATATCGACCAGGTTGCTCCGGTGAATCCGCTCGAAGCTCTCCGCAATCACCGCGCCGACACCGAGGAGCCGGGGTCCCTTCGCCGCCCAGTCCCGCGAGCTGCCCTGCCCGTAGCTCTGGCCGGCGAGGATCAGGAGGGGCGTTCCCTCCGCCCGGTACCGTTCGGCGGCATCGAACATCGAGAGCAGGTCCCCCGAGGGCTGGTGCCGGGTGACCCCGCCCTCCCGGGGCGCGGCCAGTTCGTTGCGGAGCCGGACGTTCGCGAAGGTCCCGCGAACCATCACCTCGTGATGCCCGCGTCGGGAGCCGTAGGTGTTGAACTCGGCCGGGGCGACTCCCCGGCTCTTGAGGAAGGCGCCGGCCGGCGAGTCGGCGGCGATCTCCCCGGCCGGGCTGATGTGGTCGGTCGAGATCCGGTCCCCGAAGGCCGCGAGGGCCCGGGCGCCCCGGACCAGCCACCCGTCCCGGGCCCGCCACGGCTCCGGAAGATCGAGGAACGGAGGCCGGGCGAGGTAGGTCGACCGCGCGTCCCAGGGATACGCGCCGGGGGGCGGGGAGGCGAGCGACTCCCAGTGGGCGTCGCCCACCTCGATCGACCGGTACTTTTCGACGAACAGCGTCGGATCGAGGGACCGCTCGACCACGGCCCGGATCTCCGCCGAGCTCGGCCAGAGGTCCTTGAGGTAGACCGGCCGACCGTCCGTTCCCATGCCGATCGGATCCCGGGTGAGATCGACGTCCATGCGGCCCGCAAGGGCGTACGCCACGACCAGCATCGGGCTCGCCAGGTAGTTGGCCCGTACCAGGTTGTGGATCCGGGCCTCAAAGTTGCGGTTACCGCTCAGCACCGCCGCGACGAAGGCGTCCTGCTCGACGATCGACCGGGCGACCGCTTCGGGCAGCGGGCCGGAGTTGCCGATGCAGGTCGTGCAGCCGTAGCCGACGACCTCGAATCCGAGCGCGTCCAGATCGGCCATGAGGCCGGCCCGCTCGAGGTAGGCGGTCACCACCTTCGAGCCGGGGGCCAGCGAGGTTTTGACGTACGGGGGGACCCTGAGCCCCCGGGCCCGGGCCTTCCGGGCCAGGAGTCCGGCGCCGACCATGACCCGGGGGTTGGAGGTATTCGTGCAGCTCGTGATCGCCGCGATCACCACCGCCGACTCGGGGAGCCCACCGGTCCCAGGGCCGCCGGTCGCCGGACCGCCGGCCGCGGGCCGGGGGGTCCCGACCGACTGGAGGGTGTCGTCCGAGGGATAGGCCCGGCCCCCGTTCGGCGGCGTCGGGGCGGGACGACCGGCCCGGTAGGCGGCCAGCGAGGCGCGGAACGACGCCGGCACGGCCGGCAGCGCGAGGCTCTCCTCCGGGTTCATCGGTCCGGCGATCGTCGGGACCACCTTGCCCAAGTCGATGGTGAGCCGATCGTCGAAGTCGACCGCGTCGGCCGGGCGGGAGCCCCACAGGCCGAGCCGGCGGGCGTACGCCTCGACCCGGTGGACGAGTGCCTCCGGGCGGCCGGTGCCGCGCAGGTAGGCGAGGACCGCCTCGTCGATCGGGAACAGCGCCGAGGTCGCCCCGTACTCGGGGCACATGTTGGAGATCGTCGCCCGGTCCGGGACCGCAAGTTCGGCGACGCCCGGCCCGATGAACTCGACGAACCGGTCGACCACGCCCTTCTGCCGGAGCCGGTGGGTGACCGTGAGGACCAGATCGGTGGCGGTCGCTCCCTCCGGGAGGGTCCCGACCAGCTCGACCCCGACCACCTCGGGGCGGTTCAGGAAGTAGGGCTCTCCGAGCAGGACCGCTTCGGCCTCGATGCCGCCCACCCCCCAGCCGAGCACCGAGACCCCGTTCACCATCGTCGTGTGGGAGTCGGTCCCGATGAGCGTATCCGGGAAGATCGCGGTCTCGCCGCCGATCTCCCGTTCGGTGACGACCGTGGCGAGGTGCTCGAGGTTGACCTGGTGGACGATCCCGTTGCCGGGGGGAACGATCCGGAGCCGGTCGAACGACTGGCGGGCCCACCGGAGGAACCGGTACCGCTCCCCGTTGCGCTCGTACTCCCGGTCCAGGTTGATCCTCAGCGACTGGCTCGATCCGAAGCTGTCGACCTGAACCGAGTGGTCGACGACGAGGTCGACGGGCACCTGAGGGTTGACCGAGGCCGGGGGCTTTCCGGCCCGGACGGCCGCATCCCGGAGCATCGCAAGATCGACGAGCACCGGCACCCCGGTGAAATCCTGGAGCAACACCCTCGACGGGTAGAACGAGAACTCGGTGGCCGGATCGATCGCCTCCCCGTTGGCCAGCGCGACCAGGGCGTTGCGGTCGCTCCCCTCGGTGAAGTTGCGGCAGAAGTTCTCGAGCAGCACCTGGACGGTCCGGGGGCGCCGGGCCCACCGGGCCGGGTCGACCCCCGAGAGCCGGGCCGGATCCCAGACGGCCGCCGCGGTCGATCCCACGGTCTCGCGTCCTCGGATCCCCAGGGGGTCTCGTACGGTCATGCGCCGGGAATCACGGCCGGCCTTATGGGCTCTTTGCCGGCCCGCCGGGGGCGACCGCGGGCGCCCGCCCTCGGCGTCCGTCCGCTCCCATCCTTGCGGCCGGCGATGGTTGAAGGATCGGCCCCGACCGGCCCAGGGCAGCCCTTCGGCCGCCCTCCCCGGCCGGTCGAACCCCTAGGGCGACGGGTCCGTCAGCTCGGTCGAGTGCGACCAGCCGACCGTCCCCCGGGTGCCCGGCGGAGGAATCGGCTCGGCCGGACCAACCTCGATCTCCACCCGCTCCCCGGAGTCGAGCTGGACGATCAGCCGGGCCCCGCCGCCGATGGGGCCCCCCGCGACGAGATACCCCCGCCGCCCGGCCCCTTCGCCCGGAACAAACCGGAGGTCCCGGGGATGGACGGCCGTCCAGACGCCGTTCTCCCGGACCGTGTTGTAGCCGAGGAACCGGGCCGCGCGAACGCTCGAGGGGCGGTCGAAGACCTCCCGGGGGGGGCCGAACGATTCGATCCGGCCGTCGAAGAGCAGCGCGACCCGATCTCCGAGGAAGAGCCCCTCGGCCCGGTCGTGGGTCACCTGGAGGACCGCCACACCCGCGGCGGCGAGCACCGAGCGGAAGTCGGCCATGAGTTCCGCCCGGATCGTCACGTCGAGGGCGCTGAAGGGTTCGTCCAGGAGCAGGACCCGCGGCCGGGCGGCGAGGGCCCGGGCCAGGGCCACCCGCTGGCGTTCGCCGCCCGAGATCTCGGTCGGGCGTCGGTCGAGGAGCGGCCCAATCCCGAGCCGCTCGGCCAGTCCGAGGACCGTCGCGCGCACCTCCGACTCGCCGGCCCCCCGGATCCCCGCCGCGTAGGCGATGTTGGCGAATACGCTGCGCCGAGCGAACAGGCCCGGCTCCTGGCCCATCAGCACCACGCCGCGGCGGTGCGGAGGCCGACGGCCGACCGCCTCACCGAAGACCCGGACCTCGCCGGAGTCGCAGGGTTCGAGGCCGACGATCGCCCGCAGCAACGTCGACTTTCCGCTCCCGTTCGGTCCCATGAGGACCACGAACTCCCCCGGCGCGACGGTCAGGTCGACGCCCCGCACGACCGGCACGGCCCGGTACGCCACGCGGAGGCCGCGCACCTCGAGCGCCGGGGGCGGATCAGGACCGGCCACGCCCCCCTCCCAGCGCCAACCCGGCGATCGCCAGCGCGCTGACGACCAAGAGGAGACCCGCGGCGGCGTCGGCGACCCCGGGGAGCCGGACGCCCTGAAGCCGGTAGACGGCGACGGTCAGGGTCGTGAATGAGGGCGTGACGAGGAAATAGGTGGCGGTGAACTCGCCGAGCCCGAAGGCGAAGGCGAACAGCCCGGCGACGGTGAGCCCGCCTCTCAGCCGGGGGAGATCGATATCGGTGAACGCGGTCCACGGCCCGGCCCCCAGCGTCCTCGCGGCCTCCCGGGGCGCCGCGGAGAGGCCATCGAGCGGGACCGACAGGCTCTGGATCACGAACGGGAGCCCCAGGGTGGCCTGGCTCACGACGATCAGGATCCACGCCTCCCGCGGCCCCCCGAGGATCGGCTCCCAGACCGAGGCCAGGGCGAACGCGAGGAGGATGGGGGAGATGAGCAGCGGGAGCAGGGTCAGGGCCGGCAGCAGGCTCGGGGCCCCCGGGCGGAGGCTCCGCGCGAAGACGAACCCGAGCGCGAGCCCCACGGCGATCGCGGCGGCGGCGCCGGCAAAGGCCAGGGTGTTCAGCGTCGCGTCGCCGATCGAGATTCCGAGCGACCGGGTGGTCGCCGGCCCGAAGAGCAGGCTCCACGATGCCCCCCAGGCGCGGCCGCCGACCGGCTCGACCGTCCGATCGAGGACCGCGGCGACGAGGAGGGCCTCGGCCGTGGCGAACCCGACGGTGATCCCCGCGAGGAGCATCGCGGCCGGCGAGAGGTTTTGCCGGCGGAGCCGGGGTGCCGGTCGGCTCCCGCTCGGGGCGAGCCGCGGAAAGAGCAGCAGGTAGGCCGCGGTCGGGAGGGCCAGGAAGGCCAGCGTGAGCGTGGCGAGCATCGCGGCGCCGCCCGGGTTCAGCAGGATCTGGTCGAGCGACCAGATCCGGTCCTCCAGGGTGTACTGAGCCGGCCCGGCGAGGAGCAGGGGCCCGGCGAAGGCGAGGGCCGAAAAGAGGAAGGCGAGCAGGGCGCCGGCGAGCGCTCCCCGCCACGACGGCGGGCCCCAGACGTCCCGGTACACCCGGCTTGGCGGGGTCCCCAGGGAAGCGAGCGACTCTTCGAGGGGCCCCGAGGCGCTCTCGGCGCCCACCGCGGTGAAGAGGGCGACCATCGGCGCGTTGAACGCCACATTGACCGCGACGATTCCGCCGATCCCCCGGCCGAGGAGTCCGAGGCCCGGGAGAAGGCCGAGGAGGAGCCCACCGGGACCGAAGAGGTCGGCGACGCCGAGCACGACCAGGAGGCTCGGCAGGAGGAACGGCAGGAGGAGGAGCGACCGCACCAGACGGCGGCCGGGCCAGTCGTACCGGCCGAGGAACACTCCGACCGGATAGCCCACGAGCAGGGACGCTCCGGCCGAGAGCCCGCCCTGGACGATGGAGTTCCCGAGGGCCTCCCGGTTCAGGGGATCGGCGAAGAGGTTCGCCCATCCGGAGAGCGTGCCGGCGGCGGGGAATGCGGAAGCGACGACCTCGCCGACCGGGAGAAGGACGAACGCGGCCAGGAAGATTCCGAGGGGGAGCGTGGCGGCCACGGCGAGCCATCGAGGGCGCATCGACTAGCCCCACCGGTCGGCCAGCGCCTGCCAGTCGGCGAGCCAGCCGGGCAGATCGGCGGCAATCTCACCCGGGGAAAGCGCCCCGTTGAGCGGGGAGATCGAATTCGGGGATTCGGCGTACCGGAAGACGGCAGGCAGAGGCACGGACGCATTGGCCGGATACTCCCACTCGTTGGTCGGCAGGAGCGACTGCACCGTCGGGCTGAGGAGCCAGTTGATGAGCGCCTGGTCCAGGGCCGGGTGGGCGCTTCCGTGGACGATCGCCGCACCGTAGATCGTCCGCCAGCCGTAGGCGGTCCCGTTCCACCAGGGCACGGTTGAGTTGTAGGCTCCGGGAGTCCCCGAGAAGGCGGCGAAGGCGGGATCGGTGGTGTAGCTCACGAAGAAGCCGGGGGCCCCGGTCGGGCCCGTGAACTCGTTGAAGGCGTCCTGCCAGTCGATCGCTTGGGGGGCGACCGGCAGGGTGGCGTTCCAGAACGGCTGCCAGGGCTGGTGGAGGACCGACTGGTAGTAGGCGATCTCGCTGACCAGGAACTCCTCGCCGACGATCGACGTGGTCGGGTTCTCGTAGAGGAAGTTCTCGGCCCAGCGAAGGTGGCTGGCCAGCGCGGGGAGGCTGAGCCGGGCCGCGGCCCCTCCCAGGGCGGAGTTGAAGCTCGAGTTGTAGTCGATCCCCAGGTAGCCGTACTCGTACGGGGTGGCGGCAGCGTCGGGCGCGAGTTCCGACGCGAGGCCGGGCACCATTCCGGAGAGGGCGGGGCTGCGGTACGGGACGATCAGCCCCGCCTCCAGGGCGGCCGTCGCGGTGACCTCGTCGAGGCCGACGACCACGTCCGCCTCCGGACCGATCGGGTGGTCGATCGCGGCGAGCAGGCTCCCGGAGGGTTCGACCAGGGTCACGGTCGTCCGGTGGGCGCCGGCAAAGCTTCCGAAGACCGATTCGAGGGCCGCCGTATTGCAGGGCCCGCCCAGGAAACTCGGGTACGTATAGACCGTGAGCCGAGTTCCGCCGCTTCCGAACTGGGTCGGGCAGCTTCCGCCTCCGCCCGGGCGGAGATCGATATAGATCCCGACCCCGGCCAGGACCAACGCCACGGCGATCCCCAAGGTCAGGATGATCCGCCCGGTCCGTCCCGGGCGTCGGACGGGACGTCGGGGGACCCGATCGGAAACGGGGCCGCTCACCCGACGCGCTGATCGACTGAGAGTGGTATCAGGTCCCACATGTCCATCCCTTCGCGGGCATTACCCCGATCAGGTTCCTGGGGTCGACGAGACGGGCTCGTCCTCTCAGCCGATACACAGCTCCCCCGTTCCTGCAGTACCGCGGTGCCTTTTAACGTCTCGGGAAGGGTCAACCCGGAGGGAGAGCGGAGCCCGGTTCGAGGCCCCGATCTGCCGAATGAAACCCGACCGTCGCGCCGTCGCCTGCCCGATACGGGCCCCCTGGACCGGAGGGGTCGGCGCCCACGGGAACCACCCCCGTACCGGCGGCCCAGTACCGGGGCCCCAGAGTTGCGTGGCCTTCCCGGAAGCGCCGGATCGACACCGGGTCCGACGGGACAAGGCCGGAGCCGGATTCTCCGGCCCCGAGCCCCTCCGCGGGCTCTTCCATCGGGCGCGGCGTCCCCCCCGGACCGGCCGGCCCGTCGGGTTCCGCACGCTCAAATACGGCCGTCGGGTTTGGAGGGCGCCTCCGCTCATGGTCGAAACTCTGGAAGGGCTCCGATTCGGGTCCGAACTGGTCAAACGCGGCTTCGCCCGGATGCAGCAGGGCGGGGTGATCATGGACGTGACGACCGCCGAACAGGCCCGGATCGCGGAGGCGGCCGGGGCGGTCGCCGTGATGGCCCTCGAACGGGTCCCGGCCGATATCCGTGCCGCCGGCGGCGTCGCCCGGATGGCCGATCCGACCAAGATCCGGGAGATCCAGGCCCAGGCGTCGATCCCGGTCATGGCGAAGTGCCGGATCGGGCACATCGCCGAGGCCCGGATCCTCGAGGCGCTGGAAGTGGACATGATCGACGAATCGGAGGTCCTGACCCCGGCCGATCCGTTCCGCCACGTCCCGAAGTCGGAATTCAAGGTCCCGTTCGTCTGCGGTGCCCGCAACCTGGGCGAGGCGCTCCGGCGGATCGATGAGGGCGCGGCGATGATCCGGACCAAGGGCGAGGCCGGGACCGGCAATGTCATCGAGGCCGTTCGGCACATCCGTCAGATCCGGGAGGAGATCGACGCCCTCGTGCGCATGCGGCCCGCCGCGGCCGCCGCCTGGGCGAAGCGGGAACGGGTGAGCCGGGGGGTGATCCAGGAGGTCCGGCGCCTGCGTCGCCTGCCCGTGGTCAACTTTGCCGCGGGCGGCATTGCGACCCCGGCCGACGCGGCGCTCTGCCGCCTGCTCGGCGTCGATGGGGTCTTTGTCGGGAGCGGGATCTTCAAGTCGGAGTTTCCCGAGAAGGTCGCCCGGGCCGTGGTCGACGCGTCGCTGCATTTCGACCAGCCGGAGCTCCTGGCTCGCGTCTCGGAGGGCCTCGGCTCCCCGATGAAGGGGATCGACCTCGCCGGCCTGCGCCCCGAAGAGCTGCTCCAGTCCCGAGAGTCCGATCCCCGCCGGATCTCCTCCCCTTCGGCCCATTAGGCCGGCGGCCAGGGGATCCCCCCGGAGGAGTGGCTCGGAGCCCGCTGTGCGCATCGTTCAGATCTGCCCGTTCTTCGCCCCCCACGCCGGGGGGGTCGAGTCGCATGTTCGGACGCTCTCCCGGGCGCTCGCGGCCCAGGGCCACGAACTGACCGTCGTGACCTCCCGCTACCGTCGCCGTCTGCCGAAGGAGGAGGAGTTCGAGGGCGTCCGCATCCTGCGCGTCCCGACCCTCGCCACCGTCTTCAACACCCCGATCGACCCCGGGGTCGGGCGGCTGCTTCGGAGCCTGCCGGCCGACGTCGCCCACCTCCACTACCCGCCTCCGATGACCCCCTACTTCGCCGTCCGGACCCTGGTCAAGCGGGGGGTGCCGACCTGCCTGACCTACCACTGCGACCTCTATCTGGGCGGCGTGGGGGGCAGCCTCCTCGCCGGGCTCTTCGAACGGATCTTCCTCCCCCGCATCCTCTCGAACGCCGATGCGATCGTCGTGCACACCCGCAGCTACGGGCGCACGTCGCGGAGCCTCCGGGACCGCCCGCTGGAGATCATTCCCTCGGTCGTGGACCTCGATCGGTTCCGCCCGGGGCTTCCGGCCGATCGGCTCCGCCGTACGCTGAGGCTCGAGGGCCGTCGGGTGCTCCTCTTCACCGGCCGGCTGGTCCCCCACAAGGGGGTCGACGTGATCCTGCAGGCGCTCCACCTCCTGCCCGACGATGTGGCGGCCGTCGTGGTGGGCTCCGGCCCCCGGCTGCGCGACCTGGTCCTGTTGGCGCGTCGTCTGGGCGTGGAGGACCGGGTCCGGTTCTGCCCGTCGGTCGCCGACGACGACCTGCCGACCTACCTCGCGCTGGGCGACGTGTTCGTCTTTCCCTCGCAGAACCGGCTGGAGGGCTTCGGCCTCGCGATCGCCGAGGCCCTCGGCGCCGGCCTGCCGGTGATCGTCGCCGACATGCCCGGGGTCCGTGAGGTCATCACGCCCGGCATCGAGGGGCTCCTGACCGAGCCGCTGATCGCCGAGGACCTGGCCCAGAAGGTCCTGAGAATCCTGGACAGTCCCGACCTCGCCGCCCGGATGGGCGCGGCCGGCCGCCGCCGGGCCGAGGAGCGGTTCGGGCTCCCGAAGGTCACCGCGGAGATCCTGAGCCTCTACCAGCGGATCGTCGCGCGGCATCGATCGCCTGCTTGAGATCGGCCGCCCGACGTCCGATCCCCCGGGCGCCGTCGGGGCCGTAGAGGATGCCCCGGGAGGAGTTGATCAGCAGGCGCCGGCCGGCCTTTCCCAGGCCGGCGGCCACGGTCCGTTCGAGGTCGCCCGCCTGCGCGCCGACACCGGGCACGAGCAGCGGGACCGTCGGGCCGAGGATCCTCCGGGCCATGGCGACCGCCTCGGGATACGTCGCGCCGACCACGGCGCCGACGTTGCCGGACCGGCGGGCCCGACGTTTCACCTCCGCCAGCACACGGTGCCAGACCGGGGCGGTTCCCGACCGCAGCTCCTGGAGGTCCCGGCTCCCCGGATTCGACGAGTGGGCGACGACAAAGTACCCCCGCTCGACCTCGGTCTCGAACGGATCGAACGAATCCCAGCCCATCCAGGGGGTGACGGTCAGGGCGTCCCAGCCCCCGGAGTTGAGGAGCCCCGAATGGAACCATCGGACGGTGTTGGGGATGTCGTTGACTTTGAGGTCGAGGATCGTGATCGGGCCCGCCCCGATCCGACGGGGCAGCTCGAGGAGCCGGCGGATTCCCTCGGCGCCGAACGGCAGGTAGGCACCGAACTGGGCCTTGTAGGCCGCGGCCACGGGCCGGGTGGCTTCGAGCACCTCATCGAGGAACCGGTCAAGGGCCCGGGGGGCCGGACGCCGACCGAACCGGGCCGGCCAGAGGCGGGGGTCGGGGTCGAGCCCGACGCAGAGCATCGATCCGGTCCCGGCGATCCGGTCGTCGAGCCGTTCGGAGAATCGCCTCGGCACGGAGGCGGCACGGGCCCTTTCCGTAAATCGGTTGCGTCGCCGCACCGTTCACCCGGGCCGTCGGCTTTAAGGCCGGCGGACTCTCCCCGTCCTTCGGGGAGCTTCGGATGGCGACAGACGGTGCCGCAGACCCGGTCGAGATCCGTCTCAAGGACCTGCGTCCGGGCCCGCCGGTCTCGTTCATCGCCCGGATTGTCCAGGTCGAGCGGAGGGAGATCACCCGGAAGAGCGATGGCCAGCGGCGGCCGATCCTCTCGGGGCTCCTGAGCGACGGGACCGGCACGGTGCGGTTCACCTGGTGGGACCCTCCCTCCGAGGAGATCGACCGGGGGACCGTGCTCCGGATCGCCCGGGCGGAGGTCCGCGAGTACCTCGGGCGCGCGGAGGTCGCCTTCACCTACCGGACCCGAATCGCCCCGGCGGCCGAGGCCGAGCTTCCCCGGCTCGGCTGGGAGGAGATGCCGATGCGGCGGATCCGGGACCTGACCCCCCCGGACGAGGGGTTCCGGCTCGATGCCCGGGTGGTCCGGGTCGCCGCCCGCGGTGTCGCGGTCGGCGCCGAGCACCGGACCGTCTTCGAGGGCCGGCTCGCCGATGACAGCGGCGCGATCGGCTTCACCGCCTGGAGGGACTTCTCCCTCCGGGAGGGCGAGGCGGTGCGGATCGGGGGCGGATATCTTCGGAACTATCGGCGGCGCCCCCAACTGGTCCTCGATGACCGATCGATCGTCGCCCGCCTGCCGGACACCCGTCTGCCCCCCGCGGCCGAACTGGCGGCGCCGGCCCGACAGAGCCTGGCCCGGTGCGAGGCGGAGGGCGGCGGCGAACTGGTCGAACTCGCCGGTCGGGTCGTCGGGATCCTTCCTCCGAGCGGGCTCATCTATCGATGCCCGGAGTGTCGTCGGGTGACCCACCAGGGGATCTGCCGGACCCATGGGCCGGTCAGCGGCGGGCCCGACCTCGCCGCCCGGCTGGTGCTCGATGACGGAACCGGGGCCGCCACGGTGAACCTTGACCGTGCGGCGACCGAATCGGTGATCGGCCTCTCCCTTGACGCCTGCCTGGAACGACTCCGGTCGACCCCCGACCCGTCGGTCATCGAGGAGCTCCTCTGGGAGCGTCTGATCGGAACCTGTTGGACGGTCCGGGGGTCGGCGTACGTCGACGACTTCGGCCTGTCGGTCCATCCCGAATCGATCGAGCCCCGCCCCCGGACCGAAGCGCCCGACGCGGCCGATCTCGAACGGAGGCTCGCGTAGATGCCGGCCCGCGAACCGGCCTGGCGGCTCTGTGCGGCCGAACTCCTGCAGGCGACGGAAGAGGAGCAGGGTACCGGCGAGCGTCCGGTCACCTACCGGATCAGCCCGTACGGCGCCCGGATCGGCCGGGCCCTGCTGGCCGGGCGGCTCACGCCGCCCGAGCGGGTCGGGCGCGACGAGCGGGAGCCGTTCTACCGGGCGCGGCTCGCCGACCCGACCGGCGAGATCGCGGTGACGGCGGGGAGCTACCAGCCCCGGGCGATGGCGACGCTGCGCCGGCTGGCCGCCCCGACCACGGCGCTGGTGGTGGGGCGCCCCCATCTCTACCGGGGCCGCGACGGCACCGCCTACGTCTCGATCCGGGCCGAGGGGATCGCTCCGCTGGACGAACCGGAGTACCGTGCGGTGGTGGGCGAGATCCTCGGCCAGACGCTCGACCGGCTCGAGGTGCTTGGCGCGGTCCGCGCCGGGGGGGTGGCGCCCGAGGCCGCGCCGGAGCTCTGGGTCGTCGGCGCTCGGGCCTCGGCGGCCCGGTTTCCATCGGCGTCCCGGGACGGGCTCCTGCCCTCCCTCCGATCGGCGCTTCAGGCCCTGCGGGGGGGGGCCCCGCCCCCTCCGGTCCCTCCTCCCGTGAGCCCGGCCGCCTGGGCGCCCTCCGCCCCGGAGCCTCCCCCGGCACGGCCGGCCCCGGTCCGCCCGGTGACCGAGGCCGAACGGGCCGAGGAGGAGACGGTCCTCGACCTGATCGACGAGCTCGCCGACCGGTCGGTCGACGGCTACGCCGAAGTCCGGGAGACCTTCAAACGGCTCGCCGAACGGGGCCTGACTCCCGAACGGGCCGAGGAGCTCCTGGGCCGCCTCGAGACCGAAGGCGCGGTGGAGGAACCGGTGGTGGGCAAGCTCCGGCGGGCCTAACGGGCCTGGGCGTGGGGCGATGGCTGGGGACGAGGATTTATATCGGTGCCCGGCTCGGGGCGCGGGGGGATGAAGAGCACCTGTCTCTCCGAACACGTGACGAGACCTACGACGTGCTGACCCCCAACCCTGCGGAATCCAAATCATGCCAACTTCCCGCTCGCTCTGGGTCCCGATCCTCGTCGCCGTGGTATTGATTGTGGCGGGGGTGGCCGCGGCGGGCTACGTCTACGCGAAGAACCGCCCCCCCTCCCCGGCGCCGCTCCTTACGATTCAGAAGGGGTACAATGCGACGGTCAACTACATCGGGGAGTTCGCTACGGGCCCCCAGGCCGGCCGGGTCTTCGATACGTCGATTTATGCGGTCGCCCTGAACAACCTGACCTACCCGAAGAGCCTGCTCTACCAGCCCCGGGCGAACGAATCGGCCTACACTCCGCTGGCCGTCCATGTGGGTCCGACTGCGCCCTCGGGCGGCTACGTGATCAATAACCTCTCGTTCATCACCGTCATTCCCGGGTTCTGGCAGGGGATCATCGGGCTTTCGGGGAACCGGACGGTGACCGTGATTATCCCGCCCAGCCTGGGCTACGGGCCGCTCAACCCGTCCTGCCTCGTCACCCAGCCTCTGACCTACACGATGCCCACCGTCGTGACGCTTTCCCGCGCGCAGTTCGCGACCCAGTATCCCGGCGTGCCGATCACCGTCGGGAGTACGCTCTCCCAGCCGATCTACGGCTGGCCGGTCCTGCTCTTCAGCGCGAATGCGACGTCGGTGGTGCTGGTGAACCAGCCCGGGGTCGGGTTCGTCTCCTCACCGTTCGGCTGGCCGGTCGAGGTCACGAACGTCACGCAGGGGCCGAGCGGCGGCAACCTGACGCTCCACAATGAACTCAGCGTGACCCAGGCGGGCCTGGTGAAGGGCAATCTTCCGACGAACCAGACCGTCTGCCATACGGGGACCTTCGTCGTCTCCTCGGTGAACCTCGCCAGCGGGACCTTCACGGAGAACTTCAACTCCCAGGTCGCCGGGGCGACGCTCAAGTTCATCATCACGGCCGTCGACATCTTCCCGCCGAAGTAGGGCGGGGCCCTGGGCCGTCTACCCGAGGGTGATCCGACCCCGCTTGAGGAGTTCGTCGAGCCGCTGGTCGACGCTCGATTCGAGCGCGGTCCGTTCCTCCGCCCGCCGGGTGCGCGGAGTGAACTCGCGAATCGTGTTGCGGGCCTCGGCCCGCCGGGCCCTCAGCGTGCCGAGGAGGGTGCGGCCCTCCTGCTCGAGCCGCTGGATTTCCCGGCTCTCGGCGAACAGCCGGTCCATCGTGTCGCTGCGCTGGGCGGCGATCCGCCGGATCTCGGCGACGACGCTGCCCGCGGCCTCGAGGCGGCCCCGAATGGTGCCCATCGCCGCCTCCCGCTCCTTGCGGATCCGATCGAACTCCTGGGTGATCCGGTCGACCGCGGCCCGGGCCTCGGTGACCTGGTGGGCCGCCGCCTCCTCCCGGGCCCGATCGGCGGCGGCCTCCTGGGCGTGGGCCTCCAGCTCGGCCAGCATTCGGGTCCGCTCCCGGAGCCGGACCAGGAGCGCGCGCTCGTCGTCCAGCGAGAGCACCTGGGTCTGCTGGCGGTGCTCGAGCTCCTGGATCTCCTTCCGCACCGCCTCGGGTCGAAGATGGGCCTGCGGCCGGGCGGCCGCGCGGATCTCCCGGTACTGGATCAGGGCCTGAGCCAGGGCGGCGCGGGCCCGGTCCCGTTCCGATCGGAGCCGGAGCAGCTCCTGCCCCAGGCTGCGGTGGGTCTGGTGGACCTCTTCCGCCTCCTGGAGCGGGCCTCCCCGCTGCGTCGCGAGCGCCTTCTGCTCGGCACTGAGCCGGCGGACCTCCGCGAGGAGCTGTTGCCGCTTCGCCCAACGCGACTCGAGCTGGGAATCGATCGCCCGGAGGCGATCCTGGATCTCCCGTTCCTCCCGATCCGACTCTTCCGATAGCGATGTCCGATACGGCACGGCACCCCCCCTAGGACCCGAAGGTCACAAAACCCCTTCCCGTCCTCGCCGCCGCCCCGTCCGGGGCCGGATCGATGGCCGGTCGGGCAGGAGCCACTGGGTCACGTAGAGCGCCGCCGGGACCGCGGCATCGATGTTGACGACCGCGAGCGGGGCGCACGATTGGAGCATGGCCGTCAGGGCGGCCTCGCCGCGGCCGCCCCGACCGTAGCCGATCGAGGTCGGGATCCCGAGTACCGGGGCGCGGACGAGACCGGCGACCACGGTCGGCAACGCGCCCTCCCGGCCGGCGCAGACCAGGTACGCGCGGGGCGCCCGGGCCTCGATCCGGGCCAGGGCCCGGGTGAGCCGGTGCATCCCGGCGACCCCGACATCGTAGGCGGTGAGCACCTCGACGCCGAACGCTTCGAGGATGACCCGGGTCTCCTCGGCCACGCCCACATCGCTCGTGCCGGCGGCCAGCAGGGCGACCCGGGGCTGGGGGAGCCGGAGCCCGAGCGGGCCGGCGAGCCGGGCGACCCGTCCGGCGGCGAGGAGGCGGACCGGGAGCCCGCCCCGCATGGCGGCCCGAAGCGCCCTCCGCTGCGGTGCGGTCGGGCGGGAGATCAGGGCCCCGGTCCGATGGGCATGGAGCGCCCGGAGGATTCCCAGGAGATGGTCGACCGTCTTGCCTTCGCCGAGGATGATCTCGGGGACCCCGACGCGTTGCGACCGTTCCCGGTCGATCTGGGCGTACCGTCCGACCCGTAAGGTCGCGGTTCGTTGGGGCCGGCGGGCACCGGTGCGGCGAGCCATCGTGACGCCCCCACCCAAGCCATCATATATCGGGTCCCGGTGCTCGCCCGAACCCACCTATGGTCGATTTTTCCCTGACCCCGGACCAGGAGAGCCTCCGGGAGCTGGCGCGCAAATTTGCACGCAGCGAGATGGCCCCCCGAGCGGCGGAGGTGGACCGGACCGGGCGGTTCCCCGAGGAGATCTACCGGAAGGCGTGGGAGCTCGGCCTCATGAACCTCAATGTGCCCGCCGAGTTCGGCGGGACCGGCCTCGGGCTCTTCGACCAGTGCCTGATTGTCGAGGAGCTCGCCTACGCCTGCGCCGGGATGACCACCTCGATCATCGCCAACTGCCTCGCCCTCGAACCGATCCTGCTGGGGGCCACGCCCGAGCAGAAGGAGCGATGGCTGCGGCCGTTCTGCGCGGACTACCACCTGGCGTCCTTCTGCCTGACCGAGCCGAGCGGCGGGAGTGATGCGGCCGCGCTCAAGACCCGGGCGCGCCGGTCGGGCGACGACTACCTCCTGACCGGGGAGAAATGCTTCATCACCAACGCCCCCCACGCCGCCCTCTTCACCGTCTTCGCGACGCTTGACCCTGCGCTCCGCCACAAGGGGATCACCGCCTTCGTCGTGCCCCGGGACGCGGTCGGCCTCGTCCCCGGCCGTGAGGAGGAGAAGATGGGCCATCGGGCCAGTGCGACCAGCACCGTCCGCTTCGACGAGGTCCGGGTGCCGGCGGCCGACCGGTTGGGGGCCGAAGGGGAGGGATTCTCCCTGGCGATGCGGACCCTCGACCAGACCCGGACCCCGATCGGGGCGATGGCGACGGGGATCTCTCAGGCCGCGCTCGACCTGGCCGCCCGGTACGCGCTCCAGCGGACCACCTTCGGAAAGCCGATCGCCGAACACCAGGCGATCCAGGCGAAGCTCGCGACGATGGCCCAGCAGCTCACCGCTTCCCGGCTTCTTACGTGGTTGGCGGCCTGGACGATCGACGGCGGCGCCCGGGGGACCTTGGAGTCGTCGATCGCCAAGTGTTTCTCCTCCGATGCGGCACTGCGGGTCGCCGATGAGGCGATCCAGACCTTCGGCGGGTACGGCTACATGAAGGAGTACCCCGTCGAGAAGCTGCTCCGGGACGCCAAGCTCACCCAGATCTACGAGGGCGCCAACGAGATCCAACGCATCGTGACGGCCCGAGAACTCCTCAAACGCTACGCCTGAGCGGTGCCCCATGGAGATCGCGGTCTGCGTGAAGCCGGTCCCCGACCCCGACACCCGGCTCCGGGCCTCTCCCGACCAGCGGACGTTGGATCCGGAGGGGGTCAAGTATGTGCTCGCGGGGTACGATGAATCGGCGGTCGAGCAGGGGCTGCTCCTCCGGGAGCAGATTCCAGGGAGCGCCGTCCGGGCCTTCGCGTTCGGGCCGGCCCCGCGGGCACCCGAGATTCTCCGGAGTTGCCTCGCCCTCGGCTGCGACTCGGCCACCCATGTGGCGGCGAACGAACCGGTGGACGATCCCCTGGTCGTGGCGGCCGCGCTCGGGACCGTCCTGGGCTCGCGGCCCGCCGACCTGATCCTTGTCGGGAAGCAGGCGCTGGACGACGAGGAGGGCCTGGTCGCTCCGGCGCTCGGCGCGCTGCTCGACCGGCCATCGTTCTCCTCGGTGACCGATCTGCGCTGGAGCCCCGACCGGGCCCGGTTCAGCTTCCGCCGCTCGACCGAGGTCGAGGTCGAACGCTGGGAGGCACCCCCACCGCTGGTCCTCGGGCTCCAGCAGGCATGGAACGATCCGCGCACCGCGAAACTGCCCAACGTCCTCAAGGCCCGTCGGATGCCGATCGAGTCGGTTCCGGCCGCCCCGGGAGCCGCCGCCGGCCGCAGCGTCCCGCTCCGATTCGATCTCCCGGCGCCCCGCGCGGGCGCCCGAATGATTGAGTACTCGACCCCGGCGGAGGCGGCCGAGCGCCTGGTCCGGATCCTCCGGGAGGAGGCGAAGGTCTTTCCATGACGCCGGCCATCCTCGTCATCGGGGAACTCCGGGAGGACAAACCGACCGACGCCTCCCGGGAGGCGGCCGGGGTCGCCCGCCGTCTCGTCGGGGACGCCCCGGTCATGGGCCTTCTGATCGGGAGCCCGGTGGAGCCCGCTGCGGCCGGGTGGTGCCGGGACGGCGTCGACACGGTGCGATGGCTCGCCGAGCCCCCGGCCGGGGGGCGGCTCGCCGGCGCGCTGGTCCCGAGCCTCCTCGCGCTGCTCTCCGAGGGCTCGATCGAACTGGTCCTGCTGCCGTCGACCGGCTTCGGACGCGAGCTCGCGGGAGCGCTGGCCGCCCGGTGGGATGCGGGCGCGGCCACCGGCGTGACGGCCATCACGCGCACGGCCGAGGGCTGGGAGGTCCGGCGGCCGGTCTTTGGCGGTCGGGCCACGGAGACCCGGATCCTGTCCGGCCCCCGCGCGGTGGTCGCCCTGCGGCCCCGATCGTTCCCGGCGCCCGAGCCTCGGGAGGCCCCCGCGGCCGCGGCCGTCCAGGCGGTCGTGGCCCCCGGCCCCTGGGCGGCCGGTCCGACGCGGATCGGGAGCGAACCGGTCGTCTCGGGCGGGGGACCGGCCCTCGGCGACGCGCCGATCGTGGTGGCCGGGGGGCGCGGCGTCGGATCGTCCGACCAGTTTCGGCTCATCGAGGAACTGGCCGGTGCGCTGGACGCGGCGGTCGGCGCCTCGCGCGCCGTCACCGATGCGGGCTGGCGGCCGGCGAGCCTGCAGGTCGGTCAGACCGGTCGGACCGTCACCCCGCAGCTGTACATCGCCGTGGGGATCTCGGGGGCGATCCAGCATGTCGTCGGCATGATCGGTTCCCGGGTGATCGTCGCGATCAACTCCGATCCCTCGGCGCCAATCTTCAAGGTCGCCGACTACGGCATCGTGGGCGATCTCCTCCAGATCGTTCCGGCCCTGACGGCGGAGATCCGTCGGGTACGGGGTCGCTGAGCCGCCCTTCTGTCCGCCGGGTCACTGCGTCTTTGCCGGCGGGAGTTCCGGCCGGTCCGACGGGCCGGGTTCGATCGGCCCCGGCGCGGCCGGCGGGGCGGTCCTCGGCGGCGCCGCCGTGCCGCCGGCGAGGAGCCTCGCGCGCGAGTCCTCGATCACCTTCTGGAACCGGAACGGATGCGGGATTCCTTGCCAGTCCTGGTTGCCGAGGGAGGCGCCCGACTCCGAGCTCACGCGCATCGTCCCGTAGCGGAGAAGCCGCTGGCCCACCGACTGATGGACGTCGACTCCGCGGAGTTGGAGGATCGGCATCTCCTCGAAGTTCCGGGAGAAGATCCCGCGCTGCAGCACGACCCGGGTGGTCGTCACCGCGTAGACGGTCGAGATCCACCGCAGGTACCGGTCGAGCAGCCCGAGGAGGGCGCCGAGCAGGAGGAGCAGGAACGGGATGAGAAGGTAGGTTCCCGGGCTGACCCCGAAGAGGACCGGTCCGCGCGCAAAGAAGGCGGTCAGGTAGGGGAACGCCGGCCAGCCCGGGCGGACCGCCGCGGCGGCATACGCCAGGATCCCGAAGACGATCGAGGCGGCGACCGATTTCGGCAGATAGAAGAGCGCGGTCCCGCGCGTCTCGGCGAGCAGCCGCTCCTCTTCGGCCAGGTAGCGGGCCTTGAAGTGCCGGGGCGTGATGGGAGTGAGCGGGATCATCCGGGCACCTAATGAGCCCTCCTTGATAAGCCATGTCGCCCGCCGGCAGGAACCCAAATACCGCCGGTCGTTCGGTCCGCGCATGGGCGTGACCGATTGCCACATCCACATCAACCCGATCTGGGAGATGCGACCCGAGGCCCGTCGGCGGCTCGAACTCGCCTCCGGCCTCGAATCGATGCTGAGGCACCCCGAGGAACTGATCGCCTACCTCGACCGGGCCGGGGTCGAACGGGCGGTCCTCATCAACTACGTGGCCCCGGAGGTCATCGGCTACAGCGAGGCCGCCAACGACTTCGTCGCCGAGTATGTCCGCGCCGATCCCGAGCGGCTGATCGCCGTCGGAGGCATCGGGACCGGCCACCGCTCGCCCGGCGCCCGGGTCCGCGAACTCGTGGAGCGCCTCGGCATCCGCGGCATCAAGATCCATCCCCCCCACCAACGCCTCTACCCGGACGCCTACCGGACGGGGGAGTGGCCCGAGCTTCGGGAGGTCTACGAGACCCTCGAGCGGTTCGCGGTTCCGGTGATCTTCCACACGGGGACGAGCGTCTTTCCCGGGGCGGTGAGCCGGTTCGGCGAACCGCTCCGGATCGAGGAGGTCGCCCTCGACTTTCCGAGGCTGCCGATCGTACTGGCCCATGGCGGCCGTCCGTTGTGGATGGACCAGGCGGTCTTCCTCGCCCGGCGGTTCCCCAACGTCTGGCTGGAGCTCTCGGGCGTTCCCCCGAACCGGATCCTGGAGTACTTCCCGGATCTCGCCAAGGTCGGCGCCAAGGCGGTATTCGGCACCGACTGGCCCGGGCCCGGGGTCCGGGATATCGCGGCCAACCTGCAGGCGTTCCGGGCCCTGCCGATCCCGGCCGAGCTAAAGGTCCAGATCCTCGAGAGCAATCCGCTCCAGCTCTTCCCCCGGCATCCCCCCAACTGAAATAGTCGGCCCGGCTGATTGGGACGTGGAAGACAACGAACCGGTTCCTCCGATCCCCTCCACGGAGTCCGACGAGCCGGCACCGACCGTGGAAGTCGTCGAGGGGGGGGAAGAGGTCGGGCGCCTCCCGCTCCCGCGCCGCCAGCGCGGCGAGGTGTTCGGCATGGCGACGCAGCTCCTGGGCGCCGCCCGGATCCGGGTCCTCTGCGAGGACAACACCTCCCGGATGGGCCGCATCACCGGCAAGATGAAGAAGAAGATGTGGATCCGGGAAGGGGATCTGTTGATCCTGAGGCCGTGGGGGTTCCAGGAGGGCAAGGCCGACATCCTGTTCCGGTACAGCCGCACCCAGGCGACCTACCTCTCCCGACGCAAACTGCTCCCCGCGTCGATGGACCGGTTTGGGGGCGGGGACGAGCCGACGGCCCCCGCTCCAGCGAACTAGGGCCGATGCCGACGGACGACCGCCGTCCGTTCTCCTCGCTCGAGATGGCGATCGTCGAGGCCAATGCGCTGGCGCTCGGCACCTCGCTGACCGATCTCATGGCCGCGGCGGGCCGGGTCGTGGCTGAGGAGGCCGCGCGGCGACTGCCTCCGCCGCCGGGCCAAGTCGCAATCGTCATCGGCCCCGGAAACAACGGGGGGGACGGTCTCGCCGCGGCCCTCGAGCTCCGGCATCTCGGCCATCGCCCCGAGCTCTGGAGGCTTCCGCCGCCCGAGCGGCTGCGCGGCGCGGCCGTCCGGCGATTCTACGAGGAGGCCGTCCGGGAGCTGCCGATCCACTCCGGCGTTCCGGCCGTCGAGGATCTGACCGGTTTTTCCCTGCTGATCGACGGGATCCTGGGCACCGGCCAGGACGGACCGCTGCGGCCTCCCTACGTGGACGCGGTGGCCCACCTCCGCCGCTCCGGGCGGCCGATCCTCGCGATCGACGTGCCGACGGGGATCGGGGATCCCGAGGGGATCCGGGCCAACTGGACCGTGGCCCTGACCGGCCCGAAGGTGGAAGCGCCGGCCGACCGATGCGGGGAGCTCATCGTCCGCTCGATTGGCATCCCGCCGGAAGCGTGGCAGTCGACCGGCCCCGGGGAGTTTCAGGCACTCCGCACCTGGAGCCATGCCTCCGAACGGGGCCGCAGCGGTCGCCTGCTGATCGTCGGCGGAGGACCGTATGCGGGCGCTCCGGCCCTCGCGGGCCGGGCGGCACTTCGCACCGGGGCCGAACGGGCCACCCTCCTCGTCCCGGGATTGGTCGCCCCGGTGGTCCAGGGGTTCGGACCGGACCTCATCGTCCAGGGTCTGGGGGACGGACGCCGTTGGACCCCGGAGGAGCTCCCCGTCGCCCGGGCGACGATCGAGCGGCTGCGACCCGCGGCGATCGCGATCGGGATGGGCGCGGGCGACGACCCGAAGACGCGGGAGTTCTTCGAGGGGCTGCGGGACTGGCTGGAGACGCACCCCGACGACCACGGGCCGGTCCTCTACGATGCCGACGCTCTGGCGGTGCTCGCCGACCGGCCCCCGGTGGCGTCGGCCCCCGCCGCCCCGGTCTTCGCGACCCCCAATCTCGGCGAATACCGCCGGTGGTTCGGGGGGAGCCGGGAACCGACCGCCCCGGAGGTCGCCGACCTGGCCCGGGCCCGGGGGCTCCATCTCCTGGTCAAGGGACCCACCGACTGGCTCTCCGATGGGCTCCGGACGGTCCGCAACGACCATCACCACCGGGCGATGACCGTGGGGGGGATGGGGGATGTCCTGGATGGGGTGCTCGGAGGGCTGCTGGCCCAGGGGACCGAGCCGTGGGTCGCCGGGCGGCTCGCCCCGTACTGGACCGGCGAAGCCGGAGAGCGGGCCGCCCGGCTTCGCGGATTCGGGCTCCTGGCGAGCGACGTGATCGAGGAGATCCCCCGGTCGGCCGTTGAGGCCCTCGGCGGCTCGGTCGGGGATCAGGCGTAGCGGACCCGTCCGCGGATCGCCTTCGCCCGGGCCACGACTTCGGCGTGGCCATGGGGGTGGCCGTCGGCATATCCCGCGAGGAAGGCCCGCATCAGCACCTCGCTCCGGGGCACCAGCGACTTGAAGTCCTCCTCGACGAGGTGGAGGTCAATCCCGAGCTCCTCGATGCCGGGCTGGCGGGAACCCATCGAAAGATCGAGGAGGGCCGGCGGGCCGTCCGGCCCTTCCGGAAAGAGGACGTTGGAACTGGTGAGGTCGCCGTGGGAGATCGGAGCCGCGTGGAGGAGCCCCAGCGCCCGGCCGAACGCTCGAACCGCCCGCTCGAGCCTCGCCGGCTCGACGCTCGGATCCTCCAGGATCTCCTTCAGGGTGGGGCCCGGAAGCCGCTCCAGGATGATCCGGGCGTGGGTCATATCGACATCGTAGATCAGCGGGGTCCGGACGCCCGCGCGCCGGGCCTCGACCAGCAGCCGCGCCTCGGTGCGGATCCGGTCCCGGCGCAGCCGGTCGTCGAACTCCTTCGGCCGGTAGCCCTTGGCCTCCCGGTCCTTGATCAGGACCGGGAATCCCCACCAGTCGCCCTCCCGGAGGGTGGCCTCGGCCCCCCGGGAAACGGTGGCTCCGGTCCGGGTACCTTCGGTCATGGTCGTGTCAGTGATGGTCCCGGGCCGCGACGACCCGGACCATGGCCTCCCGGGCGATCCGGGCCGCGAGGGCACTCGTGTTGCCCTGGTCGTAGTGGGGAGAAACCTCCATGATGTCGAGGCCCGCGAGCCGGGGGGCCACCGCATCGATCGCCTCCTTGACGTCCCGCGGGGTGAGCCCGAACGGCTCGGGCGTGCCCGTGCCCCCGGCGTAGGCGGGGTCGATCGCGTCGATATCGAGCGAGACGTAGATCCGGTCGGTCCGCAGGCGGGCCAGCGCCCGGTCGAGCGTGGCCCGGATCCCTTCCCGATGGATCTCATGGGCGCTCACGAACGACATGCCGATCCCCCGGTTCTCCTCCATCTCTTCCCGGGAGACCGACCGGACGCCGAAGACCACGACCCGTTCGGCCCCGACCTTCTCGACGATCCGTCGGGAGGAGCAGGCGTGGCTCCGGGAGTCTCCGAGGTAGCTGGAGCGGAAGTCCATGTGGGCGTCGAGGTAGAGGACCCCCAGGGACGGTCCGTCGTCGGGATAGGCCTCGACGACCGGCGGCGAGCAGGCGTGGTCGCCGCCCAGGACGATCGGGATCTGGTCGGCGCGGTAGATCGGCTTGAGCTCCTCGCGGACCGACGCCACCATCGCCGCGGCGTTCCCGAACTCCTCGGTGTTGCCGAGGTCGTGGATCGGCACCTCGGAAAGATCGACCCCGGTCTCCAGGTCATACGACTCGAAGTTCCACGAGTGCTGCCGGATCGAGTCGGGGCCGAACCGGGCGCCCGGCCGGAACGAGGTGGTCCGGTCGAACGGGACCCCGAGGACCACGAACTGGGCCTCCTCCCGATCGGCGCGGGCGTCGGCGAAGGTGGTCGGCCGTTCCATACGCCGGCGACCCGCCCGTATTATAAGACGGTGTGCGGCGGGTCCGGCGGGCGCCCGGGTTAAGAGCCCCTCCGGGTTGCATCCGGGGGGGCAGCGATGGACGCCGAGGAGTTCTGGGGGAGGAAGGCCGAGGAGGACGGAGTCGAGATCCTGGTGCTCCGCCACCCGCCGGTGAACGCGCTATCGCAGGGGGTGCTGGAGGGCCTCGAACGGGAGCTCTCCCGGCTCGAATCCACCCCCTCAGTCCGGTGTGTCGTCCTTACGGGCGACGGCGCCTACTTCAGCGCCGGGGCCGACCTCAAGGAGATGGCGACCATCGATCCGGCCCACGCGCTTCCGGTCGTCCAACGGACCCATCAGATTTTGGACCGCCTGGCCGGACTGGCGGTCCCCACGGTCGCGGCCGTCAACGGCCTGGCCGTCGGAGGCGGACTCGAGCTGGCCCTGGCCTGCGACCTTCGGATCGCCGGGGAGTCGGCCAAGTTCGGGGCGCCCGAGGTCCAGTACGGGCTCATGCCGGCGTACGGGGGGACCCAGCGGCTGCCGCGGATCGTCGGACGGGCCAAGGCGGCGGAACTGATCTTTACCGGCGCGATGATCCCGGCGACGGAAGCGCTGCGGATCGGGCTCGTCAACAAGACGGTGGCCGCCGGTCAGGAGCTCCGGGCGTCCCGGGACTGGGCCCATACGATCGGCCAGCGGGCGCCCCGGGCCGTCCGGGCCGCGAAGCGCGCCCTGCGGGAGGGGATCGAGCGCCCCCTGTCCGAGGGGCTGCGCCGGGAGTCGGAGCTGTTTGCCTCGGAGGTCGCCCCGAGCCGCGACCTCGCGGAAGGGATCCGGGCGTTCTCCGAGCACCGGCCGCCGAAGTTCACCGGGGAGTGAGCATGCCGATCGAGTTCACGTTCACCCCCGACCAGGAGGCGTTCCGCCAGGCGGCCCGAACGTTCTTGGAGAAGGAGGTGGCGCCGGTCGTCGCCGAGATGGACGAGCGCGAAGAGTTCCCGACCGAGTCGGTCGCGCGGCTCCGGGCGGAGGGCTACTTCGGGATCCCCATCCCCGAGGCGTACGGAGGGCTCGGCCTCGGAAAGGTCGGCTACTGCATCTTTCTGGAGGAGCTCGGCAAGATCGACGCCTCCCACGGCACGATCGTCGGAGCCCACACCTCCCTCGGGACCACGCCGCTGCTCTACTACGGCACCGAGGAGCAGAAGCGCCGCTGGCTCGTCCCGGCCGCCCGGGGCGAGCGGCTGCTCGCCTACAGCCTCACCGAGCCGGGATCGGGAAGCGACTCGGGCTCGGTCCACACGACGGCCACCCCGAAGGGGGATCGCTGGATCCTCGAAGGCAACAAGATCTACGTCTCCAACGGTCGGGAGGCCGACACGATCATCGTCATGGCTGCGAACGATCCGGCCCGCGGCCCCAACGGCGGCGTGACGGCGTTCGTCGTCGATACCGACAGCACCGGGTTCAAGGTGGGCCGGTGCGAGAAGAAGATGGGCCTGCACGGAACCTCGACCGCCGAGCTGATTCTCGACCGTGTCGAGGTCGGCCCCGAGGCCGTGCTGGGCGGGGTCGGCACGGGCTTCCTGGTGGCGATGACCGCGCTCGATGTCGGCCGGGTCTCGCTCGGTGCGGCTTCGCTCGGAGGGATGGAGGCCGCCTGCCGCCAGGCGCTCGAGTTCGCCCAGAGTCGCCGCCAGTTCGGCCAACCGATCAGCGACTACGAGGCGATCCAGTTCAAGCTCGCCGACATGGCGATGAAGATCCAGGCGCTCCGCTACCTGGTCTACCACGCCGCCCAGCACCAGGACGACCTCGGCACCGACCCCCGGGCCTGGCCGCGCGGTGCCCGGGCCGAGAAGACCCGGGAGGCGTCGATCGTCAAGTGCCTCGGGTCGGAGTGGTCCGGCGAGGTCATCGACGCGGCGCTGCAGATCCACGGGGGTCTCGGCTACATCCGGGGGACCCCGATCGAGCGCGCCTACCGGGATCAGCGGATCACCGAGATCTTCGAAGGGACCAACGAGATCCAGCGGCTGGTCATCGCCCGGGACCTCCTGAGCCGGGGGCTCTGAGCGGCCCCGCCCCCGGTCCGCCGGACGCCGCGCGCAGGAGCTCCTCCCGGAGCGTCCGGCGGAGCACCTTCTGGATGCCGGTCCGGGGCAGCTGCTCCCGGAACTCGATGCGTCGCGGCGCCTTGAAGTGCGCGATCCGGCCGCGGACGTACTCGATGAGCTCCTCGGGGCCGATGGTCGCTCCCGGGCGACGGACGACGACCGCCACGACCATCTCGCCATGGGCGGCCTCCGGGAGGCCGACCACGGCCGCCTCGGCGACCGCCGGATGGGCCGTCAGCACCTCCTCGACCTCCCGGGGATAGACCTTGAGGCCGCCGACGTTGATCATGTCCTTGAGCCGGTCGACGATGTAGGTGAACCCGTCCGCATCGACCTGGGCCGCATCGCCGGTCCTTAGCCAGCCGTCGACGAGCACCTGGGCGGTCTCCTCCGGGCGCCGATAGTACCCCGCCATCACCTGGGGGCCCCGGACCCAGAGCTCGCCCACCGCGCCGGGCGCCGTGAGGGTCTGCCCGGTCGCCGGGTCGACGATCTTCTGGTCGGTGCCCGGCAGCGGGAGACCGACCGAACCGCTCCGGTGTTCCCCGTCGATCGGGTTCGCGTGGGTCACCGGCGACGCCTCGGTCAGCCCATACCCCTCGACCACCGCCGCGCCGGTGAGCTCTTCGAACCGGTGGGCGGTCGCCGCGAGCAGCGGCGCGGAGCCCGAGATGCAGACCGAGATCGAGTGCAGGTCGTGCCGGCCCACCTCGGGGTTGAGGTTGATCGCCTGGTAGAGTGAGGGCACGCCGGGAAGCTGGGTCGGGCGGTACCGGTCCACCAGCCTCAACAGCTCGGGGACGTCCGGCCGGGTCTGCAGGACCACGGTCCCCCCGTCGAACAGCCCGTTCAGGAGCGCGACGGTGAGGCCGTAGATGTGGAAGAGCGGGATCGTGGCGAGCACGATCTCCCGTCCGGAGACCGCCCGGGTATTCCAAGCGGCCACCTGGGCCACGTTGGCCCGCAGAGCGCGGTGGGTCAGCATTGCGGCCTTGGGCTCGCCCGTCGTCCCGCCGGTATACTGGAGGACCGCGACCTCGCGGGCGGGATCTCCGGTCCGGGGCGGCAGGGTTCCGGTCGCCGAAGCGACCTCGTGCCATCGCACAAACGCGGCCCCCGTCGGGGTCCCGGTCGAGTAGCCCCGACGCCGCAGGACCGCGTTCACGAAGGGGCGGATCCAGATCGGGTAGAACGCGCGGGTTTTCGCCCAGATGACCCGAATGGACGGGCGGGTCGCGAGCAGGGGGTTCAGGTTGGATACCAGCGCCTCGATCGTCACGACCGCCCGGGGGTCGGCGTCGTCGAGGAGGCGCGCCAGGTCGTCCCCGAGGTAGAGGGGGCTCACCTGGACGACCGTCGCCCCGGCGCGCAGCGTCCCGAAGAAGGCGATCGGGTAGGCCGGGCCGTTGGGGAGGTAGAGCGCGACCCGGTCGCGGGGCCGGACCCCGAGCCGGGTCAGCCCGACGGCCCACCGCTCGACCGCCTGCCAGAGCTCCCGGTAGCTCCAGCGGGCCCCGTAGTGGATGAGCGCGGTCCGCGCGGGCCATCGCTCCGCCGACCGGTGGAGCGCGTCGGTCAGGAATTCGTTCGGGACCTCCAGCCGGGGCGCGACGTTCGGGGGGTACGACCGGAGCCAGGGCCGGGGGAAGTCCGGGTCGCTCTCGGGAGGGGTCGGTCCGCGGTCCACGGTCAGTCCTGGACGAACTGGACGCCCGGTTTGTAGCCGGGATGAAAGTGGACGGCCGCGCCGAGCGGAAGGTCGGCCGGATCGGCGACGCCCGCGACCCAGCCGGTGATCCGGCCCCCTTCGGCGAGTTCCACGACCACGTAGGCATACGGGGCCTCGTTGAGGAACTCGTCGCTCGGGACGTGCTGGACCGAGCAGGCGACGATCGTTCCGCGGCCCGAGAGGTCGACGTCGGTGAGGTCCCGGCTCCCGCAGCGCGGGCACGCCAGCACCCAGGTCGCGGTGCGGAACCCGCAGCCGCAGGCGAACCCGCGCAGCCGGCCGAGGTCGGTGTATCCCTTCAGGTAGTCGGCGATGGAGTGACCCTCGGGCGCGGTCATGGCGGTTGGCTTACCCCCGCCGGAAGATGTGGACCGAGCAGGAGCCTCCGGTTGCGCCGACATTGTGGGTCAGGGCGGTCTCGCTCCGGGGGACCGCGCGGGCACCGGCGGTCCCGTTCATCTGCTCGAACACCTCGACGACCTGGGCGACCCCCGTCGCGCTCACCGGGTGGCCTTTCGCCTTGAGGCCGCCGGACGGGTTGACCGGGAGCCGTCCCTTCCGGGCCGTCTCCCCCTCCCGCGTCGCGGCACCGGCGGCGCCGCGGGGGTAGAATCCGAGATCCTCGAGGGCCAGGAGCTCCGCCAGGGTGAAGCAGTCGTGGACCTCCAGAAAGTCGATCTCCTTCGGGGTGAGCCCCGCCGCACGGAAGGCGAGCTCCCCGGCCCGCCGGCTGGCCGGCAGCCCCAGGAGATCGGTCCGATCGTGCATGTCGACGATCGATCCGGTCCGGACCGAGGCCGCGACGACGAGGGGCGTGGTGGGCGGGCGTCGGAGGAACTCCTTCGCCGCCACGACGACCGCGGAGGCCCCGTCGGAAAACGGGCAGCAGTCGTAGAGCCGGAACGGGGAGGCGACGATCGGGGAGTTGAGGTAGGTCTCGAGCGAGATCTCCTTCTGGAAGTGGGCGTGGGGATTGAGGGCCGCGTTGGCGTGGTTCTTGATGGCCACGGCCGCGAGCGTCTCGTCCGGCAGCGGAAAGACGCGTCGGTAGGCGCTGGCCAGGGTCGCATACAGGCCCGGGAAGGTCGCCCCATTGCGGGCTTCGAACGGGAAGTCCGCCCCGGTCGCGAAGTAGCCGGTCGCGGTGACCGTGTCGAGGTGGGAGAGCTTCTCGGCGCCCACGACCAGGACCGCGTCCGCAAAACCGCCGGCGACGTGGACGAACGCCTCGTGCAACCCCGCGCTCGAGGAGCTGCAGGCCGACTCGATCGTGCACGACGGGACCTCCGGGATCCCCAGGGCGGTATTCAGGAGCGGTCCGAGATGGCCCTGATGCTCGGCCATCCCGAAGGCGTTGGAAACGAACGTATGATCGATGTCCTGGGGGGCCAGGCCGGCCCGGTCGATGGCCGCCAGGGCGACCCGGGCGGCCGCCTCCCGGGCCGATTCGGCCATCCGTCCGAACCGGTTCGTGGCGGCGCCCACAATCCAGGTCTCGCGCATCGGACCCCTCAGTACCGATACCCCTTCGTGGGCTTAATCTAATCCCCCGGGGGCGTTGTCGGCGCCCGGGCGAGGCCGAGGAGCCCGGCCAGCCGATCGAACGCCTCCGCGGCCCGCTCGGGGTCCCGCGTCTTGACGAGGAACCGACCCCCCTGGCTGATGGTCACCTCCGGGGGGAGCTGCACGATCAGCATCACCCGGGCATCGATGACGGAAAGCCCGGCCCCCTCGAGTCGCTGGCGCACGCCCCGGAGATCCAGCGAAGCCCGGCGCTCCGGAACCGCTTCGTAGCCCCCGCCATTGGAACAGAGCCGGAGCGTCCGGTAGCGCACGGCGACCGGTGCTCCGGGCCGGGGGTCGGCGCGGGTCACATCACGATGGCCCGGCGGACGCAGTCCTCGAGGATCGCATCGGCATCGACCCGGGCCTCCTCTTCGAGGATCGAGAGGAGGCGGGACCGGGTCGCCGGCCGGTCGGGGACGGCCTGACAGCAGACCCCCGGCCGGGTCGAGATCGCGTAGGTACCGATCTCCTTCGCGACCGCCTCGATCTCCTGTTTGTCGAGGCCGACCAGGGGCCGGACGATCGGGAGCTCGACCGCCTGCGTCGCGCTTCGCATGTTGCTGAGCGTCTGGCTCGCCACCTGGCCCAAGGCCTCGCCGGTAATGAGGAACGTCGCGTTCTCCCGTACGGCGATCCGTTCGGCCGACCGCCACATGAACCGGCGGCAGAGGATGCAGCCCACATGGCGGTCGGTGGACCGCATCAGGGTCACTTGGGTCGAGCCATGAGGGACCACATAGAGCGGGATCGGTTGCCGGAACCTCTCCCGCAGGATCGTCAGATGGTCGAGGACCTTCTCGAGGGGGGAGTCGTCGGTGAAGGGGCGGTTGTCCATGTGGACCGCCACCGCCTCGTGCCCCTGCCGCAGGAGGTAGTAGAGGGCGACCGGTGAGTCGATCCCCCCGCTCATCAGCATGACGCCCCGGCCCATACGCCCGGACAGCCGGGGCCGAGTAATTAGCAGTATCGTCCACGACCGGGACCCGATCTGGGGCGGCCGGCCCGACCCGACGCCGGGTGCGGCGCCCCCAAACTCCCCCGGACACGGGGGGGCGGGGCCGGGATCCATCGGACTGACCCGGACGCGGTGCCCGCCCCTCGAGGCCCGGCCCCGGCAGGGGAGAGACATCGGAAGGGTCCGCGCGCCTCCCTCCGGGCCGATCGGCCCGCCCGGGCCCCTGCGGGTCGCGGCCGGAGGGCCGCGGTCGCCCCGCACGGAGGCCGGCCCCGCCGGATGCCGAGGACTCCCGGCGGTTAAATAGCCCCCTCGGGTGGCCGCAGCGTGGCCGCCTCTCCCGGGTTCCAGTTGGCCGCGCGCGAGGCCGGAACCGGCCCCGCCGTGCTCCTCCTCCATGGAGCCTTCATGGACCAGACCTTGTGGGATCCGGTCCTCCCCGGCCTCGCCGCGAGGTTCCATGCGATCGCCCCCGACCTGCGCGGTCATGGCGCCTCGGCCGCTCCCCCGGGGTCGACGTTCAGCTTCTCCGAGTTCGAAGGGGATCTCGTCGAGCTCCTCGACCGTGGCCACCATGCCCGGGTCCATGTGGTCGGGTTCAGCGCGGGAGCCTTCCTCGCCCTGGCCCTGGCCCTCCATCGACCCGACCGGGTCCGCAGTTTGGCCCTCGTGTCGGGAGCCGCCCATGCCGGCCCACAGATGCGCAATGTGACGGAGGAGTGGCGGCGGGTCCGCGAAGAGCAGGGCCTCGATGCGTTCGTGCTCCGGCTCGTCAAGGACGTCTACTTCGCCGACTATACCGACGAGCACCTGGAGGTCGTCGATCTGGTCCGGACCCGCCTGGCATCGGTCCCCTTCCACGGGCCCCAGCGTTGGATGCAGACCGCCCTGGGGTTCGACGGCCGCGGGCAGATCGGGGCGATCCGCCGGCCCACCTGGATCGCTCATGGCATGAACGACGTCGTGATGGATGCCTCCCAGGCGCGGTACCTCCGGCAGTCGATCCCGGGCTCCGAGCTCCGGCTCTTCCCCCGCACCGGGCACATGGTGCCGGTCGAGCGGACCTTGCCGTTCACGGACGGACTTCTCGACTTCCTGACCCGCGTCGAGGCCGGCCCTCCCGGGGCGCCCATCGACGCTGTTAAGTGAGCCCACGACATGGATTCGGGGATGATCCAGTCGCCTCCCGATCCGACGGCCGAACTCGAGCGCAGAGTCCGCGCCCTCGAGGGCGCAGTGCGGTCGCTCCAGGCGAGGGTGGTGGCGATGGAGACCCAACTCGGCGTACGGCGAGACCGCCCGGACGACCAGGCGACCGTCGTCCAAAAGGTCAGCTACGACTGGCAGAAATGATTCCGGCGGAGCCGGCGGCGACGGCCGGGTCGTCCCTGGAACCGTGGCTCGCCCGGTGGAGCCTGTTGCCGCCCCCGCGCGATCGCGCGGGCGCGGCCGTGCTGATCGTCCTGCGGGAGGCCCCGGACGGTCCTGAGGTGCTCCTGATCGAGCGGGCCATTCGGCCCGGTGGATCGGGTTCCGGCCAGGTCGGCTTCCCGGGCGGCCACGTCGAGCCGGAGGACGCCACCCTCCGGACTACCGCCCTCCGGGAGTGCGAGGAGGAGGTGGGACTTTCGGCGGCCCACTTCCAGGAGATGCCCCGGTACGTGGGCACCCGCTACGCCAGTGCCTTCGGTCTCCAGGTGGCGATCTTCGCGGCGCCGCTGGCCCCCTACGCACCGGCCCCGCTCCCTCGGGATCTCCGGGAGGTCGCTGCGACCTTCTGGCTTCCCCGGTCGGCGCTCTCGATCACCCGGATGGAGCCGCGGGCCACCCTCTTCGGCCGGTACCCGATGCCCTCGGCTGTCCACGAGGGGCACGTGGTCTGGGGGTTCACCCGTCGGGTGCTCCGGGAATTTTTCGGCCTCCCCCGCGAGCCCCTCTACGATCCCCGTCAGCCCCCCGAGCACGGGATCGACACCGAACGGCACCGCTGACCCACGAGAACGGGTCGGGCGGGCCGACCATAGGCATTTAAATATGGGTTTAAATACCCAGGTAGGGGACTGAGGATGGTGAAGATCCGCATCGAAAACGTGGTGGCGTCGACTTCGCTGGGCGACGAGCTCGACCTCCAGTCGATTGCGCTCAATCTGGACGGGGCCGAATACGAACCGGAACAGTTCCCCGGGCTGATCTACCGGCTCAAGGTTCCCCGGACGGCCATCCTGCTCTTCCGGTCCGGCAAGGTCGTCTGCACGGGCGCGAAGAGCATGAAGGAGGTCGAGGATTCGATCCACACGGTCGCCCAGCAGATTAAGAAGGGCGGCCAGAAGATCAACCTCCACCCCAAGATCGAGGTCCAGAACATCGTGGCGAGTTCCGACCTCGAGAGCGAGATCAACCTGAATGCCATCGCGGTCACCTTGGGCCTCGACCGGGTCGAGTACGAGCCCGAGCAGTTCCCGGGCCTGGTCTGCCGGATCCCCGACCCCCGGGTCGTCGTCCTCCTGTTCGGCAGCGGCAAGCTGGTCTGTACGGGGGCGCGCAAACCGTCGGACGTCGAGCTCGCCGTCAAGAAGATCACGAAGGAGCTCCAGGGCGCCGGCCTGCTCCGCTAGGGGGTCCGTGCCGGGCGGCGACGACCTCCCCGTCGTGGACCACCATTGCCACCTCTCGCCGAACGGCGAGGGAATCCGGGCGGCGGCCCGGTTCCGGCTGGCCGGAGGCACCCACCTCTTCCTCTGCACCCAGAACTACGACCCCGAGCCGCCCCGCACCCTGGCCGGCTACGCCGCCCAGTTCGAGACCACCCTCGACCTCGCCCGCCGGGTCCGGGTCGAGACCGGCGTGGTCGTCTACCCGGTCCTGGCCCCCTACCCGATTGATCTCGCGACCGTCGCCTCGCCCCTCGGGCTCACCGGGGCCCTCGATCTCCACTGCCGGGCGCTCGACCTGGCCGGGGCGTTGGTCCGGGAGCACCGGGCGGTCGCCCTCGGCGAGGTGGGCTGGGCCCACTTTCCGATCGACCCCGAGGTCGACGCCCGGATCCAGACGGCGTTCGACCACGCCCTCGGCGTCGCCCGGGACGTCGGCTGTCCGGCGGTGGTCCACGGACCGGACCTCGATCCGGCCGGCTTCTCGGCCCTCGCCGAGCGGGCCCGACTCGCCGGCCTTCCGGAACGCCGGGTCATCAAGCACTACACCCGGGCGCGATGGCCGGAGGCGGATCGGCACGGGATCCCGCCCTCCTATCTGGCCCGGTCGGACACGGTGCGGGCCGTGCTGATGGATCCGGGGCCCTGGTTCCTGGAAACCGACTTCCTGGACGATCCCCGGCGGCCCGGTGCGGTGCTGGACCTGACCACCGTCCCCCGCCGGGCCCAGCGGATCCGGGACCACCGGCCGGAGGTCGCCGACCGGCTCTGGATCCCATTCGCCGAGTCGGTCGAGAAGGTCTACGGCCGGCGGCCTTCGGCCCAGGAGGCGACCGCGCCGTGAAGCCCCGGGGCCTCCTGGTCGCCCTGGAGGGGATCGACGGGAGCGGGAAGTCGACCCTCGCCCGGCGGCTCGCGATCCGGCTGCGGCGCCGGGGGTACTCGGTCCGGCTGCGCCGGGAACCCACCGATCCCGACCTGGGCCGGTGCGCGCAGACGGCCGGGACCACCGATCCCTGGTCCGGTGCGGTCTACTTTACCGCCGACCGGTTCCGGGCCCGGCCGGGGCTTCTCGCCGACCTCCGCCGGTACGATGTGGTGATTTCGGATCGGTCCTTCTACTCGACCCTGGCCTACCAGGGCCGTCATCTCGCGGCGGCCCAGCGCCGCCGCCTCCTCCGGTGGACCGCTCGAGTGACCCATCGACCGGAGCTGGTCCTGTGGATCCGGCTCTCGGCCGAACAGGCGATGGGCCGAATCGCCGCGCGTTCCACGCCGCGGGCTCCGCTCGAAACCGAGCGGCGGCTCCGGGGCGTCGATCGGGCCTACCGCCGGCTGGCCCGCCGGTACCGGTTCGTCCCGCTGGACGGGACCCGCCCGCCGTCGGAGATGGCGCGCGCCTCGGTCGAGGCCGTCGCCCGGCGGCTCGGCCGGCCGCGGGGCCGAACCTGATAACCCGGGGGCGGTTGGGAGCCGGGAACGTGGCGCGGATCCTCCTGCACGAAGAGACGCTCGATCCCGCGTTCGTTCCCCCGCGGCTGCCCCACCGGGAGGAGGAGCGGACCCGGCTCTTCCAGCGGTACCGCGACTCGCTCGAGCACGGAGTTCCCCACCACCATCTCGTCACGGGCCGGATCGGGAGCGGCAAGACCGCCCTTGCGAAGCGGGTCGGCGCCGACTTGGAGCGGGCGGGTCGCCTCGGTGACGCGCCGTGCCGGGTCGTCTACGTGAACTGCTGGCGTCGGGCGAGCGACCGGACCGTGCTGCTCGACCTGGTCCACCATCTCGACATCGAGCTCCCGGACCGGGGGTACAGCCTTGCCGAGATGCTCGACATCTTCGAGCAGGGGCTCCGCCGTCGACCGCACCACTGGGTCGTCATCCTCGACGAGGCGTCGGCGCTGCTCCGACAGGAGACGAAACTGATCTACCTCCTCTCCCGCTCGCGCGAAGTCGGACTCGGGTCGATCTCGCTCCTCCTGGTGACCCCCGAGGACATCCTGCCGTTCCTCGACGCGCCGAGCCGGTCCAGCTTCGGCATCACCCATCGGCTCGAGCTCGCGCCCTACGGCGCCGCCGATCTCACGGACATCCTGGCCGCCCGGGCCGAACTGGCCCTGCGGCCGGGCGCCTACACCACCGAGACCCTCGGGCAGATCGCTCGCATCGCCGCACCCAACGGGGACGCCCGCTTCGCGCTCGAGCTGCTCACGAATGCTGCGCAGGCCGCCGAAGCGGCCGGAGCCTCGTCGATCACTTCCGATCATGTCCGGGCGGCCAAAGGTTCGATCTATCCGACGGTCACCGAGAGCCATCTGGAGGGCCTCAGCACCACGGGGCTCCTCGTTCTGCTGGCGCTCGCCCGGCGGCTCCGGGGAGGGACCCTGACCCTGACGAGCCGTCTCCTCCGGGAGTCCTACGGTGAGTTGGCGACGGAGTTCGGCATCGCACCGGTGAGCCGGACGACCTTCTGGCGGGTCCTCCGGGAGCTCGACCAGCTCGGGGTGATCGGCCTCACCACCACCGGGTCGGGGGAGTCGGCGTCGGTCACGATGGACGAGATGCCGGCGAGCTTCCTGACCACCCTTATCGAGGAGCGGCTCGCCCGGGACCCTCGGGTGCCCAAACGCTAAAGAGGGGGGGCCTCTCGGCCGACCGTGTCGGCCGGATCGGGCGTGGTGGATCCGCCTCAGGCCTCGCTGGGTCGGCTCCCGATGTGGATCCGGACCGGGCTGCCCCGCGGCGACTACGCGTCGGTCGACGCGCTGCTCGGCGAGTTGCGGCTCTCGACGGTCTGCCGCGAGGCCCGCTGCCCGAACCGTTCGGAGTGCTGGTCGGCCGGCACGGCCACCCTGATGCTCCTCGGCGCCCAGTGTACGCGGCGCTGCCGGTTCTGCGCGGTGGAGACCCGCTCGCCCCACGGCGCCGTCGACCGGGACGAACCGTCCCGGGTCGCCGAGGCGGTCGCCCGGTGGGGGCTCGCCTATGTGGTCCTGACCCAGGTCTGCCGGGACGACCTGGACGACGGCGGCGCGGCGATCCTCGCGGAGACCGTCCGGGCCATCCACGACCGCGCGCCGTCGACCCGGGTCGAGCTGCTCGTCGGTGACCTGGGCGGGCGGGAGGCGTCGCTCGCGACGGTACTCGAGGCCCGGCCGCAGGTGCTGGCCCACAATGTGGAAACGGTGCGCCGCCTTTCCGGGACGATCCGGGACCGGCGGGCGGGCTACGATCGGTCGCTGGAACTGCTCCGCCGCGCCCGACAGCAGGGCGACGGGTCGCTGGTCACCAAAAGCTCGATCATGCTGGGGCTCGGCGAGACCGAAGCGGAGGTCACCGAGACGCTCGCCGATCTCCGGTCGGCGGATGTGGACCTGGTGACCTTCGGGCAGTACCTGAGACCTTCGTCGGACCATCTGCCGGTCGACCGATTCGTCCCTCCCGCGGAGTTCGACGTGTGGGCCGAGCGGGCCCGGGCCCTCGGCTTTGCCGGGGTGGCCTCCGGCCCGATGGTCCGCAGTTCCTATCACGCCGACGAGCTGTTCCGTCGGGCCCGCCGGCGACGCGAGGAGTAACGCATGGCGAAGAAGGTCCGTAAGCGCCCGGAGGAAGACGAGCCGTCGAAGATCTTCGAGTTCCCGGTCTTCGACGATGTCGGGTTCGTGACCCACGAGTTCGAGCTGACCTCTGCGACCGCCCTCGGCGGACTCTTCGCGCTGGTCGAAGGGCTGATCTCGTGGGCCTTCAGCGTCGCGGGCCTTCCGTGGTACGCGGCCGCCATCGTGGCGCCCGCCCTCATCATCGCTTCCCCCTTCGTGATTCTCCGGATCCGGTACCAGGCCCGGGACTATACCAAGGGCGACTGGGCCGGGATCATCATGATCCAGCTCTTCGGGTGGCTCGCGCTCTGGTTCCTCTTCCTGAACCTCTCGCCCCACGCATTCTAAACCCGAGGCCGTCCCGAACCCGGTCTCGGGGGCCGGCCGGCGGAGATCCGGCGGCCCCCGATCGCGCCGAGGACGGCGGTCAGTGGCTTCGCCAGGGGAGCCGCTTCGCGAGCAGGTCGGCGAGCGCCCACTCGAGGGGTTCCGACGCGGTGACCTCGGCGAGAGGGTGGACCGTCGCCGACCGCTGGCGGGCCGTATCCAGGTCCCGGCCGAGGGAGAGGGTGGGCAGGAGGGCCTGGAGCACCGCCTCGAGGCCCCGGGTCTCCCGTCGCGTCTCGACCGCCAGCTTGCCGTCCGGCCGGAGGTACGGGCCCTGCAGCAGTTCTCCGCTCCGCTCCGCCCACTTGCCCAGGAACTCGCCGACCCGGTCGATTCCCGGAGGGGGGCCCTCCCGGATCCGGAGCGCCGGGCGCTCCGCCCCGGCCGTCTCCAGCACGACGACGACCCGGGAGCCGCCCGCGGCCCCGGCCGCGCCGAGGACCGAGAATCCTTCCCGCTCGAGCGCTTCGCGCATCACCCGCGCGGCCCGGGAGATCTGGGGGTAGAGGGTGTCGTCGACCACGGCGGGATCCCGGGGGAGTTCGACCACGGCCACATGGGTCCCCCGCAGCTCGCTCCGGCGCCGGGCCTCCTCGAGCGGAAGCCGGGGGGCCTGGTAGGGCACGAACCAGGTCTCGGAAGGGCAGCTGAGGTACTCCCGGGCGGCCAGGATGAAGAGGCCCAGATGGGCCCGGGACAGGGCGGAGGCCACGTTGCGTCCGGGATCCACCGGGTCCGGCAGAATGAGCGCGACCTCTCCCGGCAGCCTCGGGGGGTCCCGGGACGGGGCGTCGAGACGGGTGGGGATCGACCAGCGGCGGGCCGCCTCAAGCAGGCGCCGGAGGGTGCCGAAGCGCAGGATCAGGAGCTCCACGAGGTAGCCCGAGAAACCCTCCGTCCGGGCCTCGGAGCCGAGGATCCCGAGTCCGCGGAGGAACTGCTTGGTGAGCCGGACCTGGCCGACCATCTCCGGGGTCTGGCGGGCGGCCAGGTACTCCTGGTGGAAGGGGGTCCGGTCGACGGCCGAGATCGGCCGGGACGGGTCGTCGATCGCGTAGCCCGGCACCGCCTCGACCCGGAAGCCCTCGAAGTCGCCTCGAAGGTAGGGGTGTTCCGCATACCTCTGCTCGGGCTGGGTGACCAGCTCCCGGCCCACCGCCAGCCCCTCCTCGGCCAGGACCGGCCGGGGGGTATCGGGAGGGTAAAGGAGGAAGAGGTCGATGTCCAGCCGGTCGGCGATGAAGGTGCCCCGCGCCGCGCTGCCGGCGACGAGCGCCCGGACCAGCGGCCGTCCGCGGGACCGGGCAATGGTCTCGGCCCGTTCGACGAGCGTGCGGCGGACCCGATCGACCCGAGCCATCAGGTCCGCGGAGGGGGAGATCCGCTCGAGGACCTGCCGTTCGATCCGATCGGTGACTGCCGGCGGGGACTCCTCCGGGGGCGACGGCTCGGCCATCGCGTTGGGCACGCTCCGGGGCGCATGAAAGGTTGCCGTCGGGGGGGAGTTGGCGCTAAGGGCGGGCCGGTCCTGGCTGGGGCAGGGGCCATGGCGACCCACGATCCATTGTTCGAGCCGCTCCCGGACGGCAAGGTCCGATGCACCGCCTGTGCCCGGTACTGCACCCTCCCCGAGGGAGCCCGGGGGTTCTGCTTCGTCCGGCAGAACGTCGGGGGCCGGCTCGAGCTTCTCACCTACGGGCGGGTGGCGGCCCTCCAGGTCGATCCGGTCGAGAAGAAGCCGCTCGCCCACTACCGCCCCGGGACCCGGGTGCTTTCGCTCGGGACCTCCGGGTGCAACTGGCGCTGCCAGTACTGTCAGAACTGGGAGATCTCGCAGGAGCGCGAAGTGGCCGGCCGCCCGCTCGCCCCGGCCGACGCGATCCGCCTCGCGATCCGGCACGGCTGCTCCGGGGTCACCTTCACCTACAACGAACCGGCGATCTTCGCGGAGTACGCCCGGGACATCATGCGGGCGGCCCACGGGGCCGGGCTCTTCACGAGCTTCGTGACCAACGGCTACCTCTCCCCGGAGGCCCTGGAGTTCCTTCACGGAGACCTCGACGCCATCAGCATCGACTTCAAGGGGAGCGGAGCGGCCGGATTCCTCCGAAAATACGTGGCGGCCAAGGGCCCCGGCCCGATCTTCGAGACCATGGAGACGCTGCGCCGTGAGGGGGTCCACGTCGAGGTGACCGATCTGATTGTCCCCCAGGTCGGAGAGGACCCCGAGGCGCTCCGAGAGCTGGCCCGCCGGATCGGGCAGCGGCTCGGGCCCGAAACCCCCCTCCACCTGCTGCGCTGGCACCCCGATTACCGCATGCTCGACCTGCCGCCGACCCCACTCCCAACCCTCGAGCGTCTCCACGCGATTGCCCGCTCGGAAGGACTCCAGTTCGTCTACCTGGGCAACGTCGGCCGCCACCCCCTCGGCCACACCTACTGCCCGAACTGCGGGGCGTGCGTGGTGGAACGCGAGGGATTCGCCCTGAGGTCATGGGAGCTGACCGAATCGAATGCGTGCCGACGCTGCGGCGCGCAGCTTCCGATCGTCGGGCGGCCCCCGGAGCGGTACGTCCCGGTCGGCCCCCGGCCGATCTCCGAACCCTGGGTCGGCTCCGGGCGTCTCCCCGGTCCGGGCCGGCGCGGGGGGTAGCCCCCCGTGCGGCGCGAGGGGGCGATCGCGGCCCTTGGTTTCCTGCTGGTCGTCGTGGCGTGGGGGTTCAACTATCCGTTCCTCCGGCTCGGCACCGAGTTCGCCCTCCCGGCCTTCCTGTTCTTCCTGCGGGCCCTCGCCGGCCTCCTGTTCGTGATCCCGCTCCTTCGGGGGCTCGGCTGGCAGGTCGCGCTCCCCCGACGGCAGGTCGTTCGGGCCCTCGCTATCGGGGCCATCGGGTACGGGGCGTTCTTCCTCTTCTGGGGATATGCCGCGGCCGGGGTCCCGCCCGGCGAGGCCAGCGTGTTCATCTATCTCTTCCCGATCTGGGTGCTCCTGCTATCGGTCCCGCTCCTCGGTCAACGACCCCTCCCCCTCCAGCTCGCGGGGGTTTTCCTCGGGTTCGGCGGCGTCGTGCTCGTGGCCGGGGTGGGAACCCGGGCGCTCGGGGGCAGCCCGGGCGATCTCCTTCTGCTGACCGCGGCCGGGGCCTGCTGGGCGATCGGAACGGTCCTCAGCAAGCGGGCCTTCGGCCGGTTCGAGATGGTGACCGCCAACGCGTGGCAGCTGGCGGCCGGAACCGCGGTTCTCGGCGGGGTCGGCTTCGCCACCGAGCCGTGGGGTTCGATCCAGTGGACCGGGGACCTCCTCGTGGTGGTGGCCTGGTCCGGGATCCTGGGAACCGGGGCGGCCTACCTGATTTGGTACTACCTGCTCGCCCACAACTCGGCAGGTCCGCTGAGCGCGTTTACGTTCCTGGTCGTTGTCGTGGCGTGGGTCGGATCGATCACCCTGTTCCAGGAATCGATCGATCCCGTCCAAGTGGCCGGGGTCGCCTTGATCCTGATTGCCTTGTATCTGGTGGGTCGAGGGGGGACCCGGGAGCCCGCACGGCCGCCCGAGGGCCTCCGCCCCGGCCCGGAATACGGTCAGTCCCGGCCGGGGGAAACCCGTATCCACGACAGGAGTTTGTCCGAGTGCTCCGGCGAGGAGAGGATAATCGCGTAGTCGCCGGGTCGGAACTGAGTCTCGATCGGGGGTCCGATCGTCACGGTGTAGGCGGCGTCCCGCCGCGCGGCATCCTTCGTGGTGGCGGGGTAGGCCCTCCCGACGAGGATCGCCCCGGTCTCGACCCGGACGATCCGGGCGGCCTCGTCGAACGGCCGGCCCGCCAGCGGGCTGCGCTCCCCGACCAAAAACTGCTCCAGCGCCGGCCCGTAGGCGGTCGTGGTGAAGACGTCGATCACCTTGGCCACCTCCGGCTGGAGCGCCGCGGCCGACACGAGGCGGCCCCCCATCTCGGAAGGGCTGATGACCCAGGTGACCCCGGCGGCCTGCAGGGTCTCCTTGAGTTGCTCCCGAAGGACTGCCACCACGATCCGGAGCCCCGGGCAGAGTTCCTTCAGGATGAGCGCCGTCATCACATTCCGGGCGTCGTCATCGCTGGCCACGATCGCTTCGCGGGCCTCGCGGATGTTCAGCAGGGCGAGGGAGGTCCGCTCCGAGTAGTCGCCGAAGGCGACGAAGATGTCCGATTCTCGGGACGGGGAGAGGGTTCGACCATTCGCATGGCGGGCCTCCCGGAGAAAACTGGTGATGAACGTCCGGATCTCCGCAAGGTTCTCCTGCCGCCGGGTCATGATCGCCACCTTCCGGCCCTGGAGCAGGAGTTCCTGGAGGGCCGCCTTCGAGACCGGTGTCCACCCCAGGAGCAGGGTGTGGCCACTCATCCGGGTTCCATCTACGCCGAGCAACTCTTCCTCCTTCACCTGCAGTGAGATGAGGGTGATATTGGAGACGGTATACCCGACGATGCCGATCGTGGCGATCATGAGGATCATGGCAAAGCCGCGGGCGTACCAGTTGGACGGGGTCACATCACCGTAGCCGACGGTCGAGAGGGTCGTGAGGGCCCAGTAGATGCTGGTGGGCAGCGACGTCGGCTCCGTCAGCATGAACCCGATGACGGAGAAGAAGAAGACTCCCAAGATGACCGCCAGGAGCTTCCAGACCCGAAGCAAAACCCGCGATATGCGCATCGGCCGAAGAGGCTCCCCGGAGGTAAAACCCTTGGTGTCGTGTGGATCCGGCCCGTCGATCTCCCCATGGCTTCAGGGGAAGGCAAGGGCTCGATCCCGTAGGGTTCGATCCCTCGCGGCACCCCGGCCACGGCCTGGTGATGACCCTCGAGCCGTCGCCAGCCTCCGTTGGTCACGGGACCCTCCACGGGAAGGGTGGCCGTTCGGGTGAGGTTCCGGAATCCGGCGCTCCGACCCGGATGCGGGGAGAGCCTCGTGCGGACCCGGGGGCAGGCCACGGCGAGCCCGCTCACGAGGGGATAGGGGCTGTCGGGGTCCACCCCAAGCCAATCTGGATCCGGACGGGCTAAGGCCGCCCGAGGCCGTCCAGCTCAGACGTGAGAGCGGGCGAGAGAATGGAAGATACCGGGGCTATGATCGTTCCACCACCGGTTGCGTTTCGCGGGGTCACGAGTCCGGGCCGAAAGGCGGTCCTACCGAGACTTTCTCGGCGGCTCGTTCGAGCTTGTCGAGGCAGTTGTTCCAGCCGGGGACCAGCTGGTCGTAGACGTGTGGGGCGCCCTTCCGGAGTTCGTCGAGCCTTTCATGGACGACGGAGATGTGAGTCTGTCCATGGGGCTCCGGCCATAGTCGAATCGTGACGAGAGTGTCATAGGATTCCCCCTTCTGCGGCTCGGTCCCGACAAACGCCCAGCGGAAGACGAGCTCCTCGGGCGGTTCGATCTTGAGGAACTGTCCCTCGAACTTTCCAGTGCTCACCCCGTTCCGGGAGTGCCAGACCTCGAGCCGGCCACCGACCCGGGGTTCGGCCAGGACCCGGTCGACCGTAAGATCGTCCGGCGCTATCCACTGGCGGATGAGGTCCGGATCAAGAAAGGCGCGGAAGACGCGGTGGGGCGAGGCGTGAAGGACTCGGTCGATCCGGAGGACGGTCGCTGGACCTTCCGGCCGGTTCATGGCTTCCTACCCCCCCGGGGCCGTCTCTCTTCGGAGAGGGCTTCGTCCATCCGGTTCAGGCCCTCCTCCCAGAACCGCTCGTAGTATGAAAGCCACACCGCGGCCTCCCGAAGCCCATGGCCTTGGATGGAGTAGATGTGCTGCCGCCCTGACTTGCGCAGGCTGACCACTCCCGAGTTCAGGAGCAGGCGTAGCTGCTTCGAGACGGCCGGCTGGGACATCTGGGAGAGCTGAGCGAGTTCGTTCACCGAACGTTCGCCGTGACGAAGGGCATCGAGGAGCCGTCGACGCGACGGCTCGGCCAGGAGCTGGAAGGTGTCGCTCACGAAGGTTGTATGCACAAGTGGATATATATCTGCAAATGCATTCGTTGAAGGGTCCGGGACGTCGTTCCGGTCTCGCGAGTCTCCACAAACTGGGGTGTCCGGAAGATGCGAAGAGTCACTGCGAACGTGTACATGACCCTGGACGGACGTGGCGCTTTCCCGAAGTATCCGGGTTCGGACCGGCCGACCCGGACCGCGAACGCCCTCTTCCGCCACATGTGGATTGCACGATACGGTGACGTCACCACCGTGGTCATGGGCCGACGATCGTTCCTGGGCCATCGGCGAGTCTGGTCCTCGAAGGCTCGGAAACCCAGCGATCCGAAGTTCCGGCACGACTACTCCCGCTACCTCGACCACGTCGATAAGGTGTGCCTTTCGCGTCGGCTCAAGTCGCCGGGATGGCCGAACTCCCGAATCATGAAAGGGGACCTGTCCAAGATCGTGGCGGGTCTGCGGCGAGAAAAGGGAGGGAACATCATGATCGAAGGCGGCCCCCGTCTGATCCAAGAGGTGCTCCGTCGCCGGCTTGCGGACGATTACTGGTTCTTCATCATGCCGGTGGTGTACGGCAAGGGTCCTCGGTACTGGGGGGCGATGACCGAACAAAACACCCTCAAACTCCTCGAAGTAAAGCGCGGCGAGGATGGGGAAATCATGCTTCATTACGAGGCCGTCCGATCGCTGGGGGTTGAGTGAATCGGGGCCGCTGTCCAAGGCCCCCCTTGGGACGGAGTCGGTGTGGGCCGTCGGTGGCAATCTGTGAGATCCACATGCGCCGGGCCGGGACTCTTGACGACCCGCGACTCACCGATGGGATCGGCGAGTGAGGGACGGTCCTCGGGACCGTGAAGCCTCGGACCGAGGCTGATGTCCGATGGTTCGCCCACTCCCGGCAGCCCGGGATTCAGCGGGCCGGACCCCCCTTCCCCACACAATCCCCACTTTCGGCAGTCCTGCGCAATGCGGCTCCGTCCGCTCCCCCTCCCGCAGCGGATCGACGAGCCCGCCGGGGGATGCTCCGCTTCGAAGTTCGTCGAGGAGGATGGGATGATCCCAACCTCGAAAGACCACCCGGAGTGGGTTCACCGTTGGCCCGGATCGGAGGTCGATCCCTTCACGGGCCGCATCGACCGGGTTCCAAAGTCGGTGGGGTCCGAGGCCCCGAGGTCGGCGGCTGGTCGCACCCCCGTCTCGGCGCAGCTCGTGACCGGCAATCTGAGGGAGGGCGTCATGGGACCCTGAGTCATTCCGGCACGACACTCGAGCATGCGCAGGGCCCAGGTTGGCCGGTCCCGGATCCAGGCGAATCTGCTCGACCGGTTGCGGCTCGCCGGCCGAGAACTGGGCCCCAACGGTCGAACTCTTCCGAGGAAGTCTGCAGGGAGCTCTTCCGGGAACCGCCCGGCCGGTCGATGCCTCCTGGCGGCGAGTGAGCAGTCGGGGGGGTGGGAGAATGGGTCGATGCCGGGGCCAGGATTTGAACCTGGGAACTCCTGCGAGAGCAGATCTTGAGTCTGCCGCCTTTGGCCGCTCGGCCACCCCGGCGTTGCCGTCCACCTACGGCCGCCCGCTTATTCCTCTTCCGGCTCCTCGGATTCGGCCAGCTCTTCGGTCGCCTCCTCCGCCGGGACGACCGCAGTGGAGGGTACCTCGAGTCCCCTGGGGATACTCCCCGGCGCCGGACCCGTCTGGAGCGGGGTGCGTCGGATGCGGCCGCAGACCAGGCAGGACCGGACTCTGCAGCCTCGACGCAGTCGGGTCCGGACCGTCCGCCCTTCGACCCAGAGCGAAGAGCAGGATCGACAGTACCGTTCCCGGTAGGCCGGGGCGATACGGACCGTGTAGCGCGTTCCGATCCGGCGGGCCAGGCGGACGTAGCGATGGCCCTGCGCAAGGTCTCCGCCGGGGCGACCCTCGGCCTCGGCGAGCACGAAAAGGGCCCCGACTCGCTCCCGGGCGATTCGAACCATGACCGCGGTTCGCCGGCCCCTGCGACCGCGGTTCATGGCGGCTGAGGCTCCTGGCAGACCGGGCAGTAGCGGGCCGGTTCGGCAATCCAGTTGTAGCACCGGGGGCAACTTTTGGACCGGGGCGGAGGGGGCGGAGGGGGTAGGGGGGGACTCGATACCAGTTGCGGGGGCGGAGGCAGGGGAGGCGCCGGCGGCAGTGTGGCCCGGGGCAGCGGGGGGCTGGGCGGCGGGATCGTGAATCCGCACTTGGCGCAGAACAGGGTTCCCTCCGGGGCAAGTTCCCCACAGTGGAGACAGACTCCCATGCCCAGGCAAACTATATGGCGTATATCACCGTCCATCCCCCAGTGATCCCCCACCGCGTCGCCCTCGCCACCGAGGATCCTGTCCTCTACATGGAACTCGCGGCGCTGCTGAAGGAGGGGGGCATCCCGGCCGTCAGCGTCCGACCCGGGGAGAGGGTTCCGAGCACCGCGGCAGTCGTCATCACCTCCCCGGCCGAGGCCCTGGCGATCGAACATCCTCGGGTGGTGGTCGTCCGCGCCGACACCGATCGCCGGGCCCTTTTCGCCGCGATCGTCGACGATCCCGACCCGGAGCATGGCCCCGACCGGATCGTGGTGGGGATTGATCCCGGCCCCTGGCCGGGGTTTGCCGTGATCTCCCACCGGGGCTGCCTCGCCCGGGGCTGCCTCGAGAGCCCCGAGTCGGCAGGAGGGCTCGTGGCCGGACTGCGGGCCGAGTTTCCGGATCGCCCGATTGTCTATCGGGTGGGAACGGGAGATCCGGTCGCCCGGAACCGGGTCATCAACGTCCTTCTGGCCGTCGGGGCGACGGTTGAACTCTCCCGGGAGGAAGGCACGACTCCCCGTGGGCGGCGTCGACCGAGCGACTCGGAGGCAGCGATGCGCATCGCCCAGCATCCGGGCCGCGGGGTCCGGGGCCGAATCCCCCTGCGGGTAACCCCGGGTGAGGTGGCCAACCTCCAACGCCGGAGCCGGGAGGGCAGCGGAGGCCGGATCACGATCTCGAAGGAGGCCGCCCGCCGGGTCCTTGAGGGAAAGTGGTCGCTCGCGGAGGCGATCTCGGCCAAGCTCCCTCATGGTAGGGCAGGGGCCGAACCGCAGACGCGGAGCCGGCACGAACCGCTTTAACCGCCCCGCTGGTCCCCGGAGCGTACCATGGCTCTCGATGAGGAGATCCTCCAGCGGCTCCGGCGCCTGGCCCTGGAAAATGCGGTCCGCCATGGAAGCCCTCCCCGGCCCGAGTCGGTGCTCTCCCGGGCACTCGCCACCGAACCCGGACTCCGGGGCCGGGTGGCGGAGACGGAGGCGGTGATCCGGCAGCTGGTCGGGGAGCTGGGCCAACAGACCCCGGCGGAGTGGACCAATGCTCTGGACCGCCTGGGCGGAGCCCGTCCCTCGCCCGTCCCGTCGGGGGGAGGATCGACGGGGGACTTCCCGGAGCTCCCCGGCGCCGTGGCCGGTCGGGTCGTGCTCCGGCTTGCCCCGTTCCCGAGCGGAGCTCTCCACATCGGCAACGGCCGCCTCCTCTACGTCAACGACTACTACCGTCAGCGCTACGGCGGCCAGCTGTACCTCGTCTTCGACGATACGATCGGTTCCGACGACAAACGGATCGAGCCCGAATTCTTCCAGATGATCCTCGACGACCTCGCGCTCACGGGGATCCGACCCGACCGGGTGTTCTACAAGTCGGACCGGGTTCCCCGATTCTACCCGTGGGCCCGCCGGCTGATCGATGCCGGAGCGGCCTACGTCTGCCGCTGTCCGGCCGAACTCCTGAGGGAGAACCGGCGGGAAGGCCGGGCCTGCCCGGAGCGGGCCCAGAGCATCGACGAGACGGTGGAGCTCTGGGAGCAGATGCTCGCGGGCCGGTTCGCCGTCGGCGAGGCGGTGCTCCGATTGAGGACCGATCTCCACGATCCCGATCCGGCGTTCCGGGACCGGGTCCTCTTCCGGCTCAGTGAATTCGACCACCCGAGGGTCGGACGGAAGTACCGGGTCTGGCCGATGCTTGAGTTCTCTTGGGCCGTGGACGATGTCGAACTGGGGATTACCCATGTCCTCCGGGGCAAGGACCTGGTGATCGAGGACCGGATGCAGGAGTACATCTGGAAGGTTCTCGGGGTCCAGGGCCCTCCGTTCCTCCACTGGGGGATGCTCAGGGTCCGGGAGGCCAAACTCTCCAAGAGCAAATCCTACGCGGAGGTCAAGAGCGGTCAGTTCGACGGGTGGGCCGATCCGCGCACCTGGTCGTTCCGGTCGCTGGACCGTCGGGGCATCCGGATGGAGGCGGTCCGCAAGTTCGTCCTCGCCTTCGGACTCTCGCTGTCGGACGTCGAGGTACCGGCCGAGACGCTGTACGCCGAAAACCGGCAGCTCATCGATGCGAGCACCCCACGGCGCGCCTTCGTCGCCCGGCCCCGACCCTTGACCGTCCGCGGATTTCCCCGCGAGCTCACCGAGATCCACCTCGCCAACCACCCCGACCGTCCGGAGCTGGGCCGCCGGTCGCTTGAGCTGACCGACACCTTCTACCTCTCCGAGGCCGACCTCACCGCCCACCCGGGCGAGGAGGTGCGCCTCAAGGACCTTCTCAACCTTCGACTGCCTCCAGAGATCCCGGCCGAGGGCCCCGTCGTGGGGGAGTTCACCGGCCGGGAGAACCGACGGCTCCCGAGGCTCCAATGGGTCCCTCGGAACGGAGCGGTCCCCGTCGACCTCCTGCAGGTCGACGGATCCCATACGCTCGGGATGGGGGAGTCCACCCTCACTTCGGCCGAGCCCGGCTCGTCGTTCCAGTTCGAGCGGGTGGGATTTGTCCGACTGGAGTCCGGACGACCCCGCGGCGAGGTACCAATCCGGGCGGTTTTTGGCCATCCCTAGGTGGCTGAACGGTTTCGACCGTCCAAAGGAATCCGTGGGGGCCCGGCCCTGAGTTCGCCTCCGTGGCTCTCGGCACCGATGAGCAATTTTCACTCCCCCTGCAACGCGGCGGATGGGCCCGAGAGCTGGAGCCGGATTCTCGGCCTCACCCCCTTCGTTCGGAATTCCGGCCTCCGTCGGTGGTCAGCGCATTTCCTCGCGAATACGGGAGGCAACCCGGTTTGGGCGGTGAGCAAATCCGGACCCCGCTGCTCCACCGCTTCCGGCGCTTCCGTCGAGCGGACTGCCGTCCAACGGCCATTTCGCGGCGGCGTCTTAGCGATCGGGGGTTCTCGGGTTGGATGGATGAGCGCTCTCCGCCTCGCGCGCCGCCCACCCCAGGATGGGCACCAAAGCACGGCGGAGGGATGTTCCACTAGTGGTAAGGCGGTACTCGGTCCGGGTCGGAACTTCGGCGAACAACTCCCGGGTGACGAGTCCCAGATGCTGCAGTTCCTTGAGCCTCTCGGCCAGGGCTTTGCTCCCCATTCCCTTGACCGCGTCCCGGAGCTCGCTGAATCGCGAGGTCCGCCGGTTCCCCAGCACGCCAATCAGGGGGAGGGTCCACTTCTTGCCCAGCACACTCACCACGCCGCCCACCGGGTCGATACAATACTCCCTGTCGTCCACCCGGATCATGCAGGCAATCTCCCGGGTGAACACAGTGTCCCGACCTTTCCGAGGCATGGCGGCGACCTCAATCCCCCCGCACCCGAGGCTTCCCGCACCTGAGTCGGGTCTCTTCGAGTCCGACCCAGCTGCTCGAGGGCGGACCATCGAGCGAGTGCAGCAAGACAGATCTCATCCCCGTCCGATCTCGGAGGTGGCGCGCGGGAGCTTTCGGTGGAGACGGATCGCCCCCATGGTCAGGAGTCGGGCCCGGATACCCGGGGCGATCCAAGACATAGATCCGATGAGCCCGCCGGCGGCTCCGAGGAGCCCGGTCGCGGGGAGGACAAGCGGGAGCCGGCAGCACGTCGCCCGGAGCAGCGTCGCTAGTACTCCCCGGGATGAGGAGAGCGTGCGGCTCCGTCCCGGAGAAGGTGCGGTCCTGGGTGCGAAGCACTTCCCAGGCCTTGTTGCCCGGCTGCCTTGGGACCGCTCGGGGACTGGTGTACGAGGTCAGTGGCGTGGCAGCAAGATCCATCCGACCCCTCCACCTACTCAATGCAACAGCTCATCCGACTCATGTCATGGTGAAACGATTCCGCGGCTATCTTCAGTGCCTCGGAGAACGTGGGGAACGTGTGGACCGAATCGATGATATCCTCGACCGTCAGATTCCCGCGGATTGCGTAGGCGGCAGCCTGGACCATGTCGGCCGCGATGGGAGAAACGATGTGCACCCCTAGGACCCGCTCAGTTTTCGCGTCCGTGACCATCTTCAGGGCTCCCCGGGTGTCGCCGACGGTGAGCGCCTTGGGGACCCGGGCCATGGTAATGACCCGGCAGTCGCAGGAGTAACCGCGTCGGGTGGCCTCGGCCTCTGTGAGGCCCACCGAAGCCACCTGCGGGTTGGTGAACACCGCATGCGGGATCCAGTCGTAGCGGATGCTCCTTCTCTGGCGCTTGAGGGCATTGGTCGCGGCGATCGCCCCCTCCTTGGCCGCCACCGTTTCAAGGGCCATGTGACCGGTCACGTCTCCCGCGGCCCAAACCCCGGGCACGGTGGTCTGGAGGTTCCGATCGGTCCGGATGTATCCCCGCTCATTCAATTCGACCCCGGCCGATTCCAACCCCAATTCCGTCGTGTTCGGTACCACCCCCGTGGCCACGAGGACCTCGTCGGCTTCGAGCGGGACCAATGCCTTGCCGTGGTTCAGCTCGCAAACGACGCGCCCATCGATTCGTTGGATGCGCTGTACCCGGGCATCGATCCGGGTTTTGATCCCCTCGGTCGAGAGACATCGGGCCAACTCCTCGGAGACTTCGGGTTCCTCCAGGGGTAGGATCCGAGGAGCCGACTCCACAACCGTGACCGCGCTACCGAAGTGGGCATACATCTGCCCGAACTCCATCCCGAGCGAGCCTCCCCCGAGGACCAGCAACTCCTCGGGTCGATGCTTGCGCTGCATGAGGGTCCGACTGGTCAGGAATCCGGCATCCCGGAGGCCCTCGACCGACGGGACCCTGGGGGAGGAGCCCGTCGCGATGAGGATGTGCCGGCCCTTCAGCAACCGGCGCCCGGCGCGCACCCTCCTGCCCGGAAGCAAGGTTCCCCGGGCTTCGATGTACTCGACCTTGCGCTCGTGGAGAACATCCCGATAGTTGAGCCGACGAAGTCGGCGAACCATCCGGTCCTTGTTGGCAATTGCTTCGGGGAAGTCACAGCTCGGAGACCCCGGAAGATTGCAGGCAAACTGGGGGCTCTGGCGGTAAAAGTACTCGTTCCCGGCCTCCAGGAGGAACTTTGACGGAATGCACCCCACGTTCACACAGGTTCCTCCGATGGGGAGGCCGGCGTTGACCATGGCCGACCGGAACCCCAGTTCGTCGGCGCGTATGGCGGCCGCAAAGCCGGCCGCTCCGCCTCCGAGGATCACCAGGTCGAACTCTTCTCGGAGGGATCGCCGCATGTCGACAATCACCCCCAAAACGTATTAATGTGGACCCAGAGAAACCGAGAGCAGCTTTCGGATCGGAAACCGCTAGCTCCTCAACCGGCGCGGCCGAATCTCGATCGCACCCGCCGCTTTCCGTTTCGAAACACGCAGGTCATATACGATTTTTGGCCTAAAGACCCCGAGGGCGGGCATGGCAAGCCGGCAACTGCATCGGGCGATTGAGAAGTGCCCTTTCTGCGGGGCCGCGGTGCGCCGGGACCGGTTGGAACTCCATGCGAAGAGTGTGCATCCGGGCCAAGCGCTCGATAGCGCGACCCTCAAACGCCTGCGTGAGGACCCGACGGGTCCTGAATAGCAGGCCGTATCAGTAGCAGGTGGGGGCCCACCCTCTCTCCCACCGATAGTAGCGTCGCGGTTTCTGGGCCGGTGGGTTTATCTGGTCATGCCACTTATGTCAGTACCATGTCCTATC
>DAHXNZ010000050.1 GCA_027365105.1 Thermoplasmata archaeon
AACCGTTCCGAGGTATGCTGGACGACAAGGGCGGGAAGACGCCCGAACGACGAGGGGCTCACGCGGTGGAGGAGGGGGCCTCGAAGGGAATCCCTTCGCCTGCCCACCGCTCCATCAACTGGTCTAGTGCCCCGACCATTCAGCCAATCCCGGGTTCTTGAGACCCGCTTCCAGAGGGGCGTCTTGGCGCGGCGCCTCCGATCCTTCCGAACGGTGTCCCGAAACCGTTTCCCCCGTTTCTTCCTCTCTCGATTGCGATAGGTCACGGCCCGGTCCAGCGCTCGCCCCAGGTCCTTCACCGAAGTGAAGTGCGTCCCCGGGAGCGCCAGACGTTGTAGGTCACCCCCGTGGGTTTCCACGGGATTCATCCAACTCGAGTGGGTCGCACTGAAGACCAGGGTCGTGTGGCTCTCCCGCGCCCACTGCACGACCTCCTTGGTCTTGTGGGTGGAGCGGTTGTCGGAGATCAGGTAGACCTTCTGGTCGGCGGGATACTTCGTTCGCTCCGCCTTCGCCAGAGCGAGCCAGTTCTTCGAGTCCCGTTTCAGGTACGTCCGACCCGATAGTCACTGGTGGTACACGTTCAGGCAGAGGAAGTAGTAGGCCCTCCCGTAGGTCTTGGAATACTCGGCGGGGATGCGTCCCGGTCGCTGCTCCTCGAACCACCCCTCTCCCCCCTGGGGGGTGAGCGGGATGGGACCGATCTCGTCCATGCTTAGGACGGTCGGGGGGTTGTGCTTCTTCCGGGTGAGTCGCTCGATGCGGCGCTTCTTTTTCTCCACCTCGGGGTCGTCGGTCTCCTTCCAGGTCCGTATGGACTGGTGGCTCAGCTCCGCCTCGTGCAGGATGACCCTGAGCCACTCCGTGCTGATGGTAGGGACGATCTTCCGCTTCATCGCCTCCTCCCGCAGCCGCGAGAGGCTCCACTCCGCGTAGGGGAGGTTCAGATCCTTGGGGTGGCTCGTGGCCAAGCTCACCAACCCCTGGCGTTGGTCCTCGGTGAACTTGGGGGAGCCCCTGGGACGCCACTTGAGCTTGAGCATCTCCATGCCGCACTCATTGAAGGCGTGGATGAGGTCGCGTACGTAGTCCTCGCTCATCAGGGCGATGACCCCAATCTTGGGAGGGGTGAACCCCTGAGCGGAGGCGAGGATGACCTGGGCTCGCTTCACCTCGACCGGTTCGCGACCATGACGAACGATGTTGCGGAGCTTGTTCCCCTCGGTGTTGGTAATCTCTCGAACCCGGACGACCATGGGGAGGGTGAGGCACCCTCCGGTAAAGTACTAACGGTCAGAAACCCCGAACAACCTCTCCGGTCGGGCCACTAGTTCTACTGTGTCATAAAGTGGATAACCTCCGGTCCCCTCCGGTGGGCCATGCCCTCTACCATGGCCCTCGAGGAACGCCGGTTTGACGACTATCTGGGACGCCTCGCCTCTGCAGTGGGTCAT
>DAHXNZ010000051.1 GCA_027365105.1 Thermoplasmata archaeon
GTCCGAAAGACGCTGGAGGAGTTCGACCTTTCGGCGCAACCGTCGATCGATCCGAAAGTCATCCAGGAGCTCCGAACGCTGCGCTTTCTCCACGAAGCCGGGGGCGTCCTGTTTTTGGGTCCGCCCGGCGTGGGGAAAACCCATCTCGCGCTCGCCCTGGGGTGGGAAGCCATCAAGGCCGGGCTCACCGCCTACTACGTGAACACCTCCCGCATGATCGAGGAACTGAAGCGAGCCTCCGGGATGGACAAGCTCGAGTGGAAGCTCCGATCGTATGCGAGGTAAGGGCTGCTCATCATTGACGAGATCGGTTACTTGCCGATGGACCGAGTGGGAGCGCATCTGTTCTTCCAGCTCGTGAACTCTCGCTACGAGAAGGGAGCGACGGTCTTCACGAGCAACAAGTCGTTCGCGGAGTGGGGCGAGGTGCTGGGCGATACGGCGATCGCCGCATCGACCCTGGATCGGATCCTCCATCACTCGACCGTGGTGAACATCAAGGGCGAGAGCTACCGGTGGATGTCACGGAAACGGGCGGGTCTTCCGACCCCCACCCCCGCGGTGCCACTCCACGAGAGGGCGTGAGGGGGGTAAGTAGCTCCCAGCGTTTACGAAAATCAGAGGTGAGGAATAAAGAGTGTCACCGAGGTGGCGTACAATTCGTGACCTAAACTGGCGTACTTTTGAATGACGTTCTACAGTGTCGACCGTATGCTGGAGCTGAGGGCCGGTTTCGAAGGCGATGGTGTAGAGGAAGGCGACGGGATCGAGCTTCCGATGGCGGCGAATGAAGCCGCTCTCTCGGGCGGTCCGAAGGATGACCCGCGAAGGTAGGAGGGTGAGAAACGCCTCGAGGTAGTCATCGGGGGTGGCGTGGGAGGTCGACATTACAGTCCCGCGCTTCGAACGGGTCCTTCCCGATGGGTGGGAGATCCCCATTGAGGTGAATCCAGTGCTTGGCAATCGGCCGTGTGATACGATAGGTTCTCGGGAGGTCCGAGCACGTATCGTTTCCAGTCGAGCTTGACGTTGATGAGCGGGGCACCGCGGACGCGCGGATGTGTTGGCCACACGCCGCGGCGGCGGTCTTGCGACCGCAGCAAAGGGAGCTCGTCCCCGAGAGAAATACTTACCGCCCCGTCGGACCCGATGGAAGCCGAGGACCCTCTCGGACCGACAGATCCGTTCGGCGGCCCTCTTCTGGCTACCCCCTCTCCTGAAGACCTGCCTCCTTCGGGCCTTTCGATCCGCCACGATCCGCGACACCGCCGACCTGTTGTTGTAGGCTGCCGTCCTGCGCGCCTCGGTCCATCGGGCGCGAGCCCAGAGCCGGCGGGGTCGGTCCGACCGTACCGCTCGATGGCTTTTCGCCCACCTCGATCTCCGTCGGACCCAG
>DAHXNZ010000052.1 GCA_027365105.1 Thermoplasmata archaeon
TGCGCTGCGGGCGCAAATAGCTGTAGGCGGAAGCGGGCCAGCGACTCACGGCGAGGGGAGATGACGTAGGCCAGCTACCCGACCACGGTCCTTCGACTCGTTCGAGCGAAGGCTACATAGCAGTTCCCCTATTTGAGGGGAGGGGGTTGGGGGGAGGGCGCGCCTCGGTCACGACACCGCTCCCATGTTCTCGACCTGTCGCAGGTGGAGGCCGAGGAGGACCTCGGTCGGTAGCTTCCGTACGAACGCCTCCTTCGGCGTCTCGAACATCTCCAGCCAGAGCGCGTCGTGGATCTCCCCGTTGTACCAATCGATGAACTGCGTCAGCGTGGCGAACCGCCATCGGTGGCGATCGTACTCGTACCATAATCTCTCGAGTTTCCCGTTCGTTTGGGGGTTCTGGACCCGACTCACCACCTGGCGAATGCCGTGCTCCGCCAGGAACCGCTGGAACTGTCCGGGCGATGGCTCCGGCCGATCGGACTTCACCGACACGAAGAACTCCGTCCCTCGGTCGGTGTTCACCTCCCGAATGATGAGCCCCCAGCTCGCCGCCACGGCGAGCGCCGCTTCGAGCACCTCGATGGCGTGCGCGGTGCTCTCCTCGGGGAACTCGCCTCCGGCGAGGATCATCCGACTCGCGTCGTCCTCGTAGAGGATGACGTGGGGGTGGTTCACCGAGGTCCGGTGGTAGTCGGTGTGGAGCAGGGAGCCCGTGTGCTCCCGCTCGTAGCGGCAACGCCCCCGTGGCCGCTGCTTGCGAGGGTTGGGAACCGCCCACCGTTGACTCCGGGCGTAGCGGTAGACCTTCTCGTGAGAGATCTCGACCCCGCGTCGGGCCAGCGCTCTCCAGAGTTTCGTGGCCCCGCGCGGAGAGCGGCGATGCTCCTCCTCGATCTGGCGCTTCTCCTCGTCGGTGAGGGGCGGTCCGGGAGGCCGACGGCGGGGGTTGAGGCGGGGCACAACCTCGGAACGGCGCCACCGCTGAAGGAGTTTCCGCAGCCAACGTCGTGTGACGCCCCAGCGGGCGGCCATCTGCCCGACCGACTCTCGAGGTCGGGCCGTGCCCTGGGCCTGGTGGATCAGCCACTCGATGCGGCGGTCGGTCAACTTGGTCATGCCGGTGGGATGGGCCTCCCCCTTCAACCGCTCCCACGAACCGAAAGCGACCCTCCCCCTCGACCCCCTCCTGCCAGTGGAGGGCAGGCCGGGCCGGGCAGGTTCCTCTCGGGCGGGGGGGTGAACTAATTTGGGTGTGGCTACTTCTTGGCACACGGCCGAAGGGCCCTCCAGACCCCTTTCGGGTACAGCCTTCGCTGCTCCTGAGCCATGTGGTAGCTCCAGTACTCGTCGAGGTCCTTGCTCAGGTAGACCGCC
>DAHXNZ010000053.1 GCA_027365105.1 Thermoplasmata archaeon
GGAGATCGTGCTGGGAAAGATCGAGGAGCGACTGCCGTATCGGAAGCTCGAAGAGCGGCTGGGGCGGGAGGGGATCCCGAGTTGCCCCGCCACGATCCAGGCGGTGGTCTGGGGCGCGAGCGAGAAGCTGAGCGAGGAGGAGGCGGCCATCATCCAGCGACTTCGCGCCTCTCCGTGGGTCCACGCGGACGAGTCGTCCTACCGAATCGATGGCCACAAGGTATGGATCTGGGTCTTCTGCACCGAGGTCGACCTCCGGCTGGTGATCCGCCCGAGTCGGGGTCGGGGAGTGGTCGAGGAAATCCTCGGGAAGGAGTACCCCGGCGAGATCGTCTGTGACGGATGGAAGGGGTACTGGAGCGGGGTGCTGCAGCGGTGTTGGGCGCATCTCTTGCGGTATGCGAAGGCCGGTGCGGAGGAGAGTGAGGAGGGAAAGGAGCTGGATGGGGCGCTCTGTGCGCTCCATGCCGAGCTGACGGAGAAGGTGAACGAGGTCTCCCGACGGACGCTGGCCCGACGACTTCGGAAGGGAGAGGGGGTCCTACAGGAGCTGCTGGATCGGTTCGGAACGAGCGAGGCACCCGGGGTCGCGAAGGTGGTGACCCATTTGCGGAACGGGATGCCGTGGTGGCTGACTTTCTTGTCACACCCGGGGATGGAGGCGACGAACAACCGCGGGGAGCGGGGACTGAGGGAAGCGATCGTGATCCGGAAGATCATCGGGACGTTGAGGAACTGGGACGGGGCGAAGGCGCTCGCTCGACTCCTGAGCGTACTGGGCACGTGGAAGCTACGCGGGGAGAATCCGTCGACGAAGCTCTACGCGGTGCTCAGTTGACCGACTGCCCCTGTCGGGGCTGAACAGGTACGCGAGCTTGGATACCCACTACGACGGTCTTGAGGCAGAGGCCAGGGTCGGGGCGGGCCGAGGGGACCGATTGAAGGATGGAGCTCATGTCGACAGTGCGCGGGGATCCGTCTCGGGGCGGAGGAGTTTCTCCTCGAAGAGCTGACCGTATCCAATCTTCCTCAGGGTCTCCCGGGTGTGCTTCAGCAGGTCCAGGTGCCAGATGCGGCGCTCGGCCCCCAGAGCCACCTCCACCCGCTCCACGCGCCCCAGTGTCCTCAGCAGATCGTCCTCGTATTCCGAGGTGTTCCTCCCCGCCTTCGCCGCCTCTTTTCTCAGCGTCCACCTTAGCGCCGCTCGCAGACGGACCTGAGTTCCCCGCCTGATAGGCAGCAGGCGACCTTTCGCTGACCATCTCTCCTCGATGACCGGCGATCTGACCTGGCGGCAACTTCATCTAGTATAGCGCCTATTAGACGCTATATGGCCTATA
>DAHXNZ010000054.1 GCA_027365105.1 Thermoplasmata archaeon
GGAGGCGACCGCCTCTTTACATAGAGAAACAATGCTATCATCCCAATAATTCCTCCAATCAGGGGCAGGATTGCAAAATATATCCAGTTTGCACCGCCATAGAGGTAGGATGATACCACAAGCACATTGGGAAGTGCAATGTCGCCGAATCCAAGTATGAGCACATCACTTTTCTCTTCCTTCTCTTCTTCGCCTTTATGGAGATTTAATCCACTGAACTTAAAATTTGCCTTTTTCGGTATGATGAAGAAGAGCGGTATGGATGAATTCGCAGAAGCCTCTGCAATAGTGAGCATATGTTTTGTCTTGTATACGGCAATATAGTCATAAACCGCAAATAGAATTAAGAGTGTAAGAGCAGCGTAAATGCCCACATCGATGCCCCAGAATGCTGCCAGACCTGCAGATGAAATGAGACCCGCAATATCTGATATTAGCCAGTGGTTTTTGAAAAGAAGAGCATAAAGAAATAGGAGTGAAACAGCAAAACTGATCGCATAGTATTCATAAATGTCAACAGGGAGGAAAGCGGCAAGAATTGAAGTAACCAGGAATATGATCAGCACCATGGAACCCACGAAGAGATACTTTAGAATTCCAATTTTTCTTCGCTTTGAAAAATATACGATTATTGCAGACATTACAATTACTGCTACTATATAATACAGAACCAGACCAAATCCATTTGAAGGATTACCTGATGATGAGGAAGGCGTTATTCCATTCAGGAGAAATGCAATGAACATTCCAGCCAGGGCTGATGTAGCGAATAATATGAGCGCCGTTATTTCAGGCAGTTGCAGGCTTCTCTTTTCTTTCAACTTTCTCTTTCCTCTTGTTGTATTCACATTTCATATCAGGACAGAACTTCCATCTTCTTGCACCAATATATCCCATTATGAGAGGCGAATTACAGATGGGGCAATATTCCCCAGTAAATTTTACTGTTCCCTTCTGGGGCAAAGCATATGTGTTGGTGCATTTGGGATAATTGGAACATCCCAGAAATCTCTTTCCATATCTGGACTGCCTTATGATCATATCCCCCCCGTCCCTGGGGCACTTTCCCATTATAATCTTATCTTTGTTATAGGAACAATCCTTATCTATGCACCTCAATTCCCTTCACCGCGAACATCCAGGTGCTCAACCACCCGAGCGTCATCACCGCCGGGTACACGCCGGTCTTCCACTGCCACACCGCCCAGGTGGCCTGCGAGTTCACCGAGCTCCTGAAGCG
>DAHXNZ010000055.1 GCA_027365105.1 Thermoplasmata archaeon
TCCATAGGGCTCTAGTTTAGCGCCCCCAGACCCTTACCCTATCCCCAACCCCTTTCCCGTGCAACCGTTGGCGTTCATCTGCCGACGCCAACCTCTACGGGATGACGCGACGCAAGCCCGAGTCCGAACTGCGCTACCACCGATCCGGCCCCATCCCCACCCCGCTGGGTCGCACCGCCGTTCAGGAGAGCCTCGATCGACTTCTTCCCGCCGACATCATCCGTCAGTTCGCGCGAGAGAGCGGCTTCGTCGTTCGGGAACGCAAGATCGACCCCGTGGTCTTCCTCTGGACCCTCGTCCTCGACTTCGGTGTGGAACTCCACCGCTTCCTGGAGGAACTTCGCGAGGCCTACGTCCAGTCCTCCGAGCTGGAGGAGATCGCCTACACCTCGTACTACCTGCGTTTCAACGCCGAGTTGTGCGAGTTCCTCCGCTTGTGCCTTCAGCACGCCATCGCCCAGTTGCCGAGGGAACCCGGACGCGAGCTCGATCCTCGGCTGAAGGCGTTCGTCGAGGACGTGGTGATCAAGGACTCCTCGGTGGTGCGGCTGCACGCGAGCCTCGCCAAGAAGTGGCCCGCCACCCGAAGCCGGAAGATCGCCGCCGGGGTGAAGGTCGACCTCTTGGTGAGCGTGTGCGCGAACGGGCCGAAGAGCGTAGCGTTGATCGGCGAACGGACCGCGGACGTAAAGACGCTGCGCCTCGGGGGATGGGTGAAGGACCGGATCCTCCTCGCCGACCTCGGCTACTACTCCCACCGACTGTTCGCGAAGATCGATGCGTATGGAGGCTACTTCGTGAGCCGCTGGAAGCAGAGTGCCGACCCGCTGTTCGTGCGGTCGTTGAAGGTGCACCGAGGACGAGCCATCGACCTGGAGGGGAAGCGGCTCTCGGAGGTGCTCCCTAAGCTCCAGCGAGACGTGTTGGATGCCGAGGTGGAACTGACCTTCCAGAAGCGGGTCTACGACGGGCACCGGTCGACCGACACCTTTCGGTGCCGAATCGTGGCGGTCTGGGACGAGAAGAATGAGGAGTATCACACGTACCTGACGAACATTCCGATGGAGCGGCTCACCGCCGAGGAAGTGGCACAACTGTACGGATCGCGCTGGGAAATAGA
>DAHXNZ010000056.1 GCA_027365105.1 Thermoplasmata archaeon
GTAAGGGAGTGTAAATAGATAACATGATACATTCACCCGTCACGGACTGGGCCGGATCGTGTAGTTCCACTGGGGGTGTGTCCGGTGGGGTTCCAAGGGAACCTTCTCCATGAGTTCGTTCGAGATCTTCACCCCTTTCTTGTATTCGGTCCGGTCCAGCCGGGCTCCGACCCGTAGCCCGGTCTTCGTCTTGGTGCCCGCGATCAGGCTCACCACCGTCTCGAAACTCTCCAAGGGGACCCCCTGCCAGTTCAGGCTGATGTGCGAGAACATCCGGTGTTCCACCCGGTTCCACTTGCTCGTCCCCGGCGGATAGTGGCAGACCGTCACCGGGATCCCCAGCTCCCGGGTCACCTTCCACAGATGATACTTCCAACCGCGCCGGGTGGATCCGTTGCCTCCACCCCCGTCCGCGCAGACGAGCCACCCGGTCGCCTTGGGATACCATCGATGGCCGTACCGTCGCCACCACCACCGTAGGCTCTGCGCGGCGAACTCCCCCGTCTCGTTGCTCGTCCCCACATTCACGAAGCCCCGGTTCCGGTCGACGTCGTACACCCCATACGGGACCGCGGTTCCCTTCGCGAGGCGAGGGAAGTCGTAGACATTCACCTCGACCGGCTCACCGCTCGGTCGATAGGTCCGACCGGGGTTCTTGAACATCCCGACCTTCTCCTTCTTCTTCGTATCCACGGAGAGAACCGGGTTCCCCTCCGCCTGGAAGTGGGCGGCCTGACGGTTGATGTACCGGAACTGTTCATCCCGCTCGGGGGGAGAGCGACCCTCTTTCTCCTTGGCGTTGGCTTGCAATGAGTAGCCGAGCTCGCTCAGGAGATGCGCCACGCTCGCATGTGAGACCGGGTGCCCCTCGCGAGTGAGTTCCTCGGCGAGGGTCCGCGTGGACTTGTGAGTCCACCGGAGCCGGCTCATCGGGTCGCCGGCCGTGTTCTCCTCCAGGATCCGTTCGAGGGCCGGGAGGAGACCGGGGTGGGTCTCCCGCAGCGGCTTTCCTCCTCCCCCGGGCGAGCGTATCCGTGCTCTCGCACGGGAGGGAAGGCCCTTCTGCACCTCCCGAACGCCCCGACGGACGGTATTGACCGAGAATCC
>DAHXNZ010000057.1 GCA_027365105.1 Thermoplasmata archaeon
CGCCCCTGCGGTGGACTTCGAAGAGCACCCGCAAGCTGGCGGACGAACTGTGCCGCTTGGGCCACCAAGTCAGCCCCTTCCTCGTGGCAGACCTCCTGCATCAGATGGGCTACAACCTCATGGCCAACCGCAAGACCAACGAAGGCTCCCATCCCGATCGGGACGAGCAGTTCCAGCACATTAGCGCTGCGGTCCAGACCTTCCAGCAAGAAGGCCAGCCGGTCATTTCGTGCGACACAAAGAAAAAGGAACTGATCGGGGAGTTCAAGAACGGCGGCAAGGAGTGGCAGCCAGAAGGCAAACCCGAGCGGGTCAACATGCATGACTTCGCCGACCCCGAACTCGGGAAGGCAGCCCCCTACGGCGTGTACGACGTGACGCGCAACGACGCCTGGGGGAGTGTCGGCACCGACCACGACACGGCTGCCTTCGCGGTGCAGACCATCCGCAGCTGGTGGCAAAGCATGGGACGCGAAGCGTACCCCAACGCTCACAAACTCCTCATCACCGCCGACGGTGGTGGCTCAAACGGCTACCGCGTGCGCCTGTGGAAACTCCAACTGCAGCGTCTGGCCGACGAGACGGGGCTGGCCATCTCCGTCTGCCACTTCCCCCCGGGGACGAGCAAATGGAACAAAATCGAACACCGCCTGTTCGCGCACATCACGCAGAACTGGCGTGCCCGTCCGCTCACCAGCCACGAGGCGATCGTCAACCTGATCGCCAACACCACGACGCGTACCGGTCTCAAGGTCCAATGCCAACTCGACCCCAACACCTATCCGACAGGGGTCCGCGTGACCGATCAGGAACTCGATGAAATCCGAATCACAGGAGATGAATTCCACCCCAACTGGAACTACACCATCTCTCCAGGGCCGCCCAATTAATAATCTGGCGGATCCTAAGTCTTAGAAGCCATCCCTTCCGCGTTGCCCGTCCCGGACTCCTCTCGGTGCCTGCGCGACATGCGCGCAGTCAGGTAGTGCATCGTACGATTCACGCGCTCGG
>DAHXNZ010000058.1 GCA_027365105.1 Thermoplasmata archaeon
TTTCACCCCGCTTGGGTATGAAACCATAGGAGACGGCGGTTTTGCACTCCTGTTCCAGGGGCTGTTTCTCATCGGCTCAAGGAAGAGCAAATTTTCACAGTTTCTTGGATATATTGAGGAGGAAAACGCCATTGTGATGCTTGGCCTCGGCATAATTTCCATGCCTCTGGTCATTGAGATCAGTGTTCTCCTTGACGTTCTTGCACTTCTCATTGTTTCAACGGTAATAATATCGGATAAACCTGAAACACAGGTATTTGAGGAGATGACTGGATGATCATTTCCGGAACATATTCAATTGTCATAATGCTAAGCATACCGGTCATTTCGGGAACATCATACTTCTTCAGGCATTTCAGGGAGATTTCCATTGTAATGTCTCTCATAACACTGTTATTTACTGCCGGAGTATTCTTGCTCAATTCGGGAACATATTCATATTTCTATATCAATGATATCAACAGGTATATTCTCATCTGCGTTTCATCCATTTACGTATTCTCCGCGATTTACGGCTCCGGGTATCACAGGAAACTTGGAGAATCCAGACATCTGAGGATTCACATGTCAATGATGGGCATCTTTGCATTCACCATGCTCTTCTCTCTGGTTATAAACAATCTCGGCCTGATGTGGATCGGAATTGAGGGTACGACCGCATCCAGTGCAATTCTCATTATCATAGAGGGTGAAGCTGCTGATATGGAGGCAGCATGGAGATATATCATCATAGTATCTGCAGGGCTTTCAATCGCCCTGATCTCAATTATATTGATCTACAGAGTTTTTGGAACGCTTGAAATAACATCTCTTCTCAGCGCTTCATCCCAGCCGTCTCAGATACTTGTCCTTGCAGCACTGTTTGGAATCATCGGTTTCGGAACAAAGGGTGGAATCTTTCCCATGCATTCATGGCTCCCGGATGCTCACGGCAGGGCACCCTCGGAAATAAGCGCAATGTTTTCAGCGGTTCTTCTTCCCATTGCTGTATATGCAATTT
>DAHXNZ010000059.1 GCA_027365105.1 Thermoplasmata archaeon
ACGTCTGACGGAGCAGCTCCCGGTGGAGCTCGACCTGGTCGTGGAGCTCCGGGGGCGGCAACAGGAACGCGAGGAAGAGTTGGCGAAAGAGGCATAACCCTATCAGGAGGGCAAAGACAGAGGGTTGCTATTGCCAGAGCCATAGTGGCTGAACCAAAAATATTAATTCTGGATGATGCAACATCAAGCGTTGATCCTGAAACTGAACTTGAAATCTTAAAAAAAGTCAAGGAAGAAATGTCAGGAACCACGGTTCTTATTGTCACACACAGAGATTCCGCTATAAAATTCGCTGATCGGGTTCTTCGATTACAGAATGGTTCAGTGGAAGAGATATTTGACATAACCAGTGATTTAAAGGGTATCACAGACGGTTATACCTTCAATAACGGAGGTGATAGCAATGCCGCGTAGTTACGAGGAAGAAGAAGAGGATGTATTAAAAAGCGAAAAGGGCGCAAAGGTGTTCAGACGCCTGGTTAGACAAATTCTTTCTCATCGCAGAGATAGCGCCTATTTGATTATAGCTGTGGTAGTAACTGCAATCGCCGGCACTCTTTATCCCCTTGCATTAGGTCTTGCAATAAACGGTGTTATCAATAGGAATTTCACGGATCTATACATATTTGGATCTGCGTTTCTGGGGTTCTATATTATTCAATTCTTCTCCAACAGAATCAGGACCATAAGTTCGACAGGCGTTGCGCAAAAGACAATTAAGGAATTGAGAGACCGTGCATTCGAAAATGTTCAGAGGGTGCCAGTCTCGTTTTTTGGAAAGGTCAAAACAGGATATCTCATAAGCAGGATAACAAATGATGCAGAAACCTTGAGTGAATTCCTGACGTTTCAGATACCTCAGGTTGTCTCTGGAATTTCAACTGTAATAGTTTCTATCTCCATAATGTTCTATCTTGATTTTAATCTCACATTATATGCCCTCATAGTTATTCCGTTGCT
>DAHXNZ010000005.1 GCA_027365105.1 Thermoplasmata archaeon
CCTGCGAGCGGTGAGTTACAACCTGAGGAGGCTGGCGTATCTGAAGTGGACCGAACGGGAGCTACGGCTGGATCGAATCGCCGCCTGACGAGAGGGGAACACGGGAGGTTTTGTCCCAAGCTCGGGCATGGGGCGCGGAATCGCATTTCCCGAGGGAACCCCGCTCGGCCGAGTGAATCGGACCCCGGGGTGGGGGAGGGCTGAGATCGAGGACCACCGCGGATCGGGGCCCGTGACTCTTCCCCCCGTCATCCCGGGATCCTTCACCCGCCGACGATCCCGCCGGTGGAGGGTCGCCATGACCTCCCATGCCGTCACCGGTCCGCTCGTACCGGCCGGGGGGTTGATCCCAGGGCACGATCGAAGCCGGCCGCGCGAGTCCGCTCCGCTGCCTGCGCGCGGGATCGGCGGGGCGCCCGGGGCCGAACCGGCCCGAGCCATCGGATTCCGGGGCCCCGGATCCTTCGCTGAGCCCGGCGCCGCGCGGGCCCTTGGCCGGTCGGGCGACCGCGGGGGCCCCCGTCGATCAGGTCCGCGAAGATCGCGGGAGGGTGCTACGCGCACCCCGCGGGGCCGAATCGAACCGGATCGGGGAGTGGACCGCCGACGAGGTCGTCCCCTCAAGGTAGCCCCGCCGCGGACTCGCCATGGGTCCTCGGAGGGCGGCCGCTTCGGGACCGGCGGGTCAGGGGGTTTCGGAACGTGCAGATGGGGCGGAACGGTTAATAGCCGGTCCCCCACCTCGACGGGCCATCTGTGGAGCTCATCTATCTTCTGGCCCGGGTCGACGTCGGCCGGCTGGAGGAGGTCGTGCACCGCCTCCAGGAGATCCGGGAGGTCGCCGAGGTCCAGGCGGTCACCGGCCCGTACGACGTGATCGTGAAGGTGGAGGCCGAGCGGATCCCGACCGCGCTCGACGTGGTGCTGCAGCGGATCCGGAAGATCCCGGGCCTCCTCACCACGGAGACTTTGGTCGCGGTCGGGCGCTGAGGCCCCGGGGCCGGAGCCCGGGGGCGAAGGATAAGACCTCGGGGTACCTGGGGAGAGCATGGTCGACGTAGGGGCCAAAGCGCCCGATTTTGACGCGAAGCTGGCCGACGGCTCGCCGTTTCGGCTCTCCTCCCTGAAGGGCGCCTCCGTGATCCTCTACTTTTACCCGAAGGCGGACACTCCCGGCTGCACCATCGAGTCGAAGGGCTTCCGTGACGACCATGCCCAGTACCGCACGCGGAAGGTCGAGGTCGTCGGGGTCAGCGTCGACGACTGCCCGGCCCAGAAGGCCTTCGCCGAGAAGTACGGGCTCCCGTTCCGCCTCGTCGCGGACCCGGAAAAGTCGGTGGCCCGGGCCTACGGCGTGCTCGGCCCTCAGGGCGTGGCCCGGCGGGTCTCCTTCCTCCTGGGGCCGGACCACGAGGTCCTCGAGATCGTCGACAGCCCGAAGGCCGACATCCATCTCGCCGCGGCGCGGCGTCGTTTTCTCGGCGCCTAGACTCCTCCCGGGCGTCGGGTCGGGCGCGCATCGGCCCGCTCAGGGCCGGGGGGGTTCCGCGGGAGGGGCGCCCCGAGCCGGGGAGCCCCGGCCAAAGAACCCCCAGACCCGATCCCCGAGGAGTTGGAGCGCGGCCGGGACCAGGTAGGTCCGGACCACCATCGCGTCCAGCACGACCGCCACGGCGACCGAGAAGCCGATCGCCCGCAGGATCGTGAAGTTCCCCACCGACAGGATCGCGAAGGCGCTCGCCAGGATGATCGCGGCGGCGGTGATGATCCCCCCGGTCCGGCCGACGGCAGTGACCGCCGCGTCGCTGGACCCTCGGCCCCGCATCCGCTCCTCGCGGACCCGGGTCAGGAGGAAGATGTTGTAGTCGATCCCGAGCCCGAGGATGAGGATGAACAGGACGGTCGGCACGAAGAAGAAGAGGGGCAACCCCAGTCCCTGCTGCAGGGTGAGGTCGGTGAGCGCCCACGACCAGAGGATCGAGAGCCCGATCGTCCCGACCGCCATGAGGGGGAGGATCCAGCTCCGCAGGACGACCGCGAGGACGAGGAAGAGTCCGACGCTGACCGCCACGACCAGCCTCAGGGTCGCCTGGGAGGTCTGCTGGGCGAGGTCCCGGGTCGCCGGGGCCCCGCCCGCATAGGCGGCCTTTTCGAGGGCCGGATGGTCCACGGCATACGCCTGGACCGAGGAGGCGATCGAATCGATCGCCTGGATCGCGGTCACCGAAAGTCCGCTCGCGTTCGTCTGGATCGCGACGAGCGCGGTCCGTCCGTCGAGCCCGACGTACGTCGAGACCAGCTGGTGGAGTTCGAGCTGTACGGCCGGGGGCAGCTGGCCGAACTCGAGCCAGTCGGAGAGCGGCGCCCCGCCCGGACCCACGAGCGATTGGACCCGGGCGACCCCGGGCGTCCCGCCTACCCGTTGGGTCAGGTTCGCGAGGTCGGAGAGCTCGGTCGCGTTGACGGCCGTGCCGAGGACGAGTGGGCTGCGGAACGTGAGCAGCGCGGTCGATGGGAACGCGAAGCCGGGGCCGAACTGCCGGCCGAGCTCACTGAGCCCGTCGGTCGCCGAACTCCCGCTCGGAAGCTGCCGGTAGAAGTCGTAGGAGATCGGAACCGAGAGCGCGATGAGCCCGAGCGGGATCGAGACGATCAGGATGAGGGCCACGATCGATCGGGGCCGCCGCTGGCTGAGCCGGCCGGCGCGGTAAAAGTAGGTGCGCTCGCCCCGCAGCCGGTCGCGGACCCCCGCGGCATGCCGCTCGAACCGGGCGCCGCTGGTCGGCCAGAAGATCCGGGGGCCGAGCAGCCGCAACGCGGCCGGAACGAGGGTGAGCGAGAGGAGGACCGTGATGAGGATGGCCAGCGAGAGGACCATCCCCCACTGGCTCAGCAGGCTGACCCCGCTGAAGGCGAGGGCCAAGGTGGCCAGGATCGCCGTCGCTCCGCTCGTCGCCACCGACTGCCCGGCCCAGGTCGTCGCCCGGACGACCGCCTCCTCCCGGCTCCGGCCGGCCACCAGTTCCTCCCGGTACCGGGCCACGATGAAGACCGAATAGTCGGTCCCGATCCCGAGGACAAACGTGGTTTCGAGCGTGATGGCCGTCGAGTCGACGTGGCCGAAGAGGGTCGCCAGGAGCACGAGGCCGCCGAGCCCGATCGCGAGCGCGGTGCCGATCCCCGCGAATGTGACGAGGGGGGTCAGCGGGCTGCGGAAGTAGAGCATCGTGATGATCAGCAGCGTCCCGAGCGTCAGCGGAAGGACGAGGGCCAACGAGCTCGCCAGCACGGTGCTCTCGTCCTGGTCCAGGGGCGCCGGGCCGGTCTGGTAGGCCGTGAACCGGTGGGCCGGGTCGGACCGGTGGAGGACGTTCGTCAGGAGACCCTGGAGGGCGGTCACGTCCTGGAAGACCGGCGAGGCGCCCGCGGCATCGGTATAGCTGTCGGACACCCGGAACCCGATCTGGATCAGGCTCGCGGTTCCCCCGGGGCTCACCCAGGAGTCCTGGAGGGATGCGGGCACCGGCAGCGGCTCCTGGGCCAGCGTCGTGCCGGCCACAAGGCGCTGCGCGAAGGTGAGCAGCGCCGAGGGCGACGGCGGAGTGGTTCCGAACTCCGTGAGGACCGTCTGGACCCAGGATGCGGGATACGGAGCCAGGAAGCCCGGGGTGGCGTCCTGGACGGCCGAGGCGATCGCGGAGGGTTCGGTATAGTTGGAAAGCCCGAGGTCCGCGAGGACGACCCGCCCCGGGGTCCGTTCGGCCGGGTTCGATATTTCGGCATCGATGAGAGGGGCGAGGTTGATCCGGGCCGCCGCTTCGACGCAGGCGACCTGGGCCGCGGTGCCGTTCGCCGAGGCGCACCTTAGGGTGCCGTTGAAGCCGGAACCGGATCCGTTGTATCCAAAGTAGACCGCCTGCAGGACGGCCCGTTCGTACGGCGCGGTCGAGCCGCTGAACTGGGCCTGGGTCGCCACGTAGGCCGGGTAGTTGGAATCGGACGGCGGGGCACTCGTGTTCTGGGCGACCATCCGGCTCCAGGTGGCGTAGAAGAGGGCCGGCGGCGCCCAGAGGAGCTGCGCCGATTCGTTGACCGCCGTGCGGAGCTCCGCAGCGAGCTTCCAGGTCGCGTCGGCCTGCCCCGCCAGGTACTCCGCATAGCTCGAATAGATGCTGGCGACCGAACTGACGTAGCGGAGGGCCGGATCGTTCTCGATCGCCGAGGTCAAGTTGAGTACGGCTCGCTGGGCATACGCGTCGGTCACGTTCGAGCCCACGATCAGGATCAGGCTGGACGTCGGGGCGCCCGTGGTGTTCGGGAAGAGCAGGGCGAGTTCGGCCGCCGCCTGGCCGCTCGGTGAATTGGAGGGGAGGTTCGTCGCCGAGTTGTTGGTGACCGATCCGAGCAGGGGCAGAAACGGGAGCGTGATCACCAGGACCGCGACCCAGAACGCGACCGGGTACCAGGGGTGCCGGACAATCCAGCGCCCCAGGGCGCGGAACATTCGGGGGCCCCGCCCTTGATGGAGTTCCTCCTCCGAGTGCACGGTCTCACCGGCAGAGATGCTCCTTCATAAGCCGTGGGGGGCCGCGGCGCTGGACGGCTTCGGGGGAGGGGGCCGCCAGAGCGGGAGGTAGTCGGTCGCTTCGGCGAGGACCCGTCGGGTCTCGACCACCCAGCCGGACCGGACCGTGCCGAGCTCCTCGGAGCCCACCCGGGCCTCGCCGACCGCCACGATCTCCCCCCGACGGTTGACCATCGCGACCGAGGCCCCTCGGGCAAATGGGGTGGGAAGGTGGAGGATCCCGCCCCGCGCGAGCGACGCGCCGTGGGCGACGGCCGCCGCCGCCGCCTCCTTGAGCAGGATCTTCGGGAACTCCTGCCAAACCTCCTCGAGGGGGTGGAGCGCCGCGAGCGCCGGCCCCAGATCGCCGGTCCGGGCCCGCGCGAGGGCGTCCTCCAATTCGGTGACCGTGATCGACCGGTCCTCCCGGAACGGGCCGGTGCCGACCCGACGCAGTTCCTCGAGGTGGGCTTCGGTGCCCAGCGCCTCCCCGAGGTCGACCGCGAGCGTGCGCAGGTAGGTCCCTGAATCGGCGGTCACATCGAGCAGCACCCTCGGCGGATCGATCTCCACGATCGACAGCCGGTGGATCCGCCGGATCCGGCGCTCCCGCTTGACCGCCGAACGGACCGGCGGGGTCTGGAAGATCGCCGACTGGAACTCCGACGCGACCCGTTCAATCTCGGCGACCGGGACCGGGCCGTGGAGGACCATCACCCCGACGTACCGCTTCGAGAACTCGAGGACCAGCGGGATCAGCTTGAGGGCGCGGCCGACCCCGACCCAGAGGAGGCCCGAGACGTTCGGGTCCAGCGTCCCGGCGTGCCCGGCCCGCTCGACGCCGAGCAGATCCCGCACCCAGGCGGTCACCTGGTGGGAGGACGGTCCGCGAGGCTTGTCGATCAGGAGGAAGGTGCCGGCGGAGAGCCGGTCGGTCAGTTCGTCCGGCCACGGGGCGACCGCGGTCACCCGGATCCCCCCGGCAGCCGTCCGATGAGCCGCTCGACCACGTCGGGGGGCGTCAGGTCCGACGAGTCGATGGTCGTGTCGTCCGACTCGGCGGTGAGGTCGATGCCGTAGAGTCGCCGGTACCGGGCGATCTCGCTCGCCTCCCGCCCGGCGATCCGGCGGGCGGCCTCCTCGATCCCGAGGCCGTCCCGATGCGCCACCCGGGCCGCCCGGATCTCGGGCCGGGCCGTCACGATGAACCCGTAGACGGCCACCCCTCGGCGGCGGGCGAGCGGCCCCTGGATCCGTCCGTCGAGGACATGCCCCGGCCGGGCGAACTCCTGGACCCGCCGGTCGAGCCGCTCGTCGACCTCGGGGTGCGCCAGCGCGAACCCCGAATACTCCTCGACGGTCATGCCCCGCGCCCGGCCCTCGGCCCGGAAAAACTCTCCGACGGAGACGTACGTGAGGCCGAGGCGGAGCGCGAGCGCCCGCCCGGCGGTCGACTTGCCCCCGCCGGGGGGTCCCCCGAGGGTGATCGGGCGGTCGATCACGAGGAGCCCCCCGTCGCGGCGGGAGCCGACCGCGCGATCGGGAGGCCTTTGCGTTCGGCGTAGCGCTGGAGCCAGTAGTGCTTCAGCAGCCGTCGGAAGATCAGCGACAGGGGCACCGTGTAGAGGCTGAAGATCACGAACCAGACCGGGATTGGCCCGATGATCGTCGTCATGAGGTTCACCGAGGTCCCGCCGAGGAAGATGGTCTGCTGGGCCACCGTGGCGTCCCCGATCACGACCCCCACCCAGCTGTAGATGAGGATCAGCAGGAACCAGGTGATCGCCATCCCCTTGAACTGCGCGATCGAGACCTCGCTCGAGAGCCGGGTCAGTCGGTCCTGGTGGGGCCGGAGGGCCGCCGTCCGGTCCTTTTTCCCGGATCGGATCGCCTCCATCTGGACCTTCCGGAACGCCGAGCTCCACTTCTGGACCGTCGCGGCCTTGACCCAATCGGTCGCCCAGTTGTACGCGAGGGCGGTGATCAGCATCTCGATCGCCCCGGCGAGGGCCATCGTGACCAGGATGTGCTGGCTCCCGAAGCCGATCGCGAGGTAGAGCGGGCCCGGGTGGGCCGGGCTGGTCCCGAGCAGGCTGATGATCGAGTTCCGGGCGCTCGCGTCGATGAGCATCCACAACCCGAGCATCCCGAGGAAGACGAGGACGAAGGTCGAGAACTTGAAGGTCGGGGGCGGGGGGCGGACCGCCAGGCGGGGCGCCGGCGAGTCGGCCGGAGCCGTCGGTTCGCTGACGGTCTCCGCTTCGGGCTCCGTCTCGGTCTCGTCGTCGGGCTCCGAGGCCGAGGAAAGGGGCGTATCCTCCGAGAGCGGCATGGGGCTAGGCCTCCCCGCCGATGAAGCGCCGCAGGAGCGGATTCATTTCCATCAGCTGCTCCTGGCCCATCGCTTCGTAGAGGTTGATGATGATCCCGACCATCAGCAGCACCCCGGTGCCGCTCGCGCTGCCCACCGTCCCGATGAGGTCGGCCCCGGCGGCGAGCGCCCCGACGGCTGCGCCGGAGATGACGGTGATGACGGGGATGTACCGTTCGAGGACGCGCCGCAGCACCCGGGGCTCCCGACGGAATCCGGGGATCTGCATGCCGGACGATTCGATCTGGCGGGCGACCGCCTCCGGACCCATGTTCGTCGTCTGGATCCAGAACTTCGCGAACAGGATCGACCCCCCGACCATCGCCCCGAAGTAGACGACCACGTGGAGGAGTCCTTGCCACCAGGCGTGGCCCAGGAGGTAGGTGCCGTACGTGGCCGGGTTCAGGATCGGCAACAGCCAGGACTCCAGTCCGTTGACCTGGGAGAGGTAGAACGCCCCACCCGTGAGCGGCGTGGTCTGTTGGATCGCCAACGCCGTCGCCTGGGCGGCCGTCGGGTACCCGCCGATCCACCACTGGTGCCCGATCAGGGGGAAGCTCGCGAGCGTCGGGTTGGTCCAGAGCAGGATGCTGAACATCGAGACGTTGGCGAGGAGGGCCGCCATCAGGATGACCGGGATGTTGGAGGCGTAGATCAGGCGGAGCGGGTAGCGGCCCCGGGCGCCGCGGGCCTCCGCGTGGGAGAGCGGAAGCTCGATGCGCGTCGACTCGGTCCACGCGACCACGAAGAAGATGACCGCGGTCCCGACCAGCGCGATGATCGGATTCGGCGGATGGAGGAAGACCTGTTCCCAGCCCCCTTGGGACATCTGGGCGGGCGTGAAGGTGGTCAGGAAGTAGATCGTCTTCGGGATCGTGCCGCTCGGCGGGTTCGCGGTGCTGATCGCGCCCGCCGAGCCGGGCAACCAGTTGAGCGTCCCTTGGACGATCTGCTGGCTGACCCCCGCCGCGATGAAGAGCGAAATTCCGCTGCCGATCCCCCACTTGGAGATCACCTCGTCCATCAGGAAGACCAGGTAGCTGCCGAAGGCGATCTGGGCGATGATGATCGCGTTCGCCAGGAGGACGCCGTTGCCCGGCGAGGCCGAGTTGAGGCTGGCCACGATCGAGGAGGAGGGCGAGAGGTAGCCGAAGACCTGGGGGACCGCCTCGACGAAGATCATGACGAGGACAAGGATCTTCTGGGCCGACTGGTAGGTGCCCTTGTCCTCGTCATCGGTCAGGTCGAGGTTGATGATCTTCGCCCCGACGAAGAGCTGCATCACGATCGAGGCGGTGACGATCGGTCCGATGCCGAGTTGCATCAGCGTCCCCTGGGCTCCGGCGAGGATCGCCCGGTAGCTCGCGAAGAGATCGATGACCGTGGCCTGGTCGACACCGAAGAGGAAGATGTTGGTCAGGAGGAAGTAGAGCAGGACGATGCCGATCGTCCAGAACATCTTCGTACGGAAGTGGACGTGCCCCTTCGGTTGGGTGATGGCCGGAAGCCGGCCGGCGATCGGTTTGAGACCGTAGAGCTTCGACTTCGGCCCGCTGTAGGAGAGGCCCAAGTAGAGGAGACCGAACAGGACGAAGGTGATGACGGCGGTGAGGCCCAGGGCGATCGGCGTCGGGTGCGCCCAGAACCAGGCGAGGGCGACCAGGCCCACCGCGATCACCCCGAGCGGGATGGCCCAGCGCGTGTCCCGGGGGATCTCCTCGTCTACCATGATGCGCGAGCCATCGAGCAGTGGGCCGATTTATATAGTCTGCGGGGGGAGAACCGCGCTCCGGACCTTGACCCAGGCCGTTCGGGCCGCATCCCGCTCACGCGTCCGGGGCCTTCGGCGGCTCGGGGAGCCGCTCGACCTTCGTGAGCGCGTGCTTGGTCGCATGGCCGACGTAGACCTGCCAGGCCCCTTCGAGACGGCCCCCGCCGAGGAGCCGGTCGACCCCGGCCTTCGAAAGGTCGGCCACATACCGCTCCCCGTCCTTGCGCACCGCCCGGGCCGCCTCCAGGATCGGAAGGAACTTCGGAAGGTCCCCGACGTTGAGCGTGGTCGGGTGGGCGACGATCTCGGGGGGTCGCTTGAAGCCGTGACGGCCGAAGTGGTCCGGCGCGTAGATCAGCATCGACTTGAACTTGTACTTGTGGAGCCCGGCGTTGCCCCGGCCCCCCTGCTTCCCGGCGCCCCGTCCCGCCTTGATCCCCCGACCGTGGGTCCTGAGCCCCCGGAACTTCCGCGTGCGACTCGGCATCCTCGTTCCCTCACACCATCCGTCGAACCAGATCGTTGACCGCGCGGCCCCGGTACCCCAAGGCGCCGCCGAGAGAAAACGGCTTCTTGGTGGACCGCCACCCCCCTTTCGGCGCCTTGAGCCGGAAGAGGGGCTTGAGACCGGCCACGCGGGCCAGCCCGCCTTCAGTGACGGACCGGGTGACCTCCGAGAGGTTCGGGAGCCGGACCAGCTCCTCGAGCGTCTTGGGGTCGGTAAGCCCGGCCCCATTGACCGCTTCGCCGCGCTGCGCCAAGAGCAACTCCAGGGTCTCCGGTTCCGCCTCGCCCCAGGTGACGTACCCCTGAACCTTGTGCAGCATGCCGCGGACCTGGGCCTCCTCGGCGACCACGGTCGCGTGGTTGGCCCGGGTAAGGTGGAGGAAGCGGAGGGTCTCCTGGATCTCATGACCGGAATGGATCCCGCCGCGGACCCGTACGACCAGGAAGGCCATCTAGGTCCCTCCCGAGGGGGTCGAGGGCCTCGGCGCGCCGCCGGCCGACGCCGGCCTCGCGGGCCCGCGGCCCGGAGGACGTCCGCCGCGCGGACCGCCCATCGGACGGCGCCGGCCGCGGCCTCCGCGGCCGCCCATCGGTCGAGGGCCGTCCTCCTTCGGAGGCAGGATCGATGCGCCGACCCCTCCCCGGACGATCTTGAGCCGGTCGGAATCCTCCGAAGCGACCTTGATCTGCGAGAGCGCGACCAGGGCACCGTACGCGGCCTGGGCGTAATTGACGGTGGTCTTGGTGTGCCCGTCGGTGTAGCCCCAGGCGTCGGTGATACCGGCGAACCTCAGGATCGGCTTCGCGACATCGCCGACCGCGAGCCCGACGCCCCGGGGCGCCGGCTTGAAGGTGACGACCACCGATCCGGAGCGGCCCCGCACCTGGAACGGTACCGTGTGGGAGCGGCCGCAGCCGCACTCCCAGCTGCCGCACCCCCGGTAGATCTCGACCAGTTCGAGCTTCGCCCGGTCGATCGCCCGGCGGATCGTCGGGCCGACTTCGCGTCCCTTGGCCCGGCCGAGGCCGACGAACCCATCGCCGTTGCCGACGACGACGGTCACGGCGAATTTGAACCGTCGGCCGGAGTCGGTCATCCGTTGAACCATGTTGACGTCCAGGACCTCGTCGTGGAGGCCCGGAAGGAGCTTGTCGACGATCTGGGCCTCCCGCAGCGGAAGGCCGGTGCGGATCGCCTGGCTCATCGTGGCAATCTCACCGGACGCCACGCGCCGGCCGAGCTCGGTCTTGGGCACCCACGGTGCCTCGGGGGCGGGACCCGAGGGAGGGCCCTGGGCCGGTCCCATCGCGCTCACGAGGCCTCCGTCCGCGCCGAGAGGGTCGGCAACTTCTGCTTGTACATTTCGAGAGGCTGGGGCAACGGCTGGGGCAGGTGCTTGCCGTTGAGCCGGTCGGCCGTGGGGAATCCTTCGTCACGGTGCGGCACCTCCAGGCCGGCATCGAGCAGACCCTTGAGGGCCGCGAGCAGCCGGCCGCCCGGCGTCGGACGCCGTAGTCCCGCATCGAGGACCGCCCTCGTGGCCCCGGCGCCTTGGGCCCGAAGCCCGGCCAGGTAGCCGGTCAGGTACGCCGCGGGCGTGGAGGCCAGGCTCTTGGTGGGAAATTCAATCTGGCCGAGCTCGTCGCTCGAGGCGGCCGCGAGCACCCGGTCCCCGACCGGGTCGTAGGTCGTGAGCGAAATCCGGATCCGGGTGTGGGAGAACCGGACGACCGCGCGGGGCCGGTCCGACTTGAGGAGCCGGAGGCGGGCCCGGTAGTCGGTACGTCCCTCCCGGCGGCGGCGGAAGGCGACCCGATAGCGAGGTCCCGTGCTCATGACTCCTCCGTGAGGTGACCCGCGAGCTTCAGGTTCATTTTAAGGTGCGCCCGACTGCGGAACATCCCGCCCTTCGCCCGCCGGTAGAACTCCCGGTAGACCGAGGGGGTAATCTTCTTCGAGTCCCGGAGCGCCGCGAGTTCCTCCCGTTGGGCGCGGATCCGTCGGATCCAGCGTTCCTTGCGGGGGATGCGCGACGCCGGGGTTCCCCGCCGGGATCCGGGCCCCTGGTGGCGGCCCTTCGCCACCTCCCGGGCGTGCTGCTTTGCCCGGGCGCGGGAAGTGCCCTGAATCGCCTGGCGACGAATCGCACCGGACTTGACCGCCTTTCGGATATCGGCCCGGGTCACCGCCTCGGTCAACTGCTCCTCGCTCGCGGGGTCGAGCCAGACCCGGCCCTCGCCGCACTTGAGGATGTCGGCGGCCATGCGGCGCTGATTGCTGAGGTCACTCATGTCGATGCCTCCGGTTCGCTCCGGACGATGGGGTTCAGCACATGGACACCCAGCTTGCGGGCGACCTCCTCGAGGATCAGCCGCCGGCGGGTGCCGACGGTCCGGGCGATGACGGCCGCGTCGCGTTCGCGGTCGAGCCGCTCCATTTCCGAGGAGTTGCGCACGAGCACCGGGCGGAAGCCGGTCGGCGTCCGTCCCCGGACCAGGGCCGGCGAGCGGTAGCCGATGCTGACGATCTCGGGACGGTAGCCGTAGTGCCGGCGCTGCTTCGATTGGAGCCCTCGGGGGCGGCGCCAGGATTCGTCGCGGCCGATCCGGAAGTACCGGCCGCGCGCCTGCCGTCCAAAGAACGGGCGGCGGCGCCCGATCTGTCGGCGCTCCGCGAGGAGCTTCGCCTCCGCCGGGTCGAGCACCGGGCGTCGCGGCGGCTTCGGGACCGGGCTCTCGGAGATCGCCGGTTCGGCCGAAGCGGGTGCCGCCTCGGCCTTGGGGGCCGGCTTGCGGGGACGAGTACGGGTCTTCGGGGAGTCGGTGACCGCGATCGCCCCCGAGCTTCCGGGCTCCGGGTCGCTCACGGCCCCGCCTCCTTGATGTGAGCCCGCTGGACGAGGTAGATCCCGTCCTGGAAGACCCGGGGGTCGTAGTTGCGGATGCGGGTCGCCCGCTCGATGTTCGCCGCGCTCTGGCCGACCCGTTCAATGTCGGTACCGCTCAGGGTGACGAACTCCCCGTCGACCGCGGCGCTCACGCCGGCGACCAGACGTGCGGTCCGGGGGTACTTCTCCCCGAGGAAGTTCTCGATCTGGATCTCGCCCTCCTTCGCCTGGACCTTCATCGGGAAGTGGGCGGCGACGGACTTCATGCGGGCCTCGACGCCCCGGCTGACCCCGAGGGTCAGGTTGCGGACATGGGCGACCCAGGTCCCCAGGAGCGCTCGGGCCTGCTTGCGCTCGGGCGGCAGCACGAGGGTGAGCTTCACCTGGTCGGCGGCCATCTCGACCCGGAACAGATCGCTCGGGAAGGGCCGGGTGACGCTCCCGAGGGGGCCCTTCGCCTCAAGCGTCCGGTCGTGGGCGACGACCCGGACCCCCGTCGGGATCGGGACGGTGGCGGTGAGGAAAGCCGGCTCAGTAGACATACGCAATCAGCCTCCCGCCCAGCTTCTGCTCCCGCGCCTGCCGCTGGGTGAGGACGCCCCGGCTCGTCGAGACGACGAGCAGGCCGAAGTCCTGTGCCGGCAGGAACCGGGACTCATACCGTTCCAGCTCCCCGTGGGGGACCGCCGTCCGCGGCTTGATGACGCCGCAGGCGTTGATCCGGCGGGACAGCTGAACCTCGTACCGGCCGCCCCGGCCGTCGGGAATGAAGGCGAACTCCTGGATGTACTGATGCTCCCGGAAGATCCGGAGGACCTCGCCGACCAGCCGGGACACCGGGGCGAGCTCGACCTTGGACTGCCCCTGGAGGTCGGCATGCCGGAGCGTGACGAGCGCATCGTTCAACAGATCGTGCCGCATACTCCTCTCCTCACTGGTACTTGTGGAACCCGAGGTCGGTCGCAACCTCGCGGAAGCACTGGCGGCAGATGTGGAGCCCGTAGCGGCGGACGATGCCACGCTTGCGGTCGCAACGAAGGCATCCCACCTTCCGGCCGAACAGCTTCTTCGGTTTCATGATCACTCCAGGAACGCCACCTGGAAGCGTTCCTTCAGGAACTCCCGGGTCTCCTCGCGCGTCGCCCGGACCCGGCCGGGCAGCGGCTTCGGGCCGATCCTCCGGTCCCGGAGCCGCCAGCCGGCCCGGCCCATCTCGACGCAGATGTCCATGCCGTGGATCCCGATCTGCGGATCGTACCGCAGGCCCGTGAAGTCGGTATAGTCGGCGATGCCGAAGGAGAAGTTGCCCCGGGGATCGATCGAGTCCGGATCGAGCTGCCGGTCGCGGGCCTCGAAGGCCCGCTGGAGAAACTCGACCGCCGCGTCGCCCCGGAGCGTCACCTTGGCGCCGATCTCCTGGCCGGCGCGGATGCCGAAGTCCCGGTTCGTCGAACGGGCCCGGGTCGCGACCGGCTTCTGCCGGGTGATCATCTGGAGCACCCGCTCGGCTTTGGCGCGGGCCTCGCCGGAGTCCCCGACCCCGGAGTTCACGACGACCTTGATCACCCGGAGGCTCCGGGCGTGGGACGATGCGGGCGCGCTCATCGGGTCGCCCCCGCCGTCAGGGTCAGGATCGGCGCGGCCTCGCCGACCACGAAGACGTACTGCTTGGTCGTCGCAAAGCCTTCCTTGAAGTGGACCAGGTTCGGCTGCGAGGAGTTGCGGACCTCGATCCGCTCGACATGGGCGAACTGACCCACATGGCTCCCGCCCGAGACGAAGGCAAGTCGGCCCGGGGCGAGCGGGAGATGATCGAGGACCTTCTGGCCGGGGAGTTCCATCTTGATCGAATCCCCGACGTGGTACTCCGAGTCCGGGGCGACCAGAAGGTTCCGGCCGTCGTGGAGCGTCATCTGGACCTGCCCCCCGCGGACCGTCTGCTTCGAGCGGATGCGCCCAATCTTCACGGTCGCCTCGGCGGGAGGAATCGCCACGAGGACCAGCTTGCCGCGGACGTTCTTGACCACCCGGTAGTGCTCGTTCAAGGGCGCGGACAGGGAGACGGCATCCATGAGCCCGACACCGCGGGCCAGGTCGTGGACGATCTCGCCGTCGACCCGGACCTGGCCGGCATTGACGAGGAGCCGGGCCTCCCGGGTCGAACGGACGATCCGGCGCATGTCGCGGAGCACGTGGAGGAGGGGCATCGATTGGTCCTGAGCGTGGGGTCCGGCCCGGGGCCTCAGCACCCATCGGGTGCCTTTGCGGGGGATCGTCCAGGTCCGGGGCGCCGCCCGCCGCTTGAGTCGAAGCGTCATGCCTTCTCCTCCGGCGCAACGTCCGACGGGACCGCCGGCGCCGAGGTCCCTTCCGAGGGAGTCTCGACCGCCGGGGTCTCGCCCCGCTCCTCCGGGGTCAGTTCCTCGGCGTTGACCTGAAGCATCCGGCGGCGCCACGGGTCGGCGAGATTCAGTCGAACGAGAAGGAGCCGGTTGGCCCGGACCGGGAGCGCGGTCATCTTCTCCTCCCCGGTCTTGACCGTCACATTCTCGAGAGTGACGGTGTACGACTGTCGGTCGACACGGGCGATCCGCTCCTCCTGGCCGACAAAGCTGCCGGCCATGACCCGCACCGTGTCCCCCTTTCGGACCGGCAGCGACCGCGCGTGGAATCGGGCCCGCAGCTCTCGGGAGAGGGGCGCCGACATGCGCAGCCTTCGGCTCGGCGGGGAAGCTTCGTAGAGCGCCCGGCGTTGGCGGCGTGGGGAATGGGGAGAACCTTTCATGACTGCCTAACCTCCTACAGGATGATCGACGAGGCGGCCGCGATCCGGGGCCATCGCTCGGCGGCCTCCTTGGCGACCGGGCCCTTGATCTGGGATCCCTTGATCTCGCCGGTCTCGGTCGTAATCACCGCCGCGTTGTCCTCGAACTCAAGGCGGGTCCCGTCGGCCCGGCGGATCGCCGACCGGCTCCGGACGATGACCGCATGGAGCACCTGACGGCGCATCTCGGGCGTGCCTTTCTTGACCGAGACGATGACCAGGTCGGCGATGCCCGCGCGCGGGTAGCGCCGGTGGGTGCCGTGCCAGTTCCGGACGGCGATGATCTCGACGACCTTCGCACCGGTGTTGTCGACGCAGTCGAGCCGCGCTCCCTTCGGGAGCCCCCGACCCCGACGGCCAGCGAGGCCCTTCATGGGGTGGCCTCCGGGGTCGGGGGCGCGCCCTGAGGGTCGTCCCCGGGGACAACGACCGCCGCCTCCCCGAGATCTTCGACGATGCAGTAGGCGACCACCTTGCTGATGGGGCGGGTCTCGGCGATGCGGACCCGGTGGCCCAACGGGACTCCGAGGCAGATCGGCGCATGGGCAAGGTAGCGGCGCCGCCGCTTCTCGTAGCGTTCGTACTTCGGCACGTAATGGAGGAGCGTCCGTTCGACGACGGCGGTCCGCTGCATCGCGGTCGACACGACGACCCCTTCGAGCACCTGGCCGCGCACCGAGAGCCGACCGTGGAACGGGCAGTGCGGGTCGTCACAGACGTTCTTCGGTGCCCGGACGTCGAGACCGATGTCCCGGGCGTGGGCTCGAGCGGAGGAGGTGGGGGTCATGGAGATCTCCGGAGACCGCCGAGCAGGAGCCGCTTGGTGCGGTCTTCGGGCCGCATCCGAAGGTCCTCTCCTCTTAACGATATCTCTCGACCTTCGAGGAGGAGGCGGGCCTCCAAGCCGGTCTTGGGGATACAGAGCGGGCGGTCCCGCCCGGGGACCGTGACACGGAAGGTTCCGAGGGTCTCATCCCGGAGCACGCCGGAGATCGGCAGGCGGGAGAGGCCCGGCGCACGGTCGATCGTGATGGGGCTGCCCAAGATCTCGCCCGCCAACCGTTCCCGGACGGCCCGGTCAAATGAGGTGCGTAGGTCGGTCCGGATCGCCATCGTTCGCTCCACCCTCACGGGCTCCGGCGGGCCGCGGCGATCCGCCGCTCGCTCAGCACGGTCAACGACCGGGCGACGTTGGTTCTCAGCGCCCGCATCCGGCCGGGGCTCGGCGGGGCTCCTCCCATCGCGGCCACGCCGCGTTCCCGCAGGAGGTCGTTTTCCGCCTCCTGAATCTTGCGCAGCAGCTCCTCATCGGTGAGGGCCCGCAGCTCCTTGAGCCGGAGCAGGCTCATGGGAGGATCTCCGGGTCGGCCGGCGGAACCACGACTTTCGGATCGTCGAGCGGGGGCAGGTCGACGACCACCGGCTTCGGGCGTTCCTCGATCCCCTTCACGCGAATCTCGTCCGGCAACTTCGCCGACGGGCGCATGATCCAGACATTGACTCCGATGACGCCGGGCTTGAGACGCGCCTGGTAGAATCCCTTGCCCATGAAGAGGTGGACCGCTTCGCCGCAGTACTTGATCGTCCCGGCCTTGAACCGTTCGGTCCGATGCCGCTCTCCCGTGAGCTTCCCCGAAAGGATCACCTGGCAGCCCCGCGCACCCGACTCCATGATGCGGCGCACGGTCGAGTGTCCGGCGCGACGGAAGTGCCAGCCCCGTTCGAGGGTGTTGGCCAACTTCTCCGACATGAGCTGGGCGTTGAGGTTCGGCTCCCGCTCCTCCTGGACCTCGATCTGGGGGTTGTCCAGCTGGAAGCGGCTCTGGATGTCGCCGGTGAGCCGCTTGATCAGCTCGCCCCGCCGGCCAATCAGGATGCCGGGCCGTTCGCAGATCAGGGTGACCCGGGTCCCCATGGGCGTGCGCTGGATGTCGAGGCCGCCGAATCCGGCCCGGGCGCTCTCCTGGACCAGATAGTCCTTCAGGAGGACGCGCCGCATCTGTTCCTGGATGACCTTGCGCTCGGTGCTCACGACTCTTCCTCCGGCTCGGCCAGCACAATCTCGACGTTGGTGGTCTGCTCGTTCCACGCCGTCGCCCGTCCCTGGGCCCGGGGCATCGACGCCTTGCGGATCCGTCCCCGGGCGCAGGCCGCGACCTCGACCACGAGCCGTTCCCCGTCCATTCCCTCGTAGTCGGCGTTCGCCTCCGCGTTCGCGAGGATCTGGAGCAGCTGGCGGGCGACCTTCGGTGAGTACCGTCCCGGGCCGACCCCCCGGTGGTGGGCGGTCTCCTGGTTGTAGCGCCGGTACGGGATCGCCTTGCGGAGGGCGACCGCCTCCTCGAGGACCGACCGGGCCCGGGCGAGGGGAAGCCCCCGGATCGCGTTGAGCGCCTCGTAGGTCTTCTTGGGGGACATCGGGATCTCGAGGCCGCGAGCCCGCGCGACGGCCCGCGTCCTCGGACCCTGGTAGGTGTATCCTTTCATGACTTCGTCCTCCCTCACTTGAGCGGCATGAACTTGGACGAGCGCGTCGCGCCGACTCCGGGGCCGGAGTGCTTCTCAAAGCGCCGGGTGAGCGAAAACTCGCCCAGGTAGTGGCCGATCATCTCCGGTCGGACCTCGATCTCCTTGAACTCCTTGCCGGTGTGGATCGCCACGCGGCGGCCGACGTGCTCGGGCAGGATGAGGGCGTCCCGGCAGTGGGTCCGGACGACCTTCTCCGCGGGGGTCGTGCGCATCCGGTCCAGGAACCTCAGGGTCTCGGTATTGAATCCGCGTCGGATCGAGCGCCGGGCCCGGGCCGGCAGGACCGTCGCGAGCTCCTCGAGGGACATGCCCTTGAGGTCGGCCAGGGTTCGGCCCCGGTACGCAAACTCCCGCTTGCGTCGGGCCTCGACCTTCTTGGTGCGTCGTGCTTTTGGCATGAACCGTTATCCTCCCTTCTCGGACGCCCGCGTCTTCTTGCGCCGCTGGGACCGCGAGAACCGGCCGACCTTGGCCCCGGGCCAGGTGCCGGAACCGACGGTGCTGGGGCGCCCCACATGCTGGTGAGCGCCGCCACCGAACGGGTGGTTGACGGGGTTCATGGCGACGCCGCGGACCTTGAACGGCGCCCGGGCAAGCGACCGCGTGCTCCAGACTTTCTTTCCCGCCTTGACGATCGGGCGCTCGCCGCGACCCCCGCCCGCGACCGCCCCGACCTGGGCCCGGCAGGTGGCCAGAAACCGCTTGAACGCCCCGCTCGGGAGCTGGACCGTGACCTCGACACCCGTGTGGGCGACGACGAGCGCGCTGCCCCCGGCGGCTCGGACGAGGCGGCCCCCATCATAGGGCTTGACCTCGATGTTTGAGATCAGTGTGCCGTCGGGAATGCGGGCCAGTTCGAGGATCGACCCGCGCTCGACCGCCCCTTCATGGAGCTGGATCTTGTCTCCGGTCGCGAGGCCGGCGATGGCGAGCGTGCGGAGCTCCTTGCCGTCCGGCCCGTCGATCCGCGCGACCGGCGCCGACCGGCCGGGCGCGTGCTCCAGTCCGACCACCGTGCCCACGCCGATGAGCGAAGGTGCGGGGTGGTAAATCGGTCCGTGGTGCCGGTGGCTCGGGGAGGTCCAAGCCCCCGTGCCTGCCCCCCGGCGCCGGGAGCCGACCCGCTTGCCCATTAGAACACTCCTGCCCGGCTGCCGATGTCCTCGCTCGAGTAACCCGAGGCGAACTTGACCGTCGCGATCTTGCCGACGCGCACGATCTTGATGTTGACCTTGTCGACCTTGCACTGGTAGAGCTCTTCGACCGCCCGCTTGACCTCGGCGCGGGTCGCGCGGCGATCGACCGAGAATTCGAGCTTGTTCTGCCGCTCCATCTCGTCCATCGACTTTTCGGTGACGTAGGCGTGCAGCAGGATCCGGTGCCGTAGGTCGCTCATGGTTTCTGGCCCTCCAGCCGCTCGGCCAAGGAGCTCAACGCAGCGCGGGAGAAGATCGTCACCCGTCCGGGATCGCCGCCGGGCGCCAGGTCCTCGGTGGTCAGACGGCGCACGTCGACCACGTCGACCCCGGGCAGGTTGCGGAACCCGGAGGCCTGGCCGGGGCCGGCGGTCACGACGAGGAGGCTCCGAGGGGTGCGCCGGACCCGCCCGCGGCGTTTGCCGCGTCCGGCCCGAAGGTGGCTGTGGTCCTGGGCCCGTTCGACATCCGAGGCGAGGTTCAGCCGATCGAGGAGCGAGACCGCCTCCCGGGTCTCCCGGATCGCTTCGATCCCGGGCTCCACGATGAGCGGGAGCGTCAGTCCCTCGGGGATCGCATGCCCTCGGGCCCGGGCGAGCCTCTCCTCCCGCGTCGCCGCGAGCGCGGAGGCGAACGCCTTCTTCCGTTCCTTGGTGTTGATCTTGAGGGTCCAGATCCGGTCGGTCCGGGGCGGGTGGGCCGGGCGGCCGCCGACAGTGTTCGGGGCCTGGGCCCCGCGCATCGAATCCATGAGGCGGGGCGTTCGGGAGACACCTTTGCCTTTGCCGGACCACTGGACCGAATGGCGGAGCCCCGCGGTGGGGGAGGTGCCGTAGGCCTGGCGGCGGTTCGCCCGGGCCGCCAGGACCGCCCGGCGGATCAGGTCGGGACGGACCGGTTCCGAAAAGGCGAGCGGCAACTGGACATGTTCGGTCGACGAGCCGTCGAGTGCAAGGACCGGGGCCCGGTGATGGGGCGGGTGGTGCTCGACCTCGGAAGGCCGGCCGTGGGGGGTCGTCGTCATGTGCCCTGCTTCGACCGGACGCTGAGGTAGCGGAGGTCGACCTTCTCGACGGTGACGACCCGGCGGCGCATCGGGCTTCGAAGACGGATCAACCGCTTCGCCGGACCGGGGAGGGAGCCGTGGAGGACGAGGCAGCCGCTGCGGACCTCCCCGTAGTTCGGGAAGCCGCCGGCCGGGGTGATCGGGTCGGTCCGCGGGTCGGGAACGACCTTGAGGACGCGCAGGTTGAACTGCGTCCTTCGGTGGTAGCCCTGCTGGCCGGCCTGGGGGATCCGGTACGAGACGAAGCTCGGGTTGTGGGGTCCGAGGGTCCCGATCATGCGTCGGTGCTTGCTGTTCTTCCGGGGCTGGAGCTTGACCCCCCAGCGCTGGATGTGGCCCTGGAATCCGAATCCCTTCGTGACCCCCAGCACATCGACGAACTCGCCCTCCTTGGCCAGCTGTTCCACGGGGAGTTCGGTGCCGAGCCGCTCGAGGGCGAAGGCCTTGCGTTCCTCCATCTTCTCCCCCGCGACACGGACCTCGAAGAGCCGACCGACCTTCTCCCCGACCGCGTAGACGTGCTCGGGCTGGGTGTGGAGGATCAACCGGACCTCGTCCCCGGGCGCCGACTTGAACCGCTCGATCTCCTCGGCCGAACTCTCGGCGTGCGCAGGCATGCGCCGGACCAGGGCCGGGTGGTCGGTGCCCTTCCAGGCCTCGGCCGTTACCCGCCGGCCGTAGGGTCCCCGGCGGTAGACCCGAGCCCCGACCGCCCGGAGGGGAGGGACTTCGACGACCGTCACCGGGACCGAAACCTCCTGACCGGCGGTCGTCGACCGCTTGCGGTAATCGACGATGAACGCGTGCGTCATGCCGACCTTGTAGCCGGCGAACCCCTCCAGCGAAGGGTTCTTGCCTCCGGGGCCCCAGGATCGGATCCGGGGCAGCGGCCGCACGGCCCGGGATCGGGGCGAGAATGCGAGGGATCCGCGTCGGGGACGATGTCGTCGTGCCATCGGTAGTCGGAGGGTCCTGCCTCCGGTGGGGCTCGGGGAGAAAGGTGCCCTATATAACGGCTCGCGCGGCTCCGAGGCGGCGGGCGGCCGGGAGGCGCAGCGACCGGCGAGGAAGCGGCCGGAACCGGACCGCTCCTGAACGCGCGCGTAGAGGACCGCGGCCTGGGGGCATCGATCCAGCCCATGAGGTTAAGCCGCCCGCGACCCTCCCCGTCGGGTCCGGAGGAGTTCTACGGCCGGCAGCGGTGGGGTGACACTCGAGCAGATCCGCGGAGCGGCCCGGAGTCTCGCCGGCGAGATCCTGCCGACCCCCTTGATCCGGGCCCCCCGTTTTCCCGGTCTCGAATCCGTGGAGCTGTACCTGAAGCTGGAAAACCTCCAGTGGACCGGATCGTTCAAGCTCCGAGGGGCCATGAACTGCCTCGCGCACCTGCCGCCCGAAACCCTCCGCCGGGGCGTGGTCGCCGCCTCGGCCGGCAACCACGCTCAGGGGGTCGCCTATGCCGGACGGGCGCGGGGCATTCCGGTCACGGTCGTCATGGCGCAGAACGCCTCCCCCCTCAAAGTCGCGGCGACGCGGTCGCTCGGGGCGACCGTGATCCTGCAGGGGTCCAATTACGACGAGGCGAAGCAGTTCGCCGTCGCCCTCGCCGAACGGGAGGATCGGGCCTTCATCCCCGCGTTCGACGATCCCCACGTCATCGCCGGCCAGGGTACGGTCGGGCTCGAGATCCTCGAGGCGCTTCCGGCCACGGCCGCCATCGTCGCCGGCGTCGGGGGAGGCGGACTCCTCGCCGGGATCGCGGTGGCGGCCCGGGCCCTCGGGGGCCCGAGGGTCCGGATCATCGGAGTGCAGCCCACGGGCGTGGACTCGTTCCGGCCCGCGATCGAGGCCGGTCGGGTCGTGACCGTGGCTCCGCCTCGCACCTTTGCGGACGGCCTGGCGACGCGGGAGGTCGGTCGGCTCCCGCTCGAGATCCTTCGGGCGGCCCGGGCCGAGGCCTGGACGGTCGAGGACCCCGAGATCGCTCGCGCCTCGTTCCTTCTCCTCGAACAGGCGAAGGTCCTGGCCGAGGGGGCCGGATCGGCGCCGCTCGCCGGGTTGATGAAACATGCCGATCGCCTGCCCGACGGGCCGATCGTGGCGGTCGTTTCCGGGGGCAACCTCGATCCGTTCGTCCTCGATCGGGTCCTGTGGTACGGCCTGGTGGCGGAGGGCCGCCTGCTCCGGCTTCGCGCCCTGCTGGACGACCGCCCGGGGCAACTGAACCGGTTTCTCCAGGTCGCCACCGACCAGGGCGCCAACATCCGACAGATCCACCACGAGCGGGAAGCGCCCGGCGGCGGACCGACCGAGGTGCGGGTCGAGGTCGAGCTCGAGGTCGAGGGACCCGACCATGCGGGCCGGCTCGTCGAGGCCTATCGGGGGTCGGGCTGGAACATCCGGTCGGTCCCGCTCGTCCCCGACCTCCGGTCCGATCCCCAGGGCACGGGCCGGTAATCAAGTCGTAAATAGACCTCGGCGCTTATGGGAGCCGGAGGAACCATGCCCGAACGACCCCGACGCGTCCGACGCTACGCCGGCAGCCCGAGGATCTGGACCGTCGAGGAGGCGAACGCACGGATCGACTCGCTGACCGAGCTCCTGGTGGGGCTTCGGGCGTGGGCGGTCCGCCTTCGGGCGATCCTTGGCGAGCTCGGTCGCCTGCGCGAATTCTGGGGCACCGAGATCGGATCGCCGGATCACCCCGACGGGAGGGTCCACCAGCGGCTCGAGGCCGAGCGGCAGCGGCTCGCCCGTTCGATCGAGTCGGAGGTCCAGTCGCTCTTCACCGACGGCATCGAGGTCAAGGACCTCGATAGCGGCCTGGTCGACTTCTATACGAGGGCGTTCGGCGAAATGTCCTACCTGTGCTGGCAGCGGGGCGAAGCCCAGGTCGGCTTCTACCACGCCCTGACCGAAGGGTACCGGCACCGCCGCCCGATCCCGTCGTCGGACGATCCCCACCCGACCACCACCCACCATACCGCCTGAAGCCTCCCGTGCCGCGTCCGGCCCCGGAACGCGCGGGCGGAGTCAGATCTCGGGGGGATCACCGAGCCGGACCGCCTCGGTCAGTCGGGCGGCCACGACATACGCTCCGAGGCCGGCGAGCGGTCCGGAGGCGAGCCAGAGGAGCGGCGCCACCTGGGCGACCCCGGTGAGGAGGATCGCGACCGGGGCCAGCAGGACCGCCGCGCCGCCGGCAATGCCGATCGGGCGCCGGCCATCCCGGTAGGTGTGGCGGGCCGCGACGGCCGCGACGACGGCCCCCCCGAGGATCAGCACGGCCGTCGCTCCGAAGGTGGCGATGAGTCCCGCGAGGTTCAGGAACGGGCTGACCGTGTCGGTCGAGGTGTTTCCCGGGCCGCCCGGGGCCAGGACGAAGGTGAGGCCGGTCGTCGGCCCGGCCGAGTAGATCGCCGAGACGAAGGTGACCAGAACCTGGGGGGCGTATCCGGCGAGCGTGGCGTTGATCTGGATCGCGCCGGCGGGGATCTCGATGAATCGGAACTCGCCGTGGGCGCCGAGCGTGAGGCTCCGTTCCGTGCCGGAGTCGTCGGTCAGGACGACCCGACCTCCCGAGGCCGGCAGGGTCCCGAAGGGGGTCGACCGGAGGACGACCCCGCTCACCGTGACCCCGAGCGGACGGGCGGCATCGTACCCTTCGACCAGGAGCGCCCCCGCGATCCCGGCGGCGAGCAGCGCGGCGGCGAGGAGGACCGCGGCGAGACCCCGCCTCGGGTCCCGGCGGCGGCGCGGGGGGAGCCGGGGAACGGGATATAGCCCCGGGACGACCTCCCAGCGGAAGAGGGGCGGCGGGTCGCGGGCGCCCAGCAGCGCGACCGGCCGGGAGCAGTGGGGACAGGGGACCCAAGGCACGGGCCCGACGGACGGAGGGGCGGCCCGAAAGAGCCCCCCGCAGGCGGGACACCGGAGCGACGAAGGGCCGGCCGCCATCGTCCGGTCCGCATCCAGCGACCGTTGATATCGTTGGGGCGTGCGCTCCAGCGACCGCACCTCCGGGTCGTCGGGGTCGACGACGGAGCCTTCCGACGGAGTTCGGTCCGAGCACCCCTCGCGGCGATCCAGCTGTCGCTGCCCCGCCGCATCGAGGCCGTCGGACGATCGTTCGTCACCGTCGACGGCCGCGATGCGACCGATCGCATCCTGCGCCTCGTCCGGGCCACCGCGCACGTCCCGGACCTGCGGGCCCTCCTGCTGGACGGTCCCCTGGTGGGAGGGTTCAACGTGGTCGACCTCGACCGCCTCGCCGGGGAGCTTCGGCTCCCGGTCGTGACGGTCTCCCGGCGCCGTCCGGACCTCCCCCGGATCCGGGAGGTGCTCGAGCGGTACTTTCCCGAGGATGCGGCCGAGCGGTGGCGGCTCCTCCGCCGCCATCCCCCGCGCCCCTGGACCCGGTCGCCCGCATCGCTGTGGGGCACGGTCCTCGGGGCCGGCCGCCGCGAAGCCGCCCGGCTCCTCGAACGGTCCGCCGTCGACGGGCGATGGCCGGAGCCGCTTCGCCTCGCCCACCTAGTCGCCTCGGCGGGTCGGACCCGGAGGGCGGCGGTCGGGCGAAGGATTAAGCGACCCCGGGGCTCATTGCGACCGGGCCTGTAGCTTAGCTTGGATAAAGTACTGGCCTTCTAAGCCAGCATCCTCGGGTTCAAAGGCTCCGGCAGCATCGGGCCGGGGCGGGAACTCCCGACAGGCCCGCCCTCCTCCGGCAGGGCGCCGGGGATCCCGTTCTGGGCGGCCCGGTAGATGGCGAGGTACCGGTCGGTCATGACCTCAAGCGATGCGGTCCGCCGGACCCAGCGGAGACCGGCCCCGGCCAGCCGCTCCCGCTCCTCGGGCCGGTCGAGGAGTTCGGTCAGGATCCGATGGAGCGCCGGGGGGTCGGCGGGATCGGCCAGCCGTCCGGTCGCCCCGTCGGTGATGATCTCGGCCGGTCCGCCGAGGCGGAGCGCGACGACACAAGCCCCCGAGGCCATCGCCTCGAGGAGCGCGATCCCGCCCGTATCGCTGACCGAAGGGAGGACGAAGATCGAGCTCGCCGCCAGCAGCGAGGCCTTCTCCTCCTCCGGGACCGAATCGACCAGTCGGACCCGCTCGCGCAGGTGTCGGTCCCGGGCGAGTCGGTCCCGGACCGCCGCCTCCTCCGGGCCGCGCCCGGCGACGACCGCCCGGAACTCGGTCTTGGGCCGGGCGGCCGCGACCGCGTCCAGGAAGCGGTGGATCCCCTTGTCCCGGGTCCACCGGGCGAGGTAGGTGACAATCGGTCGGTCGTCCCAGCCTTCCCGGCTCCGCCAGTCGGGGAGGTGCCACCCGGGGGCGAACCGGTCGGTGTCGATCCCGTTCGGCAGGATCTGGACTGGAGGTCGGAACGGCTTTTTCGCGTGGGCATCCAGCACGGCCTTGGCCGCCCGGGACGGTGTGGTGACCCGGTCGCACCGCCAGTACAGCCCCAGATTGAACCACCACGCGCACCGGAAAAAGATCGGGACGAACCACTTCTGGGGCAGGCTCTCGCGCATGGCCCACAGATCGGTGTGGAAGGTGCCGACGAGGGGGATCCGAAAGTGCCGGGCGGAGAGGAAGCCGAGCGAACCCACCCCGCCCGGGGAGTGGAGGTGGACCACGTCCGCCCCGCTCAGCCCCTCGCCCCGGAGCGAGAGGTAGGGAAACACCGGCCAGCGGTACTGACCGTAGAGCGGGACGGGCACCGCCCGCAGCCGGCGGACCCGGACCCCCGAGGGCCGGGTCTCGACGGGCGTCGAGGCCTTCCTCCCGCCGGGAGCGTACACCCGGATCGAGTGGCCCCGACGGGCCAGCGAGTCGGCGAGGTCGGCGGTGACCCGGGCCACTCCGTCGTGGGTCGGCAGGAACGAGTCGGTGAACAGGGCGATCTCCATCGGTGGCGGGTCCCCAGCGGATCAGCTTGGCCCGTCAAAGAGATGCGAGAGCCTACTAAAATCCCGCGGCTCCAGTGCCGAAGGGTCGACCGAGACGATCAGGCCCGCTCGGGCCTCCTCGACCGTGTCGAGGAGCCAGCGGACGAAGTGGAGGACGAGCTCCGGGGTCAGGGAGGTCAGCAGGAACTCGAGAGCGTCGAGATAGATCCAGGCCCCCGACGGTCCCTCGAGGGCGTTGCGGATCCGGCCGCTGAGTTCGCTGAGGGATCCCGCCGCCGAGGGGTTGTCGATTCCGCTGGGCCGCAGATCCACCCGCCGGTCGTCGGGCACCCCCGGCAGGTCGGGAGGGCGTCGCGAGATGAGCAGCACCCGGGGGGCCCCGGGGGCGGCACCCCGGATCAGGCTGAGCGCACGTTCGGGGCGGGGCTCCGGCACGAGGTAGCCCCGGCCGGGGGTGACCGGCGGCGCACTCCGGCCGGCCGGGGAACCGCTCCACGGACGAGGGGGCGCCGGGGCGGTCGCCCAGACGGCGCGTCGGGGGGGGGCGAGCAGGGTCCGTCGCTTGACCTCGACCTCTTCGGCGAGCCGGGCGACCCGGCTTTCGAGCAGCATCCGGAGCTCGGCGGGGCTGTGGCCGCGCGCGGCATGTTCGATCATCTCCCGGAGGGCCGTCCGGATTCCCTCTTCGTAGCCCAGAGCGTACGCCCGCGCGAACTCCTCATCCGGCGGCCGCTCCGAGCCGATCCGGCTGCGCGGCTCGGAGTTCCGACCCTCCACGGCCGCTCCTAGCCCGGGGGGGAGGTCCGTCCGGGCGCTCCCGGCTCCCGCGGGGTAAACTTGTAACCGTAGTGGATGACCCCGGCCTTGCCCTCCTCCCGGAGCTTCCGGAACGTCGCCCGGACCGCGAGCCCGATCGAGACCTCCGAGGGGGTGACGTCGACGATCTGGCCCGTCAGGACCGGACCTTCGGGCGTACGGACGAGGGCGAGAACATAGGGGACCTGCATCTCGAATCCCTCGGCGGCGTCGTGGACGACCGTGTAGGAGATCACCTCCCCGTCCCCCGTCAGCTGGATCGGCTGCATCTTGCCGATTGATTCGCGGTGGTGGGTGCAGTTCGGGCAGACGGCGCGGGGCGGGAAGTAGACCTGCCGGCAGACGGCGCACTTCGACGCCCCGAGGTTGTACCGCTGCGGCGTCGCTCTCCAGAAACGTGCGATCGACATCTTCGCTCCCTAGGGTTCCCTCCGTTCGAGAAGGTGGACCACACTGGTCGCCCCGGTCCCGCCGACGTCGTGGGTGAGGCCGATCCGGGCCCCGGGGACCTGGCGCTCCCCCGCCTGACCGCGCAGTTGTCGGACGATCTCGACGACCTGGGCGACCCCGACGGCGCCGAAGGGGCGCCCCTGGGCCTTGAGGCCGCCGGAGGGGTTCATCATCAGCCGGCCCTGGCCGGTGAACTCTCCCCGTTCGACCGCCGGTCCGGCGCGGCCCTTCTCCACGAACCCGAGGTCCTCGAGGGCGAGCAGCGCGCTGATCGTATACCCGTCATGGATCTCGGCCACCTGGACGTCCGACGGCGAGAGGTGCGCCGTCCGGAACGCGGTCTCGGCGGCGACGCGCGTCGACTCCAGGACCGTCGGGTCCTGCCGGTGCTGGACGGCCATCGTATCGGTCGCGACGCTGCTCGCGGCGATGCGGATCGGGATCTCGGTGTGCCGCTTCGCCTCGGAGAGCGGCCCGAGGACGACCGCCGCGGCGCCGTCGCTGAGCGGCGCGCAGTCGAACATGCCGAGCGGTTCCGCGACCCGGCTCGCGGCGAGCACCTGGGCCACCGTGAGTGGGTTGCGGTAGTGGGCGAGCGGGTTCTTCGCCCCCATCGCATGGGCGTGGACCGCAACCCGGGCCAGCTGCTCCGGGGTGGTGCCGTACTGGTGCATGTGGCGCCGGGCGATGAGCGCCCAAAGCGCCGGCAAGGTCGCCCCGAAGACGACCTCCCACTCCTGGTCGGCGGAGGCGCTGGCGATCTGGTTGCCGGTCGTATCGGGGACGTCGGTCAGCTTCTCCGCGCCGCCGACCACGACGTAGTCGTATTGGCCGCTCGCCACCGCGAGGTAGCCCTGATGCAACGCGAGGGAGCCCGAAGCGCCCCCGCCCTCGATTCGGATCGCCGGAAGGTGCCGTCCCGCCAGCCCGGCGTAGTCGAGGATCAAGGGGGCGATGTGCTCCTGGTCGAGAAGCGGGCCGCTCGCCATGCTGCCGAGATAGAGGGCACTCAGGTCCTTGGAGGAGAGCTTCGCGTCCACGAGGGCCTCGAGCCCGGCCTCGATCCCGATCTCCCGGAACGAGCGGTCCCAGAGTTCGCCGAACCGGGTCATCCCGATCCCGAGGACCGCGACCTCCCGCATCGTCAGCTCCCCCCCATGTGGATCTTGCCGCGGAACTTGGCGTAGACCGCATAGTTGAGGAAGGTCCCGCCGTGGAGGTAGCTCTCCACCGACGGCCCGAGGGCCCGGGCGAAGCTCTTGAGTTCGGGCGTGGTCTCGATATCGAAGGCGTCGCTGCCCGCCCCGCTCCCGTACCCGACCATGAGGATCCGCTCGCCCGGGTCGGCGTGGTCGAGGACGTTGGCGAGCCCGATCAGGGCCGCCCCGGAGTAGGTGTTGCCGATGAACGGCGTCACGAGGCCGTAGCGCATCTGGTCGTCGGTGAACCCCAGCTGCTTGCCGACACGCTGCGGGAACTTTCCGTTCGGCTGGTGGAAGACCACGTGCTGGTAGGAGGCCGGGGTGGTCCCGGCGACCTCCATGAGGTGGTGCGCACACTCGGTGACGTGCTTGAAGTAGGCCGGTTCGCCGGTGAACCGCCCGCTGTGGGACGGGTAGCGCTGCCCTTCTCGGCGCCAGAAGTCCGGCGTGTCGGTGGTGTAGCTCACGGTGTGGTGGATCCGGGCGATCACCCGCTGGCGGCCGATGGCGAACGCGGCGCCTCCCGCGCTCGCCGAGTACTCGAGTGCATCGCCCGGGGCGCCCTGGCTCGTGTCGGTCCCGATCGCCACGCCCAGGTCGATCATCCGGGCCCCGACGAGGCCGAGGCAGGTCTGGATGGCGGCCGTGCCCGCCTTGCAGGCGAACTCGAAGTCGGCGGCGGTGAGATGCGGGGCCGCCCCCACCGCCTGGGCGACGACGGTGGCGGTCGGCTTGACCGCGTACGGGTGGGACTCGGAGCCGACATAGAGCGCGCCAATCGACTGCGGGTCGATCCGGCCGCGCTGGAGCGCCTGGCGCAGCGCCTCGGTCGAGATCGTGATCGTGTCCTCGTCCGGCGACGGGACGCTTTTCTGGACGATGTAGAGGCCCTGGCCCATCGCGGCACCATCGGCGCCCCAGACCGACCCGATCTCGGCCGGGGCGATCCGGTACTTCGGGACATACGCTCCGTAGCTCACAATTCCAGCGTCCATGCGGTGGGTTTCCTCCATTACATTCGCTCCAAACGAGTCAGGATCTCGGGAGGGCGAAGGGCGGTGGTCAGGAGCGGGATCCGCTCGACCTCGCTGAGGCGGACCGCGAGGGGATCGACGCGCCCCGGATCGGAAAAGATCACGGCGGAAGGCTTGAGGGGATGGGCCCGGACCGCGACCATCGGAGAGCGGCCGTACTTGACCTGCGAGAAGATGAGCGCCCGTTGGGTCGTCCAGCCGAACACCTCGGAGTACCGGGTGGCATCGATCGAAAGGATCGCCTTCGGGGCATCGATGAGCGTGAAGCCATGGATGTCCCGGTGGAGGTCGACCGAGCTGACCGCCACCGCCTCGAGGCGGGAGGCGAGCTTGGGGAGCGGCACCGCGGCGGAGAACTCCCGCCGGCCCAGGATTCCCAGGGAGGCCGGTAGGCCCCCGAGCTGCTGGTACATCCGCCCGCCGTGGTGATGATCGACCTCGACCAAGGCGTCGACATACCGGCGGATGAAGGCCGCGCCGGGGCTCGCGCGTCGTTCCGACTCGTAGTCGCTGATGACCGAAGGGACCGTCGCGAGTTGGTGGGCGAGATCTCGTTGGGTGATCCCGAAGTCCTCCCGCCACTTGCGGAGGGTACGGCCGGGGTGGGGGCTCAGCACGACTTCCCCGGCGATCTTCTCCCGGATCTCCGCGTCCACGGCCCCGGGAGTCGAATCACGGTATAAATCGGTACCGTTCCTGTCGTTCTCTGGGTTCGACAGGAGCCGAATGTCGGGGGAATGGACCGGGCGAGAGTTTCCGGAGGCGGGGGGCCGCCTCCCTTTGAACTCGCGACCTCTACCTTGCCAAGGTAGCGATCTTCCGCTGATCTACCGGCCCAACCCCGAGGGCCCCAGTCCGGCCGGGGCATAAACCCTTGCCGCCAAATCGCCGGTTCCGCCGCCCTACATCCTCCGACGGGCGACCGCGAGGATCGCGGGAAAGTAGTACAGCCGGACGAGGAAGGTGTCAATGACGAGTGAAATCGCAAAGGCGATCCCGAGCTGCTGGAGGAAGCCGAGGGGCTGGAGGCCGAGGGACCCGAGGGAGGCGGCGAGGATCAGGCCCAGGCTGGTGACGACCGCTCCCGAATAGCCGATCCCCCGGGGGATTGCCCGCCGGGGCGGCTCGCGCCGTTGCTCCTCGACGACCCGGCTCAGGATGAAGACCGTGTAGTCGTTGCCCAGGGAAACCAGGATGACGAACAGAATCAGCGGGATGAGGTAGATCAGAGCCTCGTGGAGCAGGTAGGTCGAGATGAAGTAGAGAAGTACCGTCGTGGCCGTAATGGAGAGGTAGACGCCCGACAGCGAAATGAGCGGGTAGATCAGCGATCGGAACGCGAGACCTAGGACGGCTCCGATCAGGACGACGATCAGGAGCTCGAGTTCCGGATACAGGACCTGGTTCTGGCTCTTCTGGTCGACGACCCCGGCCGCGGCTCCTCCGACGATCCATCCGGGATGGGCCCGGAGCGACAGGACGAACGCCGACCCTCCGTCGCTGAAAGGGCTCGCGACCGAATACAGGTTCCAGTACGCCCAAGACCCGTTCGAGAAGAGATAGCCGGTCGCCCCCGAAAGTGTCGCACCGGCCGAGCCGTTCGGCGCGAGGTCGTGCCCCAGCAGGAAGGGGCCCGTACCGCTCGCCAGGCCCGGGGTCGTGTGCATCGCCGCGGCGGCCCGGTAGAGGATCGCGGTCCCGGCGGGGGTCAGGCTTCCGTTGGCGGCCAGATACCCCGAAGGATCGTGGACCAGCACCGTGGTCGGGAACAGGAGGTTGGCTCCGAAGGCCGATTGGAGCGCGTCCTGGGCCCGGACGCTCGGGAAGGAGGCGGGCAGGCCCTGGGTGATGTCGTAGCTGGTCGGTACGGTCAAGGCGGCGACCACGACCGGGATCGCGACGATCCCGACGACCGCGAGGACCACCCACCGGTGCCGGACGGAGGCGTCGGCGGCCCGGTAGAAGACCGACCGCTCAAGAGGCCGGGAACGGGGCGCGCGGCCCGGGGCGAGGAAGACCCTGGGCCCGAGGAAGCTCGTGATCACCGGGAGCAGGGTCGCCTCGCAGACCCCCACCAGGAGGACGGTGACAAAGAGGACCGGCCCCCACGTAGAAATTCCGGGGAGGAAGGACAGCGCCCCGAGGCCGGCCGCGACCGTGACCGCGCTGGTCAGGATGGCAGCTCCCGCCGTTTCGGTCGCCCGCTCGATCGCCCGGTTGGGCGCGAGGCCCTCCCTCAGCCCTTCCCGGTACCGGTAGAGCAGGAAGACCAGGAAATCGGTCGCGATTCCGAGGACCACCGCCGTGAGCACGTAGGTCACGATGTAGTTGACCGGTCCGATGAACGCCCCCGTGAGGAGGATCCCGAAGTACCCGAAGAGGGTGCCCGTGCCAACGAACCCCACCGCGAGGATCGGGGCGACCCATGAGCGAAGCGTGATGAAGACCGCGACCGCCAGCAGGATGAAGGTGAGCCCGAACAGGAACCCCTCCGAAGCGCTCGCCGCTTGGGAGTCGTAGCTGACCGCCCCGTTCCCCGCGACCCCTGCAGCCGATCCGAAGAAGGCGGTGGCGACGGTCCGAATTTCCGGGACTGCGGCCTGGGCGGGGTAGAAGTTGTCGGCACCGCGAAAGCCGTCGGGCACGCTGAAGCGCACATAGATGAGGCTGACCTCCCCGTTGGGACTGACGAAGGGGGCCCGCAGGGCCGCCGAGGCAGCCAGCCAGCCGTCGGTCGTCACGAACCGTAATCCCCCATCCCCGGGAGCGGCAAAGGCCGAGACCAGCGTGCCGGGGATCGGGTGCCCGAATATCGTGAGGCCCCCCAGAGCCAGCCACCCGCCGACCAGGGTCGGGAGGGCCGTAGTGGCGTTCGTCACGGTCGTGCGAGCCAGGAGGAAGCGGCCCGGGGCCGGGTCAGGGAGGAACGGGAGGGCGGTCGAGCGGACCGCCCCGGTCACCAAGGCGGAGGCCGCCACTCCTGCCGAATAGTTGTCCAGGAGGGCCTGCCGGAACGCCTGGGGATACCCGCCGGGGGGGCCGCCGGAGCGATTGTAGGTCGAGTTGATGGTCGCTTGGGCCCCGGACCAGTTCGCGAAGAACGCGGTGGGAAATCCCCAGGCCTGACGCGAGAGGGCTTCGAAGAGGGTTGAATTGGCGGCGATCGCCGGTCGGGCCGGGTCGAGGGCGGAGTCGAGTGCGCCGGCGAGGGCCGAGCAGATCGAGCTCGTGGAGTTGAAGTCGCGGATGTGGGCCTGCTCGACGGCGTTCGAGAGCCCATACGTCGCGTTGCAGTAGGCGGGTCCCGGCGAGGTCGCGTTCTGGACGACCACGAAGAGGGTCGAGACCTGCGGGCTCGCCCGGGCCAGCAGCGCCTGGGCTTGGGCCGACTGGCTACCGGCGACCGAGCTCCCGCTCGAAGAGTAGCTGACGTAGCCTTGGTAGAGGCCGGCCACCGGAGCCATCGCGAGCAGGATCACGATCCAGACGAGAAGCACGGCTCGCCGCCGCTTCAGCAGGGCCCGGGCCCAGGTCCTCCCGGAATCGACCATAGGACCCGGGGCCGACACTGGGAGCGGCACGCCGGAGGCCTATTAAAGGGGACCTTCCGAGGGCGGCCTCCCGGGAGGCCACGACAACGCTTTTGGGGAGCGGGCCGCTGCGTTTTCCGTGGCGGACACAGGAACAGACGCGGACCCCCTCGGGATGCTCATGAAAAGCACCGGGGATCTTCTCCGGCCCGAAGAGCTGGTGCGGGAGGCGACCCGAGACATCGTCAAGGCGGAGATCCGCCATCACATCGAAAAAACCCTCCACGACGATCCGAAGCTCGCGAAGGACCTGCGCGATGCGGTCCGTTCCCTCCTCGAGGCCCGGGCGCTGGAGTACGCGGCGCTTGTTCGGGTCGGGGCGTGCACCGCCCGCCTGGGCATCTCCGCGCTCCCCGACGAGATGCGCAAGAGCCTCACGAAGGATCTGCTCGACGTTCTCGCTCGGGAGATCGGGCAGATCGTGGACCGTTCGCTCTGAGCGGACGCGGCCCCCCCCGGTCGGGGATGCGGACCAGCAGTTCTTGGATTCCTTGGACCAGGCGACGGACCTCGTCGACCGTGTTGTAGAGATAGAAGGACGCCCGGACCGATCCGGTCAGACCCCGCTCGGCGTACCACGAGTGGACACAATGCTGGCCGGAACGGACGAGTACCCGGTAGCCTTCGTCCAGGAAGAGCGCCACGTCGTGGGCATCGACACCGGCCAGTGTGAACCCCAGGATGCTCGGTCGGTCCCCGGGCAACGCCGGTCCCAGGATCGTGATCCGGGGTTCGTCGGCCAAGGCCCGGGTCGCGACCCGGTTGAGCGCCGCCTGGTGGCGGCGGACCGCCTCGAGGCCGGCCCGTGCGAGGAACCGGAGGCCCGCATGGGCGCCGAGGATCCCGGCGTAGTTCTGAAGACCGGCCTCGAACCGGTAAGGTGGTGGGCGGAGCCGGTGGGTCCGCTGGGTGGACCACTCGACGGTCTCGCCGCCGAGGTTGAGGGGAGCGATCCGGTCCAGAGCCCCGGGGGCGGAAAGCAGGGCCCCGACCCCGGTCGGACCGAGCATCTTGTGCGCGGAGACCGCGTAGAAGCTCGCCCCGATCCGCTTCAGGTCGACGGCTTCGTGGGGAGCGGCCTGGCATCCATCCAAGAGGACCTCGGCTCCCCGGTCGCGGGCGATCTCGCTGATCGCCCGGACCGGCAGGCTCCGCCCGTCGAGGTTCGAGGTATGAAAGAGGCTGATCAGCCGGGGCCGGAGCCGGTCGACCTCTGCCGAAAACCGATCGAGGTCGAATCTCCCGTCGTCCTCGAGGGCGAACGTGTGGAGGCGCAGGCGCCGCTCCTCGGCGAGCCGCTGCCAGACGACGAGGTTCGAATTGTGCTCCTGGTCCGAGACCAGCACGCGGTCGCCCCGTCGCCACGGGTAGCCTCGGGCGACGAGGTTGATCGCCTCGGTCGCATTGCGGAGGAAGACCACCGGGCCGGCGTCGCCCAGGCCGAACCAGCGGCTGAAGGCCGATCGAGCCGCCTCGACCCGCTCGCCGGCCGCCGTCGAGAATCGGTGCCGGCTCCGGCCCGCGCAGCCTGGGAATTGGGTGTAGTACTCCTCCATCGCGGCGAGGACGGTCCGCGGAACAAGCGACATGCAGGCCGAATCCAGGTACGCCACCGACCCGTCGGGGCCCTCCGCGGCGAGCGCCGGAAACTCGGAGCGCAGGCGGGCCCGGTTCATTGGGCCCCACCGCCGAGGGCCGCCGCACCGGCCGCCAGGGAGGCCGCCGCAACGGCCAGCGTCTCGTCCGGGGGGAGGAACCGGGGGCTGTGAAGACTCTCCGGGGTCCCCGGGCGACCGGCCCCCACGAAAAAGAAGCACCCCGGTACCTTGCCCAGGTACCGGGCGAAGTCCTCGGCCCCCATGACCGGTCCGGGCAGCTCCCGGACGCGGTCCGGGCCGAGCTCCGCCCGGAGTGCCTGGCGCACCCGGTCGGTCGGATCCGGGGGGTTGATGAGGGCCGGGTACCCCCGGCGAAACTCGGTCGTAGCCCGGAGGCCCGACGATCGGGCAATCCCGGCCACTCGGTGCCGGAGTTCCTGCTCGAGCGCATTGCGGGTCTCGGGCCGGACGGTCCGGATCGTGCCGGTCAGCTCGGCCTCACCGGCCAGGATGTTGTGGCGCGTCCCTCCGTGGAAGGTGCCGACCGTGACCACCGCGGGATCGATCGGGTCCCGCCTCCGGCTCACCAGGGTCTGGAGGCCCGTGACGATCTCGGCTCCCGTGACCACCGCGTCCAGCCCCCGGTGGGGGTAGCCGGCGTGGCCGGAACGGCCGCGGACCCGGATCCTAAACCCATCGGCGGCCGCCATCAGCGCCCCGGTCCGGAGCCCCACCGTTCCGACCGGCAGGCCGGGTTCGACGTGCGCGCCCAGGATCGCATGGACCCGCGGGGCCCGCAGGATGCCGCGGGCGATCCATGGGCCCGCGCCCCCGGTCTCCCCTTCTTCTTCGGCGGGCTGGAAGATCAGCCGGAATCGACGGCTCGGGAGCACCTCCCGCAGCATCTCCGCGGCGCCGAGGAGGGCGGCCATGTGCACATCGTGGCCGCAGGCATGCATCACCCCCGGGGTCCGGGAGGCCTCCGGAGCACCGGTGGCTTCCCGGACCGGGAGAGCGTCCATATCGGCCCGGAGAGCGATCACCGGGCCCTCACCTTCGGCCGACTCCCGGACCGCAACGCCGGTGAAGCCCTTCGGGGCCTCCGGGTCGAAGCCGAGCTCCTGGAGAATCCCGATCAGGCGATCCCGGGTCGCCGACTCCTGGTTCGAGAGTTCCGGGAACCGGTGGAACTCTCGACGCCATCGGAGGAGCGTCGGGAGGATCTTCCGGGCCCTCGTGAGCCACGGGCCGGTTCGCGGTGCCACGGTTTGGGGAGGGCGTCCGGGCCTTAACCTTCCCGGCTCGGCCCGCCGGGGACGCGCCCACGGGCGACGACACGCCGGTCCGGGCGCGGAGAAAAGTTTAGTGCCTCCCGGACCTCCCGAACGCATGGCCTCCCCCTTGTCCCCCCGGGGAATTCCCCCCGCGGCGCTCCGTGCGACCTTGGAGATCCTGCGGGTCCATACGACACCGATCAAGCGCCGGGTCCTTCTCGAAGAGTTGGATCGTCAAGGCCACCGCATCTCGCTCGCCGGACTCAACCGGATCCTCCAGCACTGCGCCGAGAACCACTGGACCATCGACCGACCCGAGGGGGTGGGTCTCCACCCGTGATCGAGGGGACCCATCCTTCCGCCGGAGCCGCGCCGTTGGAGGTTCGCTCTCCGCCGGTCCGCGATAGGGGGTCTTTTTATACGAGTGCTTTCTTTCTAATGCGGGTAACCTGGGCGGAGCCACCCTCCGGTCCAGGAGGCATCAATGAGTAAAATCATCGGGATTGACCTAGGGACGAGCAATTCGGCGGCGGCGGTACTGGAGGGCGGACGGGCGACGATCGTGCCCAGCGCCGAAGGGACTACCGTGGGGGGGGGCAAGGCGTTCCCCTCGTATGTGGCCTTCACCAAGGACGGGCAGCTCATCGTGGGGGAACCGGCCCGACGCCAGGCGGTTTCCAACCCGGAAGGCACCGTCTCGGCGTTCAAGCGCAAGATGGGGACCGACCACCGCTATCGGATCTTTGGGAAGGAGTACTCGCCGCAGCAGCTGAGCGCCTTCCTCCTGCAGAAGATCAAGCGGGACGCCGAGGCCTATCTTGGCGAGAAGGTGGAGAAGGCGGTCATCACGGTCCCGGCCTACTTCAACGACAACCAGCGACAGGCCACCAAGGACGCCGGTTCGATCGCCGGGCTGGAGGTCGTCCGGATCATCAATGAACCGACCGCCGCCTCGCTCGCCTATGGCGTGGACAAGGCCGGCAAGAACCAGAAGATCCTCGTCTTCGACCTGGGCGGGGGCACGCTCGATGTGACCATCATGGAGTTCGGGGACGGCGTCTTCGAGGTGCTCTCGACCAGCGGGGACACCCAGCTGGGGGGCACCGACATGGATCTGGCCCTGACCGAGTACATCGCGTCGGAGTTCCAGAAGGAGTCCGGCATCGACATCCGCAAGGACAAGATGGCGATGCAGCGCGTCCGGGACGCCGCCGAAAAGGCGAAGATCGAACTCTCCTCGACCCTGGAGACATCCATCAACCTGCCCTTCCTGAGCGCGACCCAAGAGGGCCCGAAGCATCTCGCGTTGCCTCTCACCCGCGCCAAGCTCGAGGATTTGATCCGACCGACGGTGGAACGGTGCCGAACTCCCGTGGAGCAGGCGATCCGGGATGCCAAGATCACGAAGGAGCAGATCGACCGGATCGTTCTCGTAGGCGGGCCGACCCGGATGCCGATCGTCCATCGGTTCCTGGAGCAGACGGTGGGACGCCCGATCGAACGCGGGGTGGATCCGATGGAGTGCGTCGCGATGGGGGCCGCCATCCAGGCGGGAGTCCTCGGCGGTGAGGTCAAGGATGTGCTCCTCCTCGACGTCACGCCCCTGTCCCTGGGGCTCGTCACGTTGGGCGGTGTCTTCACCAAGCTCATCGATCGCAACACGACCATCCCGACCCGCAAGAGCCAGACGTTCACCACCGCCGCCGACAACCAGCCCACGGTCGAGATCCGGGTGTACCAGGGGGAGCGACCGATGGCCAGCGACAACGTCGAGCTCGGCAGCTTCCTGCTGAGCGGGATTCCGCCGGCGCCTCGGGGCGTGCCTCAGATCGAGGTCACCTTCGACATCGATGCCAATGGGATCCTCAACGTCTCCGCGAAGGACCAGGCGAGTGGGAAGAAGCAGGGGATCACGATCCAAGCCCCCAACAAACTCTCGAAGGACGAGGTCCAACGGATGGTCCAGCAGGCCGAGGAGTTCGCGGAGGAGGACCGCAAGAAGGCCCTCCGGGTCGAAGCCCGCAACCTCGCCGAGAGCCTGGCCTACGAGGCGGAGCGGACCGTGCGGGAATCCCGGGCCAAGCTCTCCGACTCTGAGGTCGCGGAGATTGAGGCGAAGACCAAGGAGCTCCGGGAGCTCCTCGGTCGGGACGACGCGTCGGCCGAGGCGATCCGCGCGAAGACCGACGAACTCACCCGCGCCCTTCACGCGGTCGCGCAGAAGCTGTACCAGCAGTCCCCGCCCCCTTCGGGGCCCTCCGGGCCGGCCGGGGAGGCCGGCCCTGCCGAGCCGGAGAGCCCCCCGGGCGGCGCGAGCCCGCCCGGCGGCGCTTCGGCGGTCGACGCCGACTTCAAGGTCGTCGACTCCGGCGAGGCTCAAGACCATCCCTAGAGGTTCGTCGCGGGACCGGGCCGAGGCCAGGAACGAGGGGGCGTGGGGCCGTCGTACTCGAACTCGGGCTGGATGAGGCGGTTGCGGCCCGCCTGCTCGAGCGCGTGGGCGACCCAACCCACGCTTCGGGCCACGGCAAATGTGGGTGTGAACCACTCGGGCGTGAGCCCGACCCCTTCGAGGACCAGCGAACCGTAGTAGTCGACGTTCGGGTACAGCCCCCCGCCCGGGCGGGACGCGGCGAGCGCCGCGCGGGCGGCGCGGTCGGTCGCCTCGGCGAGTCGGAGCCGTTCGGGCCGCGCCACCGAGCGGGCGACTTCGTGGAGGACCACCGACCGGGGGTCCTCGACCCGATAGGTCCGATGACCGAAGCCGGGGATGCGGCCACCCCGGCTGAGCCGCTCGGAGATCACCGTCTCGATGTGGTGGACGGTCCCGATCTCGTCGAGAAACGCCGATACGTCCGCGGGGGCCCCTCCATGCGCCGGACCCTTGAGGGCTCCGAGCGCGGCGATGAACGCGCTGACCAGATCGGACCGGGTCGAGAGGACCACCCGCAGGGCGAAGGTCGAGGGGTTCATTCCGTGGTCGGCGAGAAGGCCGGCGTAGATCCCAAGGGCCCTGCGGCGCTCCGGGGTCGGGGGCAGCGTTCCCACGCGATCGAGGTAGCGATCCAGGTGGGATGCGTGAGCGCCCGGCCGGACCGGGGCGTCGGCCCGACGCTGGCCGTGGGCCGCCAGAAGCTCGGCGACCGCCCCGGCCAGCGCCAACCCCTGTTCCCGGCCGGGGGGGTAGGCGAACCGGTCATCTCCGAGGGCGCTGAGGCTGGTTCTCAGGGCGTCGAGGGGGGGCGTTTCCGGAGGGATCCGCTCCAGAATCGGGAGCGCTTGTTGCGCCAGCACGCGGCCGGTCTCCAGGTGACCCTCGATCTCCGACGGGGGGTCGCTCGCCGGAGGTTCGCCCCAGATGAGGAGGTAGGCGATCGACTCATACGGAACCCGGACGGCAAGTTCGCCGGCATCGAATCCCCGATACCAGAGCCGGCCCTCGGCGCCCTCCGGAAAGCTGACTCCCGACGGTCCCAGGATCACGCCTTCCAGGCCTCCGCGCCGAACCGAGCCTGCACCCATCCCCCCGCCACCGGGACGGAGGATAAAAGGCCAAAACCCGCGCGACCTCGCGGATTTTCCCCGCGCCTCACGGCCGTGACAGTCTGTCGCGTCCCTGGATCCGGTCGAGGGCCCGCAAGGCTCGGACGGAACCCGCTCCGAGCGAGGTTCCGCCGTTCGTGGCGTCTGGGGACAGCGCCGCTGGCCGGGGAGCCAGATGAGGTTCGGGGGGTCTGCGGGCCCCGGCGGGCTGACTTCGATCGACAGGGCGACTGAAGAGTACGTCGGCCGTGCCGAAATGCGAGGCCCGCGGAACGCTCCCGACGTGACCGGCGGAGCGTTGCGTCACGGGGCCGGTTCGGCGGGTGAGGGGTGAAAGAAGCTCGGGGCGCGGAAGCCCTCATCTCGAGGCCGTCGGCCCGCCCGGCCGGCCCCTCTCATCCTAGCTCCTCCAGTTCCGACGCGAACGCTCCCCGATACCGGGCTCTCTCTGGCTTCTCGAGGACGGCTCCCCGGGGCAGGGAATCCACCCATCGGCCCGCGGCCGGAGAAGGTTCCTGCCGGCACCTTCCGGCGTCCCCCTCGCCGAGCCTCCGGAGGTCGTCGTGTGCCCCGGCCCTCCGATGCCCCTCCGCTTCCGGCCCCGGGGGGACCCAGAGACCCCGAATCCTCGACCGGCACTTCGTCGCCACGAAGGTCGCCCCCACCCGGCCGTCGCAACCCGTTCGGTGGCCTCCCGGCCCAAGCCAGGGAGCCCAGCCACCAGCAATCCCGCACCGGTCCCCGTCGATCCCGACCCTCCCCAAACTGAGACGGCATCGTGACCGGGCGTTCTCCCCGATCCGGGCCACCCCTCTCGGGGACTCGGAGTCGCCCTCGCTTCGATGGGCATCCCGATCCCCTTCTCCCGCGGCACGCCCCGCGCTCACCACCGCAAGCCGTGCGGGTTACTTCGCCTCCGGCCCCCCGTAGGGCGGGATCCGGTAGCCCCCGTGGGCGGCCCTGAGGTCTGTGTCCTCCGGCGCCTGGTCCCGGGCCGAGTGCTCCGGGATCCTCTGGGGCGGCGTTCGTCGGTGGATGCGGTGCCCGGGGTGGTCGCGTCGTCGGCGGAGGGAACCCATCTCCCTGCCCCGGAACGGCATCTCGCGGGAGAAAGGTTAAAACCGCGGCCCCGCGTCCGAGGACCCATGACCCTAACCCCGTCGGGCCTGCTGACCCGGGCGATTGACCAGGAGGTCGAGTTGCTCCTGAAGGACAACCGGTCCCTCCGGGGGCAGTTGATGGGATTTGACGACCACATGAACTTGGTACTGTCCGGGGCCCAGGAGCGGGATGGCGATCGGAGCCGGCACCTCGGCCTCGTCGTCGTCCGTGGATCGAATGTCACCTCTCTCAATGCACCCCACGGAGCCATTTCCAAGGCACCGTGACCGCTTCGGAGAACGGAGCGCCGCCGTCGCCCGCGACCCGCCCCCGCCGGGTCAAGGGCGATGCGATTTACATCCTCCGCCGGCTGGCGCTGGACGGCGCCGATCGAGCGCCGATCACGGTCACGTCGGCGGAGCTCGGCGCCCGCGCGGGCTTCAGCCAACAGGCGGCCGACCGGTACCTGGTCGACCTGGCCCAGCGCGGCCTGATCGTCCGCACCCTCGCCGCCCGGGGCCAGAGGATCGAGCTCACTTCCGCGGCCTTGGAGTTGCTCCAGGGAGAGTACCACCTCTACCGCCGGCTGTTTGATGGCCCGAGCCGGGTCCGCTTCGACGGGACGGTGGCGAGCGGGCTCGGGGAAGGCCGCTACTACCTCAGCCAACCGGGATACGTGCTCCAGTTTGCCGAGCGGCTGGGGTACCGCCCCTACCCCGGTACCTTGAACGTTCGGCTCGAAGGCGACGCACTCCGGACGGCCGGTCTGCTCAAACACTGGACCGGAATCCGGATCGACGGATTCGATGCGAGCGGCCGGAGTTTTGGTGGAGCCCAGTGCTTCCGGGCCCGGTTGAACGGCCACGATGGTCATCTCATTCACCCGGACCGGACTCATTACCGGGATGTGGTCGAGTTCATCTCCAGCGACTGCCTGCGGGAAGCGCTCGGCCTGGTCGATGGGGCCCGGGTGGCGATCGAGCTGGAGGAGTCGTAGATGACGACCCTGGCTCGCAGCGTGGCGGTCGAGCGTCGACCGCCTCCCGCCGCGCCGCCGGACGCCCGTCGGTACGTGAACCGGTGGCGGGAACCGGAGGCGATTGGCGGGGAGCCGGTGACCGCGTTCGTGATGATCCTGCGGACCCGCGGCTGCTACTGGGCCGACCTCAAAGGGTGCTCGATGTGCGGCTACGCCAAGGACACGCTCGGCCGATCGGCCACGCCCGAGGAGCTGGCCGGTCAGATCGACCGGCTCGCCGAGGAGTACCGAGGGGAGCCCTACGTGAAGGTCTACACCTCGGGCAGCTTCCTCGACGACCGGGAGGTCGACCCCGAAAGCCGGGGCCGCCTCCTCCGGGCGTTTTCGGGCGCCCGGCGGCTCCTGTTCGAAACGCTGCCCGAGTTTGCCCAGGCCTCCGCCCTCGGTCCGCTGCGGGAGAGCTTTCCCGGCGAACTCGAAGTCGCCCTGGGGTTGGAGTCGACCGACCCGGTGGTCCTGGAACGGCTGGTCAACAAGGGATCCCCCCCGTCAGAGTACCTGGCGGCGGCCGACCGGATCCGGGCCTGGGGGCTTCGCGCCAAGGCCTATCTCCTGCTCAAGCCGCCGTACCTGACGGAGGAAGAGTCGATCCGCGATGTGGTACGGTCGGTGACGGAGGCGGCGCCGCACGTGGATACGCTTTCGATCAATCCGGTCCACATCCAGAACGGAACGGTCGTGGAGCATCTCTACCGACGGCGACGCTACCGCCCTCCTTGGCTCTGGAGCGTCGTCGAGTCGCTCCGGGCGGGATCGGTTCGGCGGGGGCCGGCCCGGCTGGTCTCGTTCCCGACCGCCGGGGGGCTCCCGAGGGGACCCCACAACTGCGGGCGATGCGACCGGGAGGTCTTGGCCGCGATCGAGTCGGCGTCGCTGACCCAGACGTTCGACGGCCTTGAGGCCCTGGACTGCCCCTGCCGGAGCCAGTGGCAGGCCCAACGGGCGCTCGAACCCCTCGGAATCGAGGCATGAACGAGCTGGTTCCGGCCACCGATCCTTCAGAGCCCGGCCGGATCCACCGCTTCCTGGCCCGGGAGGTCGAGGCGGCCGGAGCGACCGGGGTCGTCCTCGGGCTCTCGGGCGGGATCGACAGTGCCCTGACCGCCCGGCTCGCCCGGGACGCCCTCGGTCCCGAGCGCGTCCTCGGCCTCCTGCTGCCGGACCGTCGGTATCCGGTCGCGCTCCGGGAGGAGACGGTCGGCTACGCGCGCGATCTCGGCATCCGCTCGGAGGTGATCGAGATCGCGCCGATCGAGGACCGGGTGGGCGCCGCTCTCGGCTCCGGCGTCGACCGGATCGATCAGGGGAACATCAAGGCCCGGATCCGGATGCTGCTGCTCTACGCCCGGGCGCGGCCCCTCGGTCGACTGGTCCTCGGAACCGGCAACCGTTCGGAGCTCCGCCTAGGGTATTTTACCAAGCATGGGGACGGAGGGTGCGATCTGCAGCCCCTGGGGCACCTCTACAAGACCCAGGTCCGAGGCCTCGCCACCCGGCTGGGACTCCCGGCCGCGATCCAGGAGCGGGCCCCGACGGCCGGCCTTTGGGACGGTCAAACCGATGAGGCCGAACTGGGGCTCCCGTACTCGGTGCTCGACCCGATCCTGGTCGGCCTGGACCGCGGCCTCGAGGTCGAGGAGATCGCCCGGCGGACCGGGCGGCCGCCGGACGAGGTCCGGACGGTGGCGGCCCGGGTCGAGAAGCACCGCCATAAGCGGCTCCTCCCCCCGGTGCCGGCCTGACCCGAAGACGTCGCACAACCTTTTACCCTCGACCGCCTGACTCCGCCCGTCCGAATTTCGGCTGCGACTCCATGGATCGTTCAACGTACCAGCGACTCTACGACACCCTCGTCACTCTCGACGACGTACGGCGGCTCACCCAGGAAGAACACTGGGACGAGGAGCTGCTCTTCGTCATTCACACGCACCGGGTCACCCGGGATGCCACCCGCCGATTTTACGTGGTCAAGCGGCAGGTGCCGAAGCTCGCGGCCCAGTACCGTCGGGGCCGGACGATCCTCGAGATCGCCCGGGAGTGGAAGTTTCCCCCGGTCCTGATGGGCCAGATCCTGCTCGGCGAACTCGGCGTACCGCGGAAGAAGGTCTGGCAGGCGTTCCTCCATCCGGACCAGGTGCCCGATCCTCGGATGCGGAGCGAGGTCGAAGCGCTGCTCGCGGCCGACATGATCTATTCCCCCCACGGGATGGAACTCCAGAGGGAGCGCGGGCGGCGCGGGGAGGATCGCCTCCACCAGTGGCTCGATCGCCACGGCATCAGCTACCGGACCGAGGAGGATCTCCGCGGCAAGTTTGCGAAGACCCCGGACGCGTTGCTCGACTCCCCGATCGTCTTCCTGGGCCAAAAGCTGAGCTGGATCGAGTCGAAGGCCAACTTCGGGGACGACGTGGAGCTCCGCAAGAACCTGAAACGGCAGTTGGGTCCCTACACGGAACTTTTCGGGGAGGGCGCCGTCGTCTACTGGTACGGGTTCGTCGAGGGCGCGGACTCGCCGCCCGGGGTCCTGCTCTGGGACGGTCCGACGATCGAGGGGCTTACGCCCACGGTCCTACCGAAGACCTCGGCTGCTCGGCCTGATCCCCCGTCGTGAGGTCCCGGACCAGCACCACGCCCCGCTCGAGTTCGCGCGGGGCAATTAGCACGGCCCGGCGTGCGCGGCGGCCTGCCTCCCTGAGCTGCCGGGTCGTCGAGCGCCCCATCAGATCCAGATCGACCGACCTCCCGGCCGATCGGAGCTCCGCGGTGAGCCGGAGCGCCTCGGCTCGCAGTTCGGGGGTCATCGCGACGACATAGAAGTCCAGGAGGGGTTCGCCGTCGGGCCACCGTCCGGCCGACCGCAGAAGCTGCTCCAACGTCTGGTCCCCGATGGCGAGCCCGACCGCCGGGGTCGGGGGTCCGCCGAAGAGTTCGACCAGGCGGTCGTACCGACCCCCGCCGAAGAGGGCCCGGCCGTCGCCCGAGCGGGCGAACCCTTCAAAGACCGAGGAGGTGTAATACGCGAGACCCCGGACCACCGTCGGATCGAAGACCCAGCGGTCGCCGAGGCCGGCGGCCTCGGCCATCGTCGCCAGCCGCCGGAGCCGGTCGGCCCCCGCGAGGGCGGCCGAATCGAGTCCCCAGTCCCGGATCCGGTCGAAGAATCCGGCCAGGGTGGCGGCGGAAAGACCGGGACCGACCGTCGCGAAGAGATCGGCCAGGTCCCGGGCGGAATCGGCCGCGAGACCGGCCGTCTCCAGTTCCCGTAGGAACGCCGACCGGTCCATCTTCCGGAACTGGTCGACGGCCCGGAAGAACCGGACCCCCTCCCGGGCGCCGAGGGCGCGCCCCATCCCCTCCGCGAGCGCCCGGTCGTTGACCCGGAACGCGTAGAGCCCTGCGGCTCCGGCGGCGTCGAGGGCCAGGCCCGCCGCCGCGAGCACGTCGACCTCGGCCTCGAGACCCCCGACGCCCAGGATGTCGAGGTTGAACTGCAGAAACTCCCGGGTCCGGCCGGCCTGCGGCTCCTCGTAGCGCCAGAGCCGGGCGACCGTGAACCATTTGACCGGTAGGGGTTCGGAGGCGGCGCGCCCGGCAAAGATCCGCGCGAGCGATGGGGTCGTCTCCGGGGTCAGGGCAACCTCCCGGTCGCCTTTATCCCGAAACGCCCAGACCTGGCTCGCGATCTCGTCCCCGCTCTTTTCCCGATAGAGGTCGAGGGGCTCGACACTCGGGGTCTCGAGTTCCCTGAACCCGGCCCGCCGCGCTGCCGCGCGCATCCGGCGGCGAATCTCGGAGCGGGCGCCGGCCTCCGGCGGCGGATAGTCCCGGAACCCTCGGAGAGGCTGCGGGGCAACATCCTTCCCCGGCGGGGTCCGGGAGCTGTCCTCCGACGTCATCGTGCCCTCGCCGAAGCGAGGGGCAGTCGGGGCATCCTCGATCGGGCTCGTCGCCCCCTTCGGTACGATGGAGGTCCGGCCTTCACCGGCGTTGATTCCCCGGTGCCCATGGGGTCCTGGCCGAATGCGGGAGCGAGGAGGGTCCTCGCGGCGTTCAGGTCCCGGTCGAGCCGCAGACCGCTCCGACGCTCGTACGCCGGGTCCTCGAGCGCGGCCGGCCGGGTGGGCGGGAGGCCGAATCCCGAGCCCGAAGGGGATCTCCTCTTCATGGGGAGCCCCAGGAATCGGTCGGAGCCACCCGCCTCCCTGCGTTCCGACATTGGCCGGAGCATCCCGCCGCCGGCGGGCCCCGGGAACTGCCCGTCCTCCGCCTGCGCCGGTTCATTCCCCCGATCGCCCGGAGATCGAACCGTCGCGTCCAGTCGGGCGTGACCTGGTGGGTCAGGCTCCGTCGCGGGTTCCCCCCCATCGAGAGCCACGGTCCAGACCCCGGCCCGGCCTTCGGCGGCCCACGATGGACCTGGGGGGGAAGGTCCCATGCCCTCGATCGACGGAGGCGCCGCGAATCGTTCCGCCCCGGCCCAGTAGCGGGGAATCGTGGGCGTCGGGACTGGTGAGCCGCGTGACCCTCAGCGTGAACCGTGGGAGGTCGGGTCTGCCCCCCTCCCTCACCCGCCCGAAGGAGGGGTGAATTCCGGCGTCGGGCCGGGCCCGGGGCCCTTGGGTCCGAAGGCCGTACACCCTTCCAAGCTCCACGGTGTCCCGGTCGCTCCGGTGCGTGGGGCCCCGTCTCAGGTCCGGATCGGAAACCTCGCCCTGCTCGGTCCACCCCGTCTCGTGCCGGGGTTCGGGGGCCTGGGTCCCGAGAAGGCGCAGCGCGCCGGAGGGGTTCCCGTTCCGGATTCGGAAACAGGCAGAGGCGGTAGTTGAACCAGAGATACATCTTCGGCGATGGCGCCCGCTCCATGCCCACGGCACAGATAAGCGGCGTGCCAACCCCCGGTGAATTGGGGGGTCGGTGCGGGCGGCATGGTCGCCCACGAAGCCAGTGCGCCCGGCATACCTCCGGGGCCGGGCCCTGACCGGCACGCAGGGCGCCCTCCCTTCAGGGTTCGGGACCTCGGGGGGCCAGGTGGCGCCGAGCCGATGGGGTCGGGTGGACGGGGCCCCGATCGAGGGAAGGCGGCGGGGCGACCGGGAGGGCCGACTCCGGGGGCCGACGCATCCGACAGCGATCGCAGCGAAACCCTCGGCCCCGGCCGAGGGAGTGCATCTGCCGGTGACAGTCGGGGCATTGAGGGGGCCGCGCCCGGCGGATCCGGGGGGATGGCTGGAGGAGTTCCAGGCCCTCCAGGCGGACCGTCTCCGTGGCGCCACAGCTGCCCCAGATCCGGACCCGGTCCCCGCTCCGGAGCTGCTGCGCTGCCTTGGGGAGGGTCTTGGTGGGTTCGAAGGCGAGGCAGCTCCGGGAGGCTCCGAGCCGGTCGGTCAGAAGGAACTCGACATGGCCCCCGCGACGCGCAATCGGGTCCGTGGCCAGGGTACCCACCACGCAGGCCGACTCATACGGTCCCAGATCGGAGAAGGTCCCGGGCCGGAGGTGATCCCCGGTCCCTTGGTTGGTGACGAAGAGGAGCCACCGCTCCCACGGCTCGGTGCGGGAGAGCTCCCCGTGGGCGCGCCGGGCCGCGCGATGATCGGTCGAGCGGAGCCCGTAGAGGATTGGGCAGGCGGTGTGGGGGGCCACCAACAGCCTCCGGGTACGCCGATCGTAGCAGAGAAAGAGTTCCGGATGGCGGGACGAGACCCGTCGGATCTCTTCGGGATCGATTCTCCGGGGGGTACCCCACCGTTCGGGAAAGCGATAGGCGATGAGCTCGAACGTGACCCGGCGCCCGGGCCAGGCCAACGCGGCGGTCGCCCCCACGAGCCCTCGTCGGCTCCCCAAGGTCCGGCTCTCGGCCCCGATCCGGACGAGCTCCGGCTCCACCTCCGCCGGGTCGACGACGGTCCGGACCGCCCGGAAGTAGAGGCCGGGGGCCGGGAGGCGCCGGGAGGCCACCAGCGCCGGATCGGTCTCCGGTTCCCCGACCCGGGAGTGGGTGAGGATTTGGGCCCATGCCGCGGCTCGGAGCTGGGACGCGTCGGGCTCGGCCAGCCTGCGGCCGGCGGCGTAGGCCCAGACGGGGCGGTCGTCGAGGCGGCCGACCAGCTGCCGGGGGCCCGTCCCGCGCCCGAACCGGGCCGCGAGCGCCGCGTTGCCCCGGGTCTTCCATGGGATGTTCGGGTTCAGGCGGACCAGGCGGGGCAACCCGATCAGGTCATGGCCAAGATCCCGGGCGGTCCGGACGACTTCGGTGAGGACATACGTGGTACACCCCCCCCGGGGGGAGTCGGTGTCGTCGAGAGCAATCCAGATGGCTCCCACCCCCGGGCGCACGTCCGCGCGCTAGCCGATCGCTTGCAGTAGCTTCCGGTAGTCCGGCAGGTTCGGTTCCAGGCCGATGTCGGCCCGGGCCGGCCCGATCCGGTCGGGCAGGAGCTTGAGCTCGAGCGAGGAGGGGGCGGTCGACGCCTCGGCGGGGCGGTGCATGACGCCAATCGGGATTCGCCCCTTTTCCATGGTTTCCGTACAGAGCCGGAAAACGGTCGCCCGGTCGGTGGGGTCATACCCGGGCAGGGTCGAAATGTCGAGGATCTTCTCGCGCCAGAGTTTGAAGGTGTCGTTGTACGTCACGCACGGGGAGAGATCCTCGACGAACGCGAATCCCCGGCCGGCGCGGTTGAAGGCCAAGGCCTCCTCGAGGATCTTGGTCATCGTCTTGGGATCCCCCGAGAAGGTCCGGGCGATGAAATTGTCGGCCCGAACCGAGAGGGCGGCGAGGACCGCATCGAACGGCGGCTCCACATTCCCTTCGAATCCGACCACGCTCGTCGGGGAGGCCTGGCCCTTGGTGAGCCCGTAGGTCTCGTTGTTCATGACGACGTAGAGGATCGAGACGTTCTTCTTGAACGCATGCATGAAGTGGCCCATGCCGATGGCGTAGCCGTCGCCGTCTCCGCCGGCGGCCACGACGGTGAGCTGGGGGTTGGCGAGCTTGATTCCGACCGCTTGGGCCAATAGGCGCCCGTGCAGGGCGTGGATCCCGTTCAGTTCAAGGAAGTTATGGATCCCGCCGGAACAGCCGATCCCTCCCACGACCGTGAGTTCGTGCTGGGGGACCTTCTGATTGGCCGCCGCCCGCTTGAGGGCCGCGAGGACTCCGAAGTCGCCGCATCCCGGACACCAGGTCGACTGGACCGGCTGGAAGGATTTCGCCATCTACTTCCCCTCCGTGATCGAACGGACGATCTCGGGAGCTCGGAAGGTAAACCCGTCGTATTTCACGAGCGATCGGAGCTTCGCATGGTACTGAGGGAGGACCTCCCGGAGGAGCCCGGCGAGCTGTCCGGTATAGTTGTGTTCGACCACATGAGCGATCTCGACGGAGTCGAGGAAAGGAGCGAGTTCGTGGGCCGGCAGCGGCCAGAGGGTCCGAAGCTGAAGGTAGCGGCTCGGGATCCCTTGGGCGGCCAAGAGCTGTTGAGCCTCCCGCACCGGTCCTCCGGTGCTGCCAAAGCCGATGAGACCCAGCCGGGCCTGGTCGGACCCGTAGATCCGCGCCGGGGGAAGTTCCGACCGCGCCGCGGTGAGCTTGCCCATCCGCTTCGCCATCATCTTCCGCCGATTGACCGGATTGACCGAGACATGACCCCACTCGTCATGTTCATTCCCGGTCACCTCTCCCCAGATGCCGGGGGTGCCCGGGGGCATGTAGCGGCTCCGGCCGCTGTCGGAGAATTCGTAAGTCTTGTACTCCGCGCGCCGGGCGAGTTCCTCCGGGGTCCACAATCCCGACCGGTCGATCTTGACCTTGGACGGGTCGAACCGCGGAGAGGTGGTGGTGTTCTGGGAGAGTGCCTGATCGAGCAGCAGGATCACCGGGAGCCGCCACCGCTCGGCCAGGTTGAGCGATTCGGCCGCCAGGTAGAACGCATCTTCAGGGTTTTCGGGGGAGAGAATGAACCGTGGATACTCGCCATGGCCCAGATGGACCAGGTGGGTCAGGTCCGACTGTTCGTGCCGGGTCGGCTGGCCGGTGGACGGCCCGACCCGCTGGCAGTCGACCACCACCAGGGGAATTTCGGCCGCTCCGGCATGGCCGATCCCTTCGGTCATCAGGGAGAGGCCGGGGCCGCTCGTCGATGTGATCGCGCGGGCTCCCGCATAGGCGGCCCCGATGACCATGTTGATGGCGGCCAGCTCATCCTCGGCCTGTCGGACGACGCCGTGGTAGGCCGGGAGGTACCGCATCAGGTACTCCATCACCTCCGTCGCCGGGGTAATCGGATAGCCGGCAAAGAACCGTCCTCCCCCCACAACGAAGCCCAAGGCGGCGGCCTGGTTCCCGGTCGTGAGGACCAGATCATGGGCGGCTCCCGGCAGGATGTTCCAGCGGGCCGTGATGCCGGCATCCTTCGCCGCCGTCTGACCGAGTTCGAGTGCGCGCAGGTTCTTCGTCAGCGCCTCGCCGCCCCGTCGTTGGAACCGGTCCTCGATCACCTTGCGGGTCCGGCCGGGATCGAAACCCATCAGGATCGAGATCGCCCCGTAGGCCGCGGTGTTCTTGTAGATCGGCTGGCCAATCGCACCGCCGACAAGAGTGGCGAACGGGAAGCCGACCGCCCGGGGATCGTTGAGCTGGAAGACCGACGAATCGTAGAGGATCCATCCCTCGGAGGAAAGTTCCGCTCGACCAATCTCGGCGGCCTCTTGGTCAAAGGCGAGGATAAGGTCCACCGTCGGCTTGACCGCCGCGATCGGGTTTCGGCTCGCCCGAACCGAGGCGTCGGCATGGCCGCCCCGGATTCGGGAAAGGACCGTCCTCGACGTATAGATGTAGAGCCCCTGGGTGCGGAAGTACCGGCCCAGCAGATCGGAAACGGTCAGCGTTCCATCGCCGCCCTGACCGCCAATCATCACGCTCACGTCGTCCAACTCATGGACCGGGTTCGACGAGGCGGGCGAGCGGACTGCAGGGGTGGGAGGTGCGCTGGAGATGCTCATTTGCTCCTCGAACGGAGCCGTCGGCCGGCTCCGGCCGTTTCAGCCGAGCCCTGTATTTAAGGGATAAGCTAGGACCGCGCCCCGAGGTCCGCCGTCACCGACTCGGGCCGTGCGGATGGGGCCGAAGGAGGGCGGTCGGCATCCCGGGCCGGTCTCGCAAACCTGCGCCGCCCGGCCCCGGGCTTGTCTCTAGCGACGGGTGGGGCGGCCTCGGGAGTGCGGAGCATCCGTTCACGGCCGACCCCGCGGCCTTCACACGCCGATCCGAAATCCGTCCGGAAGCGGCGGGGGATGGTCGGGTCGACACCGCGTTCTGTCGGCGGGCCGGACCGGTCGCGAAGCCTTATGTCGCCCGACGGGATTCCACGCCGATGGCGGACGAGCAGTTGGTGGAGGAGTACCATGGTCGAACGGCGGCCTCCCGGCACATTCCGCCCCGCATCGTCTGGTGGGACGAAACCCTGCGCGACGGAGAGCAGACTCCCGGGGTCCACTTTTCTCCCGAAGAAAAGCTGCGGATTGCCGAGGTGCTGAGCGAGATCGGTGTTCCGCTCATCGACGCCGGAATTCCCGTGGTGTCGGACGCGGAGGCCCAGGCGGTGCGCCGGCTCGCGAATGCCGGGCTCAAGGCCGATATCCTTGCCTCGGCCCGGACCGTGCCCTCCGACGTCGAGGCGGTGATCGCCACCGGGGTCAAGCATATCGCGGTCTTCGTCGCCGCGAGTCCGGTGCATCTGCGGTTCAAGCTCAAGATGACCCCGGACCAGGTCGTGGCCGCCGCGGTGGATTCGATCCGACGGGCCAAAGAGGCCGGCCTCCACGTGGCCTTCGTGACGGAGGACACGGTCCGGGCCCCGATGGATTTCGTCGAGCGCCTCTACCGCGAGGCGATCCATGCCGGCGCCGACCGCCTGGTCGTCTCCGACACGGTCGGCATCATGACCCCCCTCACCTTCCGATGGTTCTTGGATGAGTTCCGACGCCGTCTTCGGCCCACCGACCTTTCGGTCCATTGCCACAACGATTTCGGCCTCGCCACGGCCAACACCCTGACCGCGCTGGAAGCCGGCGCCGTCGCACCCCACACGTGCGTGAACGGCCTGGGCGAGCGCGCCGGCAATGCGTCGTTCGAGGAGGTGGTCCTGCTCCTCGAATCGATCTACGGGGTTCCCACCGGGATCCGCACGGAGCGGCTTTTCGAGCTCTCCCAGCTGGTCGAGGAGATCTCGGGGGTTCCGGTGCCACCGAACAAGGCGATTGTCGGGTACAATGCGTTTTCCCACGAAGCGGGGATCCACACCCACGGGATCCTGGCCCACACGCTCACCTACGAACCGATCCAGCCCGAACTCGTCGGACGGCACCGGGAGATGATCCTGGGAAAGCACACCGGGAAGGCGGCGCTGGTCGAGAAGCTCCGGGAGCGCGGGATCGCCGCGTCGGACCCCCAACTCGCCGCCCTGTTGGAGCGGATCAAGGTCGATTCGGAACGCCGCACCAAGGACGAACTCCGGAGCTTCCTGCTCGAATACCGAACCCGCTACGGCCATCCGGGCCTTTCCGACCATGACTTCTGGGAGATGGTCGAGGCGCTCCGGATCGCCCCGATGGGAGGGGCGCCATGAGCCGCCCGGCCGGCCAGACCCTTGCCGAAAAGGTCCTGGCCCGTTCGGCCGGCGTCGAGCGGGTCGTTCCCGGGGAGATTGTCGAAGGGAAAGTCGACCTTGCGATGATGCACGAACAGGGGGCGCAGACGGTCGGTCCGTTCCATGAGATGGGGGCCGACCGGGTCTGGGATCCCGATCGGGTCGTGATCGCCATCGACCATTGGGTTCCCGCCTCCACCGAAGGCGCCGCGGTCCTGCACCGGATCCTCCGGAAGTTCGCGGCCGAGACCCACCTTCCCCATTTCTACGATGTCGGGAACCACGGGATCTGCCACCAGATCCTGGCCGAGAACGGCTGGGTCGTTCCCGGCGACCTGGCCGTCGGGACCGATTCCCACACGAACATGCTCGGGGCGATGGGGGCGGTCGCGACCGGGATCGGGCCGACCGAAATGGCCGCCGTCCTGGCCTTGGGCCGGCTCTGGCTCAAGGTCCCTCCCACCATCCGGGTCCGGGTGACCGGAACGCTGGGGCGCGGGGTCACCGCCAAGGACATCGTCCTGAGGGCCCTGGGAGAGATCAAGACGACCGGGGCCACCTACAAGGCCATCGAGTTCTGTGGGCCGACCATCGAGCGGCTGACGATGCCCGAACGGTTTACCCTCTGCAACATGACCACCGAGATGGGGGCCAAGTGCGGCATGGTCTCCCCCGATGCGACGACCTTCGACTTCCTCCGCCCGATCGCAAAGCACCCCATGCACCCCTTGGTTCCGGATCCCGATGCGGCCTACGAGCGGACGGTCGAGATCAACGTCGACGGGATGGCCCCGATGGTGGCCTGTCCGTACTCTCCGGACAACGTACGCCCGTTACCGGAGGTTGCCCGCGAGCACATCAAGGTCGACCAAGTCTTCCTCGGCTCCTGCACGAACGCCCGGATCGAGGATATCCGGGAGGCGGCCGCCCTGCTGAAGGGCCACCACGTCGCTCCGGGGGTGCGGTTCATCGTCTCCCCGGCGTCGACCTCCATCTACCACCAATGTCTCACGGAGGGGCTCATCGAACTCTTCACGGACGCCGGGGCGGTCTTCACGAATTCGAGTTGCTCGGCATGCTTTGGGGGTAACATGGGGATCCTCGCCCCCGACGAGGTCTGTGCCTCGTCGTCCAACCGCAACTTCCCGGGGCGGATGGGTCCCAAGGAGGCCCGGATCTATCTGATGTCACCGGCGGCAACCGTCGCGGCGGCGATCCGCGGCGAGATCGCCGACCCCCGGGAGTTCCTGTAGGAGGTCCCGATGAAGACGCTCATCGAAGGCAAGGTGTGGGTCCTTGGTCGGGATGTCGATACCGACCAGATCATTTCGGGGAAGTATCTCACGATCATCGATCCCGAGGAGCTCAAAAAGCATGTTTTCGAGATTGCCCTGCCCGAGTTTGCCCGGGGGGCGCGTCGGGGCGACGTCGTCGTCGCCGACGAGAATTTCGGATCCGGCTCGAGCCGGGAGCACGCTCCGCAGGCGCTGAGAGCGATTGGGGTCGGCGCGATCGTCGCCGACTCCTTTGCCCGGATCTTTTACCGAAATTCGATCAACCTGGGGATCCCCACCATCGAGGCCCGCGGCGTCCGGGCAATGTTCGAGGCGGGGGATCCGATCCGGATCGACATGACCCAAGGCACCGTGACGAACGCCCGCTCCGGCGCCCGGCTGAACTTCCCTCCGCTCCCGCCCCACCTCCTCTCCCTCCTCGAGGCCGGCGGGCTCGTCGAGAAGGTCCGCTCGGAGCTCCAGGCCCGTCGGGCGTCGGCGGGAGGTCCCCCGTGAGCCGCTCGACCTACGACATCGTGGTCCTCCCCGGGGATGGGACCGGCCCCGAGGTCGTCCGCGAGGGGGAAAAGATCCTGACCGCTTTGGCCGAAGGGGGACCCGCCCCCTGGAGGCTGAGGAGCTTCCCCGGAGGAGCCCAGTACTACCAGAAGACCGGGCGGGAGTGGGAACCCGAGGCCGAAGCCGCGACGCAGACCGCCGATGCGATCCTGCTCGGCGCGGTCGGCTGGCCGGGGATTTCGCTGCCGTCGGGCGACATCGCGGGCGCGGCGTTGGTGCTCGGCCTCCGCCAGCGGTTAGACCTCTACGCGAATGTCCGACCCTGCCGCCTGTACCCGGGGGTTCAGCACCGGATCAGCGGCACCTTCAAGCAGGTCTGGGAACCAAAATCGGTCGATATGGTCATCGTCCGGGAAAATACCGAGGATCTCTACGCCCCGTTCCACGGTCGGCTGCGCCGAGCCGAAGAGACCGAACTCGCCATCGACACCCGGGTCATCACTCGCAAGGGATCCGAACGGGTCATCCGGACCGCCTTCGAAATTGCGCAGCGTCGGGATCGGGGTGCGCCCGAGGACGGGGTCCGTCGGGTCACCTGCGTCGACAAATCGAACGTGATGGAAGGCTGCCGGTTCTTCCGGGAAACCTTCGACCGCGTGGCCGCCGAGTACTCGGGCATCGAGCGGGACTATGCTTACGTGGACGCCTTCACCCAGTGGATCGTCCGGAATCCCGAACATTTCAATGTGGTCGTGGCCACCAACATGATGGGGGACATCATCACCGATCTGGCTTCGGTGCTCCAGGGCGGCATGGGACTTGCCGCCGGCGGCAACATTGGCGACGGCCACGGGATGTTCGAACCGGTCCACGGCAGCTCGCCCAAGTATGCGGGCCGAAACCAGGTCAACCCCTTTGCGACCTTCTTCGCGGTCGAGATGATGCTCCGCTGGCTCGGGGACCGGCACCAGGATGCCGGCCTGATCGGCCAGGCGGAACGCCTGGAGAAGGCCCTCGCCGGGAGCCTCGCCGATGGACGGGCCCGCAGCTACGATCAGGGCGGCCATGCGACGACCTCGGAGGTCGGGGACCGGGTCGCCGAAGCGATCCGGGGGGTCCGCTCGTGAACGGGCGGAGGGTAGCCCTGGTGGGCGGAGCGACCACGAAGTTCGGGATCCGGGCGGCGAGCTGGCCCGAACTCGTGCAGGAGGCCGGTGCGGCACTGTTTGCGGCGGTCCCGGGCTTGGATTCGGACCGGGTCGACTCCCTGTTCGTGGGGGCCGCCGAACCGGAACGGTTTGCGTTCCAGTCCCATGTGGCGCCCCTGGCGGCGGAGCAGATGGGGCTCAAGCCGTTCCGCATCCTCCAACGGACCGAACTTGCCTGCGCATCGGGCCAGTCGGCGATCCGGTCGGCCTACGCTGCGATCGCGTCGGGGCTCAGTGACGTGGCGGTCTGTGTGGGGGTCGAGAAGATGAACCTTCCGTCCATGGCCGAGGCCAACACCTCGATGGCGTGCGTCATGGACCGGCCATGGGACGGGGCTCACGGCGCGACCGCGCCCCCGTTCTTTGCGATGGTGGCCCAGCGCCACATGCGCGAATATGGGACGACCGAGGAGATGATGGCGGCCGTCTCTGAGAAGAATCATCGCTTCGCCAACACCAATCCCACGGCCCAGTTCCACGAGAAGACGTTCTCCCGGGAGAAGTTGCTGCGGCTGCCGTGGGTCGCTCCCCCGCTCCGCCTCGGGGACTGTTCCTCCATGACCGATGGTGCGGCCGCGGTCGTGCTGGTCGCGGAGGAGCTCGCGCCCGAGTTCACCGACACGCCCGTCTGGATCCGGGGAACGGGCCAGTATTCCGACTTTCACAACCTGGCCCACGCCGGTTCACTCACCGAGTGGACCGGACTTCGGCGGGCCGCCCAGGAGGCGCTGCGGTCGGCCCGCCTGACGATCGACGATGTCGATTTTGCCGAGCTCCACGACTGTTTTACCATCTCGGAGATCATCGAGTACGAGGCGCTCGGGCTCTGCCCGGCGGGCCAGGGGGGGTCCTTTGTCCTGGACGGACAGGCCGACATCGGAGGGAAGCTCGTGGTGAACCCCCGGGGCGGGCTCCTGGGATGCGGGCACCCCTTGGGGGCCACCGGGATCGCCCAGGCGGTCGAGGTCGTCCAGCAGATGACCCACCGGGTGCCGGCCGCCCGCCAGGTCCCCCGGCCCGGGGTCGCACTGGTGCACAACCTTTCGGGCAGCGCCAATGTCCACTCGGTCATGGTCTACAGCCGGGAGGCGGCCGCATGAGCGACGCCTCGCTCCCGGCCACCTCGGGGACGCGTCCGAAGCCGCCCGGTCGAGCCGATGGTCCTTCGGCATCCCCCCCGTTCCTGCTCGACTTCTTCCCCTTGGAAGGGCCGGAGCAGACCCGGCTCGCCCCCTTCTACGCCGCGCTCGGCGAGGGCCGGTTCACCACGACCCGGTGCCGAACGGACGGGTCGCTTCACTGGCCACCGAGAGTGGTCTGTCCGTCCTGCCATCGGGAGGATCTCGAGTGGGTCGAACTCCCCCGCGAGGCGACCATCTACGCCTTCAGCACCGTCCTCGTCGGTGCGCCCCTCGGCATGGAGGCCGACCTCCCGTTCTGCGTGGGGCTGGTGGACCTGGACGGGGTTCCCCTACGCCTGTTCAGCCGGATCGCCGGACCCGTCTCCCCCGGACCCTCGATCGGTGATCGGGTCCGATTCGAGCCGTTCGATCTTCCGGATGGACGGCGGTTTTACCGGTTCCGCGTGGTGAACGAGCCGACCGGGGTCGGGAAAGCCGAGCCCCCCAGGGACCCCTCCGCTCATCGGTAGGCTATTTATACACGTCCCAGGTCTCGCGGCCTTCCGGTAGGAGTGGCCCTCGATGGATTCGTCGCAACGGGAGTGGTGGCACCGTCACGGGTGGACCATCGGCCTGCTGGTCACCGCCTTCGGCCTCGCCATGGCCATCCGGACCATCTTCAACGTCCCGGTCCTGGAGGAGTTCGGGAACCTCTACGTCTACGCGGGCGGCTCCGACTCCTACTACCACTCGCGGGTGATGACCTATATCATCCTCAACCACACCAACCTGATCCTCGACCCGCTCCTCAAGTATCCGTTTGGGGCAATCAACCCCCGGGAGCCGCTGTTCGACTGGATGAACGCGATCCTCGGTCTCGTTTTCGCCCCGTTCTTCGGGGGCAACGCGAACGTGGCGGGCGCCTTCTTCCTGAACATCCAGGGCCCTCTCTGGGCCGCCCTCTCCGTCTTTCCGGTCTACCTGATCGGGAAGGAGGTCTCCTCGCGCCGGATGGGTCTCATCGCCGCGATGATCTTCCCGTTCTTCCCGGCCAGCATCGACTCGTCGACCCTGGGCTACGGAAACTATCTCTCGTTCTATACCTTCGTGATCCTGATTACCGTCTACGCCTACATTCGGACCCTCAAGGCCACCGGCACGCGACGCTGGGTCGTGAGCTACCGGCAGCCACGGGAGATCGGGCGCGGGCTCAAGGCGTTCCTGCGGGAGGAACGGATGGCCGTCAAGTGGGCCGTGTTCACCGGGGTCTGCTTCGGTGCCCTCGCGCTCTCCTGGCAGGGCTACACCTACTTCGTCGCGGTCGTGGCCATCTTTCTGACGGTCGGGTTCATCATCGAACGGATCCGCCACGTCGATATGTTCGGGACGTACGTGGTCACTCTCATCGTCGGGATCATCGGGTTCCCGATGGCCTTCCCCTACTACATCGTCCAGCACGAGTTCGCCGGCTGGTTCGACCTTCCGTTGCTCCTGTTCTTCGGAGCCCTGTTGCTGCTGCTCCCGTTCATGTTCATGCGGGACGTCCCATGGGTCTTTTCAGTCCCCGCCCTGATCGGGACCTACGTGGCCGGCGCGCTGGTCCTGGCCATCTTTCTGCCCAACTTCTTCATCAATATTGTCACGGGGCAGGGCTACTTCGTCAAGACCCTGATCTACTCCACGGTCGCCGAAGCCCAGGCGCCGTCGCTGGACCAGCTCGTGATCGGGTATGGCCTCGTCACATTCTACCTGGCCCTGGTCGGGGTCGCCCTCTACGCGTGGGGCTGGATCCGGGCGCGGTATTCCCGGATCGGCCTCGTCTTCCTCGTCTTCGGGGTCCTCTCGATCTACCTCCCGATCTCGGCGTCCAAGTTCTTCCTCATCGGGGCCCCGGGGTTCGCCCTCCTGGCCGCCGAGACCCTTCGGCGGGCGATCGACTATGCCGGTTATCCCGAACTGCGCCGGACCGTGACCCACCTCTCGGATACCCGCAGCCAGTTTTCGGCGTTCCGGAAGGCGCTCAAGCCCCGCCACATCGCAATCCTGCTGATTGTGGTCGGCCTGCTCCTGCCGAACATCTGGATCTCCATCGATGCGGGGATCCCGGGCAACACCAAGACCCAGCTTTCCGAGCAGGTCTACAACACCCTGCCCCCAGGACTCCAGCCGACCACCTCCTCCGCCTCCCAGAACATCTTCGGGGCGGCCGGCACCGAGCTCGACACGCCGAATCAGTATGACTCTGCCATGTACAGTTGGCTGGGAACGCAGGATACCCAGTTACCGATCCAGGACCGACCGGCCTTCATCAGTTGGTGGGATTACGGGTTCCAAGAGATGGATCAGGGGCAGCACCCGGTCGTGGCCGACAACTTCCAGAACGGGATCGACCCGGGGGGGCAGTTCCTTCTGGCTCAAAACGAGTCGATCGCGATCGGAGTCCTGACGACGGCTCTCTTGTTTGCCGAAATGACGAAGACCGGCGGGCACACCCTGCCCGCCGCGCTGGCCGAAACGCTGCAGCGGGACGGGATTGATGTGGCCGAACTGACCCACCTCCTGGCCGATACATCGGCCGACTTCCGGACCGTGGTCAACAACCCCGGAAAATACCTTCCGGTCAACCCCTCCACGATGACCCTGGACAATGCGATGTACTTTGCGGTCTCCTACTTCCTGGCCGACTCCCTCCCGCTCTCCGGGGTCGCCCAGGTCTACAACGACGTGCAGGCATTCACCGGCTGGACGATCCGGTACGCCATGACCGACATGCGTCTCTTTCCGTTTTCGGGGTCCGACACCGGGATCTTCTACGCCCCGGCCGATCTCGTCGGCCGGGTCGTCAACTCGGTCGGCGTCCCGACGACGTTCTTCAATGTGACGGTGCTCGGAACCGATGGCAACACCTACCCTCTTGGCCAGTTGCCCGCGAATGTCGGCGCGGTCCAGTACAACATCAACTACTTCGCTCCATTCTACAAGTCGATGATCTATCGGACTTACATCGGCTACAACGGCACCGATGTGGGCCTCTCCGGCGGCATCCCCGGCCTGTCCGGAGCCGCCGCCAGCTATCCGATCGAACCGGGCTGGATGATGCAGCACTTCCAGGTCGTCTATCAGACCGCCTACTACTGCCCCTCCAAGACGGAGGCCCAGACCAACTCGAACTGCTTCACCGCGATGAACAAGCCCACGGCGGTGAGCTTGGCGAACAAGACCGGCGGGGTGACCGACCTGACTGCGAATTCGTACTTCAACGGCGGAGGAGCGATGCTCGAGTACTACCCCGGCCAGACGATCCTCGGTCGGGTTGTCCTCCCCGACGGTCAGCCGGTTCCCGGAGCCCGGGTGACCATTTTCGACAGCTGGGGGATCCCCCACATGACCGTCACCACCGGCCCGGACGGATCCTTCTCCCTCGTGGCCCCCCCGGGGAACGACACCCTCAACATCACCACCGGGAGCTTTGACCCCTACACCCAGCAGGACTCCTTGAGCCTCAAGCGCGTCCCCCTCGACATTCCCGATGCCGTCGGCCTGAGCCTCAACGCGCCTCCCCGGCCGCTGACCGTGACGCTCGGCGCCGGTCGGGTCCAGGGGTTCGTCTACTGGAACTCCGCCAACAACTCGACCTACATCCCCACCACCGATGCCGTGATCCCGGGCGCCCAGGTGGTCCTCTGGGGAGGAAACAATACGACCCGGCTCAGTCAGGTGACCGATGCCAGCGGATCGTTTGACTTCACGAGCGTGCCCCCCGGCAACTACAATCTGAACATCCTCTACGACGGCCAGAACTACACGGAGGCCACCCGGTTCGTCGGAAACGGGTCCACCGTCAATGCGACGACCGGTCTTCAATCGGCCAGCATCCGGGGCACCGTGTTGCTGAACGGGGTGGCTCCGGGCATCGGTTCCACCGTCACCCTCGGCAACCGGTCGGGCGTCGTCGCCACGACCACGGCCGGCACCAATGGCGCCTACAGCTTCAGCAACCTCGGGCCGGGAAACTACACCGTCCGCGCCGTCTCGGCCACGGTCTCGGGGTTCCAGTCGGCCGGGGTCCCGATCGAGATCCAGACCCCCGGCCAGTCGATCTCTCAGAACCTGACGGAGGTGGAGTATCAGAGCGTTGCGCTGCAGGTCCTGGCGGCGGGAGCACCGGCGGCTCACACGGCGGTCCGGTTCACCCTCCTGCCCTCGTTCGCCAACGCCTCGGCGTCGGTTCTCAGCCTTCAGGAAGGAGCCGCCAACAACTCCACGACGCTGTTTACCGGGAGCAACGGGGTCGTTCATGCCAGCCTGCCCGTCGGGAACTATTCCGTCTACGCCCTGACCACGGTCCAGGGGGTGCCCTATTCGGGGTTCACGTCGATCTATCCCTCGGTTTCCGGGAGCCTGACCACCCTCTTCCCCCCGCTGACGCTCGCCCCATCGGTCACGGTCCACGGCACCGTCGTCCTTTCGGGGCCGATCTCGAATACGACGCGCACTTTGGTCGAGTTCTACAGCGGCCAGGGCGGCGAGGTTTCGACCTGGGTCCCGCCGAACTCCACTTCCTTTTCGCTATCGGTCCCCGCCGGGCCGTACACGGTCGTCGCCTGGCAGGGTTCCTCGAATCCTACTTCGACCTTGTACGCCACGATGCTGGCCTACAACACCTCCTCCGGAGCGCCGTTGACGTTGGCTCCGGTACCCACCCTGCGCTTCTCGTTCACGGTCGGGCAGTCCGCCTCCAACTCGACGGTCGTCGTTCCCGCTCCGCGCGCCGCCATCACCATCTCAGCGGGAGCCGCCTCGGTGTTTACGCGGGCCACGACCGGGGGCCAGGTCACCGGATACATTCCGTCGGTCCTGCCCTCGGGCACGACCTACTGTGTGTCGGCGGCCTCCTTCGCCTTCAACGCGTCCCAGCGCTGCGGGTTGAGCCCCTCGGAGCTCTCGGAGCTCACGGACCTCCCGATGACGTTGACCCCGGTGCCCGTGTCCCTTTCGGTCGTCGGGCTCCCCTCGGGCACCCCGGTCCAGGTGAACCTCACCGCGGAGAGTTCCACGGCCGTCAGCCTCACCCTGACCGGGGGACCCACCTTCCAGTTCCTGGCGGCTCCGGGCGACTACGGCGTCGGAGCCCGGGCCCAGGTCGGACCGGTCACAGTGTATCTCCCCCCGGAGACCTACACGACCACCATCGCTCCCGGCGCCCAACAGGTGACTTTGACCCTCCTCGTCGTCCCTCAGATCAACACCACCGGGCGTCTCATCCTGCCGGCGGGCCTTAGCCCGTCCAATGTCACGGTTGAGCTCTCCTCCCCGCTGGTCAACGTCACCGTCAACGGAACCCAGTTCCTCAACGGATTCTATGCGGGCACCGGCAACTATTCGGTCCTGGCGATCGGGCGGTTGAACGGCACTCCGTATTCGACCCTGGCCAACATCACCGTGGGGAGCAACGGTCGGATTTCCGGACCCCTCAACCTGACCGCCGGGGGAGCGTCGGTGAGCGGCTCGCTGACGACGCTGACGGGCGGACTGGTCAATGCCACCACGTCCATCCTGTTCACGGCACCGAGCGGCGTGAACGTCCGAGTCTCCGCCAGCAACGGCCAGTATTCCACCATCCTGCCGTCACCGGGCGTCTATCAGGCGAGGGTCAACGCCACCCTCCAGGTTCCGACGGCCAACGGTACCACCGCTGTGGTCTACTCGACGGCCCCGGGCTACCAGTGCACGGTTTCGAACAGTTCTGCCCAGTGCAATATCCCGCTCGTGAGTCGGGCGTTGCTGGTCCCGGTCAACCTGACCCTGACCACCCTCGGGGCTCCCGGACCTGTCGCGGGAACGGTACGCCTGATCAACCTCAACGACACCGCGTTGGCACCGATCGTGCTCACGACCTCGACGGGCCGGCTTTCGGTCCCTCTGGAGCCGGGGGTCTACTCCGTCTACGCCAACAGCTCGTCGGTCGGCCAGCCCCTCGCCCGCTTCCAGTACGAGTCGGTCTTCAGTTCCGGGGTTTCGAACATCAGCCTTTCCCTCCGGCCCGCCTGGGTCGATCTTATTCAGATCCACTCTCCGTCCAAGCTCGGGTCCAGCCTGACGGGCGCCCAACTCAAGGTCGAGGATTCGATGGGCCGGAGCGTAGTCTTTCCCCTGGTTTCCATGAACTCCTCGCTCGCGGTCGCCCTCCCTCCGGGGAGCTACACGATCTCGGCATCGGCGGTAGGGTCCCCCTACGGAGCCGCGGTCAACGCGACCGCATCGGCCCAGGTTCAGATCGTTTCGGGGAACCAAGCCACCCTGCTGACCTTGAGTTATCGGTTTACCGACTCCGTGGTCGGCCAGATCGTGGGCCCGAGTTCCGTGACGCTCCCGTACTCGGGCGGGAACGCGTCCTTCGGCTACGCCTTCACCAGCCTGTCGAACCAGCCGCTTTCATTGACCCTGGTCGGAACTCCCTCCTACTGGGGATTCCACTTTTCGGCCGCCAACGTGACCCTCGGGGTAAGCGGCTCGGCACGGACGGTATCGGGGGAAGTGACGATCACGGTGCCGTCAGGCACCCCGGTCGCCCACCCGGCCGTGTATCTGCAGGCCCAGTTCGCCAATGGAACGACCGAAGCCAGCATCTCCCCCACGATTGTCATCGCCCCGCACTCGGCGGCGAAGATCGGGCCCCTCCCGTCGGTGGCCCCCCAGGTCGGCCCGACCCGGGCGGTCCTGGCCCTGTACGTCGCGAACATTGGGAACCAGCCGGAGAACGTCACGGCCAACATCGCGAACCTGGGCCACTTGGCTCTGCTGGGGTGGAGGGCCAACTTCCTCAACGCGGGCCGAGTCGTGACCGCTCCCATCTATCTCAACACCGGGGCGAACCTCACCCTCGATGTCAACCTCACGGCCGTCGGCCCGGCCTCCCGCCTGCCTCAGTCGGTCCAGGTTTCAATCACGGTGGCCTCGACCGGGGTCCAACACTCGCTGACGCTCGCGGTACCGACCGCGGCGGTGGTGGTGGGCGCCCCCAATGCGACCGTGATCGGGCCCTCGATCGGGACTCCTACGACCCCGCTTCCGTCCTGGGTGATTCCGGTGGTCTCCTTCATCCCGGCCCTGGCGCTCGTCGTGGGGGTCCTCACCTACCAGTGGAACCGGACCCGCCGATGGAGCCGCCGATGAGGCGGTGGGAAACGGACCGCCTCGCCCCCGGGCTCGTCCTGCTGTTGGTCGTGGCGTTGGGCATGGCCGGCCTGGGCGTACCGTCGGCCTCGGCGGCCTCCGCTCCTCCGGCGGTCAACCTGACCGGGTATGTCCACGGGCCGAACGTCTTGGCCCTCTCGGGATCGGGAAGCTACTTCATCAATGCGTCCGGCGGGCCGGCGGTGCTGCCCAACGGGACGGTCGCGGGGACCATCCAATACTATGCCTCGATGGCCGGCTCCAACCTGACCGGGGTCAGCTTCTTCCCGGCCAACGGCACGATCGGGCCGAAGGGACTGACGGCCAAGCTGACGGTCAACAACCTGACCCAGACCCTGGTGCTCCACCTCCTCATCGCCTCGACCTACCAGACCCAGAACCAGTCGATCAACCTCACCGACACGGTCCGGGTCGTCCGGCCCTACGTCCTGACGGCGACCGTCGTCGCCGGAGCCCAGACGATCCTCTCGTTTGCCGCCACGGTCTCCTTGGACGGCCGGCCGGTCGGATCGGTCACCATTCCGACCCTGACCCCCCACCAAACCTATGCCTTGACCTTCGACTATCCCACCTTGGGACTCTCCTCGGGCTGGCACACGTTCACGATCTCGGTCACCCACGCCCACGGCCTGGTCGAGTTCGCCGGCGGGGCGCAGACCTACTCCCAGTCGTTTTACATCCCGCCCGCGCCGGTCAACTACACCATCTGGTACATCGCAGGGATTGCCGCGTTCTTCGGGGCCATCTTTATATTCGTGGCCCGGGTGGGCGCGCGCCGCCGGAACCGGCGCAAGTAGGATCCGACCGGACCGGTGGTGTAGCAGAAGAGCATGGCAGAGAGCACAGCTTCGCGGTGCAGTTCATGCGGCGTGGGTATCCCGGCCCAAGGGTCCACAGAGTTCCCCTGCCCCCAGTGCGGAGCGGTCCGGATCGGGCGGTGTGCCCGGTGCCGGGATCAGAGCGTCCACTACGTCTGTCCGAGCTGCGCCTTCGAAGGTCCGTAGGAGCCGTGGATGGGTCAGGTGGCCGTCCTCTTCCGGATCATGCCCCAGGGGGTCGAGACCGACCTCAAGGCGGTCGCTGAGGCGCTCCGCAGTCGTATCCCCGCGGGGGTCACGGTGCGTGGCCTTCAGGTCAAGGAGATCGCCTACGGGCTCAAATCGCTCCTCGTTTCGGTCGTCATGAACGACGAGGGCGGGCTCCTGCCGGCCACCGAAGAAGCGATCGCTCACATCCCCGGGGTCGAGTCGGTCGAGGTGATGGAGGAGGGCCTGCTTTAGGGCCCTGACCTCCCGTCCGTGGATCTGTTCACCCACGTCCTCGTGGCCTACCTCATCAGTTTCGGTCTCGCCGGATCGCACCCCCAGTATCTGGCGGCCGGCGCTCTGGCCGGGGGCCTGCCCGATGCCGACGCGCTCTTCTTCCCGATCGCCCGGCGGTTTCCAATCCTGCAGCACCATGGCATCACCCACTCGCTCACCGGGGTGACAATCGTCGCGGTCGCGGGGGGCCTCCTCGGGCCGTACGTCGCCGCCGGCACGTTCGGGTGGTACTTCCTCGTGATGGAGGCGGGCGGCCTCGCGCACATCGCCCAGGACGGATTCACGAACTTTTCGGTGCCTCCGCTCCTGCCATTTTCCAAGCGGCGGCTCGAGATCGATGCCGACCGGGCGATCAACTTCGTCACCCTGATCGTTTCGGTGGTCGCTTTTTACGTCCTGCTGGGGCTTGAACGGAATCGGGTGCCGTACGCCTGGTATCTCGATACCCTCTACCTCCTCGCCGCCTTCTTTGTGGCCTACTTCGCCGTCCGGCTGGCGGCCCGCCTCTACATCGGCCGTCACCTCCATGAGTGGGGGGAGTTCCAGCGACCGGTCCCGACCAGCCACCCGCTCCGATGGATCCTGATTTCGGAGTCCAAGGCGGCGGGCCGGTTCCGTACCACCTACGGTCACTATGTCCTGGGCCGGGGGGTCGTGGACGGCCCGCACACGGTGGATGTTCCGCTGACGGCGGTCCCCCTGGGCCGGACGGTCGCTACGGCCCAGGAGGCGCTCGACCAGTCGTACTCCCTCGCCCGCGTCCGCAACCGGTTCCTCGAGGACTCCTATCAGTTTGGTCAGGCCGAGCGGGGACCCCACGGCGGGTGGATCGCGACCTGGTACTCCCTCGAATTCGGCATGTTGGGCCGGGCCGCGGCCGTCCGGGTGGCGTTTCCGCCCGACGGGAGCGCCCCCGCCGTGCACTCCGCATGGCAGCGGATTCCCGCCCGCTGGAAGCGAGGCCCCGGCCCGATCCGCGCTGAGGACCGGCCCTAGGCGAGCCGTCCCCCCTCGCCGGGGAGGCCGGGAGGGGTCTTCGTTCGCCCCCCTACGGGGTCAATCGTCCGGCATCGGTGGGTAGTCGAAAAAAGTCGTGGGGGGGATCCGCGGGGGTCCGGCACCCTGAAGTGCCGCGACACGTCCGCGCATGCAATCCCCCCGAAGGGATCCGCAAGGTGTTCCCACCTTACTTCTTGCCCTTCTTGCTGCTGCTCTTCTTGCCTTTCTTCTTTGCCGGCATCGTTCTCAGTCTCCTCCGGTAGGAGGAGCTGGAGAGGGGGATGCACTCCTCCCATTTAGACATATGGTCCGGGCTCGATCGGACGGCCGTCCCGATCCCCGGCCGCCGGTGATCGGGCCCGAGGGCCCCCGGCCCTTCGGGGCGAGAGCGGAGCGTAAATGCCGCCGCGCACTCACCGGCGCGTGGTCGAGGAGCCGGACCGGGAACTTCGCTCCAAGTGGATCGTGATTTCGGGGGCGACCAGCGGCCTGGGCTTCGAGGTGGCGGCCGGACTGGCCCGTGCAGGCTACTCCCTCGCCCTCATCGGGCGATCGGGCGAGCGATTGGCCCGGACCCGGGCCGCGCTGACTTCCGGCACCCCCCGGGCCGAGATCCGACTCTTCCAGGCCGACCTCTCCGAACTTAAAGCGACGGATTCGGTCGCCTCGTCGATCGCCGAGGGCCTGGATCGGATCGACGGCCTGGTCAACAACGCGGGCGGAATCTTTGCCCCACTCCAGCTGACTTCGGAGGGGATCGAACGGACCTGGGCCCTCAACGTCCTCTCGCCGTTTTTGTTGACCGAGCGACTGCTGCCTCAGCTGGCGGCGAGCGGCGCCGGGCGGGTCGTCAGCATTTCGTCGGCGGCCCATGGGACCGGTCGTCTCCGCTGGGACGATCTCCAGCGGCGGAGCGCCTACGGCGCCTGGGGGGCCTATGCCCAGTCGAAGCTCGCCCTGCTGATGCTCACCTACGAGTGGGCGCGACGAACGCGCGAACTGCCGGTGACCTTCAATGCCGTGCATCCCGGCTTCGTCCGCACCTCCTTCGGCCTCTCCGCGGCGGGCCCGCTCAGGGCCCTGGTCCGGTTCGCCATGATCGGGGCGGTCTCCCCCCGGACCGCCGCCCGAACCCCGGTTCACCTCATCACCGCCGAGGATCTCGGCACGGGAAAGTACTTCGCCCATGAGCAGGCTCGGCGCTCCTCGGCCCGGTCGTACCGAGCCGAGGAGGCCCGTCGGCTCTACGCGGAGTGCGCCCGGGAAGTGGCCGCCGTACTGTTCGACCGATCCCTCCGGCCCACCCCGGTCACGGCCGAGGTGAGCGGAACCGGCTCGTGAGGCCCCGCGCGACCAGCTGACGGTCGACCGCCGCGAGCTGAGCGATGTGCTCAGGGCAGACCTGAAATGAGCGCCAGGGGGCTGCCGGCGAATCGGGGGGGGCTGGGGCCGTCCAGAGTTCGACACGGCGGGGCCGGTCGTCGCATCCCCCGCCCAGTTCGGGGGTCGGAGGTCCGAGGATGTCCCGGAACGCCGAGTCGTACGCGATCCCCATCTCGCAGAGCGGGCGTTGGAAGAGGTGACTCATTCGAATCGATTCTGGGACGCTCTCCTCGGCTTCAAGGCTTGCCCCGTCCGGCCCGCGCGAGGGATGCGGGTTCCGCGTCGGCCCTGGCGGGGTTCCGAGAGGCTTTACGGTCATCGAGCTCCCCCCGGCCGTGAGCGACGCCCGGCCTTCCCGTGCGACCCGAAGGATGATGCGGCGCCTCTTTGGCGGGTACGCCCAGACCGTGGTGACTCAGATGATCCGCCTCGGCTTCGAGCTCGGGCTGTGGGAGCGGTTGGCCGAGGCGCCTCGGACCAGCGCCGGACTCGCCGCAGCCACCGGCCTGGACGAGCGCCCCGTCCGGGAATGGCTTTCGGCGGTGGCCGCCGCCCGGCTGGCCCGGTACGACCCGAACCGGGCGGTCTTCTCCTTGGACCCGCCGGCCCGGGCCTGTCTCACCGGCCGTGCGATTTCCAATCTGGCCGCCGGGAGCCAGATGGCGACCGCCGCCCTCGCGGCCTGGCCGAGGATTGTCCGGGGATTTCGAGGGAACGGGGTTCCGTACCGGGCCTACGCACCGGAGTTTCCGAGGGCGATGGCCCGCCTCAACCGGACCCGGTACGACGCGCTGTTCGTCGACCGGTACCTGGCCCTCGCCCCAGGGCTGAGCGCTCGGTTGCGCCGGGGGGCCTCGGTCCTTGAGGTCGGTTGCGGTGACGGCCATGTCACCAACCTGATGGCGGCCGCCTTTCCCCGCTCCCGATTCGTTGGGGCGGATGCGGAGGACCTCCCCCTCGCCTGGGCCCGTCGGGAGTCCCGGGCGATGGGGCTGACGAACGTCCGGTTCGTGCGGCGGGAGATTCGGCGGCTCCCGACCCGCCCGGCCTGGGACCTCCTCCTGGCATTGGATATGATCCACGATCTCGCCGATCCCGGGGAAAGCCTGACCCGCCTGGTCCCGAGCCTCCGCCCCGGCGGGTGGTTCTTCGCGGTCGAACCCCGCGTCGCGGGCCCCCTCGAAGCGAACATCGGCAACCTGGGAGCGGCCTACCTCTACGGCATCAGCACCCTCTACTGCACCATGGTCGCCCGCTCGGCGGGCGGGGACGCGCTCGGAGCGGCCTGGGGGCCCGATCGGGCTCGGGCGCTGCTCCGCCGCTGCGGCCTGACCCGCGTTCGATGCCAGGAGGCACCGGCCAACTCCCTCTCCATGGTGCTCACCGCCCGCGCCCCGGGCCCGATGGATTCTCCATGAGGTCGGGCGGAACCGGCTCGCTCCGCCCGGTTTGGATCGCCGGGACCGGAGATCCCGCCGTGGTCCTGTCCGCGTACCGGGACGGCCCGGAGGAGTGGCGACGGGTCGCCCTCGGCCTTTCGCGCAGTCTTCGGATCTTGATGGTCGGTCCGACGCCCCACGGGGCGGCCGGGGACCCCGAGCGCGATCTCCCCCGCCCGGACCCCGATGAGGAGCTGGGAGAGCTCCTCCGGAGGCTCGACCACTGGCCGGCCCACCTCATCGGAGTCGGCGCCGAAGCAGGGCGAGCCCTCGAAGTGGCCCATCTCCACCCGGAACTGGTGCGCGGGATGGTGCTTCACGAGCCGACAGGAAGCCTCGGCGCGCGATCCCGGTCCGGTCCGGCCCCGGGGATGGCACGCCCGGAGGATCCGGACGACCGGCCCGGTCTCGCGGAGTCGCCCGCGGAACCCGCGGCGTGGATGGGGGGGGCCATGGCCTCCGGTGACCTGGAGCACCCGGTCCTCGTCTCCGCCGGGTCGGAGAGCCCCTGGCCGCGTCGTGAGGCCGCCCACCGGCTCGCCGGCCGGCTTCCCAACGCGCGCTGGCTCCTTCTTCCGGGAGTCGCCGGCCGCCCCCACCTGGAGTCCCCGGACCTGTTCATGGCTGTCGTGACGGAGTTTCTGACCGTCCGATCGGTTTCGCCGTCCTGAAGGACAGGCTGCGAGGACCCTGCTCCTGGGGCAAGGGGGGACGGGCAGGGCTCCGGAGGAGCGGCGCCTCGAACGATAGCGGGATTCCGGGGACCTGAGTTCCCGCAGGCTCGGGCGTCGGCGGGAGCGCCGGGAGCGAGAAGAGCCGAAGGGTCATCAGGATGTTCGTGCCCACAATCAGGACAAAACCGGGCAGCAAGAGCACCTGGAGGCCCGGGAAGAAGGCGATGGGGAGGACCAGCAGGACCGCGTTGGTGAGCCCCCGGCCATACAGCGCGCCGAGATGGTCGGCCCCGGTCGGGCTGATGGTCCCCCGCTGGGCCACCTCGGTGGCGATCAGCCGGCGCAGGTAGTAGAGGGCCACCGGCAGGATGACGACCGCCACGATCACCCCCAGCGCGAGCGGTTGGAGGGGGACGATCACACCGATCATGAAGAGGAAGACCGCCCGGAGCAGCGAGGAGAACTCACCCTGCATCCGGCGGAACCCGCTCCCCAGTTGGAAGGGTCGCGGAGTGGGTCGCCCTCGCCACCGGGCGAAGGCGACCCGGAGGGGAAACTCGTTCGCGATGAGGATCCCGAGCACCAGAACCGCGAACACTCCGGTGCCCCCCAGCACCTCGGTGATCGCATAGACCACCAGGAGGATGCCGAGCAGGGCGACCAGGGCGAAGGGTCGGTCCTGCCAGCGGGTAAGGAACTGCCGGACCAGGAGTGCCCCCAGGAGCCCGATCCCGATCGCCACGGGCAAGGGCAGAAGCACCGACAGCGCCACGGTGTTGCTGACCTGGCCCGGGGTGGCCGCCAGCACGGTCAAGAGCACGCTCAGACCGACGATCGATAGGGTATCCTCCACCGCCCCGTCGAGATGCACGTACGCCCGCAGGCTGGGGTCGGAGATGAGGCGGCTCGCGATCGGGATGATGACCGCGCCCGAGGCGCAGGCGAAGGCGACGGCGAAGATGAGCGACAGGTCGACCTGACCCGGGGCGAAGAGCAGCAGGCCGACCCCAAACAACAGCCCGAACGCAACCGCCCAGCTCGTCACGGCAAACAGCACCGCCGAGGCCGCGAACGGTCGGATGAGCCGGGCATTCATGTCGAGCCCCGCGTCGTAGAGGATGATCACCAGGGCCGCCGTACCGACCAACGGGGCCAGGGTGAGGATCGGACCGGGAGGGATCAGGTGGAAGAGCGGGCCTGCGGCGAATCCGAACGCGATCAGCCAGAGGACATCCGGGAAGCGGAAGCGTTCGGTCAGAAGGTCACTCGCGAAGCTGATGAGCAGCACCCCTCCGAGCACCAGCAGATCGACCGTCGTCGAGGGAAAGGTGAGGAACGTCATCGCGAGACCCTCCGGCCGGGCGGTGGACGGCCGGGCACCCCGGGGATCATTCGGGATGACCGTCCTGGGAAGTCCGACGAGCGGGCGTCGTGGGGCCTTCGGGTCGGAGGAGCGGAAGGAGCCCCGTCCCCAACCACTGCCCCCCGTCCACGGTCAGCACCTGCCCGGTGATGTAGGAGGCCCGTGGGCCGGCAAGAAACGCCACGCTCTCGGCGATCTCCTCCGCCGTTCCGAACCGTCCGAGGGGAACGCCTCGAGTCACGGCCCGGGTGACCTCCCCATCGGTCCAGAGCCGCTGGTCGGTCCCCTCGGTGTGGACCGGGCCGGGGGCGACCGCGTTCACCCGGATTCCATACCCGGCCCACTCCACGGCCAAGGTGCGGGTGAGAGCGAGGACGCCGGCCTTGGCGGCGGCGGAGTGCGCGGTCCCGGGCCCGGCCATCCAGGCGTAGGCCGCGACGATGTTCACGATGGCGCTCGACGCACGTTCCTGGAGGAGGGGGAACGCCGCCCGGCAGCAGAAGAAGGTCCCGTTGAGCACAATGCCGATGACCGCCCGCCATCCGTTCGGGGTGATCGCCTCCGCCGGAGCCACAAAGTTTCCGGCGGCATTGTTGACCAGAAGGTCGAGCCGGCCATACTCCTCACGGATCCGGTGCATCAGCTCATCGACGGCCGACTCCGACCGCACGTCGGTCCGGACGGTCAGGACCCGGGCGCCGGCGGCCCGGAGCGTCTGAGATCCCGCCTCCAGATGGGCCGGATCCCGGCTCGCCAAAGTAAGGTCGTATCCGTCCCGGGCCAGCCGTTCGGCCATCGCGAGGCCCAAGCCGGTGCCCCCTCCGGTCACGAGGGCGCAACGCCGGTCGCTCGGGGGGGAGGCAGCCACAGCTCCCCCAGAAGGTTCGGTCTAATCAATTCGCTGATGCGGGTGACCGGTGAGTTCGCGGGCCGTCTCATCGAGCGACCGGGTCGGGAGTCCCCGGCCGGCCACCCCGTCGCGCCGGGCGACCGCTGCCCCGTCGAGGAACCCGACCAAGGTCGGTACGACTTCAATCGCAAAGCGGTCCCAGAGCACCGAATCCAGGTCGGTGACATCCCCGATGGCCACCCGGATCCCGGCGGGAGGTCGCCAGGACTCCAAGTGCGCCCGGAATCTCTGGCAGAAGGGGCACCAGTCGGCCAAGAACGCCACCATCCAACGGCCGGGCCGACGCAGGCGCAGGCCCTCGAACTCGCGGTCGGTGAGCTTTTCCAGCATGGTTCACCGGAGGTGCGTCGACTTCGCGAGGGCCAGGATGTCCCCATGCCCCCGGGCAATCGGGAGCCCGCTCCGTTCCGCGGGGGAGAAGAATCGTAGCTCCTGCCAGAGCGGTCCGGCGGCAAGGCGGTCCGGCGCTCCGAAACAGTCGTAGAGAAAGTGGAGGTCCCAGTGGAGATCTCCGTCCGGCGCCCCCGGGGTCGTCGGGTAGGCCTCGGACGCGATGGAATGCAGCTTTGGGGTGACGGCAAGGCCCGGGAGTTGTTCGGCCAGGATCGTCCGGGCCGCCTCTTCGGGGCTTTCGTAGAACGCCAGCTGGCGGGAGGGGAGCATCCACCCGTCCTGGATTCGGTGGCCGCGGGCCACGTCGAGCGCCCCCGCGGAGAACCATCCTTCCCCGGGGCGGATCCGGCCGAGCAGGACCCGCGGAGAATCCTGGGCGGGATGGACCAGCAGGAAGGCCGAAAGGCACATGCCGGAGGCCGGGATCTGGAACTTCGTGAGATCGTCCGGGGGAGGATTGCGCGAGAACCGGGCAAACCGTCGGGGGGAGATCGTCGGAGGAGCCATGACCCCGGGAGTGGACGATTGCTTATGGAGGTTTGGGGGAAGGGCGCCGTCGTGGCCGGACCTGCGACCCGAGGACGGGTGTGCCGCCGGCGGAGCCGTTCTGGATCCTTCACCGGGGCGCCCGGAGGCCGGGGCTCGATTTCGGGGTGCGGACGGACGGCCGCGCCCGAGCGTTTCTCCCGAGAGTACGCCCCCGCAGCGGATCGCCCCGCCGCTTCAGCGAACGCCCGACGAAGCGGGAGGGAATCCTGCTGGGGCGACGGGGGCGGATTTCACCGGCGGGCCGGGGCCGGCGGAGGCGCATGGGTCGACCCGGGCTGACCCCGATCTGCGGACCTCTCGCGGAGGCCGGGCCCGAGCCTCCGCCGCTGGCCCGGCGAGGAGACTCTCAGGCCAGTCGGGCAGGGTTGGGGGGCGAGGAGCCCCAGACGTGGAGCGGAAGGAGATCGAGTGGGAGGTCTCGCCCGACTCCGGTCTTGAGCCTCGCGGGGTGGGCGCAGTGTCTCGAGAGCCGAAGCCCGGCGTCCCGGCGCTTGAAGCTCCCAGGGATCCGGAGACGACCCGATCCTCCCGCCGCCTCGAGATCTTGGCCTTCGGGATGCACCCCGGCCTGCGCAGCACCCTCGCCGTCCGATGGGGGCGGACCCCTCCCTCGATTGCCGATGTCGGCTCGCCGACGGATTCTTCCACGGCCCGGAACCCGTGGAGCGACGCATTCATGTCGCCGACGGGAACCTCTTAGTATCCGGGAGGGATGGCCCGCATCGGAGGCCGGCGAGACATGTACAAGGAGGGTCACCTCGAATGCGATCGTTGCCACGCCGTCATCACCCGGGTACAGCCCCCTCCCGAGGATGGCTGGCCCAAGCTCACGAACCTTTGCGCTTCCTGCTATACCGAAGCGCTCAAGGCGGCGGTTCCGAGAAGCTGACCGGACGCGGTCGACTCGAAGGCTTCGGTCAGGCCCGGCCCTCGAAGTGATCGGTCCACTCCCCGATCGCTTCGTCCTCGAACCAGGCGAGCACGATAAAATACCAGGCCAAGGCCGCCAGGAGGGTAAGTTCGCCCGACTCGACCGGGCTCGATCCCACTTCCAGGATCGCGCCTTCCAGCCTGCGACCGGTGCGCACCGGTTCGAGGTGGAGCGCCCAACCCCCGTTGCTGCCCCCGACTTCCCAGGCCGGCACCAGGAGCCCCGAGCGCCCGAACCGGTAGGTCCCTTGGCGCGTCCGGATCGTATGGTGGAGGCCCTGGCCCCGAAGCACCGCGACGGGGTTGGGTGTTCCCTCAACCCGGACCGACACCGAGGGATCGAGGAAGCCGGCCCGTTTCAGGGTCCAGTGGACGCCGGCCGCGTCGGCCCGGGCGAGCGAGCCTTCGCCTTTGGCCCACTGGACGGCCGCAAGGAGACCCCGCCCCGACCGGAGTTCGGAGGCGAACGGCCGGTCCCCGGTCCGGATCCATCGGAGGCTCCCCCGGTCGGCATCGGTTAGCGTGAGAAACTCCATCCCCAAGCCCTAGGGCGGGTCGGTCTTAACCTATCGGGAGGCCGAGCCACCTTCTCCCGCGTACTCTATGGTCGGGTCCTTCCTGGTGGGGGCCGGGAGGGCCGGACGATGTTGCGGCAGCAGGTTTTCTATGTCGGAGCCGGCCTCATCTGGGCATTGAGCGCGGTCCTCATCGCGGCCCTTCTCTGGTCGGGGGCCGGATGGATCTTCTTCGAAGTGTATGGGGGTGCGATCCTGGGGTTCGTCTTCGGGGGCCTCTTCTGGGCCGCCGGCCGGTCCGCTGCGCGAGCCCACCGGGAGCTTGCCCACTGGGAAGGCGGCGACGCCGGAAGCTCCCGAAAGAGGTAGGCGTTCGGATCCCGCCCAGCCAGACCGGTCCCGGCTCCTATCTGCGGCCATGCCGCAACTCGACCCGGTCGGTTTCTGCTCCCGGCCCGAGGGAGGTCACCGACCCACCGCTCTCCGCGGCGGGTGACCGAAAAGTCGGTCGGGGAATCGGTCGGGTCGATGCCGAGGATGGATCGAAGGTAGTCCGGCGGCCCCGCCAGCGGGCGAAGGGCGTGGACCGGTCGCCCGTCTCACTGCGAGCCCAGGGCTGCCGGCGCCTCAGCCCGCCCCCGCCTCCTCGGGCCCGGTTCCCTGGCGGCAGGCTCCCGAGGTATCTTCCTGGGGGCCCGAGTACGGAAAGGCTTTTGTTCAGGGGCCGGCGTGGAGCGCCGTGGCCGGGATGGGGTAGCTTGGCCTATCCTGGGGGACTGTGGATCCCTCGACCCGGGTTCAAAGCGGCTTGGGGACGCTCCCCGGCCCTGAGACTCTCGGTCCCGGCCCTACTTTTTCCGGGTGGGACGGACCCGCCGGCCGGGGCGGGGCGGGGAGGTTCCGGTGTCGATCTCTTCCAGCGCCGCGGGAAGACCGGAGAGGGAGTAGTCGGCCCACGCCGCCCCCCATTGGGTCAAGTCCCCGGGGGTCAGCGCCCATCCGGGCAGTCGGGAGGCTCGGCCGATCGCCACGGTCCCGGAGAGTGACTGGGCCGTCTCCATATCGAACCGGGAGTCCCCGACGAGTATCCTCGGCACGTCGGGATACCGGCGCTGGTACTCGGCGAGATGCTCCCGCTTCGTGCCCTCGCGGCTGCCGAGAACGTCCTCGAACCAGAACCGGAGCCCTTCCCGCTCCAGCACCAGTTCGGCCATCTCCGTCTCCCCGCCGGTGGAGACGACCAAAGTCCACCGAGCTTGGGCGAGACGCTTCAGCACTCCGGGCACCTCGGGGAACGGTCCGGCGTGGGCGTACGCTTCCGTCACCTTGCGTTGGTGGAAGGTTGCCGCCGCTGCGGCGCGCAGTTCGGCGGGAGCCGTCGGGTAGAGCTGGGCCAGTTGGGCCTCGAATGGAAGACCGGTCGTCGCCAGGTAGTGTATGCGGGCCTCGTCGGGCGGAGTTCCGAAGGTGCGGTGCATGACGTCTCCGGCCACTTGGCTGATGAGCGCGAGGTCGTCCAACAGGGTTCCGTCCAGGTCAAAGATCACCACTCCGCGCTCGACCCGGACCGGGGTGGGGGGGGGGCGCCGATCCGGTAACCGAGCGATCTCGGACCGATGGCTCGTCGCCCCGGCCGTCGTCTTCACCATCGGGAGTTCCGTTCCCGGAGGGGAGCGGGAAACGGCCGACCGGGGGTTGGGGCCCGAGGGACGCGGCACGACCTCCCGAAGGGCGCCGCCGCTATAACCCTCCCCTCCGCGGCCCTTATGGGGCGCTGCGGTGTCCGGCGCCCGAGCGAGGCCGACCATGCACCCCAGCCGTGTCATCCGGGGCGCCCGATCCCAGCGGCTCGCCGGCCGAACCGTGCTGGTCGGGGTCTCGGGTTCGATTGCGGCGGTCGAGGTCGTGAAAATCATCCGCGAACTTCTGCGCCATGGGGCGGACGTCCGTGCGGTCATGAGCCCCGAGGCGACCCGGATCATCACCCCCGAGGCGTTGGAGTTTGCCACCGGACACCCTCCCATCCTCCAGCTGAGCGGCGCCGTCGAGCACGTGAGCCTCCTCGGGCCCGGTGAGGGGCGGGCCGACCTCTACCTGATCGCCCCGGCGACCGCCAATACACTCGGGAAGATCGCCCATGGGATCGACGACACGCCGGTCACCACCTGTGCGTCGGTCGCCCTCGGAGGCGGAGTCCCGGTCCTGGTCGCCCCGGCAATGCACGCCGACATGGGGAAGAACCCTGCGGTCGCCGAGAACCTTGCCCTCCTTGAGAAGTGGGGGGTCGAGGTCGTCTCTCCCCGGTCGGCCGAGGGTGAGGACAAGCTCGCGTCGCCGGAGGAGATCGCCGCCCGGGTCCTGCGCCGTCTGGCCGATTCCGTCTGGCGCGGCCGACGGGTCACGGTCATCGGCGGAGGATCGCGGGAGCCGATCGACTCGGTCCGGTCGATCGCCAACGAGAGCACCGGCGTATCGGCGGTCGCCCTCGCCGTCCAGGCGTACCTTCGGGGAGCCCAGGTCGATCTCTGGATGGGGGCGCACACCGCCCCCATCCCCTCCTACCTCGAGTTGACCCGGTGGCGGAGCGTGGGGGACCTTACGACCCTGGCGCGGGCCCGCGCCGCGGATCTCCGGGCTTCGGCCCTCGTCATCGTCCCCGCCGCGCTCGCGGACTACACCCCCTCGCCCGAACCGGGGAAGATCTCGTCCCGCGATCGGCCGCGGCTGGCGTTGAGGCTCAACCCGGCCCCCAAACTACTGCCGTTGTTGCGTTCCTTGGCTCCCCCGCCCACCCGCCTCGTAGGGTTCAAACTTCTGGCCGAGTCGGATCCGGCCCCGCTGCGATCGGCGGCCGATCGACTCGCCCGGGAGTCCGGCGCCGACGCAATCATCGCCAACGGGGCGGAGTCGATCGGGAACGGCCGGGTCCGGGCCCTCTGGGTGGCCCACGGAGAGTCCCGGCCCATCGAAGGGACCAAGAGCGAACTGGCCGACGAGATCCTGGATCTCCTTGGGCCGACCCTCGGACCGGGCCCGACACCGCCCGGGAGGGATTCGGCCGGGGTCCGACCCGGACCCCACCGACAGAACCCGAGGCGGCCCCGGGCGGCTGAACGGTCGGCCGCCGCCCCGCGCTAGGCCGATGGTGTCCGGCCGGACCCAACTCACCGTGCCCTGCCGGGCGGCACGCCCTCTATCGAGGCCGTCGAGGTGCATCGGACCGTCGCCCCCCCGCATCACCTCGCTTCCCAGTAGGAGACGCGGTATCCTGAAATTCTGCCCCTCTTCCTGAACGAAACCGGTACCCCCGCCCCGTCCCAGTGCCGGGGGGGCGCCGAGGGCCCTTTGAACGGCAGCCCCCGCCCCGTTCATTGACCGCCGGTGCATCCAGCGGTGGGGCGGACGGCGGGGGGACTCGGCACTCCGATCGCGAAACGAACTGCTCGACCAGCCCATTCGGAAGGCGGCAATGCCGGGGAGGCTCCCTTGACCTCTGCCTCCGCCCCCCCCCACTTGACGAGACTCGGCGCAAACTGCCAGAGGCGAAGTACGCCACCCGTTCATCTCGACTTCCACCGATCGCAGCCCGGCGATCGGTCGCGGGCTCACGCCGAAGGCGAGGCCGAAGCCGGGGACGGCAGGATCGACCCGTTCAGCCAAGTCGTATGGATCGTCCGCTCAAGGTCTGAGGGCGAGGCGGCCGCGCGGAAAAGAAGTTTCTTCGGAGGCGGGACGGCGAGCGTCACGCGCCGGCGCAGTTCCCGGCCCCGGCGGAACAGCAGGAGTTCGATTTCCTGCCCGGGAGGCAGCCGTTCGAGGGCGTCGTTCCACTGGGTGGCATAGATGCGCCGTCCGTCGATCCCGATCAGTTCATCCCCCGGTCGGAGCCCGCCCTCACGGGCCGGGGTCCCGTCGCGTACGACCTTGATCCGAGTCACACCCTCGGTGGCGCTCAGGTCGATGCCCAGATAGCCCGGTCGGGCCGCCTCGTCGTCGGAAGGTTCCGTCGGAGCCTCGGAGAGCGTCAGAGCCGCCGACCGGGCCAGCCGGTCGAAGTCGAGTTCCTGCACGCCGGAGACGTACCGTTCAAAGAACGGCCCGAGATCGAGTCCGGTGGCCTGCTCGACAAGGCGGGGGAGCTCGCGCTCGCCGATCCCGCGGCCTCGCTCGCCGAACTCCGTCCAGAGGTGCCGCATGACGGTGTCCAAGGAGGCCGCATTCCGGGTGGCGGTACGGATCTCCATGTCCAGCGCCCAGCTGACGAGTCCGCCCTTGAGGTAGTAGGAGACCGACTGGTTTACGCTCTCGTCCGTCGGCCGGTAGAACCCGACCCAGGCCCCGATCGACGCCTCCTCGAGGCTGGTGACGAGCCGCCCCGGGATCTCCCGGTACACGCGGACCAGTTCGGCCAGGTCCTCCAGGTACTGCGTCGGAGACAGGAGACCCGAGCGGCGGAGAAGGAGGTGGCTCACATAGTCGGTGGCTCCCTCCATCCACCAGAGGAGCCGGGTGTACGCCTCCCGGGTGTAATCGAACGGGCTCAGGGCCGCCGGTCGGATGCGCTTCACATTGTACAGATGAAAATACTCGTGGGCGGCCAGGTGGAGAAATCGGCGGTACTTCTTGGCCGGCCGGAACATGTCCCGCGGGATGACGCAGGAGTTGCTGGTGGCATGTTCGAGGCCGCCGTCCCCGGTTTCGGCCAGGTGAACGAAGAAGGTGTAGTGGTTCAGGGGCGACGAGCCGAAGTAGGCGATGGTCGTCGACGCGATCTGCTCAAGATCCCGGACCGTCCGTCGGACGTCGATGTCGGCCGGCTCGCCGCAGAGGCTCAGGCGGTGGGGGATCCCCGCCGACCGGAAGATCGACTCCCGGATCGTGCCGCAGTCGATCGGGGAGTCGACGAGCTCGTCGTACGATCGGGCCCGGTACCGCCGGGCCCCGCGGTCCACCTCCTCCAGTTCGGTCACGACCTGCCAGTCGGTCGGGATCCGGAGCTGGAGTTCGCACGGCTCGCCCTGATGTCCGTCCACGTAGGGGAGGGCAAAGCCGGCGTTGACAAAGAGGTGATCCGGACCGGTGTCCAGGCCGAGCTTGCTTAATTCGAATCCGAAGAGCTCGAACCGGACGGTCGGGGCGGTGGCGGAGTCGTAGGGGACCCGCCAGCGGGACTTGCCGATCCGTTCGATCCGGGGGGCCGGACCGCCGCCCGGGAGCTCCCGGGTCGCCCGGATCACGTACCTCGCCGGATCCCGGATGATGTACGAACCGGGAACCCAGGAGGGAAAGACCAATTCGGCCGAGCCGTTCGGCTCGGGGGGCAGGGTGATCCGGACCTCGACCCGTGTGCTGGATGGACCGAGGTAGAGGAGTTCGTACCGAATGGTCACGGGGGGCCCGGCCTCCCTAGGGGAGGCTCCACATAAGCGCTTATCCCGGGCGGGCCGGTCGCCGGGCCCCACGGCGGCCGTCGACCGTCACGCGCGGTTGGCCAGCGACGGCAGCCTTTGCGAGGCGCGTCGGATCAGCACCGCCGCCGGAACCGCCGGGGCGACCAGGATGAGCCAGACCAGCGCGGGGGTCGAGACCGCGCCGAGGATCGCGCCCCCGAAGAGCGGCGCGACGATCCCGCCCAACCCCACGAGCGTGACGAACGCCCCATTGTACGCCCCCACTTCGGACGGGGGGGCGAGGTTTGAGGGGAGGGTGCTGTATGGGATCGAGACCAGGTTCTCGCCCATGGTCAGCAGGAACACGCTCGCAAGGAACCCCCCGATCACGAGCTCGGGAAGATACCCGAGGGCGCCAATCCAGAGGAACGCCACGGCGTAACAGCCGAGACCCAGGAGGGCCAGGCTGGTGTGCCGACGTCCGAGCGACGCCCCGGTCGTGAACGGCTGGCCAAAGACGACCACGATCCCGTTGACCGAAAGCCCGACCCCCAGGAGAAGGTACGGGACCCGGAGCACGGTGTTCACGAACAGCGGGAAGGTCACTCCCCACTGGGAAGTCACCAGGGTCAGGAGGGCCATGCCGAGCGCCAACCAGAGGAACGGTCGGTCGCGTCGGATGGTTCGAAGGCTCTCTCCGATCGATGGCCTCCGGACCGAAGGCAGGACCGGGCGCCCGCGTCGCGATCGTCGGGCCTCGTCGAAGGGGGAGGGATCGAGCTGGGCCGCGAAGACCAGGACCCCCGCCAACAGGGCGACCCCGGCGGCGAATCCGGTCGGGGCGAAACCGATGATTCCGATGAGGACCCCTCCGGCCAGGACGCCGAGGGTGTAGCCGGCGTTGTGGCCAACCCGCTGCCAGGTATAGGCGAGGGTCCGGTCGGACCCGACGCTGAAGTCCGCCACGTACGCCGCGATTGCGGGCCCCCCGATCGACCCCGCGAACCCGGTCGAGGCGACGGCGAGGGCGGTCGTCAGCAACCGGCCCCCGGCCATGCCGAGCGCGACGCCCAGGATCGAGGCCGCCTCAGCCAGGAGCGCGATGAGGAAGAGCGGGCGCCGTCCGATGCGATCGGCGAGAAGTCCTCCGATCGGTGCCCCGACCAGGGCCGGAAGGGAGACCCCGGCGGAGAGGATCCCGATCTCCAGATACCCCACGCCGAGGATGTTCCTCAGGTAGAGGGCGAAGTAGGCGAGCACCATGGTAAGGCCGAATCCCCGGATCCCGCTCGCCCCCGCGAGCCATCGGATGTTGCGGTTCACGGACCCGGGTCCCGCCGGGCCCGGCGTACCGGCCACAAAGCGTTATGGCCCGGGCCCGGCGTGGGCGGCCGATGGGCGACCAGGACCTATCCACCGAACTGGAAGGTCAGGGCTACCAGCTGACCGGTCGGCACAGCGCGGTCAAGCTCTGCTACTGGACCCGGGCTTCCCTCACCGAGGGCCGGGACTGCTACAAGGGCCGCTTCTACGGAATCCAGAGCCATCGCTGCCTCCAGATGTCCCCGGCGATCGATGCCTGCAACCTGCACTGCCGGTTCTGCTGGCGGAACCAGGGCTGGGAGGAGGACGGGATGATGGCCGAGTACGATGATCCGGAGACCCTGCTCGACCGTTCGGTCGAGGCCCAGCGGCGGATCCTTTCGGGGTTCAAGGGGGATCCGGCCATCGATCTCGACCGGTGGCAGGAGGCCCAACTGCCGAGGCATATCGCGATCTCGCTCACCGGCGAGCCCACGCTCTACCCCCGGATGAACCGGTTCCTCGAACTCTGCCACGCCCGGGAAATCACCACGTTCCTGGTCACCAACGGGACCAACCCGGACGCGCTGAGACAGCTCGATCCGCTGCCGACCCAGCTCTATGTCTCGGTGACCGCCCCCAACGCCGAGGTGTTCCGGCGGCTCACCCTACCGGCCCAGGAGGACGCGTGGGACCGTATCCTGGAGTCGCTCGAGATCGTCCGCGGCCTCCGGACCCGACGGGTCGTCCGGCATACTCTGGTCCGCGGATGGAACCTCGGGTGGGTCCGGGACTACGCCGCGCTCGACCAGGCCGCGCGGCCCGACTTCATCGAACCGAAGGGGTATGTCTACATGGGCAAATCCCGGCAGCGGCTCGGCCGGGACCACGTTCCGGTGCACGCGGAGATCGCGCGTTTCGCGAAGGACCTGGCCCGTCGCACCGGCTACCAGGTCGCCGACGAGTCCCCGGACTCCAAGGTGGTGCTCCTCGCGCGGCCGGGCGTCGACCGCTACCTTCCGGGACGCGCGCCGGCTCTCTGATCCACCGATCGAGGAGGATGCCCGGATCGGAGGGGGGCCCCGCCGGGAGTCCGAACCCGCTCAGGTGAACCGCCAGCTGACGAACTCGATGAAGACGGCGGCCACCAGGCCCATCGCCATGATGAGGTATGGACTGAGCTTCGGGGCATGGCTCTCCTCCATGTCGTAGTATTGGATGAGCCCGGCGGCACTGGAGAAACCGGACCGCCGTTTGTCGGGCATGGCAGTGTTCCGACGGGGGCGCGATATATAAATCTGACCGGAGGCGAGCGGCCATCGGGTGCCCCGGCTCCTCTTCTCCCCGCGGAGAAGTCGGTAGGGGGACCGGGGCGAACCCTTCGAGCCGCCCGAAACCGGGGGCCTACCGGCGCAAGGAGCCGAGCCCGATCGAGTCGTCGACGGATTCGGTCAGGGTAGTCCACACCGCGTGGCCCAGACTCTGGGCGACCGGGTTCATCATCCGTTCGAGGAACGGCCGCGGCGGGGCCAGCCGAACGGTGCGCCGAGCGGCGACTCCGGTGAGCCGCCCCAGCTCCTCCAGGGCCGATTCGGCGTCGCCGAGAGTATCGATCAGGCCGAGCTTGAGGGCCGTGGTGCCGGTCCAGAACTCCCCGGTGGCGAGGGCCCGGGCCGCGTCCGATGAAAGGTGCCGTCGTTCGGCGACCCGCGCGACGAACGCCGCGTAGCCTTCATCGACCAGCGCCTGCAGTTTCTCCCGCTCCTCCGAGTCCAGGGGCCGGTAGCCCTGGTAGGCATCCTTGTGACGGCCGGCGTGAATCATCTCCACCCCGATCCCCCACCGGCGCAGCAGCTCGCGGGCTGCGAGGTGCGGGTAAATCACGCCGATCGATCCCACTTGGCTCTCCGGGCGAGCGACGATCCGGCGCGCCCCGAGGGCCGCCAGGTACGCCCCCGAAGCCCCCACGGCCCCGATGCTGGCGACGACCGGCTTCACCGCATCGAGCCTCTGGATCGCCCGGGAGAGATCGCTCGAGGCGGTCACTTCGCCTCCGCCACTCGAGATGTCGAAGAGCACCCCCCGGATCCGACGTCGATCCCGAAGTTGGCGGAGGAGGGTCAGGAACGGGTCCACCGTCCGTTCCCGGAGAGTTCCCCGGAAGATGACGTGGGCGAGCCTCTCCCGCATGCCCCGCCCAGCGACCGGCTCGATATAATCCCATCACGCGATGAGGGAACGGAGGCGCACGCGATTCCGATGGGAGTGGACCCGCCGGATCCGGAATCGGGACAGGAGACCACCCCCGGGACGGGGTCGGGGGGGGTCCCGGAGGCGGGTCTTTCCCGAAACCCTCCCCGCTCCCTCCGAGAACTTGTCCCTTGGTTCGAAGAGTTCAGTCGGGGGCTGGTCCGGCTCGCGGATCCGCCGATGGACGAGATCCGGGCATCGATCGACACGCTCGAGCAGGCGGTACGGGTCGAACTGGATCGCGGGGTGCCGGGGGACGGCCGGGCGGATGGCTGGCAGGAGGCGGTGATCCAGTTGCACTGGTTGCTGGGAATCGTGGAACGGGACAATCACGGAGGCAATCGGCAGGCCCTCGGCCAGTACGGGCTGCTGGTCGCGGAGTCGCTTCGGCAGCATCTTCAGCTTCCGGACCCGGCCCCGGGGTCGGTGACTTGGAGCCCCGCGCCCGCCCTTCCGGGCGTCGGCCGGCCGTCCGAGGATGAGCGGAAAACTAAAGAGTCCCGCCGGGCCCGGAGCCCGACATGACCGCCGGCGTCGCGGACGGATCGATCTGGGTCGAGAAGTACCGTCCGCACTCCCTCTCCGAGATGGTCGGTCAGACGGGGATCGTCCGGCTGCTCCAGGGCTACGCCGAGCGCCGGTCGATGCCGCATCTGCTGTTGGCCGGCCCGCCCGGCACCGGGAAGACCACCGCCGCCCTCTGCCTCGCCCGGGACCTTTTCGGGGCCGAGTGGCGCCAGAACTTCCTCGAACTCAACGCTTCGGACGAGCGGGGAATCGATACGGTCCGGACCAAGATCAAAGAGTATGCCCGGACCTCGCCCCTCGGATCGGTCGGATTCAAGCTCCTCTTCCTCGACGAGGCCGACAACCTGACCGCCGAGGCCCAGGCATCCCTGCGGCGGGTCATGGAGCGCTACTCGGGTTCGTGCCGGTTCATCCTCTCCTGCAACTACTCCTCGAGGATCATTGAGCCGATCCAGTCCCGGTGCGCGGTGTTCCGGTTCCGGTCGTACCCCCCGGAGGACCTTCGAGCGGCCCTGGAGCGGGTCGCCGCCGCCGAGCACCAGCGGGTGACGCCGGCCGCCTTCGACGTGATCCTCACGGCGGCGGCGGGCGACCTGCGGCGGGCCACCAACCTCCTCCAGCTCTCGGCGACCGGGTCCGGGGAGATCACCGAGGAGTCGGTCCAGCAGTTCGCGACCACGCCGCTTCGCCGGGAGGTCGAGGAGATGGTGCACCGGGCCCTGGAGGCGGACTTTTTCAAGGCGCGGGAGCGGCTCTACGCGCTCTTTACCGAGCGGGGAGCGACCGGCGAGGACATCCTCCGCGCGATCCACGCCTACCTGCCCGACCTCCCGCCCGACCAGCTGAGCGACCGAGAGAAGGCCCGGTTGGTCGTCCATTTGGGGGAGGTCGACTTCCGCCTGGCCCAGGGGGCCTCCGAGCGACTCCAGCTCGAGACGGTGCTCGCGCGGCTCGCCACGCTGCGCGGCCCCTCCGGAGCTCCGCCGTGACCCGACAACGGTTCGTTGGCCACAAACCGATCACGGCCCGACGGTGCGTGGCCGTCGGCCGGCTCCACCTTCGCGCCTCGACGGTCCAAGCGATCCGCCGGGGCGCTGTGGCGAAGGGCGATCCGATCGCGGCCGGTGAGATCGCGGGCCTGCTCGCCCTCAAACGGACGAACGAACTCATCCCCCATTGCCACATCGTCCCGCTGTCGGGCAGTTCGGTGACTGTGTCGATCGCCGGCCCCCGGAGCCTCTCCGCGAAGGTCGAGGTGCAGGCGATCGGCCCGACCGGAGTCGAGATGGAGGCGCTGGTCGGGGCGACCGTGGCGCTCCTCACCGCATGGGACATGGTCAAGTACCTGGAGAAGGATGCGCGGGGGCTCTACCCCGAGACCCGCCTCGGTCCCGTCGAGGTGCAGGTCAAGGAGAAGCGCCCGAGGAAACCCAAATGACTCCCGCTGCAGCCGAATCCCGCCATCATACCGGAGGAGACCGCGCCATCCAGTTCGGGGTCCTTTCGGTCTCCGATACTCACACCGAGGAAGACGACCAGTCCGGCCACCTCGCCCGCTCGCTGATCGAGACCGAACACCACCGCGTCCACCGCTATCACCTCGTCGCGAACTCGATCGCCGATGTCCGGGACACCCTCGAGCCTTGGCTTGCCGATCGGGAGATCGAGTGCGTGCTCACGATCGGAGGAACGGGGGTGAGTTCCCGGGACCTGAGCGTGGCCGCGCTGGAGACGATGGGCGGCAAGAAGCTCGAGGGATTCGGGGAACTCTACCGAAACCTGAGCTTCCAGGAGGTCGGACCCCTGGCGTTCCTCAGCCGGGCCGGTCTCTACCTCATCCAGCAGAAACCGGTCTTCGCCCTGCCGGGCTCCGAGCGCGCGGTCCGTACCGCCCTCGTGCGGCTGATCCTACCGGCGGTCCAGCACCTGGTCGAAGAACTCGAGCGCTAGCGCCGGGGCGCCATTCCGAGGGCCCCGAGCGGGGGAGGGCCCGGGTCCAGGATCTGCGGTTCGACGCCCTGGGCCCGGCAGAAGTCGGCCCACGCCGGATGGGCGTCGACCCGGTGGGCGAGCAGGACGCCCCGGGGCGAGAGGGCGGCCCAGGCCCACTTGAGCTCGAGGGCGGCCCGACGGGGGTCGGGCCCATTGTCGTAGAAGAACAGGTCGATCCGGTCGCCCCGGTCGAGCAGCGACCGGAGCCTCGCCTCGGTGTTGCCGAGGACGAGCGTCCAGCGCGACCGGAGCCGGGGAGCCACCATCTGGCCGATGGGGGCATCGGCGACGCCGCGGACGCGGCCCTCCGTCGGGCCGGGGCCGAGCGAGGTCAACTCGCCGAACCCGTTCGCCTCCAGCGCGGCGAGCAGCCAGGCGGTGGAGTAGCCGGGCCGGACCCCGGTCTCGACGACACGGGCGGGTCGCAGGAGCCGGATCAGCAGGTAGAGCAGGGCGCCCTGAGGGAGTTCTCGGGCAAACGGCGGTCCCGCGCCGCGGTCGAGGAGAAGGTCCGGCAGTTTGCTGCCCCGAAGTTCCCGTCGTACGGGGGCCACGGCCGATGGCGGGGCCCCGGAGAGGCGAACGATCCGATCGACTGCGGCGCTCCGGAGCCGGAGCATCCGGCGCCGAGCATCCCGACGAGCGGCCGGTGAGAGGAGGGCCGGAGGGCGGCCGGTGGGCCCCGCCCGGGGTACGGAATCCCCGGGGAGGACGGTGGAGGGCGTTCCCATGACCTCAGGCACCCATCGGGGGATGGCGAGCCGTTACAAAGAGTGTTGGGTCGTCGGCCCGTCCGTCCCCGGCGAGCCTCGTCCGGACGGCCCGGGGGCGCCCGAGTGAACGGAAGGAACGCGAACGGTTTAATAACCGACACCCTTGGAATGGTCGAGGATCCCCCATGTCCGTAGAAGAAATCAACGGTGCTGTTTTCGACCGGTTCGCCCAGTCCAACGCCGTCGCGGTGGTGGACATCTGGGCTCCCTGGTGCGGCCCCTGCCGGATGGTCTCCCCGATCGTCGACCGACTCAGCGAAAAATACCAGGGGAAGGTGGTCTTCGGGAAGATGAACTCCGATGACAACGGGGAGAAGGCCGGATCGCTCGGCATCATGAGCATCCCGACCCTCCTCTTCTACAAGCAGGGCAAGCTGGTCGACCGGATCGTCGGGGCCTACCCCGAAGAGGTCATCGACGAGCACATCCGCCGGCTCCTCTGACTCCGCCGCCCGGGAAACGGGCGGCCGGACCCGACCGGGAGGGGGCGCCCCCGGCCCATCCTGCCGGTGAGGGCATGACCGGGGAAGAGACGCCCCTGGATCCCCAACTCGCCCGGTACACCTTCCAGCGGAAGCTGGAGGAGATTGCCCAGGCTCGAGGACGGGCGACCGAGCTCATCTCGCTCTACGTTCCGCCGGGCAAGCAGATTTCGGATGTGATGGCCTACCTGCGGAATGAATACGCCCAGAGCTCCAACATCAAGAGCCGGACGACCCGCAAGAACGTCATGTGGGCGATCGACTCCCTCTCCAACCGGGTCCGGGCCTTCAAGGAGCCTCCCCCCCACGGAGTGGCCTTCTTCGTGGGCAGCAAGGCGGTCGGCGCCGACAAGTCGGATCCGGTGACCTTCATCGTCGAGCCGCCCGAGCCCCTCAACACCTACCTGTACCGATGCGACTCCACCTTCTTTCTTGAACCGCTCCAGGGGATGATCCACGAACCCGAGAGCTGGGGGCTCATCGTCATGGACCGGGCCGAGGTCACCCTCGGCCTGCTCCGCGGCAAACGGATCGAAACGCTCCGCAACCGGCAGTCGCAGGTGCCCTCCAAGCACGGCCGTGGGGGGCAGTCGGCCCACCGGTTCGAACGGATGATCGAACATGCCGCCCATGAGTTCTTCGTTCGGATCGCCGAGATCGCCGGCGAGCTCTTTCTGCCGATGAAAGACCAGCTCAAGGGGATCCTGATCGGCGGGCCGGGCGCCACGAAGGAGTACTTCTACAACGAGCACTACCTGCATCACGAGCTCCAACAGAAGGTGGTCGAACCGCTCTTCGATACGGGCTACACCGACGAGTACGGCCTCAAGGAGATGGTCGAGAAAGCCACGCAGACCCTCCACGGCCTCGAACTCACCGAGGAGAAGCGGCTCATCCAGCGCCTGCTCGCCGAAGTCCGCCGGGCCGAACAGGGGCTCGCCGCCTACGGCGAGGCCGAGGTCGAGCGGGCGCTCGAGCTCGGTGCGGTCGACCTGCTGATCGTCTCGGAGGGCCTCAAGAAGCGGCGGTGGCGGTTCCGCTGCTCGAGCTGCGGGGCCGAGTCGGAGCGGATCGGCTCCGCCGAGGAGGCCGAACGGCAGACGGAGCGGCCGTGCGCGTCGTGCGGCCAGCGGGCGGTGAAGCTCCTCGGCAGTGACGACTACGTGGAGGAGATGTTTGCCCGCACCGCCCGCAGCAACGGCAAGGTCCGGCTCGTCTCGACCGAAAGTGACGAGGGCGAGATGCTCCTCAAGGCCTTTGGAGGGATCGCGGCGCTCCTCCGCTACCCGCTCCCGCGCCGTGCGCGACCGGACGGCCGGCCCGGATCTGCCGGGAACGAACCGCTAGCGTCCGGACCTTCGCCGTAGTTGGCCGGGCCCCCGGTCGCAGGGCCGCCCGGAGGATCCGGAGCACCGGGTACGCCGTGTCCGCGTCCGCCCGGAGGAGTCCGGGGTGCCGGAGCAGGAAGACCAGGTAGGTTCCGAGGAGGACCGCGAGGCGCCCCCGGGTGGGCCGGCCCGAGAGGGCCGCCAGGACCGGATCGATTCCCGGGGAACGTTCGAGTCGCCGCTCCTCGCGGGCCAGCCAGTCGGCCATATCGGCCAACCCCGCCTGCCGGGCCTGCGCAATCAGACGCCGGGCCGTCCCCGCTCGGGCGACGGTCCGGATCCAGGCCGGGTCGCGTGTCGTGTTCTCCGCATGACGCCGGTAGCCGGTCAGCCGCTCCGGATCGAGGTAGAGGCTCCGGCCGGAGAGGACCGCCCGGACGAAGAGGGCGAGATCGAACTGTCGGCCGCCCCGGAGCGCATCGAACCCCGGATCGTCGATGATCTCCCGCCGCAGCACCATCGTGCTGCTGTTGAACGATCCGTGGACTTCGAGGAGTTGAGGCAGTCGCTCCCGGGCCTGCGCCGACGTCAGAAGCTGGGGCCCGGTCCGGTCCAGGCTGGAGTCACGGTAGAGCCGGCCCCAGCGGGTCCAATCGGTGTCGGTCTCCCCCCCGGGAGTCAGCAGGTAGACCCGGTTGCGGTAGAATCCCATGGCGGGGTGGCGCCGGAACGCCTCCAAGGCCCGGGAGAGCCGTCGGGCATCGAAGAGATCGTCGTCGTCGAGGAACGCCACGAGGGGCGCCCGGGTCGACCGGGCCGCCTCGACCCAACGTTCCAGCCCCGGTCGGGGATCGAAGCGGAACCGGACCCCAACGTCTCCGAACTCCCGTTCGAGCTCGGGGTCGCTAAAGTTGACGACGGCGACCACCTCGACGCTCAGCCCTTCCCGGGACTGGGCGAGGGCCGACCGGAGAGCTTCCCGGAGGTACTTCCGACGGGAGAACGCCGATACCACGACCGCGACGTCCGGGAGCGACCTCGGCGGCGCGGGGGCCGGGGAGGGCGGCGCCGCGTCCGACGTGGGGCCGGTCTTCCCGAGCCGGAGGGCCGGTGCGGTTCCTTCCATGCGGTGCCCTGGGAGTGCGGGGTGGGTCCTCGGCGTTGGCGGGACCGGGTCCTACCAGAGGTTGCGAAGGGGATCTTCGCCTTGAGGTCCCATCTCGTCGGGAGCCGAGGGCCGGGAGTCGGGAGCGGCCCTCGGGGTGTACGCCTCACTGCGGGGAGAGGTGGAGGTTCGGGGGGGTCGCCGGCGGGCGGCCACAAGGGCGCCCAAGGCGATGGCCGCACTCGCCGTCAGCGCGATGCCCAGAATTGGTCCGAGCGAGAGGGCCGATGAACCGCCCGGTCCGAAGGGGGAGACGACCGTCGCGGTCGTGCAGGCTCCCTTCTGGAGGCACGCCGACGAACTTTCGGCCTGAGGCACCGTTTCCGGCTGGCTCTGCACCGGATTCTGGGTGACGTTGAGGGTGCTGGACGTGGTGGTGACGTTCGAGGCAGCGGTGGGCATCAGGGAAGTCCCTGCTCTGAGAGGATTGGTCGAATCCAAGTTGTAGACCCACGCCGAACCCAGGAGCCCGACGTGGCCCAAATGGGCTCCGTGGGTCGCCACTTCGAGGTCGGAGAGGCGGCTCCACGCCGCCCCCAGGGCGAACGGCCCCCACGGCTTCGCCATCTGGCCCATGAGGTTGGCTTCCCGGGGGAGCAGGATGAACCCGTCCCCAATCTCGAACTGAGATGAGCCCTCGGGCTGCAGGAGGATCCGCTCGGCCGTTTGGTTGGCGACCTGCACCGGAGGACCGACCACCGCGCCGCGCAGGGTCAGCGTCCCGGTCCGGTTGATCGAGCCGGACAGGTTCTGAGAGTGGCTGTGCAGGAGCGTGCCGTTCAGGCTCGCCTGGGAGGAGAAGTTGCCGGTCCATGCCCCCGAGGCTGTGTAGTTGGACTGCGAAACCCAGTGGGGGGTCGCCGAAAGGTTGGTGGGGTAGAGCCCGATCGGAGGGTTGAAGGCGGCCGACAGGTTTCCCTGCAGGGAGGCGGAGAGGCTCTGGTTCAGCAGGAGTCCGTGGTGATCGATGAGCAGCTCCTGAGAGATGGAGCCGCGGTAGGAACCGGTCGAGTTAATCAGCGCGACAGCGGACACCGGCAGACCGCTCGGGAGGCTCGTCACGGTCCCGTTCGTGGTGAAATTGCCAAAGGTCACGCTGCGTTCCCACGCGCGGAACGTGAAGTTGGCGACCGGGGTGGTACAGTTCACTCCCGGGCAGAAGGTGAGGTTGACCGAAATCCCATCGGTGCGGGTGACCTCCAACTGGAACCCGGTCGAGGTATTGGTCTGGTTGAGAATCACGGAGTAGCCCTCGACGATCTGACCCTGAAGGCGGACCCCGTGGTCGTCGTACCCCCGCGGGGCGAACTGAATCTTCACTACCCGGCCATAGGCCCAGCCTTCGGGGGAATGGGCGGCCGTTCCCTCCGCGCGGGCGCTGGCGGTCGTTGCGGGCAGTGCCGAGCCGGTCGGCAGCCCCATTACCAAAAGAGCCGCGGCGATCAGCACGACCGCCGTCGCCGGGAGCCATCGTATCCATCGCGTGCGTCGCACCATGGTCATCGGTCACTGGAGTCCGGGGAAGCTTCTTAAAGAATAGTGCCTCCGATTCTCTTCTAAATTGGACCGAATGACATGGCCTGTCAAGCGGGGTGAAGGAAATCACGCGTTCCCTGACGGAGCAAGAGGTACGGGTCGTCGGTTTCCTGCTCGAAGATTCGGCGGAGGGGGAGCGTGCCCGGCTCCAGCGGTGGCAACTCCCCCGGTCGACCTACCACCATATCCGTCGAAGGGCCTACGCCGAAGGATGGGTCTACGACCGGTACCTTCCGGATCCGCGGTTGCTGGCCCTGCCGTGGGTCAGCTTCATGCTCGTCCGACCCTTCGCCGATTGGACGGGTCCGCTGCTCGGCGCACTGACCCGGGACCCGCAGTGCGTTCATCTGGTCACGGGCCCGAACCTGGTCTTCTCCATCCATTGGGATGGCCAGGAGGCGGCGGGGCAGCGCCGATGGAGCCTGTTCCAGAAGGCCGGCTGGGTCGCGGGAGGCACCCGGATCACCCTCGAGGCCGCCCCGGGTTCACTGCCGGTCTACTTCGATTATGAAGGGCTGTGGGCTCACCTGGTCGATCGACCGGGCGTCTCGGCCTACCCCCGTGCCCTGGTCCGCGGAATGTCCTCGCCGGGAGAGGCCTCGCCGGGACCGATGACCTCGCGCCAGGCCTGGGCGGTCCGCTACCTGCTCGACCGAGCCGCACCGCAGCGGGGGCCGCCGGGCCCCCGCCGTCCGGGCGGAGCATTCGGGCTTCCGTCCTCGGCCCGCCGCCTGCTCGAGCAGGGGTGGGTTTCCCACCGCACAATCCTAGCTCCTTCTGCGCTGCCTCCGTACCAGGGCCGAACGGCGCACCGGACCTACATCGTGGTTGGCACGCCCCGACCCGGAGCCAGAGCCGAGGAGCTCTTCCAGCATCTGGTCGGGGAATGCCGGGTCTTCCCGTTTCTCTTTGCCGCCGGTCCGGACCGCTGGCTGATCGGCGCCGCAGGGGGGTCGCGCGACGGGGCGCCGCCGGAGGCCCGGCGCCCGGTCCTCCCGACCCTCGGGATCGCCTGCCAGGATATCGAGATCTTCGAAGGGGACGGAGCCAGTTTAGTTCCCCAGATCGACCACCGCTACGATCGCCTGCTGGCCGGCCGCTCCCCGATCGAAGCCCCGTGAGCCCGCCGGAGACAGGGATCGGCCGGGCCGGGGCCCCAAAGCAAACTGATATGCGAAGACCCGTACGCCAGAATGAGGGCGCGTGGCTTAGCTTGGATAGAGCATCGGGTTCCTAACCCGACGGTCGGGGGTTCAAATCCCCCCGCGCCCGCATAAGAGCTTATTCGAACGTGTGAGTGTGACCGGAAACCCTCCCTGATGTCGGTGTGGCCTGCGTGGCTCACGTCTGGTCGTACACGAGTCCCAACGCATTCCAAATGACCACTCGGCAGAGGATCTCGATCCACTGTGCGTGTCTTCG
>DAHXNZ010000060.1 GCA_027365105.1 Thermoplasmata archaeon
AAATACTGGTGAAGCGGTTATAACAGGTCAAATAGTAAGATTTCCCACCGTTGTGAAAATCAGAAGGAGGGAGACCATGGAAGGGGGAGGCGATATCGATCTTCTCTCTTTGTTAAGGGAAGCAAGGGAGATGAGAAATAAACTGAAAGATCCAAAATTTGAGAAGGATAGAATCTCTAAACTAATGGAGGGATGAATATATTCAGGTTCGTGCACATCTCGGACACTCACCTTGGGAGCAGGCAATATTCCATAAAGGAAAGGGAGGATGATTTCTACGATGCATTTACAGAGGCCGTTCAGATAGCGCTTGATCATGAAGTTGATTTTGTGATACATTCCGGTGACCTCTTTGATGAGCACAGACCTGATAATAGAGCTCTGTCAGTTTTCAGAGACAATATCATCAAACTTCAGGCTAGAAAAATCCCCTTTTACATGATAATGGGTGATCATGATCGGCCGAAGAAGGATGACATCGCTGCCGCAAATATATTTGATTTTCTTGGAGTGAAGGTACTTGGACTGGAGGAATATGAATCCGTTCTGCATGGAAATGGATCAGAGAGCATACTTATTGGCGGCATATCAAACATGAAGGGAATGAGAAGGGAAAGACTGAAGAGCCAATATGAAAGAGCCAATTATGAGGCCGCTGATAACAAAATGGCAATTCTCATTTCGCATCAGGCAATATCCCTTTACAGCATATTCAGAGCTGAGAAACTATGATAAGTGGTGGATCTTCAACAAACTTCTGGCTTAACTTTTTTGTCAACAACAGGCTTTTTTCAGGAACAGTTATAATTTTGATCTATCTCATTGTAATATCGATATTTGGATTTATAATAGCGGATCATATAAAAAAAATATACCTTGGCCAACGTACAATATTAACAGGATTTTCTGAGAAGGCAATATATTTT
>DAHXNZ010000061.1 GCA_027365105.1 Thermoplasmata archaeon
AAGGGATGCTCTCCAAGGCGCCGTGGCGTCGACTCGGCCGACCTTTCGAACGTCTCACCTGGCCCCATACCTTCTCCCCAAATCGTACCCGCCGAGCCACCGGGAAGTGGGGCGGCAATCGATAGACAATGATCGCTCCCGCCTCGCTCATCCGCCCCGAAACGCCCCGGCCCTTCATAGTCGGTTCGTCGGCCCATGGGGCGTGCGTATATACGCTTAGTATATAGCCGGAACGCTTCTTGGGCACTCCGTGTCCCTGGTCCGCGGCGACATCGCCCTGCATCGACTGCGGACCACGGTCACCCAGGTTCGAGCTCGTTCCTTTCCGTACGTCCGACGGACTCCGCGACGCCGCAACTGGCGCCTGTACGATCTCGCCCAGACCCACGAACTCGAGGAGATGCTCGACCTCATTCGACGCGTGGTGGCCCTCGATGCCGCCGAGCACCCACCGACGCCTCCGATGGGGTCCCGGCGAGGGGGTCGGCCGAGAGTCCCTCTCGCCGATCGACTGACCGCGCTCGTATGGCAGAGCTATCGAAGTGCGGCCAACCGCCCCACGGAGGGAGAGCTTCGCGTCATGGACCTGGGGATGCGCCGTCGGTTCTCCTACAAGACGATCGAGAGGGCCTACTCCGACCCGGAGGTGGTGGCCGCCCTCCCGCGCCTTCTGGAGATCACGAACCGTCCCCTGTGCGGCGTGGAGAGCATCTTCAGCATTGACGGTTCGGGGTTTCCCACATCGGTTCGGGGCCACTATCGACGAGAGCGCGAGAGGCAGGACGGGATCGAGCGGGAGGCGGGATATCTCCCCCGCGGCCCGCACGCCTGGGTTCGCACGGTCGCCGACGTTGGGGTCCGATATGGGTTGGTCGCCGGATGGAAGAGTTGGACTGACGGCCATCGGCCCGAGGTGCACTGTTA
>DAHXNZ010000062.1 GCA_027365105.1 Thermoplasmata archaeon
CGAGATGCCCCCCGCATACGCCTTCGTCGTGGATTCCGCGCCGTCCCGGCCGAACCGGATCTGCCGCAAGAACGAATCCGCGACCGGCACGACAGCCAGTTCCTCGTCCAGCACCGTCCAGTACCTCACCCCGGACGGCAGCCTCACCATGAACGCTCGCACCCTGTGATCCTCCGATCTCGTGCTTCTCGTGTGAACATCTACCAGCCACGAGCACCACACCCGAGGAGATCAGCAGCTAAAAGCCATCCGTGCCGCGTCAGCGCCACATGATGCAACAGCCAGGCCCGCCCCTGGAGAACGCACCCAGTGCAGGCCGTTCTCGATCTGCCAGTGCCCACGGCTCGCAGCCAACAGCACCTTGGAACTCGCGGCGCTGCTCGTGACGCCGTAGACGGTCTCGGTGTGTCGAGCGGTCTTCGTCTTCGCGTCGTCGACCTCGCGCATGATGCGGACCAGCTGGGCGACGTGGGGGAAGTTGACCTCCTCGGTCGGCTTCGCGGTCCAGATCGTGCGCGTCTCGATCCGGCCGTGGCCTTTGCCGGTCTCGGTGTAGGCCTCAGACCAGTCCTCTTCGGGCACGGACTCGATCGCAAAGAGGAGCTTGGGCTGGTTGTTGTCGGCATAGAACAGGTAGTCGGCGCCCCTCTCGAAGAGGAAGCGAGCATGGCTTCGCTGGGTGTGGAGCGCGTCGGCGGTGACGAGCATGCCGGTGAGGTCGAGTGGGGTGAGCAACGGCTCGAAGTGCTTTATTTCGTTGGTCTTGTGGTCGACCTCCTCTTGGCCGATGACGACGCGCTCTGTGTGGGTGAGCACCGAGAGCAGGTGCACCAGGCGCCCGTCGTCTTGGACCGCGCCGCGTAGGCTCTTGCCGTCGATCGCGAGGCAGCGCGGCGCTGGGCTGTCACCGTCGTCGT
>DAHXNZ010000063.1 GCA_027365105.1 Thermoplasmata archaeon
ACGAGCGGATCCGGCGGGGGAAGCGGTTTCGGGACACGGTGCGGAAGAATCGACGGCACCAGGCGAGGATCCCGGTCTGGCTCCGAACCAGGAAGGCCGAAGTTACTTCATAGCCGGTCCACTAGCCTCCCACGTCTGCTCGTGCCCTAGTATAGGTGTCCCTGCGGCAGGAAGGGAGGCATGGGCGCTCCTATGATGTGGGGTTTCATGGGGCGGGCCAATGATAACCCACGACCCGAGGCTTTGACATGTGCACTGGGCCTCGGCATGGCCCTGATGGTCCTCCTTTCCCTCGCCGGGAGCGGCGTATCGTACACGCCCATCGAAACTTCCAGTAGCGTACGGCCTTGGGCCACCAATGAGCTCAGTGTGACGTTTTCATACTCCGCCTCGGGAATCTGCTACCTCGATTCTGGCCAGGCATCCTTCGTCTCAGCAGTTTCAGGAGGGACGTCTCCGTACAACCTCACTTGGAACTTTGGCGATGGTAGTCCAGTGAAGTACGGAGTCAATACCACCCACACCTACGCCGACCCATTTGGCGGACCATATGTGGTGACCCTGACAGTCAAGGACTCAACTGGGGCGACGGCCTCCGATGCTCAGCAAATAGTCTTCGTCCACCCATCCTGTCCCCCGATCCACACCGAAATACAGCCTGTCGTCACACCGCTAGATCTAATTGTAATGGCTGGAATCACTGCATCCGTGGCCATCGCGTACTTCGTCGCAATCCGCAAGCGAAGGCACGTAAGGACTCAGCTCCACGGCCCGGCTGAACGCGCGTGCGCGCGCGTTCACTTCGACCGACAGTACTAAATCTAGGGAGCCGTTCAGCCATCGCCCGAGAGCGATGGCCCCTCGGGATATTCGACT
>DAHXNZ010000064.1 GCA_027365105.1 Thermoplasmata archaeon
GGATATTCGTATTTCCATCTCTATGAAAAAGGCGACTATGAACAGTCAAATATAAGCGCTTACAAACTTCCCATATCATCCATAATGAATCCTGGCAATTACACCTTCTATGAAAATATCACATTTACAGTATCTCTTTCAATGGATTTCATGCACTTCACGTCACAGCCATTTCATCTTGATGAATCATGGTGGGTGGTGTATAGATATATAAAATGAAATATATCGGCAAGAGGTACTGAAAAAGCAATGCGTTACTAAATATTATATGACTTTACATCTATTTTATTTTTGTAGATTTCCCAATATGATTTTCAATCTGTTTTTCTAAATTACCATGTTGCGTGGACTAATTTTTTGATATCTGATCGAGTTTCATAATCATTCCATTTTCCTTTCCATTTCCGACTTGAAATCAAGTATCTCGCTCTGCTTTTTTCCAATAGCAATATTGATAAACTTCGCATCTTTCATAATACGAACAGTTGATGAAAGAGATGCGCGATATATTTCGGAATTCTATCTTTGTCCATTAGACACTTACTCTAAGTTACAATTAGGCAGCCAGAATTCAGAATATCCTATACATCTGCCTTTTATCATCCCATACAAAATTGTCATAAGCATAAGCTTTATTGCCAGTAGCGATAAGCTATGGCGATCTTCGGGAGTCAGGAATTTTACGTGAAAATAGGCTCTGGACACTTAAATATTCTATGTTTTTGAATCAAATTTCTGTATGATGTAATACTCATTATATAACTGCATTTGTGGAATCAATGATATCAGGGTCTTCTGTCAATTTTATTGCAAATGAAATAGCAGTTGATGATCGCCATAGGCAATAAGCGAACATTTATTACTATTCGTCTT
>DAHXNZ010000065.1 GCA_027365105.1 Thermoplasmata archaeon
CGAAAGCAACAGGCCTGCTGAAAACCATTTTAAAAGAACTTGGAGAAAAGTCCCAGGATGAAGAATCTCTGAGATCCATAACCAGAGAAAAAATAAAGGAAACTCTATCTCTATACGATCATGATTTCGCTGCGTCCAACGCGGTCCATTTCGGTGAATATTTTGACTCTCCGCCAGAAGGGAGGCAGGCTCTTGCATTATCAAAAGCCACAACATCGGATAACATTGAGGATCTAAAAATAACCTACTCAAAGGCAAAGGATGATACTGACAGGAACAAACTCATAATTGCAATGGGATCAATGAAAGGAAAGAAGAATCACAAGGCACTGATGAAAATGGTCATGAAAGGTGAAATTAAAAGACAGGATTCACCATGGGCTGTCATTTCGCTCATCAGGAATCCAGATTCAAGAAAATTTATGCTTGGTATATTTAAATATGTTATAAGTGCAATCAGAAAAGAGTTTGCCGGAACCGGTTTCGGGTCACAGGCGATGCAGATTTCCATACCTCTTCTGGGGATCGTTAATGAAAAGAAGACCAGAAAACTTGCATCACTGCTCAATGGCCCGGATGTTTCCATGGGAGTATCAAAAGGTCTGGAAATGCTTGATATCTATGTGAACTTCAGGAAATATAATTAATCGGATTCAAACATTTTTTTCTGATTAAATATATTGCCATATTTTATCCTGCCACAGGTCGTAGGATTCTTCAATTTCTTTTATTGGAATTTTCTTTATTGATCCTTCCTTGAGCAGTTTATTATATCTGGTCATAACCTCATTATAACTCAACCTGGAAATCGTATCAAAATGATCCTGTATTTTTTTCATGTTATGAGGATGAAATCCATTTAT
>DAHXNZ010000066.1 GCA_027365105.1 Thermoplasmata archaeon
GTGTGCGCATCGGGGCGGGGGAGGGCCTCGGCGGAGCGGATGGTGGCTCGCCGGGAGGCAGAGACGACGGACCCCTACCCATACGTCGCCGGTCATGGCCTCGCTCGCCCGCCTCCCTCCGCGCCCCACAGTCGCGCGGTACACCTCGCATCCGGTATCGAGATCATAGGCGTAGAGGTCGAGCCCCACGACGACGCCTAGGCGCCCGTAGATTCGGCGAGCGACCCGCAGAGCTACGGCGTGGGCCAGGTCCGCCTTTTCGGTGGGCCCAGTGAGTTGTCGCCGGATGGGCCGCGCGGGGAAGTGCTTCTCGGTGGACTCGCCCATCCATGTCTCGTCGTCGCTCATCCCGCCAACCCCCGAGCGCGGTAGGAATCGCACGGTAGGATCCCGAGGTGGACCCAGTCCCAGCATGCGGCGTCCTGGCAGAACCCCCCGGCCTCGTGGAGCTCCCGGGAGTGGCCGCACCTGGCACACGCGCCGGAGACCTCGACTACAGGTTTAGCGCCCATCTCACTTACTCCGGGCCGGCATTACGCTTATAATACCGTCGGTCCATGTTGGCGACATGGCGGGCGGTTCTCCCCTACTCGATGCCATGCGGAGCGTCGCCAGGGCGAGGGATCGGTTGGCGTCCATGCCGTCTTTCTCGCTCGAAGAGGAGGTGCGCCGCTTGGGGGCTTTGAGGGCCTATGTCGCGGCGCTTCAACATCTGCGCGTCATGGCGGACGGGACGCACGCGCGTGCCCAAAAATTCAGCGAGGAACTCGCCTCCGAGATACGGGCGGAAGAGGTTAGGGGCTCGCGGTAACACCGCTCATCGCCCCCGGTCCGCGCCTACTGCTCTGGAACCTCG
>DAHXNZ010000067.1 GCA_027365105.1 Thermoplasmata archaeon
AGCCCAGCAGCAGCACGACGCTTGCGGCTACAAGATGGGCCAGCGCTGCGGTGAGAAACTGGCGGGAAACGGAAGAGAACGGCACACCATGGCGACAGCTGCGAGGCCTATAGTCTCCGCGTTGCCCAGTTGCTCTGTGCGGGGTGGACGTGATTCGGGCTCATGGTTGACTGGGTCTCGTTCTCAGTCGCTGTCGTTGCAGTGGCAATCGCCCTGCTCGGTTGGTGGGAGTCTCGAAGGCACAGTCAACTCTTCGAGTCGATGGCGAAGTCACTCGCGTTTCTCGCACAACGCAGACGCCCTCGTACGAAGAGGAAAGCGAAGCCCGCCTCGAGCTTGGGGCTGCCGGCCCCTACCCCAACCCCCGCCGAAGGTACGGGGAGGCTTAGCGCAGCGGCGGCAGTCATTGCGATGCCCCCTCCTACCGCAGCAGAGAGACTTCGAATGCAGGCGGAGGAGCGACGGAGGCTCAAACTCGAACTCGAACGAGAGAAGGAACAGTGGCGTCGCCAGAAGGACATCGCGAAGGCAATCGGGTGGGTACTCGACAGAATCGGAAGCGATGAAGTGGACGATGAAGACGAGGATTGATGCGGTGGGGCTCTCGGAAGGCTGAGAGCCCCACATCAGGCGCGGGACGGGCAGTTGACTGGCCCATCCAGGTTTCGGATGAAGTCGCAAGACCGGTAGGCCAAACCCGCCGCGAAGTACTCAAGAGAGGTAAGGACTCAGCTCCACGGCCCGGCTGAACGCGCGTGCGCGCGCGTTCACTTCGACCGACAGTACTAAATCTAGGGAGCCGTTCAGCCATCGCCCGAGAGCGATGGCCCCTCGGGATATTCGACTG
>DAHXNZ010000068.1 GCA_027365105.1 Thermoplasmata archaeon
GGATCCTTCGATTCGTATATCCCACGTCCGATGATAACGTAATCGGCTCCGTTTTCTAAAGTTAATAGTGGGTCCCCACCCTGAAATATTGACCCTGGTGAAATAATCTTAAGGTTCTCCGCATCCTTTCTAATCTTAATGAGTAAATCCTGGTTGTTTGCCGGTGCAACTATACCATAAATTCCATTGACTTTGGCCATCTTTATCATAGTTTGCCAGTTGCCATTTAACATCTTTTCTGAGTCAGGGTTGCTCATGGACACAACTCCAAAGACTTTTGCTCCTTTAGCACCTTTTATTACCGCTTTCAGTGAATCCTCTCCAGGGAAAATATGTGATATCATCCCCCATGCTCCATGTGACGATGCTATTCCTGCTATTTTTTCATTTGTATATGGGATATCAGCTATCTTCAGATCACAAATCACTCTTGCATATTTTGAAAGATGATCAATGATTTCCACACCGCATGACATAATTGTCGGCCAGTTTATCTTTATTGCAAATATATCACTGGAAATCTTCTCAGCAAGATCTAAAATCTGCTTTGAATCAACAAGATCCAGAGAGGCTATTATTTTGCTATTCTTCACGTTTTCTAAATGTAATAGAATTACTTAACAATGACTGATACAATAATTAATAGAATACAAGTTTCAATCGCGTTTAGAATTTATGTCTATTGCTTCAATCGGTTTAAAACAAAATTAATTATAAAAGGGAATAAAAATTAGAGAAATTTTTAAAGAAATTTAGAAAAAGAAGGTTAATGGTTTAAGCAATCAGGTCAAGTCCAAGTTCTGGTGCGGTGTAAGAACCCATGACAACCCCAAGATTTCT
>DAHXNZ010000069.1 GCA_027365105.1 Thermoplasmata archaeon
TACCGTTGAAATAGCCCCATCAAAAAATTCATATGTTAAGGAGATAAGCTTTACTCCGGTTTCAGAAGAATTCAAGCCGCTCTCAGGAAGTGGTCTTGTAATAGGAATAGGCATGGGAGCGAGATCCAGAGAATTGATTGGTAAAGTAGTTAATATAAGCAAAAGCCTGGACGCAGCAGTCGCTGCAACCAGACCTGTGGTTGATATGAAACTTATTCCCAGGCAACAGCAGGTAGGTTTAACCGGCGTTGCAATTTCCCCTGCCCTCTATGTTGCAGTGGGAATTTCAGGCCATGACAATCATCTGGTTGGATTGAGATATGCAAAACAAATACTTGCCGTGAACAAGGATCCAGATGCTCCAATATTCAGGTCTGCCGATTACGGGGTAATTGCCGATTCAGCTGAGTTCATAACAGCACTGGAGAATTTAGTTGTCCATTAACAACCATCCATCATTCCCAGTAATATGGTGGATACGGAGGTTCCCTGTAATAGTAATTGTTAGAGCCTTTCTCTTTTTCCCTCAGTTGAATATATATTCCCGAGATAAAGGCGAGAATTGCCAGCAGTTGCGCTATTACAGATGATAGACCAAGATTATACAGAGCAAACCAGATAGCAATTGCCCCCAGTATTGCTGCAATATAGATAATGAGCCTTTTATTGAAAAAATAGGCTATACCAAATATTGCTACGGCAAGTAGCCCTGCAATTATGAGATTTATTCCCAGAATTACGTAAAGAGCGATGAAACCTGCGAATGCCAGAGAAGCGGATATCAGAATTCTGACAAAAAAAAGCATTAAAATTGCGCCCATGACAGCTCCTAT
>DAHXNZ010000006.1 GCA_027365105.1 Thermoplasmata archaeon
GGACGGCCCGACAGTAGTCCGCGAGCTGGAGCGATGGAAGGCCGAAGTAAAATCGTGGCCGATCACTCTTGACCCCCAAGACGCCCGAGAGCTACGGAGACGGCTCCCCTAGTTTTGTCCCAAGGTCGATGGAGCGGCTCCCGGCCCCGGCACCGGAAGCCACCGGCCGGTGCCTTGGGGTTCGCCGGGCCCCCCGGCCCGAGGGTTGCTCCTTATCTGGGTTGGGTGCAGGGGGGAGCCATGGGGATCGCGTCCCCTCCTGAGCCACCGGCCACCCGACGGTTCGTCCTGTCCAACGGCCTCAAGGTCCTCCTGGCCCGGTTGCCGGAGAGCCCGACCGTCAGCGTCTGGGTCTGGTACCGCGTGGGATCCCGACAGGAGCGGCCGGGCATCACCGGAGCCTCCCACTGGATCGAGCATCTGCTCTTCCAGGGCAGCCCCCGGTACGGCAAGGGCGAGATGGACCGGGCGATCATCGAGGTCGGCGGGAGCCTGAACGCCTTCACCGACAGCGACTTTACCGCCTACTTCAGCACGGTGCCCCGGGCGCACTGGGCGATCCCCCTCGACATCGAATCGGATCGGATGACCCGCGCCCGGCTGGACGACGACGAGGTCGAGCGGGAACGGACGATCGTCCTGTCGGAGCGCGAAGGCAACGAGAACTGGCCCCAGTTCCGGGTCGAAGAGGAGCTCTACGAACTCGCGTTCCGGGAACACCCCTATCGCTGGGACGCCCTCGGACGCCGGGAGGATATCGAACGGATCACCCCCGGCGAACTCCGGGACTACTACCGGCGGTTCTACGGCCCCCAGAACGCGACCCTGGTCGTGGCCGGGGATCTTGCCCTGGGGCGGCTGCGGACCGAGATCGAACGGCGGTTCGCGGGACTACCGGGTACCGGAGAGGTGCCGAAGGCCCTTCCGCCCGAACCCGAGGGCCACGGAGAGCGGCGGGCGACGCTCCACGGACCCGGCACCACGCCCTATCTCGAGATGGGCTGGAGGGCGCCGCCGCTCGACTCCCCCGATACCCCGGCCCTGCTGGTCCTGGACGCTCTCTTGGGCGGCGAAGTGCCGCTCTTCCATCCCGGATGGGTGGGCGGCCCGGGGTCCGACCACCCCAACTGCCGGCTCTACCGGGCCCTCGTCGATCCGGGCCTCGCCGTCCGGGCCACGAGCCGCTGGCACCCCCGGGTCGATCCGGGCCTCTTCACGATCCAGGTCCAGGCGGCCCCCGGAGTGACCCCCGAACGACTGGAGGCGGCGGTCCTGAAGCAGATCGACCGGCTCCGTCGGACCCGGCCGGCCCCCCGGGAGCTGGCCGAGATCCGCACCCGGGCCCGCCGGGGCTATGCCGCGGCCTACGAGGGAGCGAGCCGAACCGCGTTCCGGCTCGGCTTCTTCGAGACCCTCGGCGGACGCGCCTTCGAGCGCCGACTCTTCAACGCCCTGAACCGGGTCCAGCCGCCCGAGGTCCGGAGCCTCGCCGAACGCCTCTTCGGAGTCGAGGCACGCTGCACCGTCGTCTACGAACCGAGGAGGCGATGAGCGATGGCTGACCCTCGGGATCCGCGGCAGATGTCGTTCCACGAACTTCCCGGAGGGGCCCGCCTGGTCGTTCAGCCGGCCCCCACCGGAGGGACGAGCTTTGCCGCCAGCTACCTCGGCCCCGCCGGCTCCGGATTTGATCCCCGCGGCCAGGAAGGTCTGGCCGAGATCACCGCCGAAACGCTGCTGGCCGGAACGACCGGATCCAACCGGCCCCAGCTCTTCCGCCGCCTCGACCGGCTGGGCGGCGCGCTGACGGTCTCCACCGACCCGGAAGTGGTCCATCTCCGACTGACCGGGCCGGCCGAGGAGTCTTACCGGTTGCTCGAACTGATGGCGGAGGTCCTCCAGGCTCCCCGATTCGAACCGGATGAGTTTGACCGGATCCGCCGGGAACTCGCCGAGGCCCGGCTCCGCGAACACCGGATCGCTTCGTTGCGGGCCGAGGCGGAGCTGCGGCACCGCCTGTTTCCGGTCGGGCACCCGTACCGGGAGACCGGAACGGGTACCGATCGCTCGCTCGCCCGGATCCGCCCGGCCGATCTGCACTCCTTTTACCGCCGCCATTACTCGGGCCGGGGCGCGGCCGTCGCCATCACCCACCCCGGCCCGGTCGAACCGGTCGTCCGGGCCCTGTCGGAGCTCTTCGACCATTGGCCCGCCCAACGCCCACCCGGCCGGCTCAAGTTTCCGGCTCCGCGGGCGGCACCGGGGGGCCCGCGGCGGATCCCCCTACCGGGACAGTCCCAGGTCGAGATCCGGATCGGTTCGGCCAGCTTCCCGCGAAGCTCGCCGTTCTACCCCGCCGGTGAACTGGCCGACGAGCTCCTCGGCGCCCGCCCCGTGCTCTCCCGTCTCTTCCAGGTCATCCGGGAGCGCGAGGGACTGGTCTATCATGCCTCGAGCCACCTGACGGCCCTCGCTGGGGGCGGCTATTGGGAACTCCAGGCCGGGACGGCCCCCCGTCATGCCGCGAAGGTTCTGCGCCTGCTGGAGTCGGAAGTGGAGCGTCTTGCCTCGGAACTCCCGACCGAGGCGGAACTCGCCCGAATCCGGGAAAGCGCGATCGGCGAGATCCCATTGGGACTCGAAACGGCCACGACGGCCCACGAATGGGCGGTGGAGGTCGCCCGGTTCGGGCTTCCCGAAACCCACCTGATCGGCTGGCCGGACCGGATCCGGGCCGTCTCCGCAGCGCAGCTTCGGGAGGCGTGGCAGACAGGGTTTGCGCAAGCTCCAAGAGCTGCTGTCCTGGCGGGACCCATCCCGTAGCCCTGCCCGAAGTTCCCGAGATGCCATCCCACGGTCCAGAGACTAGGCCAGCACGACGGTAACGCCACCCCTCCATCCGCTGGGGAAGGCGCCGAAGGAGGAACTGGGCCAATCCTTGACCAAGCCCCCCGCGTGGCTCGGTGCTTCCTACCGGGCCCCCACCGTCTGGGTTCCCCCGCCGCCCGACCCCTCTGAACCCGAGGAGCCGCCGCCGGAGGTCAGCCGCGGGATCACAAACGCCCCGATCAGCAGGAATCCAACCAGAAGCAGGATCGTGATGCCGATGATCGACGAATACGGGACAGCGGTCGCCGATGTGTAGGTGAGCCCGTTGCCGATGAGCGGAATCGGGTTCTTCGGAGCGAGGAGGGTAAAGATGCCCCAGGTGACGCCGACGAAGATCGCCGTTATCAGCGTATCGCCCGCGCCAAATGGATACCCGTCCGGCAGCGGGTGATAGCGCAGCGCGAGGTAGAGAAACACCAGGATCAGACAGATCAGCAGGACCCAGACCAGGAACATGCCGACAACCAAGTAGAGAATCCCGAACGCGACCAGTGCCAAGGCGTAGAGCGGTACATCCATCTCTTCCTGACCTCCGTTTCGTTTCCGTTTACCTGACCCACTCTACTTCTTTGCTGCCGGAGGCCGGTAGATGGTCATGGGTTCGCTTGCCGGAGTTGTGGACGGCCCCTTGGACGAAGCCGCAGTCGTCGGTCCAGCATTCGATGAGGGAGCCGTCCGGGCCGGCGGTTGGGATCCGCCCTTCCGCTTCGGTCCCTGCGACCGCCGGATCACGAACGCGACCACCAGGCCGATGACCAGGAGCACGGCAAGCAGCCCGAACGAGACCGCCGCGGTGGTCGTCGCAGTGCCGGAAGTTGAGGATGAACTCCCCTGGTTGTTGGGCGCGAATCCCGCCAACTCCGTGACCGGTCCCGAGACGGTGAGCGTCAGGGTGGCATTCGTACCGGTGTAACTCGCGGCCCCGGTACCGGTCCAGTTGGTGAAGTGGTAGCCCGACTGGGCGGCCGCGGAAACGCTGAGGGTCGTCCCGGAGACGACCCACTGGGTCGCCTGGCTCACGTTGCCACCCGCCGCGGCCTGGAGGGTCACGAGATACTGGGTGACGAAGCTGATCGTCAGGCTGGAGTTTGAGGTCACCGACACGGATGAGGGGTTGGTGCTCGCCGAGACATACCGGATCCCAGGGCCGCCTGAAACGACGGGGACCGAAAGCGCATAGCTCCCGTTGAGACCGGTGAAGCTGAGCGTGCCCGAGGTCGTAGACAGGCCCGTAGCGCCCACCACCGCTCCCCATGCCAGCCCCGAGGGGATACCACTGACGCTAACCGTCAGTGTGTAGGTCGCCGGAGCGGGCGGCACGTAGATCGCGAAGTTTGGCACCTCGTAGGTCGGCCCGGAGAGGTTGAGCGTGAGCACCGCACCGGTGAGGTTGTAGGTCCCGGTCCAACCCAACGCGTAGAAGCCCGGGTTTGGCACCGCGGTGAGGTTGACGAGGGTGCCCGAATCGTTCCAGTACGTGCCGGCCGAGGGCTGGGAACTCCCGTTCGGGGTCGATCCAATCTGCAGCAGGTACTGGGTCAGGTAGGTGATCGAGATGTTGCCGTCCGCATTGATCCGCAGTCCCGATGGTGTCAGGACGAAGCCCGTGGTGATCGAGGACTCAACATACCGAGTTCCGGCGGTGGACGCGTAGATCGTGGGGGTGGAGAAGGCGTAGGTGCCGTTCGTCAGGTTGCCGATCGAAAGCGGGCTGGGACCGCTATAAGCCAGCGATCCGAGCCGGACCGTAATCGCAGTCCCCGAGGGGAGGCCCACCGCCTGGATGGTCACCGTAAACTGGCTGATAATCAACCGGAATGTGGCGACCTCATCGACGACTCCCCGGACCGTTACCCGGATCGTCGCGTTGGTGGACGAGACCGAGCCGGCGCCGGTTCCACTCCAGTGGACGAACTCATACCCGGCGGACGGCGTGGCGGTCAGGTTCACGGTGGCTCCGGGGTGCACCCAGAGCAGGTTGGGGGAGACCGAGCCGCCGGGACCTGCACTCGCGGCAAGCTGGTACTCAGGGGAGTAGGTAATCGAAACGATCGAGGCCACCGAGAAATTCAGGCGGCCCGGGACCGAGTTGACCGTGTAGTTGGCGAAGAGGTTCCCGGTCTCGAGGGAGAGCACGGCGATGGAGGACGGATAGTAGGCGACGCCGGTTTGGGTGTAGACCGTGCTCGCGTTGAGGGTGTAGCTGCCGGTCAACATCGTGAGCTGGGTCGAGCCTCCACTGGTCCCTCCGAAGTTCGAGGCGGCGGTGCCTCCGAATCCGAACGACCACTGGGTCCCCTGCGGAAGCCCACGCTCTTCGTAGGTGACGTTGACGGAACTTCCGGCGATCGGTTCCAGGCGATACTGAATCGTCACGAAACTACTGGTCAGGACGGAGAGGGGAGACTGGACGCTGGGGTAGGGAACGTAGACCTCGGTCTGGTTGTAGTAGACCGACCACGCCGTGAAGTTCACCGGCCCGACACTCCCGCTATAGTCCAGGTAGGTCAGGTTGGTGAACGAGTTGGTCCCATTGACCGTCAGCCCCCAGAGGGTACCGTTGGGGAGCCCGGTCTCCGTGAAATTGTAGGTGTAGTTGATGGCGGTACAGACGCCATAATCGCAGATGTTCAGGAGCTTGAAGTTGGCCGTTTCGTTGATCGGCCCATGCACGGTCGCGGTCCCGTTCGGGCTGGTCGTCGTGAAGCTTCCATTCCCCGTCCCCGTCCAGGACTGGAAGGAAAGGTTGAAGCAGCCATAACAGGTGGCCATCGACGTGGAGAGCGCCGTCACCGAGTAGGCCAGGGTCGAGTTAGACAGATACCAACTCACCCCGGGAGTCGGGGTGACCGCCTGATTTGCGCAGTAGGCGTTGTAGGTGTAGGGGCCACACGCGACCAGGCTGGCCTGGTAGGGGGAGGCCGGGGGAACCGTCGAGACAATGACCTGGAAGGACTCGTTGAAGTCGACCGAAACGTTCGTCGGGGCGGATGACGCGACGAGGACCGGCGAGCTGGGATGCGGCGTGGGCACGTAGGCGACCCCGTAGCTCACGTTGACCCAGGGCGTGGTGAAGGGGTACGAGTAGTTGACCGGCACCCCGCTCACCGCGAGGTTGACGCCCGCAGCCCCCTGGCGCTCATTCCCGAGGACGTTGACCGACCAGTTTTGCCCTGACGGAAGGTGAAACTCCTGGAAGTTCAGGGTCGATCCGATCCCGGTAAAGAGCTGAGAGATCTCGATGTGGGTATTGCCATAGAGGTAGGGCCAGAAACAGCCCCCGGTCACGTTCCAGACCGGGCAGGAGACCTGGCTCCAGGCAAGGGTCGGGGTCGAATTGACCATCACCATGCTGGACTGGTAACCGTCCCAGGAGTCGCCCGAAAGCCGGGCCGTCGCCGGAGAAACCACGTACGGGCCGGAGAAGCTCGAGGCGTTATTGGTCGAATAGCCGAACAACTGGGTGGTGGCGCCGCAGTAACCGGAGTAGCCGAAGAGCGTGTAGCATCGGGTATAGTTCAGGTAGGAAGCCTGAACGTAGACTTCGCCGCTCGGGGAAACAGCGATCGACGGGTTGTAAACCGCGGATTCGATCGAAAAGTCCGCGACCGACACGCTCGGATAGACGAGGCGCGCCGTGCCCCAGCTCGACCCGTTGTTCGTAGAACTGTCGATCCAGATGCTGTTGGGGGTCTCGTCGTTATAGCAGTAAGGAGGATTGGCGTAGTAGTAACAGTACTTCCCAAACAGGCCCCCGCTATAGACCGCATAGAGTTCGTTGTTCGATGTGGAGTAGGCCAGCTTGGGGGCCGTCATCACGAGCGGGTACCAGTAGCCGATACTGTTGCCGGCCGGCACGACCTGGACCTTGGAGTAGTTGAAAGAGCTGCCATTGTTGGTCGAGCGGGCGAGCATGACGGTCACGGTGAAGGTCGAGCCGCAGTTGGCCCCCTGGCAGTAGTTGCTCACCACGGTGTAGTTCGTGATGTAGGCCATGAAGAGCTCCCCCGATGGGCTCACCAGCATATTGGCTGCTGTCGCTCCGCTGGTCAGTGTGCCGTAGTAGCTTCCGCGCTGGACCGGCAGATTGATCATCGAACCCCAGCTGCTTCCGCCATCGGTGGAGACGACCATATGGATCTGGGCGGAGACGTAATAGTAAGCGGGATTGGTCAGGTTCTCCCACGCCAGGTAGAGCGTGTCGCCGAAGACCGCCAGGTTCGGAGCCTGCGGATCCTGCATGCCGGAATAATTTCGGTTCAGGTTCGAGGCCGATTGGTTGATGATCTGCGGGGTCGTCCAATTGGCCCCGTTGTTGAAGCTCTCGGTGAAGACCAGGCGGTCAAAGGTCAGGCACTGAAGGCTGTACATTTCAGGGAAAACGTCGTAGCAGCCCGGGACGGTGTAGTTTCCGACCGACCAGTTGTACTCGATGTAGGCGAGTGCCAACGTGCCGTTCGGCAAGGCAACCATGGTAGGAGACCACGCGCTCGGGTAGTCGTTGGTGTGGGTCGCGTTCGAGCAGCTCGAATCGGCCAGATAGGTGGGGGTCGACCAGTTGGAGGCGTTACCCTTGGAGACGGAGATGCCGATCTCGCTCGTCGTGTAGGCCCGGGTCGCGGCGCATCCGCTCTGGTTGGTCATTGCGGTGTAGGCGACCGCATAGTACCCGGTCGAGGTGTGGACCAACACCGGCGAGTTGGTATTGTTGACACAGACCCCGGAGTAGTACAGATAGACGTTATTGCAGGTCTGGTTGGCCGGCGAGGGGTTCGCGATCTGGTGCCCCGTCAGGAAGACGCCGCGTCCGGCCGAGGGCGCCGATCCGACATTTGCAGTGGGGCCGCCGGGGGCGGGGGCCGTGACAACCGGCGATGCGGCCGGCCCGGGAACTGCGGCACCGGGGGCAACGGCAGCGATCGGGCGGGTGGCGTTCCCGCTCGACGCCTTCCCATGGAGCTGCGGGGTCGAAGGCGCTGTCGGGCTGGAGAGTTGGACCGTGCTGACCGCCATCGAGACCACGACCAGGGCCAGCAAGGCAACAACGGCCCAACGCGGAACGGCTCGTTTCATCTGAAGGGGCGTCCTGAAGAAGTGCGGCATGCTCATGATTTACCTCCGGCCGGAGGGGTAGGGGGTCGGTTCGGGACCCCGGTGGAGGCGGGAGGGTTTCGGCGGCGGCGGAAGATCAGCAGACCCACCACGAGGCCGACGACGAGGCCCACCACGGAGAGTCCCGCAATCCCGGTCGGGGATCCGACCGCGGCGATGAATCCGCTCGAACTGGCCGGCGGAGGGACCTGGGCGAAGGTCGCGACCTCCGTCATCGGGGAGTTTACCGTCAGCGTCCAGTTGGGAGAGGTCCCCGTGTAGGCGGAACCGCCGGTCCCGACCCACCCGACGAAAAGGTACCCCTTTGCCGGAGTGGCGTTGAGCAGAAGCGAGGTGCCGGCGGTGACAAACGAGTCTGCACTCGAAGGCGAGGTGACGACCCCGCCGGGAGTCGACTCGATCAGGACCTTGTACTGGGTAGCAAACGAGATCGCGATGGAACTGTTCGATGATACGGACACCGACTTCTGGGGCACTACGGGGACGTACTGGGTCGACCCGTCAGGAGAGTAGGTCGGGGAAACCGTCAGCGAGTAGGTGCCCGAAAGGAGATTGGTCACGTTGATCCATGGGGTCGTAGACGTGTACCGGATTCCCTCCCAGGTAATCGACCAGCTTGTCCCGGGAAGGAGCGGCGAGACATCGTGGAGCCCGACCACATACCTCGGGGGAGGCGGGATCACGATCTGCGAGAAGGTGGCGACCTCACTGACCGGCGATCCAGGGAAGATCGTGGCCAACTGGTTCGGGCCAGTGAAGCTGCCGATCCCCGACCCGATCCAGCCGCTGAAATCGTAGCCGGAGGCGGGAGTGGCCTGGAGGCTGACGCTGGCCAGGGCGTTGACCCAGGTCGGCTGGCTGGACGTCACACCGTTGATCGTCAGGGTGGCCGTGCCCCCGTTCCCGGCCACCAGATTGACCAGGTATTGAGTCGTGAACTTGATGTTGATCACAGTGAACCCCGAAGTGCAGGTCGTGGACGGGACCGTCCCAGGCACCCACCGGGTTCCCGAACTCAGGCTGGAGTTGAGGTAGGCATCCGGAACGCTCAGGGCGTACTGCCCGGAGGTGCCGGCCGAACAGGAGTAGAGGTTGGGAACGACGAGTGTGGAGGAGTCCGAGGAGTAACCGGTGGATCCAACCTGGACTGTCCAGTAGGTCCCGTTCGGGATTCCGGTCTCCGTAAAGGTGAGGTTGAACCGATTCGCCGGCAGCGCACTGAACCCGGCGGTCTCGGTGATCGGCCCCCCGACGGTCACATTCATGCTGGCGTTGATCCCCGTATACGAACCGATGCCGCTCCCCTGCCAGCCCGAGAAGGCGTAGTTGGGATGCGCGGTAGCGGTGTAGTGGAGTGTGGTCCCGGGAGCCACCCAGGCACTCGCGGGTCCGCTCACGGATCCCCCGAACGCGCCCGAGGCGATCACGTGGTAGGAGAGCGCGAAGGTAATGTTGAAGGTCTGGCTACCCGTGACCGACAGGGTCGGGCCGAACGAGAGCGGGGCATAGGCGACCGTGTCGTTGGCCGAAGCATCGACCGGATATCCGGCCACCTGGAAAACGCCGGGATGGGTGGTCACGTTGATCCATGGATTCGCCGAGCTCGCAATCGAACCGTTGAAGCCGATCTGCCAGGAGTCGCCGGTCCGGAGCTGTTGGGCGTGGAAGCTGACCGTGGCGAGCGGCGCGGCCACATCGACATAGGCATACGAGAAATTCAGGTCGACGATCGGTGAGGCCGGAATGTTGATCAGCCCACCCGTCGAGGCCTGGCCGAAGTACTCCCAGCCGGCGGTCGACGAGTTGGCCTGAATCCCGGAGATGGAGTAGGACCCGGTGTAGACTCCACTGACCGTCACGTTTCCAGGAGAGGTACCGGAGTAGGAGTGCCCGTCCAGGACGAACGAGTAGCCCAAGCCGTTGGCCAGTCCCTTCGGGACAAAGGTGACGTTGTAGATCCCGAACGCCCCGAACCAGATCGTCTCATGGATCGGACCGTCGGTGTGGACGGTGGCGCTGGCTCCGGTCGTGTTGGCGGAACCCACCCCGGTGCCGGTAAAGAGGGAGACCGGATAGCTGGAACCAATGGAGCTGGGGCCGAGGGAGAGGTTGGTGCCGTTCTCGAAGTACCAGGGGAAGGCGGGATAGGTGTAATTGTAACTGTACGAACCAAACTGATAGTGATAGTAATAGTAGTAGCTGCTCCCGACCGTGAGGTACAGGTCCGCATTCTGGATTGTCGGTGGGTTGAAGTAGAATTCGATGCCAAAGAATGACTTGAAGGTCACGTTGACCGTAGTGTTCGTGACGTAGGCGTAGAACCCCGAGACGGGGGAAACGGCAATCATTTGCGACCAGAACCCGACGTCGATCGGCGGGGAAATGTAGAGGACGGCCGAGTTGTTCGGGAAGTTCAGGATCGTTACCGAGGTCAGGTTGGTCTTAAAGACGTTCCCGGAGAGGCTGAACGACCAGGTCTGGTTGGTGGGCAGTCCGGTCTCCTGGTAGGTGACCACATGGGTAATTCCATCCCAGAGGTGAGCCACCGTCAGGTTGTCATTGCCGGTATAATTATAGAAGAAGTTGTAGTAGTACACCCCGCCAACGATCTTGTACGAATAGTAATAGCTGAAGTCGTAGGGTTGGGGCAATCCGAACGCCGACACCGGCAGGTGGTTCGAATCGACGATCGTGGCCGAGTTGTAACCGGCCCAGGATCCTTCCATACCATAGAAGTTTGCCCCAGGTGAATACGTCACCAGTGTGGGAGATCCCCAAGCGAGGTTGTTGGTGCTGGTGGTCGCCCAGTAGGAGTAGGCGTAGCTGATCGGCGAGCAGCCCTGGCCGTAGCAGTAGGTGTTGTTCTGGACACCGTAGGTGAGATAGAACTGCCCGTTGCCCTCGACCAGTGAGGGGCTGACATAGTAATCACCCATGCCTCCCAAGGGGGTCGGTGCCACCACCGCGGTCGTGTTCCAGGCCCCGCCCGCATCGGTCGAAACGCCCGAAAAGATCCCCGCCGCGCCATAATAGTAGATGCTGGTGGTCGCGTTCGCGCCGGTCTCGTTGGATCCTTCGCGGTGGATGGGGACGAAGATCGTCCCGTTCGAGTCGTAGATGTAGGCTCCGCTCCAGGCCACATACATGGCCGAGGGGTTGGTCGATCCCCACTGGAAGGAGACGTACGGCCCCCACTGGAAGGGACTCCCGTAGCAGTCGAAGTAGATTTCGATTCCCGTAGTGTACTGGCCGCAGAGCACCTCGCCGGCTTCGGTGGGCCCGGCGATCACCGAGAGCGGCGTCCAAGAGGACCCGTTGGTCGTGGAGGTGGTGCTGACCAGCTGGTAGCCGTAGGCATTGCAGTAGGTCGAGCCGCTGAAGGAGTAGTAGACAAACTCGGCGCAGCTCAGGTTGGTCGCGTAGACGACGCCGAGCGCACCGGTGGCATTGACCGCCATCGAGGCGGAGGAGACGCTGTAGTTGTAGGCCTTGTTGAGGCCGGGCATCGTGATCGGCGTGCTCCAGGTCGATCCACCGTTCGATGAATAGATCAGTTTCAGCGTGACCGGATAGGTCGGTGGGAGGTTATAGTAACCGATAGACAACGGAGAAGCAGGCAGGGGGTTGGTCGTCGAGTTGTTGATCCCGTAGTAGAGGACGTAGATCGACTGACCGAAGGTGGCGATCTGAGGCCGCGCGATGTTCGACCCGTTCAGGATCGTCCGGACCGGCTGGAAGCTGGTGCCGTTGTCCGTCGAGACCGTGAAGCCGAGCGCGTCGGCGCTCCGGTTCATGTAGTTCACCGAGAGGTTCCAGTAGGAGAAGTTGTTCTGGTTCTCCTCGACGAAGACTCCGTCGATGTTGCCGTGGGGACCCATCGCGAAGTCGGGCTCGATCGACTGCAGGTAGCTGCACGTCGCGTTGGCGATCGTCACCGGAGCGCTGAAGTTCGTCCCGTCGTTGCTCGAGACACGGAATGCGACACTGTTGAGGGTATGGTTCTTCGCGCCCGGGCAGGTGCTGGTCGTCGAGTTGCTCAGGACCGAGTAACCGAGGCCCACATTCCCGTTCGCCAGGTTCAGCAGGGTCGGGTTCTGGGCGCCCGCCGAGCAGGAACGGTAGGTGAAATTCTCCACGAGGTAGCCAAAGTTATACGAAAAATTCCCGACACTTCCGCAGTCCTGGTGGCCCGCCAAGACCGGGTTGACCGAGCCATTCACACCGTAGAAGGTACCGTTGTCGAACGCGGTGGGCAGAGTCCCCCCCGAAGTGCGCGGTCCCGATGATGCCGGCGCCGAGGGAACGGCGTGGGCGTTGGCCGGCCCCGAGGAACTGCCGCTCGATCCCGCCAGGGGAATCAGCCCCGTTCCTCCCACGACCATCAGGAGGGCGACGGCCACTACAATCCAAATCCCAAGGGCACTCCGTCCGACCCAGTCCGGATGGAATCTCCGCAGAGCCACGAAGTCGCATAGGAGTCACAGCTTATATACCGCTAGACCCGGCCACCGGCCGGCAAATCGGATCAGGCTCCGCGCTGGGGAGGTTCCCAGACGATCCGGTCGGTGCCGCGGCTCCTGCGCCTCCGGTAGATGAGCACCGCCACGACCGCCCCCGCCGCGAGCAGGACTCCGATCCCCCCGACGGCGAGAAGCCCGACCGACGGGCCGGTGGTCGGGAGCGGGGCGAGGAAGCGATCCGCGACCGACTCGGCGTGTCCCGAGACCACGAGCAGTCCCGAACGGTGCACCGGAGTGAAGCCGCCCGCCGCCCGGATCCGGTAGGGGTAGCTGCCGTTCATGAGCTCGAGCTCGAGGTACGGCGTGGTCACGGTGAAGCTGCGCCCGCCCAGGCTCAGGGACCAACCGGTCCCGTTGGGGAGTCCCGGGGTGGCCCAGGAGACGGCGTAGGTGACGGGCGCGAAGGGGATCGAGATGGTTCGGGCCTGGCCATCGACCACCCCGAGGCTGGGCAGGGCGCGATACGATCCATTGACCGAACCGGCGGAGAGCGGGTAGCTCCCGTTCGGCAGGGAGAAGGTGAGCGGCCCGCCCCCGGATGTCGAACGGTTCACCCCCGGCATGGAGATCCACCAGGCGGTGCCGGCCGGGAGGCCCGACGGGACGAACCGCACGGCATACGTCGGAAGGCTGAACTCCACCGGTTCGATGACCGGGCGCCCGTCGACCCGGTAGCTCCCCCCCGGGGCCCCGTACGAGGGGTCGGTCGCCGAGATCGTGTAGGTATAGCTCCCGTTGGGCTCGGCGAACGAGATCGTGGGGCCGGTGCCGGTCAGGGTCGTCCCGTTCTCGAAGTGGACCGACCAGCCGATGCCGGCAGGGAGCCCGTCCTCCTCGAAGGTGACCGGGCTCTGAAACGGCACGAACCGGATCGAGAGGGCGAGAGGGACCCCCGCGACCGTGAGGTTGCCGTCGACCGGAAGCCGCCCCTGCGCCGGGGCCGACGCCCGGTACCCGTACGTGCCGTTCACCAGCGCGACGCTCAGCGACGGCCCCCCGCTGGTCAGATCGACTCCGTTCGAGAGGTTGAGGCTCCAGGATGCCCCCGGCACGGTCCCGCTGGCAACGAAGGTGACCGGGTACTGCTGCCGGAACTCGAGGGCGAGGGCGAGGGCCGCGCCGGAGAGGTTGAGCCAACCGGTGACCGGAGCCCGGTCCGGGACGGAGCTCGTCGCAACGAAGCGGTAGCTTCCGTTGACCTCCTCGAAGGTGAGGGAGCCCTGGTGGGCCTCGAAGCTCTGCCCGTCCGAAAGATTCAGCCACCACGCCGATCCGATGGGGGTCCCGGTTTCAGTCACCGAGACGTTGAAGGGCTGCCGGAAGAGGAACGATAGGTCGGCGGCCGACCCCTGGACGACGAAGGCGCCGGGCAACGGGTCGATCCGATCGGGGTACGGCGAAGCGACCGTGTAGGCGTAGCTCCCGTTGGTGGCGTTCCACGTCATCGTAGGCTCGGTCGAGTCGAACGTCGGGCCCCCGGCGATCGAGACGCTCCAGAGCGTCCCGCCCGGGAGCCCGAACTCCCCGGCCGTCACCGCGTAGAGCTGGGGGACGACGACCGTCAGCGAGGCGGCGCCCAGGTTGACCACGTAGATCGTCCCGGTCTCGGGATCGACGAGCGCCTGGGTCGGGTCGGAGCCGACGCCCAGATGCTCCTCGACCGTGCCGTTGACCGCGGAGACGAACGCGAGTCGGTCGGAGTCCTGGTCGACCGTGGCCCAGACGCCGGTCGAGGCATCGACCGCCACCGAGACGGGAGCCGCCCCCACGCTCGCCGCCGTGAGGTTCCCCCCCGTCAGGTTCTCGGCCTCCAATTCGCCCGAGAGCGCATCGGCGACGACGATCTGGCCGGTCTCGCCATCGAAGACCACCCCGGCCGGATACAGCCCGCCCGGTAGGGTCTTCACGACCCGCAGGGTCGTGAGATTGATGAGGCTCAGATTGTCGGAGTAGCCGTTCGCGACGATCGCGAGGGGCCGGCCGGGGACCAGGGCGATCGAGTCGGGGTAGGTGCCGACCGTAAGGTTCGCCACCGACGCGCCGTCGGACGCGTTGACGATCGAGACGGTCCCCGAGCCGGCGTCCGCCACGATCCAGTCGCCCGGGTCGGAGGCATACGCGACCGCATCGGGGTCCGACCCGACCGGGATCTGGCCGACGAGGGTGGAGTTGCCGCCGGAGATCACCGCGAGATCGCTTCCGTTCGATTCGGCGATCGCGAGCTCGTCGAGGCTCGGATCGAACGCCCCGGCCGACGGAGTGTCGGGGACCGAGATGTTCTGGACGATCGAGGGCCCGGTCAGGTTGACGACCGAAACCAGGTCCGAGCCGCTGTCCCCGATGAAGAGCTCGTTCTGGAGCGGGTCGAGGGTCGCGCCGACCGGCTGGAGGCCGAGGAGGTAGCTCGGTCCGACCGCCCCGGTGGAGGCGTTGACGAAGGTGATGGCATTGCCGGAGCCCTCGGCCACGTAGAGGGTCGGTCCGGATCCCCCGAGGGCGAGCGCATCGGGCCCCGCGCCCACGGGGACCGAGGCGACCACCGAGCGGCGAGAGACGTTGAGCAGGGTCAGGTTGTTGGAGTTGCCGTTCGCCACAAAGACCGTCCCGGTCGCCGGGTCGTACTGGACCGCGTCGGGGAGCGACCCCACGGCGACGGAGGCGACGACCTTACCCGAACTCCCGTTGAGGAGGGTCACGTTGTTCGAACCCTCGTTCGCGACCACCACCTCCCCGCTCGGGCCGGCGGCGGTCGCGACGTACGGTGAGGTCCCGACCACCTGGGTGGTCCGGAGCGTGAGGTTGCCCGCATCGATGAGAGAGACGCTGTTGATCGCGGTGAGGACGACGATGACCTCGTTGAGCCACGGGTCGTAGGCGATCCCCCACGCCGTCGACGGGACCGACACGTTGGCCGTAGGGGTATCGGTGGTGGCGTTGATGACGGTGACCGTGTTGGCGCCCGAGTTGGCCACGAAGACCTCCTCGTTGGTGGGATCGTACGCCACCGCATTGGGCTCGGCCCCGGTCGGGATCGCGGCGCCCTGATAGGTCGTGTCGTTGATCGCCCAGATCGAACTCTGGCCGGTGGAGACCGAGGCATAACTCCCGTTGGCCACGTAGATGGTCCCCCGGGAGGCGTCGTAGGCGAGCGATGCCGGTTCGGGCCCGACGGCCACCGTTCCGACGATCCGGCCGGTCGTGCCGTTGACCACACTGACGGAGTTCGACATGGTGTTGGCCACGAAGAGTTCGCCCCGTCCCGAATCGTACACCAGGGCCTCGGGGTTGAGGCCGTTCGAGGCGTCAAATTCGCCGGAGCGAAGCGAGTCGTTGGGGAGCACCAGCGTCTGGGCAACCCGATACGCTGGACCGGGCGCAGCCCCCGAGGGCGGGGCCGCCGGGCGGGCCGGGGCATCGGCTCCAGCTCCATGATCCGGGTCCGAGAGGCCGGCCCACGTCGAGGGCCCGGAACGGAGGCCTTCGGGACGGGACCCGGGGATCCCGGGGAGGCCCGCGAGGCCCGACGCGAGCAGGACGACCGTCACGAGGAGAATCGAAGCGCGACGCCGCCCCTCGGCGAAGCGGGTTCCGGCACGGCGCGGATTCAGCAGTGCGCCCACACCTACCGGTACGCGCCGCCGGCTATTTTTTGCTTCCGGGGTCGCCGATCCCGGAGCCGCCACGGCCCGGCCGCAATCCCGGGTGATCACTGGAAGCCCGCCGCCCGGCGGGCGGGGCGGCGCGGAGCGACCCGCTCCGCCGCCAGGACGGGTCCTTTGAGATCGAAGACCAGCTCCGAGAGCGCCTCGAAGGCCCGGGGCGCATCGGCCTGCTGGACGACAAAGGTCGACTCGGTGTTGAGGCTCATCAGTTCGACGCAGTTGATCCGCTGGCGGGAGAGGGTACCGGCCAGGTAGGCGACGACGCCGGGCGTCTCGTAGACCTCCCGGGGACTCTCGACCGTGATCGCGGTCAGCCCGTCCCAGACCACCGGGACCTCCCGCCGGCTCTGGGCCAGGGTCCGAAGCTGGGCGACGTACTCCGATTCACAGAGGATCGTGACCTGGGAAGGACCCTGGAGGACCTGGAAGAGACGCCGCTGGCTGCGGGCTTCCGTCGCCTCCCGCGAGAGGATCGTCCTCATGAGCTCGGTCGAGGGAGGGATGGTCACCAGGGCGACCCGGGTCCGGACCTCGACGCGGCTCGCTCCGACGACCTCCAGCAGCCGGTATTCCAGCGTCTCCGACGGAGCCTTCGGGAGCGGATACCGACGGATCGCCATCTCCAGCGCATCGACCCGGGGATCCCGGGTCTCCTCGGAGATCCGCCGGGCGAGGAGCGTGACGTTCACGACCCGGTAGGCGAGGCAGTCGGCGACGCTCGGGTGCCGTTCGATGTAGTCGCGGGCGACCTCGGCCGCGCTCGGGACTCCGTCCGCCCGCTCCTTGGTCGCCATGCCCTTCGATCGCCGGTACCGTGCGGCGACTTTAGCTCCTTCCGGCACGTCGGCGAAGCCGTGACGGATCGCCCCTTCAATTCCCCGGGCAGATTCGGCCCGACCGACCCAGCGGAACTCGCGTCCCGACCCGACCATCAACCGCGGGATGAGACCGGCCCGTGCAAGAAGATCATCCAGGGTCGAGATGACCCCGGGGGTCTCGGGCGCCACCGATTCGAGGTCGATGCCGGCCACGCTGAGTTCCGGCCAAAGCCCCTGCCGCAGTTCGGCCGGCACCGCAGCCAGGATCGGCGCGAGGCGGCGAGCGGGGGCCAGGATCAGCAGGTTCGGAGCCCCCTGCTGGATCGCCATGAAGGCCCGGGGCGAGTTCAGGGCCGCCTCCACGGCCGCCGCCTGGCGGTCCAGGACGCTCCAGGTCGACGGGTCGTCGCGGAACTGGGCGAGGGCGTACTCCGGGTACAGGATGGGTCGGGCATCGCGGAGCGGGACCTCTCGGATGGCGGCCCGGCGCTCCTCCTTCAGTCGGCGCTCCGCCCGTCGGATCCCGACCGAAAGCGCTTCGCGCGAACTGGGTCCCAGCTGCGCCGCGCCGATCCACTGGGCGAGCGCGGAGGCGCTGACGATCCCCTCCTCCAGCCCACGGCGCAGGCTCGGATGCCGCAGGACGTATCGGTAGACCTGATCGGCGGTCCGGCCTCGGAGCATCGTCCCCTCGCCTCCGGCCCTGGGCGCTCAGACGGCCTCGGCCCCGGGCCGGAAAAGGGTCGCTACCTCCCCGGACCCGGAGGGCTCCCGACCGGAGGGGTTCCGGAAGGGGAGGCCGGCGGAGGAGGTGCAGGGGAGTTCGGGCGGGGCGGGGGGGGACGGCGCCGCACGAGCAGGATCACGGCGAGGGCCACGACCAGCGCGACGATCACCCCGACCAGGATGAGCAGGGTGGAGCCGGCGAACGAGAAGCCGCTCGAGGCCGCCGCGGCGACCGAGAAGGCGACGATGCTGGTGGCCGTGACCCCGTCGGCATCGGTGACGGTCACACGGACCACGTACGTGCCGGGCGCTTGCGGGGTACAGTTCAGGTTGGAGGTGTTCTGGCTCGCGCAACCGGCGGGCAGGCCGGTGTAGGCGTACGTGAACGGAAGCGTGCCTCCGTTCACATTGACGGTCAGCGCGATCGGCGATCCGACGCTCACCGAATCCGGCAGGGCGAGGAAACTGGCGATGGCCGGAGCCGGATTCACGTGGATGACCAACGACCCATTCGCCGATCCGCCCCCCGCGTCGCTTGCGAGCAGGCCGATGGTGTAGATGCCGGCCACCCCCGGGACGCACGCCAAAGTGGCGGCATCGACGCTGTGGCAGCCGGTCGGGAGGTTCAGGTACTCGTACCGGTAGGGCACAGTCCCGGCCGAAAGCTGGGCGGCCAGGTGGAGCGAACCCCCCAGCGTCAGGGCCGCCGGGGAGGCCGAGAAGGCCAGCAGCCTCAACGCCGGGTTGACCTGGACCGGGAGGCTCTGCGTGAGGCTCAGGCCGTTGGCCGAGCGGGCGGTCACCGTGAGGTTGTACGCGCCCGGCGAGGTCGGAATGCACGTCGCCACGGCCGTCGCGATCGCCGTACAGCCCGGAACCCCGCTGTACTGGTAGCTGTAGGGGGTCGTGCCCCCGGAAACGACGACCTGGACCGAAAGGTTCGAACCCACGTCCACCGTATTCGGGCTGACCGTGTAGGTGACCATCTCGAACGGGGTCACCACCTGGACCGGCCGGGAGACGGCAAAGGCGCCGTCGGTGAACGCGTCGGTCACATACGCCGTGACGCTGAAGTTCCCGGCGGCCGTGGGGGCGCAGACGAAGCTCGGACCCGAGGTCCCGACGCACCCCGGAAGCCCCGACCACGCGACGCTGAGCGGCCCCGAGCCGGAGGCGTTGACCCTCAGCGTGACGTTGGTCCCGACCGAAAGCGGACCGGTCGTGTTGACCGACACCGATCCGGCGGCGAGCGGAATTCCGCGCTCCAGGGCCAGGAGGGTGCCCGGGCCGGCCACATCGACCTGGGAGCTCGTCGAGCTCGGGCTCACCACCGACAGGTCGCCCAAAGCGACCCATCCGAGGAACGTGGTGTTCGTCGGCAGGGTGACCGAAATGCTGTAGTTGCCGAGATCCAGGGGGGTCGAGGTGCCGGTGCCCACCGTGGCCCCGTGGAGGGCGAGGGTGCCGTACCCCACCATCCCGACCACCACCGGTCGGGTGACGAAGAGCGCGGTCAGGGAACCGGTCCCGCTTCCCGAGGCGATCGTGGCCAGGTTGCCGTTCACCGTGATGCCGCCCCGTGCCGACCAGCCGGCGAAGAGATAGCCCACGTTCGGGATCGGGAAGGCGGTATACACGCCGGCGCCGACCGAACTGTTCGATTGCCCGTTGGAGTAGAACTGGTAGTTGAACAGGATCCGGCCCCCGGCGGCGGCGGTGTCGTTCAGCCAGAGTTCAAGCCCGGTTCCGGTCATCGACGCGAAGTTGGCCGTCACCGTGCCGGACTGGTTCACGACCAGGGCCGTGACGGCCCGGTCCGGGGCGGTCGCCCAGAGGGCCGACCGGCTGCTGACCGACCAGGAACTGAAGACGTACGTCGAATTGGGGGCGGCCGCCAAGGTGTAGGTCCCGGGCGCCATCAGGTAGCTCACGCCTGACGGCAGGGGGAGATCGCCCTGGCTCGCGAGCGCGACCTGACCCCCGGCCGCGGGCGAGTCGACGATCTTGACCGACGGGGAGAAGAACGCGGCGACGATCCCATAGAACTGGGTGCCCTCGAGAACGAAGTTGGTGGTCGAGCCGAAGGTGATCATCCGGATCCCCGACGTCGACCCCCAGCCCGCAAAGGACCAGCCGGAGGCCGGCTGTTCGATCACCGTATAGTTTCCGACCCCGGTGTAGAAGGTCTCGTAGCCGGTGGTGAAGGTGCTCCCGAGGGTGGTCAGCCGGATCTGCCCCTGCCCCTGGTAGACTTCGATCAGCAGATACCCCTTCAGGGAGGTGGAGGCAAAGGTGGCGCTCAGTTGGACCTTGAGGGCCGAGCTCCCCGAGGCATCGATCGTCAGCAGCGTATAGGGGAGATCGGGGGCCGCGACCGTGGCGAACCGGGAACTGTTGAGCGCCCAGCCGGTGAAGTTGTAGCCGGCCGTCGGCAGGGCCAGGATCGAATAGACTCCCGGCGAGAGGCTGGCCAGGCTGCCGTTCCCGTACACGGTTCCGGTCCCGGTCCCGAAGAGCTGGCCGGCGACGACCTCGATCTTGCCGCCTCCCGGCTGATGGTCGACCATGGTGACCTGCGTCGGGGTGACGACCGCCGCGAAGTTCGGCGTCACCTGGCCGCTTCCCTGGACGTCGAGCGAGGTATACGGGCTGTAGGGATCGAGGACCGAAACCGAGCCCGAGGTGGTCCAGGAGGAGAAGAGGTATCCGCTGGCCGGGATCGCCGAGAGGGCGTACTCGCCCGGGGTGAGGTTGGCGTAGGTCGCTCCGGTGCCGACCGACTGAGAGAGGAAGTAGGCGCTCCCCACACCGCCCCCGGAACCGATCGTGAGGGTGTCGGAGGAGCGACCGCAGTTGGGCACCGAGAAGTTCTGGGGCGGATAGAACCCGAGCCCGGCCGCGTTCTTCTGCACGGTGGAGGAGTACTCCGAGTCCATGCCGAAGTCGACCGAGGTGGCAGGATAGTTCGTGGCCCCGAAGTTGAAGGCGTTCTCCGAACAGGAGAACGTATAGTACGGATAGGTGCACCACGGGGTGCTCGACCGGTTGGTGCAGGCCGTATAGCTCGAGGTCGCCGTTCCGTTGAGGTAGCCGAGCCCGCCGATATCCTGGGTGTACCCGACCTGGGCCGGGGTCATCCGGGCGGTGGCATTGAAGTACGTCGGCACCGAGATCTGCCACGGGGAGGCCGTATCGTTCATCCACGACCCCGGATCGTAGCTGGGGCACGGGACCGCGGGGTTCGCGGGCGTCGAGGGGGGAGGCCCGCCGCTGCAGCCGTTGTAGCTGTTGTTGTTGGGGTACGAGGGATTCCCCGAGTGGCCGACCTCGAAGGCAAAGCTGTTGGGGTACTCGCCGCCGGGGGTCCAGGCCAGGGCGTTCTCGTAGCTGTTGGTGAGGTACGCCGGGTCGAGCGGGTAGTTCTTGTGCCCGAGGATGTACCGGTTATTCTGGTTGTACATGTTGCTGTACTGACCCGTGCGGTTGTAGAGGTTGAGGAAGCTCCGGTTCCCGTTCGAGAGATCCTGGATGGTCAGGTTCTCCCCGTAGGGACTCCCGGCCCATCCGCTCATCTGGATCTCGATCCGGTTGCCCTGGCTCATGTTGAAGTAGTCGGACCCGGCGGTGCCGTTCGCGAAGAGCGGGCTTATGAAGCAGGGGTCCTCGACACCGGTCGACGACTGGATCTGCCAGGCGACCGCCTCCCCGACCCACATCCCAGGAACGGTGGAGTTGGGGTTGCCCGGCCCCGGGACCGTCCAGCTCGAGTCGGGGTAGAACTGAAGCTCGAGGAAGCAGACTCCCATCCAAGCGTACGGGTCCACGAGGGTCATGCCGAACCAGATCGCGCTGTAGAGGTCGGACTGGTTGTGGGTCAGCGACCGGTCGATCGGGAGCGTCACGTTCCAGGTCACGTTGCCTCCGCTGCCCACCAGCGGGGAATAGAAGTCGGCCCCGGGCTCATCGTGCCCGTAGCAGTTGGCGTAGTAGCCACCCTGGCCCGAGATGCTCGGCCAGATGCCGTTGCAGTACTTGATTGAGTTCGACCCGTTCGACCCCCCGCCCCAAGAGTCCGGCGCGGGGAGCCCCGCGCCCGAGGGGCTGAGCACGGAGGCCGAGGGGGCCACCGAGGTCAGCGCTTCCGCCCCGGGCGGCAGGGGACCCCCCCACGACTGGGGGTGGGGCCCGGTCGAGGTGACCTCGGGAAGGTGGACCGAAGGGAGAGCAAGCGGAGCGTTCGAGGCGGAAGGCGCGGGAAGCGCCGGCGGGGTCGGGGCCGGTAGGGCGGCCGGGAGCGACGGCGCCGAGGCGGCGACCGAGGTCGATCCGGCACCGGCCGCGCCCGAAGTCGGGGAGCTGACGCCCACGATCCCGGCGCCCGAGAGCACCATGAGGAGGCTCACGACGGCCACAAGCCCAATGATGACCGGTCTACGGGGACGAAGGACGGCGGCGCCCGGGGTTGACCTCGCGATTTCCGACATAGGACCCGGGGCGAGAGCCATCTGTCCTTAAATACCTCCGCACTTGAGTCGCTCGGATTTCCGCGCGGCGCGGGAAGCTCACGCCCGGGTTTTCGGCGGCCGGCGGGAGCGATACCAGGCGGTCCCCAAGAAGACTCCCGCCACGACCAGCGCCGCGATGCCGATCGCGATCAGGCCCGGGAGAGACTGGGCGAGGGCGGGGCCCCCTCCGGCGACGACCACGATCGTGGTGGTCGCGTTGGCCCGATGGTGATAGGGATCGATGACCTCGAGGTGGACCGTGTAGGTCCCGGGGGACCCATAGACATGGGTGGTGCTCCCGGTCGTCGTGATGTTGCTGCTGCCGTCTCCGAAATTCCAGATGTACTGGTAGGCGCCCGGTTGGGGGACCGCCACCTGGGCGACCAGCACCACCGATTGCCCGGGATAGCCCGCGCCCGGCCCGGAGATCGAAACCTGCGGGGGGACCGGCAGGAACGTCGCGACCAGCTGCCCGCTGCCGTTGACGGTGAGTGTGGGACCGGAGATGCTCAGATTGCCGGTCGCATTCCATCCGGCGAAGAGGCTCGTCGAGCACGGCCGGGCCGAGACGGAGTAGTTGCCGGCGACGAACCGGACGGTGCCGCCCGCCGAGTAGGTGTTGGGGCCCAGGCCCACGGTTCCGCAGCCCGGCCCGGCCACCAGGAGCGTGATCGGGTAGGCGATCGGGCCAAAGACGACCACCAGGGTCGCCGAACTCGCCAACGAGAGCGAACCCTGGGTGATGTTGGCCCCGGAGGAGGTCTCAAAGGAAACGACCCGGTAGTGCGGACAGGCGGTCGGCTGGATCGGGTAGCTGGGGCCGGCGATCAGGCTGGCCGTGCTCCCGTTGACATAGCCCTGACCGGCGATCTCGAGGACCCCGCACTGGGCCGGTTCGAAGTTGATGAAGAGCGAGACGACCGGTCCGAACTGCGCGGTGACGGATCCCGAACTGTTGGCCCACAGTGTGGAGCCCGAGACCTGGACCCCTCCCGAGAGTCCCCAGCCAATGAACCCATAGTTGAGGCAGGGCACGGCCGCGATCGAGACCGCGGTGCCCGGCGGGAGGCTCACGTACCCGCCGTCGGTGTAGGTCGCCCCGTCGAAGTTGATCGCCCCGCAGTTGGCGGGATCGGTGAGGAATCCGACGAACACCGAGGGGGATCCGGCCTGGGAGGCGACGGTGATCGTCCCGGAACCGTTGACCGTCAGGAGGGTCCCCTGGAGCGAAAGGTTGCCCTGGGCGGTCAGGGCCTCCAGGTAATGGCCCGGACAGGAAAACCCGCTGATCGTGTACGCCGACCCGTTGGTGCTGACGACCGTGGCCCCGCCGCGGTAGGTCACGTTCCCCAGGACGACCCCGCCGCACCCGGACGGTACGGTCAGGATGTGGATCTCGGTGAGTTCGTAGTTGTTCTCGACGATCGTGCCGGGGCCGGCGACCGTCAGATTGCTGCCGGCCACCGTCAGGCTGCCGGAGACCGTGAAGTTGGAGAACCCCCAGTTGGCGCACGGCAAGGGGGTCAGCGTGTAGTTTCCCGACGCCACCGCGATGCTCTGCCCGCTCACGTAGCCGGCCCCTCCGAGGCCGATCCCTCCGCAGGTCGTCGGCGTGGTCGAAAAAGCGAGGCTGTAGGTGGAGGCGGACGCCAGGTAGTGGGCCGTCAAGGTTCCGTTGCCGTTGACGGTCAGGGCCGACCCGAGCACCGAGAGGTTGCCCGTCAGGGACCAGCCCGCGAACGCGTCTGAATTGCAGGAGAGGCTCTGGCTGAGGGAGTAGGTGAACTGGTAGAGCAGTTCCAGCGTGGTCCCGTTGCTGGCGAGGGTCCCGTTCACGCTCACGAGCCCGCAGCTGGCGGGGGTGACCAGGATCAGCACATGGTCGGTCGGGCGCACGAACTGGAACGCCGCGCTCACCGATCCGTTCCCGGTCACGGTGAGGTTGGTCGCCGACGAGATCGTCGAACTGAAGGCGACCGACCCGGTGCCCTGCCACTGAGAGAACCGGTAGGGGTAGCAGCCGGTCGCACTGAGCGGGTACTGACCCGGGGGAAGGGAAGCCACCGTCCCGTTCGCGTACAGGGTCCCGTTCAGGTCGACCTGGCCGCAGGGGATCGGGAGCGTTCCCATCTGGATCTGGAAGGTGGGGATCGGCCCGCGCACGACGCTCTCGAGCCCGCTCGAGATCGTCGCCCCGGCCGCGTTGGTGCCGTTCACGTAGAAGCTCAGCTTTCCGTTGGCCCCGGCCGGGATGGTCCCGTTCCAGTCGGAGACGGTCCCCGAGGCCGAATCGAGCTTAAGGGGCGAGCTGGTCCACGCGCCACCGGCGAGCGACCAGGCGACCGAAACCGAACGGACCGACCCGAGATCGACGATCTCGGCCGAGAGGTTGAGCGGGAGCCCGGGGCCCAGGAAGCCGGCTCGGCTCGAGTCGGTCAACCGGTGGAAACCGAACGGGGTCAGATCATGGGCGACCGCCGTCGCGGCGTACTGGAACGTCGCGCCCCCGAAGCTGTCCAGCGTCCAGCCGTAGGAACCTCCCAGGTTCAGGCCGGTCGAGTTGAGGGAGTTGTACGGGTAGAAGCCGGTGCCCCCGTAGGTGGTGAAGTCGTAGCAGTTCGCGACGATGACCGAACCGGGCGGATTCCCATCACAGACGCCCGAGGCGGAGAGCGGGGCCACGTAGCGGTAGTTGCCCGCGTAGGCGGTGCCGTTCCAGAAGAGGGGGATCCCGAAGCCGATCGGGTACGACCCCGCCCAGGCGGTGCCGTTGTAGGTGTTGCACTGCGGGTACACCGCATTCCCTTGGGGGCATACATTCAGCCCGTAGCCCAACCCATACGGGAGCGCCCATTGGAGGTTGCAGGAGCTGTCGCAGGAGGCCGAGTAGGCCGGCTCGAATGCGACGGTGTTCGTGGTGGTGGAGTTGAGCTGGTCGAACGCCGACTGCGAGGTTCCGACGCTCCCGTTGAGCCAGAGGTCCATCCCCTCCGTGCTGCCGACGGTCCCCGCCATCGTGAGGTTGTAGGTGGCGCCGGGAACGGCCGAGGGAATGAGCGTGATCGGGTTGCCGCCCAAGAGGTCGTCCCACTCGCAGAAATAGGAGTTGTTCCAAGTGAGGTTGAGCGACGAGGACGGGCACCCGCCCCCCGAGAAGGTCGAGGCGTTCGCGAAGGAAAGGACGGCGAGCGACACGGCGTAGCTGAAGTTGCCGAGGGCGCTGATTTGCGGGTCGGCCACGACCTCCAGGTACGACTGGTTCCACTGGGAGAGGTTGTCCCCGCTCACCACCATCCCCACGTAGAACCCGCTGGAGAGGTTCTCCACCTGCACCGGGCCCCCGGACGGGAGCGTCCAAGGGACGGTCCAGCGTTCGCCCGAACCCGGCGAGGCGGAGTAGAGGGAGGCATGGACCTCATCCTGCTGGATCAGCGGACACGGTCCCTGGGAGTAGAAGTTCGGGTCCAGCGGCCAGATGCCGTGGCCGGACAGGGGCCCGTACGCCGGGTAGCCCACGGGGCAGCTCGATATCGGCGGGGCGTGCGGCGAGGCTCGGGGGCCGGCCCCGACGCCGATGACCCCCGGGGCCGACGGGGTCGGTGTGGAGGGCGCAGGGGACGCTGCGCTGGGTAGCGGCAGCGGCGCGGTGCCCACGACGACGAGCACCACAACCGCCAGGAGGGCGGCGGCGGCTCCGGCTCGATCGAATCTCATGGCCGTACCTCAGATTCAGGGGCGGGCGGCGGTTCCGCCGGCGCCCGTCGTTCCGTCCGCCGGGACGCACCGGCCGGCCGGAAGTCGAGCACCGTGACGGTCTTCCCATCGGCCAGATCTTCCAGACGGACTCGCCGGTGCGAAGGGCGGGACCGGCTGTAGTACGTGAATCCGACGACCAGGAGGGATCCCCCGACGGCGGCGATCGCGACCTCCACGTACGGGCCGGCCCAGACCCCGGCCCAGGCCGGCTGCCAGATGCCGGCCCCGAAGAGGAGGATGCCCAGGAGGCCGACCACCAGCCAGGTGGAGGCGGGCACCCGGGCCGGAAACGGCGGGTTCCCGGCCCCCACGACGCTGCTCACGAGCTCTTCCTCCGGGCACCGTTCGTCCTCGAGCGTCCCTCTATCCGCGGGTTCCGTAGGTCTTGATGAACTCCTCGGCCCACGTCAGGGTCTCGACGGTCACGGACGACTTGGTCTTCCCGATGGCCTCCACCAGGTCGGTCATCCGGACGCCGACCACCTGAGGCGCCACCTCGGTTCCCGGCGCCGGAGGTGGAGTGTCGGGCGAGGGCCGAATCGGGCCGAAGCCCTTCTCGATCTCGGTGGAGAGCTGGGAGCGGAGCGCGATCAGCTTCGCCTCGTCCACGACCGCCGCGATGTCGGCTCCCGAAAAGCCGGGAGTGCGTTCGGCGAGGAGGGTGTAGTCGACATCGCCGTCGACCGGAACCCCCGCGAGGTGGATCCGGAAGATGTCGCGGCGCGCCGTCGAATCGGGGGGCGGCACATAGAAGATCTTGTCGAACCGACCGGGCCGGAGCAGGGCCGGATCCAGCGTCTGGGGACGGTTGGTGGTCGCGACGATGATCACCTTGTCCTTCGGCCGGATCCCGTCCATCTCGGTCAGGAACTGGCTGACCGCCCGGGAGACTTCGGGCGTGCGCATCGAATCCTTGCTCGCGATGGCGTCAATTTCGTCGAAGAAGATGATCGATGGCGCGTTCTCCCTCGCCCGGTACAGGACCTCCCGGATCGCCGCCTCGCTCTGGCCGGCCAGCGCGCTGACCAGTTCGGGGCCGTTGACGATCTGCATCGGGACGTTCAGCTCGTTGGCCGCCGCCCGCATCACATGGGTCTTTCCGCACCCGGGGGGACCGAAGAGCAGGATGCCCCGGCCCGACTTGATGCGGTAGCTTTCCATGAGTTCGGGGCGCGTCAACGGGAGCTCGACGTATTCGCGGATCGCCCCCTTGACATTCTCGAGACCGCCGACGTCGTCCCAGCGGACCAGCACCCGGCGTTCCGTCCGGTGGGTCTGGTGCATCTTCCGCTCGTAGTCGAGCTTCATCGTCTCGTACTCGGCGATGACGCGCATCGAGATCGACGGCTTCATCCGGGGCAGGACCTCGAGGAAGTCCTCCTGGCGGATCGGGGTTACCTGCCCGCTGACCATCATGCGTCGGACGGCGATGGTGGCGGCCTCCCGGACCAGGTTCGCGAGGTCGGCGCCGGAGAACCGTTCGGTCTTCCGGGCGATCTCGTCGAGATCGAGATTCTTGGCGACCGGGCGGCCCGAAAGATGGACGGCCACGATCTCCTTGCGCTCCTCGAAGTCCGGGGGCGGCACGTAGATGATCTTGTCGAGGCGGCCCGGCCGCATCAGGGCCGGGTCGATCATGTCCGGCTTGTTCGTCGATCCGACGATGATGACGCCCGACGACTTGTCGAGCCCGTCCATCTCCGAGAGCAGGATCGAGAGCAGCCGGGGCGTGACATCGTCGGCCGAGTACATGTCCCGGCGCTTGGCGATCGCGTCGATCTCATCCATGAAGACGATGCACGGCGCCCGCTCGCGGGCGGTCCGGAGCAACTCGGCGATCTTCCCTTCGCTCTCACCGTACCACTTGGACATCACATCCGAGCACTTGACCGAGATCATCTCGACCCCGAGTTCGGAGGCGAGGGCCTTCATGGTCATGGTCTTGCCGCAGCCGGGCGGCCCGAAGAGGAGGATCCCCTTCGGGGGCTCGAGACCGAACTGGGAGGTGACGTCCTTGCGCATGAGCGGGATGATCATTGACTCCTTCACGTCGGCCTTGACGTCGTGGAGCCCGCCGACCATCTCGAAGGTCACCTTCTGGAGACCCTTCATCTCGGCGACCCGGGTTCCGACGGCGGTGCCGCCAATCCGGGAGGTGAAGAAGCCTTCGAACGCATCCCGGATGAGGAGCGACCCCAGCACGACGGCGATCGTTGCCGGAATGAAGAGGATCACGACGGCCGTGGTCCAGTTCTCGTAGCCGAAGACGGTCAGGCCCCCGATCGACGCGCCCGCGAGGAGGGCGCCCGAAACGGTCGAGTTCCTGAGCACGCCCCGGGTCGTCTGCTGCTCGCGGTCCCGGGTGAGCCAGGTGACGATCCAGACGGCGAGGCACCAGACGGCGACCTCGGCGATCGGGACCGCGATGTATCCGATCCCGTTGCCGCTGCCCGCGAACTGGGAGAGGTTGGGGCTCAGCAGCGCCGCGTAGGCATTTCCGAGGGCGTTCGAGGTGAAGAAGTACGGCAGGGGGATGGTTGGCAGCAGCGGCCCGGCATGGCCCGAGACGAGGCTGATCGACGTGTTGGCCCCCGGTCCCGCGAGATACCCGAGGACCGGGAAGTTGCCGAGCGTCACGAACAGCGACACGAACAGCCCGCCGGCGATCGCCACGGCAAGTCCGAGGTACAGCGAAAAGACGACCCCAAAGAAGATCGGCGCCACGAACGAGAGCCCGAAGGGCGCGAGGAGCAGGGTCAGGAACGCGCCGGCCCCGAACCTCCAGTCGATCAGGGAGGCGAACAGGATCGGAATCGCCGCGAACAGGAAGACGAGTCCCAACGCGGCCGACTGGTAGCCGACCGCCGGAGCCATCAGGAGCACGAGGAGCAGCAGCGAGAGCTGGGGGAATCGCCACGCCACGATCATGACCACGCCCGCAATCAGCAGCACGAACGGCCACGGGTAGAACGGCACGAAAGTGCCCCCGAGGAGGCCGAGGAAGCCGAGGAACAGCACCGGCAGGTGGTTCGGCTCCTTGGTCTGGCCCTTGAGCCAGCGCTCGATTTGCGGTGCGTAGAGATAACCGATGACCATCAGGGCGGCGCCGACCGCGATGAGGAAGTAGAACAGGCCGTCATACTGCAGCGCGGGGTAGGATTGGATGTATTGGGGAGCAATCGCGACCGCGGCGGCACCCGAGAGCCCCTGGGAGATCGCGGTGTACGTGGCGTCAGCCGCGGCATCCAAGGTCGTGTAGGTCTGGGTCCCGTACGGTCCGCCGGGGAGGTGGACCGTCACCACCGTGAAGGTGAGGACCGCCTGCGCGCCCGGACTGATGAAGTTGACATCGCCCTTGAGCGTGCCGAAGAGCGCATTGGCGATGAGGGTCTGTTGGGCCCGGGCCCCTCCCGAGAGACTATTGACCGAGGCGAACGACAGATGCGTCGTATCGGTACTGGCGTTGTAGGTGACCGACTGGACGGTGTCGAGGATGACGACCGTCTGACCGGCCGAGACGGAGGAACTGGTCAGGGAGACGTACTGAACCCCCTGATTGGTCGAGAGGACGGCGCCGGAGCTCGCCAGGAAGTTTTCCGCGTTCTGGGCGTGGACGACGTACGGGTACCAGGTCACGGCCAGGCCGGCCCCGGTCCCCGCCACGACCAGCCCGACGATCAAAAAGGTGAGCATCGTCCGGTAGCCTTTGCGCCGTCGGCCCCCTTCAGGGGGCGGCTCCTCCACCGGTGGGGGCGCCGACGCCTCGGGGGAGATGGCGGGTGGCACGGTCTCAACGGCGATCGCCAACGGATCCGCAAGGGGTTCCGGAGCGAGGCTCTCGAAGTTCGTTGCGTCGGGGGCGGCTCGCTGTTCATCCATGGTGCTTTTCTCTTCGTCCGTCATAGGGTAATCCTCTTCTGTTCGGCCTCAACCTGGGCGCGTCGGCTTCGATACATCCGGAACAGTGGGATAGTGATCAGGGCCAGGGCCACGAGCCCGAGCACGATTCCGACCGATAGGATCGGCAGGTACGTCGTGGACGTGGCGGAGAACGTGCCCGTGGCGTACGGGATCACGACCGAGACCACCCCACCTGAGTCGAGGGTCAACGGAACCGAAATCCGATGGCCGTCCAGCGTGACCGACAAGGTGTAGCTTCCGGGGAAGAGGAAGAGATACCCCGTACCGGAGGGCCCCGACAGGCTACCGACCCCGACGGGGCTCGCGACGGTGGTCTCCGACCAGCTGCGGTTCGAGAGGGTGAAGGTGAAGCCGGTGGCCAAGGTGAGGGTCGACAGATCCTCGGCCTGGACGAAGACGAGCCCCGTCCCATTGGGGGGGGCCGGACTGGGCGGGCCGACCACGTAGTAGGTCGTGTTGCCGGACGTCAGCGCGTCCCCGTAGACGTCCTTGGCCAGGAGGGAGAACTCCAGGGAGGCCCCGCTCGGGAGACCGGGGAGAACGTAGTAGGTGGTGTTCGGCGAGGCAAACAGCATCGGCACGTTGCCCTGGGCGACGCCGCCCTGGTAGGCGTACGCAAAGTGGACGACCGCCTGGGAGATCGTGACGTTGGGCATCGGCTCATGGAGGCTGATATTGACCGACTGCCCGCTCGCCAAGGGGCCAGCCCCCGGCGCAAAGATGTTCGGACTCGCGGTGATCTGGGCATTCTCGGCCAACCCTTGGCTGCGATTGGGCCACGCCCCGGCCGAACCCCAAGTGAAGTTGTAGGTGGGGCTGAAAATCGGATCGATCTCCCCGCCCCGCCAGACCATCCACGCCGAGATATTGAAGGTGACATGCGTGTCCGGGTACGGACCCAGCGCGGCGCTGAGATTCTCGAAGGTGTGGTTGACCGGTGAGAAGGAGATCGAATAGGTGCCGGTAAAGTTCCCGGTGAGGTTGAACGTCAGGAGGGCCTCGGGGATCCCGGGACCCAGCCGCCCATTCGGCCCCGTCGACTCCAGCATGATCCCCATGCTCTGGACCGGGTTGGGAGGATAGTAGGGCGGGCTGGTGACCGACGGGGTCGTGACGATGTGGATGTCGTTCGAGAAGTTGGTGGACCACCAAGGTCCCTGCACCTGGAACTCCCAGGAAGCGTTGGCCGGAATGCCCGGGTAGGGGGCCGGTTCTGAGTACTCGCTCGTCGAGGAGATCACCGACGGGGCCGCATACTGAGACTGTAGGCTGACGTTGAACCAGACCGACGAGCCCGGGACGAAGTACTTGTAGATGTTGAAGTAAAAGGCGGCCGACTCCGGCGCCGACGGGTTCACGTACATCGGAAGCGACACGGGAGTGCCCTGGTAGCTGAACCCCGGGAGCGGAGGGTACGCCTGGGAGGGGGTGGGCCACGCGATGCCCCAGATCGTCACAATCCCGGCCAGGATCGGAACGTTGGTGGTCACGTTCATCCAGAATCCGTTCAGGTAGGTCGGGAGAACGTTCGTGCAGGGAACCGTCTGGAAGTTTCCCTGGGAGAGGTTGGCCTCTCCCGGGACGTTGAAGCTCACCAGCACATCGTTGAAGAACGAGGCCGAGTTCCAGTCGGGGGCGTTCTGCGGGGTCGGGCAGCGGACCGGCGTGCCGGGCACCGGCGGGGCGGAGTCCGAGGTGCCGACAGGGTGGGACGCGGTGGAGGGGAGACCCGGAGCCGACGCGAGCGAAGGCGGCGGCAGGCCGGCCGAGGTGACGAGGCCCGGAGATTCTGCCGCCGACAACGCAGCCGTGCCGGCCGAGGAGGATGCGCCGGGGGAAAGACTGCCCCCCACGCCCATCAGGAGCAGGAGCCCGACCATGGCGAGCGCGACCGCCAAACTGTACCGACGCCTCATAGCGTGACCCTCTTCATGTCTTCCTGGTGGCGCTTTCGCACCGCCGAGTACCAGCCCACGAGCGGAACGATCAGAATCGCGACCGCGATGAGGCCGCCGATGCTTCCCCAGAGAGCTGCGCTGCTGACCGAGGGGGAGGCGACGGGGGACGGGGCGGTGGAGTTGAGCCAGAAGATCAGCAGGTTGCCTCGTTGGACCACGAGGTAGTGGGGGGTCACCTTGAGCGAACCGTCGCCCGCCATCCCGTGGGTGGCCACGATCGTCACGTTGGCGGCGAGCGGGGCGGCGGCCCCGGCCGGAATGAAGCCCGGGTCGTTGATGGTCACCAGGTAGCTCGCGTTGGCCGGCGCCAGGATCGGGCTCATCGACGCCTGGGCGGAGGTCGGATACGCGAGGCCGTAGGTGGTCCGCGTGCTCACCGAATAGTACCCGCCGAGGGCGCTGATCGAAACCCTCGCACCGGAAACCCAGGCCCCGCTCCCGGCGTCGTGCACCGCGACGTAAAAGAACGTGCTGTTCTGGGGGATCGACGGAAGGAGGGTCGTGACCGAGGCCGTGGTGTACTCATAGGCCGGGGAGACTTCGTAGCCTTGGGCGAAATCGTAGGCCCCGACCGTGAAGTTGACGTAGGCCCCGGCCGGAAGCGGCGGAAAGGTCGTGTTGAACTCGATCGACGATCGCCGGACCAAGGGGATGACCACGATCGTCGTCGTCCGCAGGACGGGTAGGCTGATCGTCAGGGTGGCCTTCGCGGAAGCGATGGCGCTCCCCGGGTTCTGGCTGAGGAGCTGCAGACTCAGCGGTGTTCCGGGCGGAAGGATCGTGACATTCCCCAGGTTCGGTGGGGCGGAGATGTTCGGCTGGGTCACGATGGACAGGTCGCTCGAGAACTGGCCCGTCAGGAAACTGCCGTTGCCGTTGACGGAGTACGAAAAGACCGGGGAGACGATCCAGTCGCCGTAGGCATCGCTCAGGAAGACCTGGTAGGTCACGTTCGAACCGGCGACCTGAGCGAGGCCGGCGGGGATCACGAGAACGACGGAATGCAGCTGACCGGATTTGGGCGTCGTGATGACTAGGGTGGTCGCGTCGAGACGGGCCCCGGTCGTGGGATCGGTCACGTTGACGTTCACATATCCTTGGCCGATCGAGACGTTCGTACGCTGGTCCAACGGGGTGGTGCCGATCGAGAGATGGACCGAATCGTTCCAGTTGGGCGCCGTGGGCGTGGCGTTCACCGACGCATCCTGGCCGAAGGCGGAGGTTCCCGCATACTGCTGGGAACCGGCATAGGGCGAGTAGGGCCACGCACCGGAGTAGGTATACTTGTACTGTCCGCTCTGGGCGTGGGAGAAGATCCCGGAGTTGTTGAACGTCAGTCCGATCGACCAGGTCATCGTCATGCCGGGGGCGAAGTTGAGCTGGCCGGTCCGCGAGTAGGCCGAGATGTTGACCAGGTACCACCACGGGTAGGTCCGGTTGGTCGGGACGTACGACGGGCCCTGCCAATAGGCGAGGGTGGAGGAATGGTAGACCGACCCGTCATAAGGCGAGTAAAACGGGTTCCCGTTCCACGTGACCCCCGTGACGTTCAGAACGACCGGAGAATCCGGCCCCGAGTAGGGAGCATTCGTCCAATTGAGGGGAGTGGCCGACTTGATATAGAGGGGAAGGGCCGTGGTCACATTGGGCTGGACGGACGAGAAGAAGCTGGGGGCGATCGGGACGACCTGCGGCTCACCCGGGCTCGCAATCGAGACGCAGATCCCGGTGTAAATCGTGAGGCAGGGCGGATTGAACGGCGACGGGGTTCCGGACGAGCCGACCGCCGTACTGGCGGCGGAGCCGGCCGGGCCGGCCACCCGGATGGGAACCCCGCCCAGGAGCATCCCCACCACGAGGAAGAGACCCAGGCTCAGGCCGAAGATCCAGTTCGGCTTGTGTCGAATTCGATAGTTGTACGATGCGCTCCTAGCGGGCTTCATTGCAGAATCCATGACTGCCTACTCCATCCGACCGAAGGCGGGGGAACTCTCGGGCGACTCCTTCGATGCATCGGGCTTCTTCAGGCCCGCCATGGCCCCGGCCTTCATGGCCACCGGCCGATGCTTGAGTCCGATCCGGGTGAACCCGGCCGCCAGCAGGCCGGCCGCGACCCCTTGGAGGGTGATGTTGCTGACCACCACCGACTGACCGACCCCGACCTGCTGGGGGACCGTCAGGGGCGGCGAAATCGAAACGGGCGCCGGGGGTGGAGGCGGCGGGGGCGGGGGCGGCGGGGGCGTTCCGGTGACCAAAGAGACCGCCTGTTCGACCGTGACCTGGGCCAGGGGGAACGACTGCACGATGAAGGTGGTGTTGTCGCTCGATAGATACGACGCCCAGGTGAAGCGCGAAGCGACGGCCCCGCTTCCCGAAGCCTCACAGGTGGGGGTCGTGCAGGCGTCCACGGGCACGGTGCTATAGGGGGCTCCCGTGGCGATCACGTTGAACGACGCTTGCCAGAGATCCCCCACCTGCAGGATGTTCCGGGACGCATTGGTGGACCAGTTCCAGGCCAGGGCCTCGACGCCATTCGTGTGGACGATCGTCGGGATCGTCTGGCAGTCCTTGACCGCGACCCCGCCCTCCGTGCACGACGCCGTGGCATTCAGGGAGGGGTCGAGGGCGATGTTCCCGAAGGGAACGAAGCTGAAAATCGGATGGGAGGTGCCGAGCGCCACATCGACCGCGCGGACCGGGCCGAAGGAGATCTGACGCAAGGCGTTCAGGAGGTACGGATTGGCGGTGTTGGGAGTTTCGACGTTGTTGCCGAACGGCACGTACTGGAGGTTGCCCGCCTGGCCGTTGGGGCACGTGAAGTATGAAGGGCCGTTCCAAGATCCGCCCGTGGCGGCCGCCATCGCGCACCCCGCGAGCAGGATGTTGTTGACGTCCTGGATGACGGCCGGGCCGCCGGGACCCCCCCCGGGGCGGCCGGTCGGCCAGGAGCGACACGTGTAGTCGGTCACACAGTTGGGCAGGTCGATCACGTCGACGGTACAGACACCTCCGACCGATCCGACGCAGGCCGGCGCCGTGTGGGTCAAGGCGGCGATCGAATCCTGGGGATTCCCGTTCTGGCTCTGCACCCAACCCTCGCCCGCCGGCTGGGTCGCTTCCGGGAAGACGTACGCCGGTTCACTGGTCGCCCCGTAGCAGGACGGCCCCGTGGGATCCCCATCGTAGAAGTACATCATGCTCATCGACACGCAGTAGTTCTCGGGGTAGCTCGGATCGAGGGGGGCCGTGCTGGTCATGAGGACGACCACATGGTGCGTGTTGTTCGACCAGGAAAGCCCGCTCCCAATGATGGTCCCGTAGAGCGAGGTGATCGAGGAGGAGGTGAGCACATTGTCCGCCGCGTCACTGTCTTCATAGGTATATCCTCCCCCCAGGACGGACTGTTGGAACGTGCTGCGGACCTCGGCCCCGAAGTACTGGGCCGGAACGAAGTCCTGGATATCGACATGGTACTCGCTCCCATCGCCGTCATTCCAGGCATCGGCGTACTCGGCAAAATAGTCGACCAGGGCGAACGAGACATGGGAATGGGGGTTTGCCGCCTGGATCGAATTGGCGATCGATTGGGCGTTGGCCACGAAGAAGGGCACGCCGTTGGACTCCTCGCAGTAGGGGTGGTAAGGCGCCGCTGCGCAGGCGTCCGTACCGAACTCCGCGGTGTTCGGGGTGGCCACCCCGTCGTAGGGCGAAGTCTCAATCACGAACGCCACCTGGACGTTCGGATAGACGAGTTGGCTCGCGAGGCCCGCGAACGCGGTCATGGTGACCCGGGCCGCCCCGACGCCCGCCGGGCAGGCGAGCGACTGCTGGGCACAAATGGCGGTGGGGGCGGCGGTGATCCCCAGCTGGAGTTGAGGAGCGCTGGACGAAAACCCCGAGATGGGGGCCCCGCTGGCCGTGGCCAGTGCCGGGGAAAAGCTCGACACCGTCGAGGCGGAGCGCGGAGCCACCGTGATCACGCCGTTGGCCTGGCCGATCGCCGATCCGACCACCATGGCCAGTGCGGCCACCAACAGCACCGCCACCGGGAGCCGACTGGTCCAGCGCGTCGTTGTCGTCCCTGATTGCCTTCGCTTCATCATATCTTTCTCCCCCAGACCAGCACTCCAAGAATCCCGACGGCGGCCGCTGAGATGCCAAGCGCCGCCGCGATCCAGGCGCCCGAATTCGAGCCGGCCGGCGACGGTACCGCAGTGAGCGTGTAATTGAGGGACAGGGTCGGGGCCGCGACCGTGGCGCCGGGAGAGATACTGTAGAATCCGGGGGCCTCCACGACGATCGTATACTGCCCGTAGTAGACCGAGAGCGTGAGGCTCCCGAGCGCATCCGCTCGGCCCGAATAGGATACCGCCGCCCCATCGACCGCCGTGCCGTAGACCAGGACCGAAGCGTTCGTCAAGGGTCCGCCCCCGCCGGCGCTCGAGCGCAGGTCGAGCCCCAGGCTGGAGAGCGGAGGGAAGAGCCGCACCGTGCGGTTGACCGAAGCGCCGGAAATCACGATCTGGAAGATGGTCGGTGCATACAGCGCCGACGAGTTGGGCGCGGTCGCGGCGAAGACGTAGGTCCCGTTCGGCAGTTCAGTGGAGAACTGGCCGCCGGGACCCGAAGTGGCCGAAGGACCGGTCAGCGAGGTTTCCATGATGGAGACGTTCGAAAGGACGCTCCCGCTCAGGCCATCGATCGTCTGGCCCTGGAAGAGGTAGAGGAAGGGCGCCAAGGTGGCGTCAAGACCGGCCACGGCACCCGAGACGGTCAACGGGGTGGTGACCGGGAGGAAGCCCGGTTGCGCAAAGATGACCGCATAGGTGCCCGGGAGAACCTGCGCCTGGTAGTGGCCCAAGAAGTTCGTCGTCGTGGAGTAGGCGGTGGCGTTCCCCACCTTGAAGATTACGGTCGCCCCGGGGAGGGCCACCCGCTGGGTCCCGTTGAGTCGGCTCACCACACCCGAAATGGAGTACGTCACCTCCTGGCTGACCGGGATCAGCAACATCGCCGGGACGGTCCGTGTCGTCCCGCTCTGGATCGAATACCGGGCGAATCCGGTCTGGTAGCCTGAGGCCGCGATGCTGAGATCCACCCGGCCGCTGGAGGCCGAGAGCCGGTAGAGGCCGGCGCCCGTGGTCCGGACCGGGGTATCGCAACTCATCCAGAGCAGAACGGGACAGCCCGAGACGATGGCATTGGCCACCGGAGCGCCGGTGACGGCATTCTGGACCCGCCCCAGCACGATGCCGTACTCCTGGACAAAGAGCGACCCTAGCGAAAGGACCTCGCCGGGGCGGAGGGAGATCGGCAGGTACGTTGAGTTGTAGAATGGGAAGGAGACCGCCACGACGTACTGCGCCGCCGGGACCGAGAGAGAGAAGGAGCCGTTCGGCGTGGTGTGGTACTGGAACGAACACGGGCCGGTCGGCACCCCGATCGGTGAGCAGAGGCTGATCGAGGCGTTCGGCAGCGAAAGGCCGATCGGAAGACCGATGACACTTCCGGTCACGAGCCCATACTCCTGCATCTCGTAGGGGGGGGCCATGAGATAGCGATCGGAAGATACGGTGACGACCTCCGTGTAGTTGCCGATGTAGTTGACGGCCGTCACGGTGATTCCGACCCGGCCGGGCGCAACGGCCGCCCAGTAGACTCCCGAAAGGTTGGTGGTGACGGTGACGCACTCGGGCGAGAAGGTCGTGTTCGCCGGGCAGACCGTGACGGCCGCGCCCGCGACCGGTAGGCCGGAGGGCTCGCCGATGACCAGGCCGGCCAGGACGCCCTCCCCGGTGAGGTTGATCGTGCGGAAGACGGTCATCTGCCCCGGGAGCACGGCAAAGTGCGCCGTCGTGTTGGTCAGGTAGCCCTCGGCCGAGACCTGGAGGTAGTCCGCAGGTCCGACGGGGGCGTCGACCATGAACTCGCCGAGGCCGTTGGCCGCCAGTGCCGTGGTGATCCCGTAGGCCGGGTCGGAACTCTGGACGCTGACGGACGCCGCCGCAACGGCCCCATCGTGGACGGGATCCACGATCGTCCCGATGTACGACCCCGGGGTCGAATAGTTCAACTCCGAACTCCGGACCCAGCCCCACGGCTGGAGCCCGAGGTCCCCGGTACCATTGGTCGAGTTCAGGTAGGTGGTCTGCCCGGTCCGGACCTCCGCCACCATGGTGGTGTTGTTGTAATCCCCGGTACCCCCGATCGAGAATCGGACCGATAGCCCCACCGGTGCGGAGATGTTGACGTAGCCTCCGCCGTTGGCCGAGCCGGAGGTGGAGACGGTCAGGCCGGCCACGGTGGTGAAGGAGGACGAAAGGCCCACGCCTTGCGCCGGCAGGCCCGTGATCGAGTTGACGATGGTAGCCACCGCCCACCCGAAGGCGGTCAGGTTCACGGTCGGGAAGGTATAGGTCAGGTTCGGCGTCGCCAAGGAGACGGCCTGGAGGTTATGGAGCGTGACCGGGAAGTACATTTGGGAATCCCCCACCGTGAGCGTAAGCGCGGCCGCCCCGCCGGCCGCCAGGTAGAGGGCAATCTCACCCGCGCCGTTGGTCACCCCCGAGGCTTGTCCGTTGCGTCCGGATCCCGCGTGGGAAGTGAGGGAGACGGAGGTCCAGATCACCGGCTGGGTGAAGACTCCACTGGACGCATTGTAGGAAGCGTTGTTGACCGTCGTGACCAGGTAGGCCAGGAAGATGTCCAGGGGGACCGGCGTGGTCACGTTCGTTTCTGGCGCGCTGGCATTGAAGGAGGTCGAGTTCCGGACAAAGCCCCCGGCCCCGCTCGAGGCGCCCCCCAGGAAGGTCGGAATCACCGTGAGCGTCAGGTAGGTCCCCGAGATCGTCTGCACCATGAAGAGACCGGCCGAATCGACGGGAGCGGTGTTGCTGCAGAAGGTCAACCCGGTCGTACAGACCTGGGCCTCGGACGGAGGGCCCATCAGGATCGAAACATTCGCCAAGCTGCTGGGGTTGACGACCTGAATCGTGTCCCAGGGGTTGATGTAGGCCCGACCGGAGACCCAGTTCAGCGGGGTCAACGGGATCACTCCGAGGTCCACCGGAACCCCCAAATTGGCCGCGAGCAGGATCGTCGTCGGATAGTACCCGGACGGGGAGATCGTGAGGTTGTAGGTCCCGCTGGCGACGCTCCCATTGAAGAACCCGCCGGAGTTGGTTCCCGGGGTGAAGAGCACGCAGGAAAGGTTCGCCGCCGTACAGGCCTGGATGGCTGCGGTGACGATCCCCGCCCCCGTCGTCGCGTCGACGACGCGCCCCGTGACCCACGACCCGGTCGTCGGGCTGGAAGGCGGCGAGGGGTGGGAGGCGAGCGCCGAGGCGGGGCGCCCGGCGACCGGAGCACCTCCCGCGGAGCTGCTGGTGGACCCGATCTGCGGGAGGACGAGGGTGGGGACCACCGTCGTGGCGTTCGCGGTGGTGTTGATGAGCGTCCAGTCGCTCAGGTACCCGCTCGATTGGGCCATGACGGTGAAGGTCGCCCCGGGGAGCCAGCCGCCGGGCAGGTAGCCCTCGTAGATCCCGTTCGAAGTGGTCAGGCCGGATCCGAGCTGGTTGTTGCAGGCCGCACCGTGGGACCACGAGGCCACGGTACAGTAGTCGATGCTGACGTCGATCAGGCCGGTACCGTTGGGTGCCACCACCTTGCCCTCGGCAAGGGCCAGGGGGGTCAGCGGGATCGGGCCGGCTGTGTTGTTTCCCGGTAGCAGGTCGGCCCAGATGCTGTTGGGGGAGAAGCCGCCGGCCGAGGCCGTAATCGTCACCCAGCCCAAGGGGGCGGCAGAGATGTTGAAGGTACCGGTGGCGTTGGCCACACCGTCGGCGCACTGACTGACGGCGGAATGCACGGCGGCGGGGCAGACCTCGACGGCCGCAAATGGGATCGGCTCGGTTCCCCCGACGACGGTCACATTCCCGAGCAGGTTGGCCATGGCGGTCAGGTTGATTGTGCTGATATGGTCGTTGGTGGCATTCCAGAGCGGCAGCGGCTGGTTGGAAGAGTTGAAGCCGCTCCAGGGCACCGAAATCCAGGTGCCGTTAGAAGGGAAGCCGAGGGCAGTCACGGTCAGGCTGTCGGGGCCCGGTGGGGCAGGGACGCAGAAGGTATAGGGATAATTCGTACCGGCCCCGCATTCATCCGGAGATCGGCCCTTCGTAAAGGAGTAGACGGCCACGGTGGACGACTCTCGGGAGGCCGCGATCACGAAGAAGTCCTTCGGGAGCGTCGCTCCGCTCCCGGTAACCCCCACCGTACCAAGGACATAGTCCCCAACGATCAGGTTGACCGTCCCGACGTTGGTCAGTTCATCGGGAGTGGCATTGGCCCACGTTTCATTCCCATAGACCGGGACGTCACCGGGAATCGGCCAAGTCGGCTGAATTCCGCAGACCCCGGTCGTGTCGGGAACGACCTTGATGTCGTTCCGCAGGGGGAAAGCGGCAAGGGCCACGGTGGAGCCCGGGCCCACGCATCCGCCCGTCAGGGTCGTTGTGACAGTCGTATTGTAGGTGTACGTCGACGGGTTCAGTACCGATATCCCCATCTGCACCCCGTCCAACGAGCTGATCGTGGCGTACCAGAGCCCGGTGGGGTAGCTGGTCGGGGTATTGAGCCCGACCTTGAGGATGATCCCGGCTTCCGGAATGAGGTTGATCCGGCAGTTGTTGGGCACACAGTAGGTGGATCCGGGTGAGGCGGACGCGAAACCGATGTCGGTCTGGTTCAGAAGATAGCCCGGCGCCTCGGCCAGGACATAGTCGTACCCCGGAGGGCCCAGGGCCTGAACGGTGTTTCCCGACGTGGTCGGGGGTCCCTGGTTGCCGCACTCCCCCGAAAGCAACGAACAGACCGTCAGGGAAAGGGGGTCGTTATAGACCCCGTCGATCGCGGCGCCGGTGACGGCGTCATAGAACTGGGCCTTGACCACGACCAGGGGCTCCATGTACACCACCCCGATGTTCACCGTCTGACCCGCGAGCGCATAGACGTCGGTAAAGTTCACCGCGAAGTTGGGCCCGGGGCTGAAGGTGACCATGCTCGCCGCATCGGGAGGCACCGGCACGGTGAACGAACCATTGCCCGCCGTGGTGACCTCCGGCGTAGAGATGAGCACCGAGTCCCGGGTGGAACCCGTCACGCTGACGCCCGCGAGCGGCGTATGGGCCGCGTCGTCGGCCTGGACCGTACCGGTGATGATCCCATCCGGCAGCAGGTAGGTGGTCCCGGCCCAGACCGTCTGGTTGTTGGTGCAGGTCTGGTAGGTGAGGTTCTGGGCATACCAGGCCGCCGTGAACAGGATGTAGTCAACCCCGACCGGACAGGTCACGGAGAAGTAGCCGGTGGCGTTCGAGGTCGAGGGCGCACAGACGTTCTCGGGACAGGGCCCCGTGCCCCCTCCCCCGTTGCTGTAGGCTTGAATCGAGACCCCCGAAAGGCCCGAACCCCCCGCGCCCGAGGCGTTCACGTAGCCTTGGAACGTCCCGGTGAGATATTTGATGGTATTCGAGTCGCTCGAGAGGTTGGATGATTGAGCAGATCCTGAGGGAACCGTTCGGGGCGTGCTCGATGTGCCTCCGAGTTCCGAGGGAACCGACGGGTACGACCCGTTGACCTGCTGTGGAATGCGGGAGAGGTTCGACCGCAGCTGACTGATGAGGGAAGGGGACATGGGCATTACGTTCGGCCCGCTCGGATCCGATCCCGGCAGTTGGGAGGAAGGTGACGTTCCGTGACTCGGCGCATGGGGCGCCGGCCCCTCGGCGGCTCCGATAGTGTTCGCCGGACTGGAGGGGGAGACCGCCCCCCCGGGGCTGCTGGCCGATACCGGGCCCCCGGCCGGCGAAAGGCCCCAGACGACCATGACGAGAACGACCGCCCATAGGAGCCAAGCGCGGGGCGTCCCAGTGACGGCGCGCCGTGCGAGTCCGGGTTTCACTGCATCCACCCCTTCAACGCCTGGAAAAGCAGGGAAGACCGTTCCCTTCGAGTGAGGTCGGTATGGGCCTTGGTCAAGTGAATCTCCAAGCTCTTTCGGGTAGCATAGGGGATTGAACAGGAAGGGCATGGGATTTGCGGCATGCTTCCCATATAGGCGACGCACATACACTTCACGACATGACATGGCATGGGGGCGATGGACGAACCCCGGCCCAAGGGGAGCCGTCTCCGCTCGCTGCCGACCGCCACGTAATGACTGGATCGGACATGCCCACAGATGAGGCACGTCCGATTCCGAGTCAACCCGTGTTCCTCGGGGTGGAGAATCGGTCCGACAGGGCCCGGACCCCAGGGAACGAAGTTCGCTGTTCGTGACACTGGAAGTCCCACACCACAGGAGCAAATATACGCACTGTCCCCAGGGCAACAAATTGCATAGAAACAGTCGCAATGGAAACACCATCTCCCGGTACCTCGCGCGAGACCAACTCACCGATCACCCGGAGACTTCCCGCCCAGATCCAAGCCTGTGACCCGACCCGCTCGGGGGTTTGTACCAGGGGGGTAGAAAAGGTTCGGACCCGGCGTTCCGTACGTGGGTTGTCGACCCGGGATGTCGCCGGGGCGTAGCTGGGCCGCCGGAGCGCTCGCGCAATGCGCTGGCTGACCAGGGCCGGCCCGGAGGCAGGCTTCTCTGGGCGGTCTTCGAAGCTCCCGAGCCCATCGTCCAGAGGCCTCCCCCTCGGACCTCCACCACCGACCCGACCCGCGCCCCGGGCCGGCCGCCACCCAAGCCAATATTAAATAGGGCCGAGACTCCCGCGGGCCGCGATGCAGCCAGACCGCGTAGTGTGGGATTGCCATCACCTCCCGACCCCGCCGACCGGCTGCGCCGGGACCTGTATCGATCGGTAAATCCGGGGCCGAGCTGCCCGAGGTTCACTCCTCGGACTCCGCTCCGGCAACCGCCGATCGCCCGTGCCGGATCGCGGTCCCCAGCAAGGGGAGGATCGCCGCGGACGCCGCACGGTTGATCGAACGCACCGGTGGCCCCAGCGCTTCGGAGACGTCCCGCGCGTTGCTGACCCCGGCTCGGGCCGGAGATTTCGAGGTGCTGGGGGCGAATGCCTGGGACATCCCCCGCTTCGTGGCCGAGGGGTGGGCCGACCTGGGGATCACCGGCCGGGACATCCTGGCCGAAACGGGGGTCCGAGTCCGGGAACTCGCGGCGCTCCCCTTCGGCCACTGCCGGCTGGTCTTGGCTCTCCCCGCCGAGGGCGCGGCCGCCCGCCTCGAAGGGGTGCGCGCCGGGATCCGGCTCGCGACCTCCCACCCCCGCCTCACCCGACGGCTCCTCCGCGAGCGGGGGCTGGCCGCGACCGTGGTGGAACTGCACGGAGCGGTCGAGGCTGCGCCCGCCGCCGGTCTGGCGGACGGCATCGTCGATCTGGTCGCGACCGGGCGGACCCTCCGTGAGAACCGGCTCCGGCCGGTGGCGGAGCTGTTCGACTCGCAGGCGGTCCTGATCGGCCCCGACCCGCCCCGCGAGTTCGGCGCCCGGCTCGAACGGGATCTGGTCGCTGCCGCCCGGGCCTTCGGCCTCCGGTTCGTCTCGGCCCGGGTGCCGCCCGGGGTCGGCCCGCTCGCCCTACCGACGGCAGGCCGCGAGAATTGGGTCGGGGTTTCCCTGGTCGCACTCGCCAATGCACCCGGAGTCCTCGGGTTCTCGGCGGCGGTGCCGGCCGAAGAGCTGGACCGGTGCGTCGAGATGCTCGAGCGGGGCGGAGCGCAGGAGATCCTCGTCCTTCCGGTCGATCGGGTGTTTCGATGATCCCCGTACTGGACGGCCGGGGCCGACCCCCCGAGGAGCTCGGGCGGGCTCTCGAAGGCCGACGCCCCAAGATGCACGACGCCGCCCGGGTCGCGCGCCGGATCGTCGAGTCGGTCCGTCAGGGAGGGGATCCGGCGGTCGCGGACTGGCAGGAGCGGTTGGGCGGAGTGCGGCCCGAACCGCTCCGGCTGGATCGGCGGCAACTCCGGCAGGGACGACACCAGATCGACACCGCGCTCCTCGACGCCCTCGGCCGGGCCCACGAGCAGATCCGCCGGTTCCACGAGCGGCAGGCCCGCTCCGGCTTCGAGATCCGACTCGATCGGTCCGGCTCCCGGGCCGGGCAACGGTCGGTGCCCCTCGACCGGGCCGGGATCTACGTTCCCGGGGGACCGTACGGGTACCCCTCGACCGTCCTCATGGGGGCGGTCCCGGCCCGGCTGGCCGGGGTCCGGGAGATCGTGGTCGCGACCCCGCCGGCCCCCGGTTCGGCCGGCCCCCCGGCCCACGTCCTCGCGGCCGCCGACCTCGCGGGAGTCTCGGAGATCCTGGTCGCGGGAGGCGCCCAGGCGATTGCCGCCCTTGCCTACGGGACCGAAACGATCCGCCCCGTCGACCGGATCGTCGGCCCCGGCAACGCCTACGTGACGGCGGCGAAGCTCATCTGCCAAGGCCGCACCGCGATCGACGGGATCGCGGGCCCGAGCGAGGTGGTCGTCCTCGCCGACACGAGCTGCCCCTCGGACTGGGTGGCGGCCGAGCTGATCGCCCAGGCGGAACACGCCCCGGACGCCTGGGGCGGCGCGGTACTGATCGGGGACCGGGCCGCGGAGGAGGTCCAGTCGGCCGTGGAGGGGCGCCTCCGGCGCCACCCCGAATCGCGCCGGGTCCGGGCGACGCTCCGGCGGTACGGATGGATCGTGACCGGTCTCGACCGGGAGGCGGCGATCGACCTCGCCAACCGGATCGCTCCGGAACACCTGGCGCTCGGGATCCGGCGGGCCCGCTCGGCCCTCGGGCGGATCCGGTCGGCGGGGTGCGTCTTTCTCGGCCCCCGGACGCCGGTCCCGATGGGCGACTACGGAGCGGCGACCAACCACATCCTGCCGACCCTGGGGTCCGCCCGGGCCCGGGGCGCGCTCGGGGTCGAGGACTTCCTCCGGACGATCAGCTACCTGGAGTTGGGTCCCCGCTACCTGGCCCGGCGGGCCGCCCCGGCGATCCGGCTCGCCCGGTCGGAAGGGTTCTGCGGTCACGCCGAGGCGATCGAGGCCCGTCAGCGACGGCGCCGGAGGGACCCATGAGATCGTCTCCGACGGTCCGGCTCGACCTCAACACGGTGCCCCGGCTCAATACCGGCGCGCTCGATGCGGCCTGGCGGGCGAGCCCGCCCGACGTCCTCGCCCAGTACCCGGGTCCCGAGGAGCGGGCCCTCAAGCGGGCGATCGCCGGCCGGCTCGGGCTGCGGGCCGGGATGGTGGGGATCGGCCACGGATCCGACGAGCTGCTCGATCTCGCGGTCCGCGCCCTAGTCCCGTACGGTGGTTCGGCGGTCGGGATCGAACCCAGCTTTTCGATGTATCCCCGGTGCCTCGAGGCCCACGGGGGCCGGTTCGTGGGGATCCCCTGCCGACGGCGGCTGCCCGTCGACCAGTTGGCCCGGAGCCCGGCGGACCTGACCCTCCTCGCCTCCCCCAACAACCCGACCGGCACCGCCTTCTCGTTGGGTTCGCTCGAGCGGCTCCTCCAGCGCACCGACCGCCCGATGCTGCTCGACGAAGCGTATGCCGAGTTCGCCGGCCACGACGCGATCCCGCTCTTGGCCGACTACCCCCAGCTGCTGATCCTGCGCACCTTCTCGAAGGCGTACGGGCTGCCGGGGATCCGGGTCGGCTACGCCTTGGGCCGGCCCGCGCTGATTCGCCGGCTCGAGCGGCTGAGAGGACCCTACAGCGTTTCGACCTTCAGCCTCCGCGCCGCCCGGGCCGCCTGGGACGCGCCGGAGTACTGCCGGGACCGGATCCGGGAGGCCCGGACCGAGCGGCGCTGGCTCTTCCCCCGGCTCCGCGCGCAGGGCTGGCCGGTCGCGCCCTCGTCCGCCAACTTCCTCCTCCTCGGACCCGTGGCGTCGGCGGCCCCGCTCGCCGAGCGCCTGGAGGCGGCCGGACTTCGGGTACGGCGGCTGCCGCCGTTCCCGAGCCGCCCGGGGGAGCACCTCCGGGTCACGCTCGGGACCCGGGAGCAGAACCTCCGTCTCCTCGCCGAGCTCGGAGAGCACCGCCCATGAGCTCGGTCGCGATCGTCGATACCGGCGCCGGCAACTTCTTCGGCGTCCGGCGGGGGTTCCGGCAGATCGGGGTCCGGGCCCGGGTGACCCGGGATCGGGCGACGCTCCGGGCCGCCACGCTCGTGGTGATCCCGGGCGTGGCCTCCTTCTCCGCGACCTGCCGGGGCCTTCGGGACCTCACCTCGCTGCTCCTCGACCGACACGACCGCGGCCGGGCGATCCTCGGGATCTGCGCGGGCTTCCAGGCCCTCGCCGAGCGGAGCGACGAGGGGGCGGGGCGGGGGTTGGGGCTCGTCCCGCAGCGCGTGCGGGCGCTGGGGACGGCCCGGTGCCCCCACATCGGCTGGAGCCGCCTCGTCCGGCGGACCGATCCGCTCCTCGACCGGCTCGGGACCGACGATCCGTGGGTGTTCTTTGCCCACTCGTATGCGCTGCCCGCGACGGGCCGGGGCATCCTCGCCTCGGCGGAGCACGATGGGGTGCGGTTTGCCGCCGCCGCCCGTTGGGGGGCGACGGTCGGGGTCCAGTTCCACCCCGAACTGAGCGGACCGGTCGGTCGACGATTCCTTTCCAACATGATGGCGTCCGCGGAGGGTACGGGATGAGGGTCTACCCGGCGATCGATCTCTGGGGGGGCGAGGTCTGTTTCCTCGATCCCGAACCGGGGCTTCCCCCGAGGCGGGTCAGTGCCGACCCGCTCCGCACCGCGCGGAGCTGGGCGGCCGCGGGGGCGGCCCGGATCCACCTGGTCGATCTGGACGCGGCCCTCGGTCGGGGGGACAACCACCGGGTGGTCCGAACGATCCTCGAAAGCGGCCTTGTCCCGGTCCAGGTCGGCGGAGGGGTCCGGGAGGAGGACCGGGTCGCCGAGCTCTTCGACCAGGGGGCCGAACGGGTGATCGTTTCGACCAGGGCGGTGCAGGATCCGGCCTGGCTCCAACGCGTGGCCCGGCGCTGGCCGGGTCGGATGATCCTCGGCCTCGATCGGAAGGGGGGCGAGACGCTCATCGCCGGTCGCACCGCGCGGGCCGGGCCCTCCTCGGGGTCGGCCGGCCCTGTCGGGGCCGGCCGGCCGCTCGGCGGGATCCTGGTGACGAATGTGGACGCCGAGGGCCGGGCGGCCGGGGTCGGAGCGGTCATGCCGGTACCCGAGGGTCCGACCGAGCCGGAGTGGATCGCGGCCGGCGGGGTGAGCTGCCGGGCCGATCTCGCCACCCTGCAGGCCGCCGGATATGCCTCGGCCGTCGTGGGGATCGCGGCCTACCGGGACCCGGCGCGGTGGACCCGGGGCGGGGAGGAGCTTCCGTGACCGGGCCCGGGGTGCGACGCAGCCGCCGGACCGCCGAGACCCGGGTCGATCTCGAACTGCGGCTCCACGGCGCCGGCCGGCTCCACTGGGAGCCGCCCGAGCCGTCGGTCGCCCACCCGGTGGACGCCCTGACCCGGTACGCCGGCTGGGATCTTCGGATCGTGGCCCGGGGCGACGATCCCCACCACCGGACCGAGGATGTGGCGATCACCCTGGGCCGGGCGTTCCGCGGCGCCCTCCCGGCGCGGGGGATCCAACGGTTTGCGAGTGCCCTCGTGCCGATGGACGAGACGCTGGTGGAGGTCGCCCTGGATCTGATCGACCGGCCCTACTATCGGGCCGACCTGTCGCCGACGACCCTCGCCGAGCACTTCCTGCGCTCCTTTGCGACCGAGGCCCGGATCACCTACCACCAGCGGATCGTCCGGCCGGGGGAGCCCCACCATCTCTTGGAGGCCACGTTCAAGGCGACCGGGGTCGCCCTCGCCGACGCGGTGCGGCCGGCCCGGCGTCCGATCTCGACGAAGGGGCGGGTGCGGTGGGGGCGGGCCCGATGAGCGGCGCGCTTCGGATCCTCCCCTGCCTCGATGTCCGGGCCGGCCGGCTGGTGAAGGGGGTCCGGTTCCAGGACCTCGTCGACCGGGGCGATCCGGTCGAGGCGGCGGTCCGGTACGAGTCGGAAGGCGCCGACGAGATCGTGCTCCTCGACGTCGCGGCGACGCGGGAGCGTCGGGGCCCGTCGTTCGGCCTGGTCCGTGCCGTGGCGGCCCAGCTCTCCATCCCGCTGACGGTGGGCGGCGGGATCGGCTCGGTCGGTGCCGCGGGCCGGCTCCTCGGGGCCGGCGCCGACAAGCTCTCGGTCAACTCCGCCGCGCTGCGGCGCCCGGCCCTCCTGAAGGAGCTCGCCCGGGAGTTCGGGCGGCAGTGCGTCGTCGCCGCGATCGATGTCCGGAGGGAACCGGCCGGCTGGATGGTCCGCTCGTCGGCCGGGACCGCGGCCACCCGATGGGGAGCCGTCGCCTGGGCCCGGAGAGCCGCCCGGGAGGGGGCCGGGGAGCTCCTGGTGACCAGCATCGACCAGGACGGGACCCGACAGGGGTACGACCGGCCGCTCTATGCCGCCGTCCGGGAGGCGACCGCACCGCCGCTGATCGCCTCCGGCGGCTGCGGTCGGCTGGACCACATCCTCGACCTGGCCCGGGACGGCCGGGTGGAGGCGGTTCTCCTCGCCTCGCTCCTCCACGAACGCCGGCTCACGATCCCCCAGATCAAGCGCGCACTCCGGCGCCGGGGCTTCCCGGTCCGGCCCGAGGGGCTCCATGCCGGATGAGCCGCTGATCCCGGTCGTCGTCCAGGACGCGACGACCCAGGCCGTCCTCATGGTCGCCTGGGCCCATGCGGAAGCGCTCCGGCGGAGCCTGGCGACCGGCCGGATGCACTTCTGGTCGAGGTCCCGCCGGGAGCTCTGGGAGAAAGGGGCGACCTCGGGCCACCGGCTCGATCTCCTCGCCCTCCGCTGGGACTGCGACCACGACACCCTTCTGGCCCGCGTCCGCCCCACCGGTCCCGCCTGCCACACGGGAGCCACGAGCTGCTTCGGCGAACCTCCCCGGAGCCTGGCCGCCGCCCTGGCCGACCTCGACCGGACGATCGAGGAGCGGGACCGTCTCCGCCCCGAAGGATCGTATGTCGCCCGGCTGCTCAAGGATCCGGTCCTCCGGGCCCAGAAGGTGGGCGAGGAGGCGACCGAAGTCGCCGTCGCCGGGCTCGCCGAAGACCGGTCCCGGCTCGTCGCGGAGACGGCCGATCTGGTCTTCCACCTGGCCGTCCTGCTCCGCGCCCGGGGGATCGGATGGGACGAGGTCGGCGAGGAGCTCGATCGGAGGCGATCCCGATGATCCGCCGGGCCGACTTCCACACCCACACCCTGATCAGCGACGGGTCGCTGACCCTCCCCGAACTGGTCCAGCGGGCCCGGGCGCTCGACCACCGGTTTTTGGCCGTCACCGATCATGTCGGGCTCGGGGACATCGAGTCGACGATGGCCCGACTCCAGGCCGCCTCGGATCGCTGCTCGACCCCCGAGCTCGAGGTCATGGTGGGCGTCGAGATCACCCACGTGGCGCCCCGCCACCTTGACGAGGCGGTGCGCCGGGCCCGCCGTGCCGGAGCCCGCATCGTCCTCGTCCACGGGGAGACGGTCGCCGAACCGGTCGCCCCCGGCACCAATCGGGCGGCGGTCCAGAACCCCGAGATCGACCTGCTGGCCCACCCGGGGCTCCTCGAGCGGAAGGACGCGGAACGGGCCCGGGCCCACGGCATCTTTCTCGAACTCTCCGGCCGCACGACCCACGGCCTGGCCAACGGCCGGGTCGCGAGGATCGCCGAGTCGAGCGGGACCCCGACGGTCGTCAACAGCGACGCGCACGAACCGTCGCATCTGCTCACGCAGGCGGAGGCGTTCGGTGTGGCCCAGGCGAGCGGGGCGACCCGGCCCCGGGCCCGGCGGTCGGTCTCCACCTACCCGGAGGCGCTGCTGCGCCGGCTCCGTCAGGGGGGGCGGTAGGCTACGCGACGGCGCCCGGCGGCGGGTTTATCCCCCCCTCGCCTTCCCCCCGGCGTGGACCGGTACGACCGGGAGATCCTGCGGTGGCTGCGGGCCGACTCTCGGATCACCAATGCCCGCCTGGGCGCCGCGATCGGCCTCACCGAGGGCGCCGTCCGCTACCGGATCTCCCGCCTGCTGGAGGACGGCACGATCCGGCAGTTCACCGTCCGAACCGCTCCGCTCGGTTCGGAGGGCCTGGTCCTCGTCCGGCTCGCCCCGGGCGCCGGCCCCCGGGTCCTCGGGCGGATCGGCACGATTGGCTCCGACCTGTTTGAGACCACGGGGGAGTTCGACGCCGCCGTCGCGATCGAGCGGGAGTCGGTCGAGGAGTTCAACCGGGCGCTCGACGAGATCCGCTCGATCCCCGGGGTCGAGGGGACCGCGACCCTGGTCCGCCTCTCCGGACCCGCGGCCGCATCGGCGGACCGCCCAGCCGGATCAGCGCGTCGGAAATCTCCGGCGCCGGGCGGGTCACCGACCAGCGCACGAACGGCGCGCCGGCCGGGCCGAACGCCGCGCCGGGCGTGACCAGGACCCCGAATCGGGTGAGCCAGCGCTCCGCCTCCTCGGCGCCGGTCCGGAGCCGGGCGCGGTGCCACACGTAGAGCCCGCCCTTCGGCGGCGCCACCGGATAGCCCAGCCGGCCGAGGCCGCGGCAGAGCTGGACGGCACGCTTCCGATACACCTCGACCCGGCGCTCGATCTCGGGGGGCCGGGTGGGGCCGCGGTACAGGGCGAGCCCGGCGATCGCCGCCTTTTGGAGCGGCAGCGCCGGGCCGGAGTCGACCTGGCTCTTGTACCGGACCATGGCCGCAATCAGTCGCCGGGGGCCGAGGGCGAAGCCGAGCCGCCACCCGGGGATCCCGAAGGTCTTGGAGAACGAGTGGAACTCCACCGCCACCTCCCGGGCTCCGGGGATCTCCCAGATCGACGGCGCCGGCCGATCGCCGAAGCTGATCTCCGAGTAGGCGTTGTCGTACGCCAGGCAGAAGCCGCGGTCCCGGGCCTCCTCGACGGCCTCGCGGAGCCGGAGGCGATCGGCGACCTGTCCGGTCGGGTTGTTGGGGTAGTTCAGGTAGACCAGCCGCGCCCCCTTCGGAAGCCGGTCCCAGTCCGGCGCGTAGCCCCGGTCGGCGTCGAGCGGCCATCGGGCCGGGCGCGCCCCCGCGAGTCCGACCGCCGACGCGTAGGCCGGGTAGCCCGGATCCGGGAGGGCGACCGGCCGGTGGCGCGTGTCGAGGAGCCGGGGCATCAGCGTCAGCCCCTCCTTCGAGCCGAGAAGGACCGCCACCTCCTGGTCCGGGTCGGCGGTGACGCCGAACCGGAGCCGGAGGAACCGCGCAATCGCCTCCCGGAGTTCCGAATCTCCTTGGGAGGAGGAGTAGCGGTGGTCCGATGCCCGGGCGGCGGACGAGCGGAACGCCCGGAGGAGCGCCCGCGGCGGCGGGAGGTCCGGCTCGCCGATCGCGAAGCGGAGGACCCGGACACCGCCCCGGTCGGCGGCCCGGGCCTTCCGCTCGAGGGCTTCGAACGGGTACGGGGGGATCCTGCGGAGGTCGGGGTTCACCGGCCACCCGATCCCGGAGCCCCTCATCCCCGCTCCCGGTCCGGCCGCTCCGGCACCTGGCACAGCAGATCGTCGGTCGTCTCCCGGCGCCGGATCAGCCGGGCCCGCCCGCCGTCGACCAGGACCTCGGCCGGCCGGGGCCGGTTGTTGTAGGGGCTCGCCATCGAATACCCGTAGGCGCCGGCCGTCGCGACGGCCAGGAGGTCGCCGACTTCGAGCGGCGGAAGACGCCGGTCCCGCCCGAGAAGATCGGTGTTCTCGCAGATCGGGCCGGTCACCGTGACCCTTCGGCGGGTCCCGGGCCGCACCGGCCCGGCGGGATAGATCGCGTGGTAGGCCCCATAGAGCGCCGGCCGCAGGAGGGTCTGCATCCCGGCATCGGTCCCGACGAAGGCGGGCCGGCCGGGTTTCGTGTCGGTGACCGTGCCGAGGAGGACGGTCGAATCGGCGACCAGGTAGCGGCCCGGCTCCATCCACAACTGCACGTCGGCCGGGGACGCGGCCGAACGGAGCCCGAGGACGAGCCGCGAGATCGCGAGGTCGAGGTTGAGTTCGGTTTCGGTCGGCCGGTACGGGACCCCGAGACCTCCGCCCGCATCGGCAAAGGTCGGGGGCCGCCCCATGACCCTCTGGAGGCTCCGGATCGCCCGGCCGAGGAAGTCGCCGACCCGGCCAAAGTGGTCGGGGGCCAGGATGTTGGACCCCGGCATCGTGTGGATCCCCCAGTCCCGGACCCCGGCCCGATGGGCCGCCTCGAGGCCCTGCCGCACCGATGCGAGCGAGCTCCCGAACTTCGAATCCCGTCCGGCGAACCGGAGCCCCTCCGGACCGGCCGCCGAGCGGCCCGGATTGAGCCGGAACGAGAGGAGCGGGGGACGGCCGGCCCGCAGGAGGCGGGGCAACAGCCCCGGATGGTCCAGGTTGACCGCGACTCCGGCCTCGATCGCCCCGGCCAGTTCCGCGTCGGAAGGATACGCGGCGGTGTAGAGCGTCTCCCGGCGGGGAAAGCCGGCGGCCTGGGCGAAGACCATCTCGGCCGGTGAGGAACAGTCGGCGCCGCATCCGAGCTCGCGCAGGATCCTGAGGATCGCCGGATTGGAGTTCGCCTTGATCGCATAGAGGATCCTCGAGTTGGGCCAGCGGGTCGTCAGGGCGGAGCGCAACCGCAGGACGTTGTCGCGGATCCGGAGCGCGGAGGTGACGTAGAGGGGACTACCGAAACGGTCGGCCAGGTCGGCGAGCCCCAGCCCGTCGACCCGGATCCCGTCCGGCGCGAACTCGAACGGCGGGGGGAGTCGGGAGGGCTCCCCGGGAGGGAGACCGGTCGGGGTCATGGGGGGCCTCCGTGAACGCCGGAGGCCGGAGGCGGGGACCCGGGCGCCCGGACGGCGAGGGCCCGGATCCGACCGGACGACTGGAGATGATCGATGAGCCGGTCGAGGTCTTCGGGGGGCACCACGAAGGCGAGCGGGCGCCGGCCCGCCGCCTCGTCGCTCCCGAGGGCGGGAGCATCGCCCGAGGGCCGGACCGGTCCGGCCGGGTCGGGCAGGGTGACGACCGAGCTCCAGCCGGCCCTCCGGGCGACTTCGACCGCCCGTCGCACCCGAGCCCGATCCAGGGCCGGATCCGACTCGGCCCCGGGGTCCAGGACGATCCGGGTGCCCCCGGGTTGCTCCAGGTCCGCGCCGAGCCCGACGACCCGCAAGGTCATCCCGGACCCCAGGTAGCCCAGGGCCCGGGGCGCGACCACCCCCGCGCCTCCTTCCGCAAGCCAGGCCATCTCCCGGACCGTCAGTTCGGGAAGGACCGTGGTCCGGGGCATCCGCTCCGGATCCCCCGAAAGCACCCCGGGGACCTCCTTGACGAGCGTGACCTCGCTGCCGGGAAGACAACGGCCGAGGGCCACCGCGGTCACGTCGCTGCCGCCCCGCCCGAGGGCCGCCCAGTGCCCCGACCGGGGGTCGACCCCGACGTACCCGGGAATCACCCAGATGAACGGGTCCAGCCGGTCCTGGAGCTCCCGGAGCCGGGCGGCGGTACGGTCCCGGTCGACCTCGGCCTCCCAGCCCTCGCCCTTCGTGAGCACCGGCCACTCCTCCGACCCGGGGAGAAGGAGCCGGGCCGGAAGGCCCTGGGCGACGAGTTCCGCCGCCAGGAGCGCCGCGCCGACCGCGTCGCCGAGCCCCACGGCCCGGACGGCTTCGGGCGAGTCCCGGCTCGACCCTTCAGGGTGGGTCAGTTCCCAGAGGCGATCGGTGGTAGCCCCCGGGGCGCTCGCCACCACCGCCCGGACGGTCGATTGGACCGCGCCGACCATCTGGGCCGCCTGACGGAGCCGCTCGGGAGCCCCCAGGGTGCTCCCGCCGAACTTGAGGATCCGGAACCGGGAGCCGATCATGGCGACCCCCCGAGCCAGGGCCACAGATCGGCGAGCGACCGGCGTCCCGGAGTCGGATCGGCCTGCTCCCACAGGGCGGAGGCGGCCAGGAACATCCCGCGGGCAAAGACGTCGCGGTCGAGGACCACGTGCTCGATCCGGATCATCTCGCCGGCCCCGGTGAGCCACACCTGGTGGACCCCTGCGACTCCCTCGATCCGGAGGCTGGCCACCTCGGCCGGCGGCTCCGCCGGCCTTCGGGTCCCGGGCGAATCCCCGTCGGTCGGACCCAGGGCGTGGGCCAGGCTCCGGGCCGACCCGGACGGACGATCCGCCTTGCCCCGGTGATGGACCTCCACGATTCCCCGATCGAAGCCCGGGGGGAGGCGCCCCCGGAGGAAACGTCCGGCCAGCCAGTTCATGCCGATCGAGAAGTTCGGCTCCCAGACGAAGGGGATCCGATCGGCGATCCGGGCGATCCAGCCCGCATCGGAAGCCTCCAAACCGGTGCCCGCGACCACGGCCGGAATTCCCGCCTCGGCGACCTGGGGAAGAAGCTCCCGTTCGACCGGCCCCGGGACGGCACTCACGTAGAGATCCGCCTCTCGGAGCAGCGCCGCGAGCCCGTCGGGATCCACCGAGGGAATGATCCCCTCCGCCGCGACGGCGGGCGGGCCGGACCGGCCACCGGGGGTGGTTCCTCGCCGCCGGACAGTTCCCTGGATCGGCCAGCGGTTCTGGGCCGCGATCTCGCAGAACCGGCGGCCGAGCCGCCCCCGGGCCCCCGCGACCACGACCCGGGGGGCCGGGCGATTCGCGCTCGGTTCAGTATTCGGCATACGCCCACGCCTCCCGGGCCCGTTCCGTGCACGCAGTCGCGGACGGGGAGCCTCCGAACGCCGACCGGATCTCCTCGAAAAGCTCGGGAGACTCCGCTTCGGCCCGCTGAAGCTCCTCGGCGAGCCGCGCGAACGCGACCGGTGGGAGTCGACCCAGGGGAGGTCGGCACGGGCCCTGCGGAATGCCGAGGAGGGCAAAGGCCGCCTTGATCGGCACCGGATTGCGGATCTTGAGTTCGACCGGCCCAAAGGGGGTCGGCTCCCGGCTCGCGAACGACACCCAGCCCCCCAGGCGGCGGAGGAGTTCGACCTCCCCCGCCGAGTCGCCGGGGCGGCCCTCGAGAGAGCTCTGGATGGCCCGGACCACCAGGTTCGGGGCCAGGTTGGCGACGACCGAGACGACGCCGTCGGCCCGGATCCGGGGATCCCGGACCATGTCGACCGCGCGCCCGTCATCCCCCGCGAGGATCGAGAAGGGCGGGGGGAGGAGGGCCCGGGCCCGGATCCCGTACGCGTCCTCCCCCGTCGCGTCCTTGACGCCCAGCAGGTTGGGTGCGTCGCGGTGGGCGAGCGCGAGATCCTCGGGCAGGATCCGGGTCCCGGTACGCCCCGGCACGACGTAGGCTAGGAACCGCACTTCGGGAAAGCGACGGAGGAGGGGTCCCAGGTACTCCCGACGGATCTCCGCCGAGCTCGGCGCGTTGTAGGCCGGATCGACGAGCATGATCGACCCCACACCCTGGTCGACCGCCCGGTCGACCAGATCGCGCGCCTCCGCGATCGAGCTGCGGCCGGCCCCCACGATCAGTTCGATCCCCGAGGGAAGCCGGTCGGCGGTCCGCCGCACCAGTCGGTCGAATTCGGCCCGGGAGATCGTCGGGGACTCCCCGGTGGTGCCCCCGACGACCACCCCGGCGACCCGGGCCGCCGCCTGGGCGTCCAGCAGCGTATCGTAGCGGACCCAGTCGATCTCCCCGGTCTCCGAAAACGGCGTGATCAGGGCGGTGTACGTCGCGCGAAACGGCCGCATCGCGGCGCGCTACCGGAGGGAGATTATAACGATTACGTTTTTCGGCATTGTTTTTCGATTTCCTCGCCCGACCCGGCGACCGTTCGGCTCCGCGACGGGTCGGGTCGGACCCCCGAGGCCCGGGAATCGGGCCGTCCTCGGGGCCATGGCGGGAGGGCCGACCCCGACCGCCCGAGGTCGCCCGCGCCCCGGCCGGGCCCGCTCCCCGCATCCGCTGAGCCGCGCCCGACGGGCCATCGATCGAGGGCGGGATCATCCCCGAGAAACTTCCCGGGTCACTTCCGCGCGACGATCCGCACCACCGAGTTGGCCTCGAGCTCGTGGTCGGCCGCAAGCGCCCGGTGGCTCCGGCCGTCGATCGCCCGGATGAAGTGTTCCCCGAGGTCGGTGTGGACCCGGTAGGCGAGTGCCCGGGCCGTCGTGCCCTCCGGGACCAGCAGGGCATCGGGGAGGACCCGGCCCCGCGAGTCGGTCCAATGGTTCTCGTCCTCCACCGGGTAGATTACGATCTGGTGGAGCCGACCAAAGACGGTCGCCTCGAGGACAGTCTGGACCCCGGTCCCGCCCCAGGTCGAAAGGATATGCCGGATCTCGTCGAGCGCCCGCCGCTGGGGAGCCGAGAGGCGGGCAGGATCCGGCACGTCGAACTGGGCCGCTCCCGGTTGGTAGCGGACGAGGCCGGCCCGGTTCGCCCGGCGCAGCGTGAGTTCCGCCTCGGCGCACATCGCTTCGACCGGCAGCGGATCCAGGGCGGCCCTGAGTCGGTCCCGTTCGGCGGGGTCCGAGCGGTCGCATTTGTTCGCGGCCACGATCCGGGGCTTGGCCGCCCGCAGGAGCTCCCGGGCGAGTCGGGTCCGGTCCTCGGGAGTCCACCTCGACGGGTGGTCGAGGTCGATCGACAGCGACCGGCGGGCCGCCGCAATGGCCGACGGGGAGATCGAAAGCCCCGTGAGCCGGCGCTGAAGGAACTCCTCGAGCTTCTTGCCTTCCAGTTCGACCGATCGGGCCTCCCGGTCGAAGTTCCGGCCCAGGATCTCGTCGATCCAGGCGACCAACTCTTCGGCCAGCCACTCGACCTCGCGGGCGGGATCGGTCGAGCCGGCGGCCGCAAGCGTCCCGTCGTCCGCCGCCGAGCCGGAGAGGTCGACGACCTGGATGAGACCATCGGCCGCGCGAAGATCGTCCAGGAACTTGTGTCCGAGGCCCCGTCCTTCATGAGCGCCGGGGACCAAGCCCGGGACGTCCACAAGGTTGACCGGCACCCATCGGACTCCGTCCACGCAGCGGGCGTTGCCGGGCGTGCACGGGCTCTCCGCCCGGTGCGGGCAGGGCGCCCGGACGGTCGCCACCCCTCGGTTCGGGTCGAGAGTCGTGAACGGATAGGGGGCGATGGGGACATCGACCAGGGTGAGCGCCGCAAAGAAGGTCGACTTTCCGACGTTGGGCTTTCCGATGACGCCGATCTCCATCTCTGCCTCTACACCGAGTAGTTGGGTGGTTCTTCGGCGACCCCGAGCCGGTGGTTGGCGTAGAGGGCCCCGGCGAACAGCAGGTCGCTCAGCCGGTTGATCCACACCAGCAGCTCGGGACGCACCGGTTCGATCCGATGGAGGGCCCAGAGCTCCCGCTCGGCGCGGCGAGCGACCGTCCGGGCCATGTGCAGGGCGGAGGCGGGCCGGCTGCCCCGCTCGAGGACAAACGACTTGAGGGGGCCCACGGCATCCGAGAGCCGGTCGATTTCCCCTTCGAGGGCGGTCACATGCCGCGCCTCGATCCGATGCTCCGGCACCGGCAGATGGGGGGCCCGGGCGAGCTCGGATTGGGCCACGAAGAGCTCGTGCTCGAGCCGGTGGACCACCGCCCGAAGATCCGCCAGGGGCTCGGGGAGTTCGGCTTCGACCCACCCGAGGAGGGCCCCGACCTCGTCGAGGGTACCGTAGGCCCGGATCCGGGGCGAATCCTTCGCTACCCGATGACCACCGGCGAGGCCGGTCTCTCCGCGATCGCCCGTCCGGGTGTAGAGCCGCGTGGTAGCCATGCCTCCCGCCGCCCGGGCAACTGATCCAGGGGGGAATTCAGTCCGTGGACGGGGCAGAAGGAGATGTGCAGCACCTCATTATGCTTCGCGTCCTGTCGGCACAGTCGGCAGATCAACCCGCTCCGTTCGCTCCACGCAATTCCCACCGCTTCCATTTCGGATCCATCCCATTGCGGCCTACCGGCGGAGGAGGCCGCGGCCCTCCCGATCCGCACCCTTTCGGACCTCGCGTCGCTCCCGGCCGGCCCGGGCCTCTCGGCGCAGGGCCGGCAGTCGCTCCGTGTGGATCCGGCTGAGCTCCGCTAGCCCGAGGGTGAGTGCCAGCACCATGGCACCCGATCGGTCCGCGGCGTACCCGTCCTCCACGACCTGGTCCAGTTCGGCCTCCAGCGAGACCGGCAGGGGACCCGTCGATGGTGGGCGCTCCAGCGACTCCGCCACCAACTGGCGAACCGCTTCGGAGCGGCTCGCGAGGTGTCGGCGCTGCTGGAGCTGTCCCAGCGCTTCCAGTTCCAGCGGGGTGAGCCGGACACCGAGGAACAGGCTCGCAGTGGGTTCAGCTTGGGGGGTTCGCACGCGTTTAACACAGTTTTACACATATTTAATAATATGTTTAACAGACGAGCGCCCTGCAAGGGGACCCGATACCGACCACGACGAGGCAGTTGTTCGACCGACGGTCCCTTCTGCCGTATCGAAGGTCCGACCTCGAAGGAATCCGGACCCCCCGCGGTCCACCCGACCCGATCGGGTACGAGGCCCCGGGTCCGGCGGGGAGACGGCATCGGGTTCGGAGCAACCCTTATGAATCGCGCCCTCTCGCCCTCGATGCGAGGCGCGACTTATGGCATGGACCACGCTCGAAGTCCGAGAGCTGAAGGAAGGTCGGTACATGATGATCGACGAGGAACCGTGTCGGATCCTCAGCATCCAGACCTCCAAACCGGGAAAGCACGGTGAAGCGAAAGCCCGGATCGATGCGGTCGGTCTCTTCGACGAGTCCAAGAAGAGCGTCGTGTTTCCCGTCAAGCACAAGGTGCAGGTTCCGATGATCGGCAAGCGCCAGGCGCAGGTGCTCTCGCTGTCCGGTTCGGAGGTCCAACTGATGGATCTCGAATCCTACGAGACTTTCTCACTCGGCGTCGACGACGAAACCAAGGCTCTGCTGAGCCCGGGCGGTGAGGTCCAGTACCTCGACGCCATGGGTCGGCGGCGGATCTCCCGGACCTGAACGGGGAACCGCGTCTCAGCCACTGCCGAGGACCCCCGGGGTCGAGGGGACCGGGAATCCCGGAGGCGTTCGTGCCGGTCCGAGGAACAGCCGGTCGTATTCAACGGAGTGCTTGATTCCACGACGCCGGAGCATGACCGAGACCTGCTCCGTGATCTGGACGACCTCCTGGCAACGGAAGGGCTTGGTAAAGTAGAACTCGACCCTTCTCTCTTCGAAGATCGGAAAGACCAGCCGCATCCCAAAGGCATCCGGACGGCAGTGGCCGGCCGGTTTCCGCCCGGCCCGGAGGTCCCGAAGGTTCTCTTCGAGGAGGACCGCGGGGAGCGTGGTCTCCCCCTCCTTGGCGAACGGGCGGTTGAGGTCCATGACCTTCTGGTGGATCTCGGGAAAGACCCGGACCAAGTCGCGGTACGATCGGGCCGCCTCCAGAAGGATGTGGCCGCTCTTGGCCTTCACTGGGGGCGTCACGTACTCTCCACGCGGAGATCGGTATTAGCCGTTTACGTCCGGCCGCTCGAAAGGCTCAAAGAGGGGGTAGGCTACCGACCCCCGGCGCTCCCGTAGTCTAGTGGTCAAGGATAGGGGCCTCTCGAGCCCCTGACGCGGGTTCAAATCTGCCCGGCGGTCGTCGGGCAGGGAAACTCCCGCCGGGAGCACCTCGACTTATGGCTAATACCATTACGCAGCGGTAGGCCCTCCCCCGTCAATGGCCGAACGCCCGGGGACCGTGGAGAAGCGGCGCCGGCTCGAGGTTCCCGAGGTCCGTCGGTGGTACGAAAACGTCGCTCGGGGCTCCCAAATCCCGGCCGACGACTACCTCGAGGCGTTCCTCGCCCTCTTCCATCCCGAGTGGTCCAGCCGATCGCCCGGGCGTCGGGCTCCTCCGACGGCACCGCAAGCTCGATCCCGTCGCCTTCCTCTACACCCTCGCCGTCGAGACCGGTCCTCAGCTCCAGCAGACCGTCGGGGCCCTCCGCGAGGCCGACAACCGACGGGCCCCGGATCCGATCCTCGGCATGGGAGGGTTTTACTAGCGGTCCCCCCCGAACTTGTCGAGTTCCTCCGTCAATGTATCGCCTGCGGCCTCACCCAGCTTCGCGCCACTCCCGCGAACCGACTCACACCCAAGCTGGCCCGCTTCACCGGCCTCCTCATCCAGGATTCCACCGTGATCCGACTCTTCGCCGCCCTCGCCAAGGTCTACCCGCCGACCCGACTCGCGAAGGACACAAAGTCGAACCGCACCGCCGGGGTCAAGGTGGCGACCCTGTTCAGCGCCCGGGCCAACGGCCCGGCCCGCCTCGAGCTGTTCCCCGAGACCACCTCCGAGGTCGACACGCCGAAGATCGGCCCGTGGGTCCAGGGCGCGGCCGTCCTCACCGACCTGGGCTTCTGCAAGCACCAGGGGTTCGCCCGTATCGAGGAGAACGGGGCTACTTCCTCTCCCGTCTCAAGGGCAACGCTAACCCGATCCGGATCGGCTCCAACCTCGCTCACCAGGGTCGTGCCATCGACCTCGAAGGGAAGCGGCGTTCGGAGATCGCTTCCCGACTCCACCGGGGGGTGCGCGATGCCGAGGTAAAGCGGTCGTTCCAGCGGCGCGAGCATCGCGGGAAGCGCCGAGGGGACACCCTTCGCGCCCGACGGGTCGCGGTCTGGGACGAAGAGCATCAGATGTACCACGCCTACGTCACCAACCTCCCGGTCGATGCTCTGTCGGCGGAGGGCGTGGCCGAACTATACCGAACCCGCTGGTCCGGGAATCTACTATTCAAAGAGGCGAAGGGATCATTCCATCTGGACCGTGTGGCGACCGGAAACCGCTACGGCGCGGAATCGCTGATCTGGACGTCGTGGCTGGCCCTGTTGGTCAGCCGCCGAGGGCACAGCGTGCTGCTCGAGCACCTCCCACCCGAGAGCGGTTCCGGCATCCTCCGCTGGGGTGGTCTCGGGTATTTCACGGCGAGTCAAGGGGGGTTCCCTGGCGCGCTATTTCAACGGCTGCGGCGGCGAAAAGTGGTACCGGACCCCATCGACGAGTTCGTGGGTTGGCTCGATGTTCGAGCCCGAGACCCGCACATCACCCGAGAGAGGTTCCGGGAGGGCTGGTTCGGCTGAATCGAAGCCGCATGAAGGCCTCTCCAGGCGCAAGGTTCGCCCGTCGAAGTCGAGCTTCATCGAGGCGATCCCTCGCAAGGGAGCCCGTCATTCTCCTGCGGGCCCTGAGCGCCCAGGATCCTTTCGGGCTGGACGGCCCGGGCGTTACTGTTCCGGCGCCACGAGAGAGGCCCCTCGAGACGACGGGCGGACGATGTACGGCACACCGCCCGCTCGGGCGATCCGTCGGGCGAGCTCCAGTTCGCGTCCGGGGAACGGCAGAGCGACGATCGATCCGCCGCGGCCGGCCCCGGTGAGCTTGCCTCCGATCATCGACGGCCGGGCCGCCTCCAGGAGGGCTTCGAGCCGCGGGTGGGAGACTCCCACCTCTCGGAGGACCCGGTGGTTTTCGGTCAGCCGCGCACCCACCTCTTCGCGGTCTTCCCGGAGGAGGGCCCGGATCCCCGCTCGGGCGACCGCCTCAAACTGTCGGAGGAGCTCCGGGCCGTCCGGCTGCTCGAGCCGCTCGCGGACCGACCGGATTGCCTCCGGCGCGGCTCTCGGGATCCCGGAGTAGGCCACGACCCAGATCCAGCCGGGGTCGGGGATCCGACGGGCCGTCCACTGGATCTGCCCGTCCTCCAGCGTCCACAGCTCCGTACCCGACGCGTCGTTGAGCGCGACGTAGCCGCCGGCCACCGACGCGGTCGTGTCCCCCGGGCTTCCGATCCCTTGGGCATGCTGCTCGATCCCGAAGCTCCGACGCGCGAGGGTCGGTCGATCGATTCCCCCCGTGGCCGCGCCGAGACCGGCCGCCAGGGCCGCAACGAACGCCGCCGAGGATCCCAACCCGGAGCGTCGGGGGACCCGGGAGGTCGTGCGGACCGCCAGCGGACGACCGAGGGCCCACATCTCTTCGAGCGCGGTGCGGAAGTAGCCGGGGGCGGTCGCCGCGTCGCCGTGCCCGTTGAGCTGGGTGTGCTCGGCGGCCTGGACCACGACCTGGGTCTCCAGATCGAGGGCGAAGAGAAGCTCGGGCGTCCCGCGGACGACGCCGTGTTCTCCAAAGAGGATGCACTTGCCCGGTGCCCGGGCCGTGACCGGAAGGGGCGTCGCCGGGACCGGAGCGGGCTCGGGGTCGGTCATGGCAAGGCCTCCTTTTCCACCACCCGTTTGCCCCGGGGGGAGGGCCGGATCCGGACCGTTCCGCCGGCAAACCGCCGCGCGGGGATGGGCCCGACGAGCCGGTCGAGGGTCAGCGCGAGCGCCGCGACCTCGCTGTGGGGCTGCGCGCCCACGGCGACGTTGTAGTCGGCCCGTTCGTAGAGCTCGAACGGGACCTTCGCTCCGCCGATCACCAGGAGGACCCGGGGGGCGTCCCGGATCCGGTGCGCGACTCGTTCCAGGGGGAGGCCGTACATCGTCAGGTGGACCACCGTCCCGGCAAACTCCCGGAGGAGACGGCGCCAGTCGTCGATCCCCTCGACCTCAAAGTTGCCTCCCCAACGGCGCGCCACGGACCGGATCCGATCCGCGAGATCGGGGTCCGGAGGGTGAAGGTACATCCGATCGGCTCCCAGGGCCCGGGCGGCCAGAGCCGCGTGGGTCGTCAGCCTAGGGTCCCGACCGGCCCGATGCCCGAGGCGGAGCACCGAGACCCGGGGCGTCGGCCGCCTACTCTTCGGATTCCGACGGCTGGAATCGTTCGACTCGGTGGCCACGGTACTCCAGGTTCTGGGATCGCTTGACCAGCGACTTGAGCCGTGTGGGGGTCATGCCGAGTTCCTCCGCGACGTCGGAGAAGAACTTTCCCTCGACCCCGACCGCCTCGAAGATCTTGCGCTCCAGCTTCTCGTACTCCTTGGGCGGCATGGCCGCGATGGCCAGGACCTCCGAGATCTCGGCCAGGGGCGAGGTGATCGCGATGTTCATCGTCGAGTAGTAGAAGTGGTAGCTGCGGACCGGCTGGCGCCGGCCCTCCCGGGTCACCCAGCGGGTGTCGATGAGCTTCATCTTCTCGAAGGAGGTCAGCGCGCGGGCTCCCTCGGCCCCGAACTCCTTCTGGATGTCGTCGAGGGTGAGCCAGGTTTCGGCCAGCCGCTGGACGAGTTGGAGCTTGACGGGGCTATCGACCGCCCGGAGGATCGGGACAAGGTCGCTGATGTCATTGATGACCTTGATGCGGTGGACGGTGGCGGCCATCTAATGCTCACTCCGACCCTGGAGCCGGTCGACCGACCGCATCCTGGAGCTTTCGGCGGTAGACCCCCCATCGGTCGCCCGGGCGGTACCGCCCCGGGTGCGGCGTTCGGGTGGGCTTCCCGCAGGCGGGGCACTGGATCCGGAGACTGTATCGGTCGCACGCGGCGCACCGGTACAGCAGGTGGTCGCTCATGGTCGGGCGAACGATCCTTTGCCGCCGGCGGCGGTGATCGACCGGAGGGCGGCCTCGGAGGCCTTCTTGAGGATCTCCTCGGCCTGCTTGTACTGGGCCGCGGAGACGCGGAGCCGGTAGCGGGGGGCGCCCACATACTGGATGGTGATCGACTGCCGGTCGACGCTCTCGGCGGCCAGCAACGCCTCCCGGACGTGCTGAACCCCATCCGGTGCGGCATCGGTGACTTCGAGGATCCCGAGGATTTCGACCGAGGGGGGAACGATGTTGTCGTGGGCGACCTGGACGAACTCGTGGGCCCATGGCTCCTTGGGATTTTCCTTCGCGAACCGCTTCGGCTCGGCCGAGGCGACCTCGAAGGCGTTGAAGAGGGATCCGTACCGCTTGACCAGGCCGACCGCGAAGAGCGGGTAGGTTTCCTCCGGTTTGAGATGGAGAGCGGCGGCCACCTGGTCGAGGAGGCGCAGGGCGCGCTGCTCGTTCTTCCACGCCTGAACCTTTTCCCGGCGCTGATGGTCGTTGATCCGCTTGAGGGAAAGATCGATCTGGTTCTTGCCGAGGTCGACCCGAAGCACCCGGGCGACGATCTTCTGGCCCTCCCGAATGTGGTCGCGGATGTACTTGACCCAGCCGGTGGCGACCTCGGAGAGGTGGATGAACGCCTCCCGGTCGTTGTACTCATCCAGCTTGACGATCGCGCCGAAGTTGCGGATCGAAGTTACCGTCCCGAGGACCAGTTCGCCTTCCTCGGGGTAGTCGGAGCCCAGCGGCATGCTCGCCGCGGCCTCCCTAGTCGGAGGCGGGACGCAGCAGTTCGCCCCGCAGTTTGGCCTGACCCCCGGTCGGAACGGCCAAGGTGGCGCCGCAGACCTGGCAGTTGACCGCGGTCGCCGGGCGGCTGAAAATGGTCTGCTCCCCGGAACAGTCGGTACACTTGACAACCCAGAACGGGGACGGTCGCCTTCGCTCGGTCATGATCAGTGATGCTCCACCAGATCCAACTGGCTGGCCCGCCAACTGGGAGGCTGGACGGTGTACTTGCACTTCTTACAGCGGTACTTGAGGTTCACGCGCCGGACCGCCTTTGCCCGTCCTTCGGGCTTGGGGCGAGGGAAACCTCCGTACCCGCGGGTCGCCCGACGGAAGCGGCGCTGCCCCCACTTGAGTTCGGAGGCCGTCCGCTTCTTGACCTTCTCCACGTCGTGCTCCGTGTGCAGCTTGCACTTCGGGCAGTACGAGCGGACCACCTTGGGATAATGCATCGGCCGCCGCCGAGCCGCGTGGCCTATTTAGGCTTGTTCCGTCCTTCGCCCCGAGGGCTCCGAAAATCCGCGGCGGCACCCTCGAGCCGTGCCGCTCTCCCGGTGCGCCGAGACGAAGCTTTAAGTAAGGATGCCTTTTGCGCGGGCCCGCTCACGGTGTTCCGATGGCAGAACGTTCATCGCTCGAAGTGGTTCAGGAGGCCCTGGAGAAGGCCCCGCCCCGCGGATTCGGCGAGACCGTTGAGTTGACGGTGAACCTCAAGGATCTCGACCTGACCGTTCCCAAGAACCGAATCGAGGACGACATGCCCCTGCCGAACGGGCGGGGAAAGCCGGTCAAGGTCGCCCTCTTCGGAAGCCCCGAGATGTGCCAGAAGGTCAAAGGTGTGGTCGACCTCGCGGTCTCCTCCGCGGAGCTGGAGGACGCCATCAAGGACAAGAAGGCGGCCAAGCGGCTCGTCAACCAGATGGATTTCTTTCTCGCCGAGGCGCCGCTCATGCCGACGATCGGAAAGCGGCTCGGTGTCGTCCTCGGCCCTCGCGGGAAGATGCCCCGGCCGGTCCCTCCCGGTGGGGACCCGACCAACCTCATCAACAGCCTGAAGAAGTCGGTCCGGGTCCGCTCCAAGGGGAACCGCACGTTCCACGCCCCGGTCGGCACCCGGGCGATGCCCGCGGAGCAGATCGCCCAGAATGTCGATGCCCTCATGGGTCGACTGATCGGCCGACTGGAGCGGGGCGCGACCAACATCGAATCGGCCTACCTGAAGACCACGATGGGGCCGGCGGTCCGGCTGCGGTAGGGAGAGAAGATGCCCGGACGAGATGCACCGCCCCCGGCGAAACTCGAACGCGTCGAGCAGCTCCGCCAGCAGCTCTCTGCGAAGCCGATGGTGGCCCTGGTCGGTGTCCGGGGCGTGCCCGCGGCCGCGCTGCAGTCCATGCGCCGGTCCCTTCGGTCGCAGAACCGCCCCATCCAGGTCTCCCCGAACACTCTGATCCTGCACGCCCTCGAGGCGGCGCAGAAGGAGAACCCGTCGCTGGCGCCCCTCGCGGCGCACGTGACCGACCAGACCGCCCTCATGACGTGCGAGGGGAATCCGTTCACCCTCTACTCCGAGCTTTCCAAGACCCGCTCCCCCACCCCGGCCCGGGGCGGGGAGTCCGCGCCGGCCGACATCGTCGTACCGGCGGGCACCACCAGTTTCAAACCCGGCCCGATCGTCGGCGAGCTCCAGCACGCGGGCTTTCCGGCGGCGATCGAGAAGGGCAAGGTGGTCCTGAAGAAGGATACCGTCATTGTCCGGCAGGGGGAGACGATCAGCCGCGAGGTGGCCGGTCTGCTCACCCGAATGGGGATTTTCCCCCTCGAGGTCGGGCTCAACCTTCGCGCCGTGGTCAACAACGGCACCTTCTACCCGCCCGACGTGCTGGCGGTCGACCTGGGCGCCCTGCGGGCCGAGCTCGCCCGCTCTGCTCGCCGGTCGTTGGCGCTGGCGCTGGAGGTCGGCTACGCCGCCAAGGAGACCACCCCGCTGCTTCTGGAGCGCGCCCACCGGCGCGCCCTCGCTCTCGCCGTCGAGGCGAGCTATCCCACGAAGGAGACCGCCGCCTCGCTGTTCGCGAAGGCGCTCCGCCAGGCCAAGGCGGTGTCCGAAATCACGGGCCATTAGGGGTTCCCCCGCAAGCCAAACTAGGTGAGAAACATGGAGTATGTGTACGGTGCGCTCTTGCTCAACGCCGCCGGAAAGCCGATCGACGAAAAGAGCCTGACCGGAGTCCTGACTGCGGCGGGAATTACCGCGGACACGGGCCGGGTCCAGGCCCTCATGGCGTCGCTCGAAGGTGTGAACATCGCCGAAGTCCTCGCCAAGGCCGAGACCTTCGCGGCCCCGGTCGCCCCGTCGGCGGACTCCCACAAGCCCGAAGCCAAGGCCGAGAAGAAGGAAGAGGAAAAGAAGGAAGAGAAGGGCGTCTCGGAAGAAGAGGCGGCCGAGGGTCTCTCCGCCCTCTTCGGGTAACCCGGCCGTCGGCGGAGGCGCACCCCTTAAGTGGCGGGTCGCGTGGGTTCGGGTGGAGGACCTCTCCCCGACGCTCATGCCGGCCCGCGAGTTTTGCGGAGTCGTGGGGGTCTCCCTGCAGGGTCGGGGGGCGGCTCCCTACCTCTTTCGGGGCCTCCGCGCGCTCCAGCACCGGGGCCAGGAGTCGGCCGGGATTGCGACCGCCTCCCACGGGAGCCTCCATCACCGGAAGGGGATGGGGCTGGTCCATGAAGTGTTCACCCAGGAGCTCCTCGACTCCCTGAGGGGCCCGGTGGGCATCGGCCACGTCCGCTATTCGACGACCGGGACGAGCGATCTCGAGAACGCCCAACCCCTCGTCTTCAAGCTGGGCAACGAGGACGCCGCCCTCGCCCACAACGGTGACCTCGTCAACTTCGATCGGATCCGCCGCCGCCTCGAGGCTCAGGGCATCGAACTGCTCGGCAGCGCCGACTCGGAGACGATCGCCCAGATGGTCGCCATGGAATTCGTCCGGACCCCCGATGTGGAGACGGCGGTCCGACGCGCCTGCGCGGAGCTGGTCGGCGGCTATGCGGTCGTGATGCTGGTCGGGCACCGCGTGGTGGCGTTCCGGGACCCCCTCGGCATCCGGCCCCTGGTCGTCGGCACGGTCGACGGCGGGATTGCGGTGGCCAGCGAAACCGTCGCCTTGGAACTGATGGGCGGTCAGGCGGGTCGGGACGTCGCCCCCGGCGAGATCCTGGTCCTCGAGCGGGGCGCGATCGCCCGGACCGGTCGCATCTCGGGTGCCGGCGAGCGGGCCCACTGCATGTTCGAGTGGGTCTACTTCTCCCGGCCGGACTCCGCCGCCGAGGGCCGTTCGGTCTACGACGTCCGGCACCGGATCGGGCAACGGCTGGCGCAGGAGAGTCCGGCAGAGGCCGATCTGGTGGTGCCGGTACCGGATTCGGCCCGTCCCCAGGCCCTCGGATTCTCGGTCGTCTCGGGCATCCCCTACGCGGAGGCCCTGATCAAGAACCGCTTTGTCGAGCGAACCTTCATCCTCCCGGACCAGCGCAAGCGCGAACTGGAGGTCCGCGTGAAGCTGCACCCCGTGCCGGGCCTGCTCAAGGGCCGCCGAGTCGTTCTCCTCGACGACTCGATCGTCCGGGGAACGACCCTGCGCGAGATCGTCCAGATGGTGCGCGCCGCCGGGGCGACCACCGTGGAGGTCCGGATCGGATGCCCGCCGATCCGGGCCCCGTGCTACTTTGGCATCGACATGAAGGACCGCAAGGAGCTCGTGGCCGCCGGCCGCACCGAGGCGGAGGTCGCCGGGATCATCGGGGCGGACAGCGTCCACTACCTCTCCCTCCCGGGTCTCGTGGAGGCCATCGGCCTTCCCGAACGGGACCTCTGTCTCGGCTGCCTCACCGCCCGCTATCCTTTGGATGTGCCCGCGGAGCGTCGCCGGCACCAGAAGTCCCTCGAGGAGTTCTGAGTCGTGGCGGTGGCCCTGCTGCTCCGGGCCGGCCCCCGGCTGCTGATCCGGGATCCGGGCGCGCTCGGTTGGGAGGTCCTGCCCTGGGAATCGGGGCCCTCGGAGGAGGATCCCCTTCCCGCCGGCGCAATCCGGATCCTCGGGCGGCTCTCGGCGACCACCGAGATCGAAGTGGGATCCGAATCCCTGCGACGGGCCGTCGAGCGGCTCGGGCGCCGGGCGCGGCTGGCCGGGAGCGAGACGATCCGACGGGCCCGGGCGACGATCCCGGTGCCGACCGACGCCCGGGAACGTCGCTTCCTGATCGACCTGGCCCGCGCCCGTCTCGAAGAGGCCCTGCGCGACCCGGACGAGGTGCTGATCGCGCTGGCCCGGGAGGAGGAGCGGGTCGAACGGGCGCTCGGCCGCGAGCGCAATGCGGCGCTCGAATTCGGCCGGGGCGGTGACCCGAACGTGGCCGCCTACGCCGGCCGATGGGCCCGCTTCCGGGACCTGTTCGAGCAGCACCACCGCGAACTTTCCGCCGAACTGGAGCGGGCCGCCCAGCGGGTGCTCCCCAATCTGACCCAGGTGGTGGGCTTCCGGGCCGCGGCCCGGCTCCTCGCCCAGGCCGGGAGCCGCGCCGCGCTCGGCCGGATGCGGTCGGCCCGGCTCCAGCTCCTCGGCTCGAAGCGACGTCCGTCGCCCGAACGGGGCCCGAAGTACGGGATCCTTTACCGGGGCGAACGGATGGAGGATGTCCCCCCCGCCCGACGGGGCGCCTACGCCCGCAGTCTGGCGGCCCTGGCCGTGATCGCGGCCCGCGCCGATGTCCATACGGGACGCCCGGTCGCGCCCGAGCTCAAGCGCCGTCGGGATCGGAGGGTCGAATCGCTCCGGCGGGGGACCCGTGCCTAGACCCTCCCTCTTCCGGCCCACCCAGCGCCACCCGTCCCTCTGGAGCCGCCCCGAGGAACGGTACCCCACCTATTGGGTCGAGACCCTCGGGTCGCTGCCCCCCACCCACGGCGAACGCTGGAGCGCGGCCCGCGGCCGGACGGTCCGTCATTTCGACCCCTATCGGAGCAAGCTGGCCGCGGCGATCGCCCGGGGATGGGAGGGAGATCTTCCGGCCGTCGGGGAGCACTGGCTCTACCTGGGGGCGGCGAGCGGCACCACCGCCTCCTTCGTCGCCGACCTGGTCGGGCCGACCGGCCGGGTCTACGCCGTCGAGCGGAGCCTCCGGCCGTTCGGTCGCCTGATCTCCGCGGCCGAGCGCTGGCCGAACCTCCTGCCGATCCTCGCGGACGCCCGCCGTCCGCGCGAGTACGTCGACTGGGTCCCGCCCGTCGCGGGGATCTACCTCGACATCTCCCAGCCCGACCAGGTCGAGATCCTCCGCGAGAACGCACGCTTCTTCCTCCAGGACCGGGGACGGGCCCTCGTCGCGCTCAAGGCCTCCAGCATCGAGCGGGGGGTCCCCCCGGCCCAGCACGCCCGACGCGCCGCCGAGGCGCTCGCCGTCGAGTTCCGGGTCGGGGCACCCCTGTCGCTGGCGCCGTTCCACCGGGCCCACTACTTCCTGGACCTGAACCGGAGCCCCGCCTCGTCCGACTCGGGACCGTCGGCGCGCCGGTCTACCCGCGGCTCCGGGAGCCCCGGGCCACGACCACGGTGATCACATCTTCGTCGGCGAGGACATGGTCGCGGCCGACCGTCTGGCCGGGGAACCGGGCGCTCGGACCCCAGATCTGAGCCGACCGGAAGTTCCGCTCGAGTTCCGACGGCAGCCGCCGGAGCAGCTCCCGGACCGTGTCGCCCTTCCGGAGGATGACCGGAGCCTCCCGGTCCGGCGGGGCCCCGGGAGGCTTCACGTAGATCCGGATGAACTGGAGGGCGGTCCCGATCCCCCGGACCAGGCCGTCGAGCCCGACCCGGCCCCGGGCCGAGATGTAGATCGGGTTGAACGGAGCGACCCGGGCGGCGAGCTCCCGTCGGTCATCGGCGCGGAGGTACTCGCTCTTGTTGATGCCCAGGATCGCCGGCACATAGACCCGGTTGCCGGCAAAGGCGTCGATCAACTGGTCGGCCGTTGCGTCCTCGCGAAAGACGATGAGCCCGTTGTGGAAGTTGAACTCGCGGGCGATCTCCGAGGCCAGGCCCCCGGCGAGGTGGGTCAGCTTGACCGTGCTCGTGATGGTGAGGCCGCCGCGGTCCGACCGCTCGAGGACGATCTTCGGGGGCCGGGAGTTGATCCGGACGCCCGAGCCCTCCAGCTCGTTCACCAGGCCCTGGATGTCGGTGTGCTCGGGGTCGATCAGGAACAGGATCAGGTCGACCGACCGGACGACCGACAGGACCTCCCGTCCCCGACCCCGCCCCTTCGAGGCCCCGGGGACGAGCCCGGGCATGTCGAGGATCTGGATCTGCGCCCCGGCCCACTCGAGCATCCCCGGGATGATCGACACGGTCGTGAAGTCGTAGGCTGCGCTCTCGCTCTCGGCGGAGGTGAGGGCCGTGAGGAGGGTGGATTTTCCGACCGACGGATACCCGACCAGACCCACCGTGGCATGCCCGCTCTTGCGGACCGCATAGCCGGAGCCTCCCCCCTTGCCCTTGGCCCGGGTCTCCCGCTCGAGCCGGAGGACCGCGAGTTTGGCCCGCAATCGGCCGATGTGACGTTGCGTGGCCTTGTTGTACTGGGTGGAGCGGATCTCCTCCTCGATCTCGGTGATCTGCTCTTCCAGGGACGACATCGGAGGGACGCGCTCGCCCTGCCGAGGGTCGGCGCTACTTGACCCTGACGTTCGCGAAAGCCGCCGCGACCGGCCCTGACCGGCCACCGCCCCCGGCCGCCAGCGGGGCACCGTCGCGTCAGCGAACCATTATCTACGCCGGGCCGGTTGAGTCGGGGATTACCGTGGACGATGTTCTGATTCAGCCGCTCGACAAGATCACCCTCCGCGACCCGATCCTGGTGGAAGGGCTTCCCGGCGTCGGCAATGTCGGCAAGCTGGCCGCCGACTATCTCCGCGAGCAGTTGGGCGCCAAGCCCCTCGCGACGATCTACTCCAAGTTCTTCCCGCCGCAGGTGTACGTCGGGGAGGACGGGATCATCCGCATGGTCTCGAACGACCTCCACTATTTCCGCCCGACCGGCGCCGGCGCGCGGGACCTCCTGATCCTGGGCGGCGATTACCAAGGGATCAGCCCGGAGGGGCAGTACGAGATCACCCACCGGGTGCTCGAGTTCTGCCACCGCCTCGGTGTCCGGGAGGTCTACACGCTCGCCGGTTTCGCCCAGGGTCGGGTCATCGAGAAGCCCCGGGTCCTGGGGGCCGCAACCAGCGCCGCCCGGGTCGACGCGATGCGGAAGGCGGGCGTCGTCTTTTCGAAGACCGACCCCGGCGGGGGCCTCATCGGAGCGAGCGGACTATTCCTCGGCCTCGGACGGCTGTTCGAGATGGAAGGCGTCTGCCTGATGGGCGAGACCAGCGGCTACTTCGTCGATCCCCGGAGCGCCGAGGCGATCCTGCGCATCCTCACGAAGGTCCTGGGCGTGACGATCGACTTCACCGATCTCGAGACGAAAGCGAAGGAAATCGACCGGATCGCCCAGCGGATCCACGACGCCGAGCAGAAGTCGAGCGAAAGCGCGGCCTCGCCCCCGGCCGCCTCCCGCGAAGATCTGGGGTACATCGGGTAGACGGCCATGGCGGCCTCCCCCCACCCGCGCCGCGGGACCGGGGCCGCCGACTCCGTCCGGCGATGGGCCGAACTTCAGGGGGGTGCCCTTCCCTGGGAGCGGTACATGGAGATCGCTCTCTACGACCGGGAAGGGGGACGGTATCAGGCGCCCGAGAGCCCGTTCGGAAAGTCGGGGGACTTCTACACCGCCGCCCATCTGGGTCCGGCCTTTGGCCGGACCCTCGCGCGCTGGGTCCTCTCGATCGATGCCCAGCTGGGTCACCCGGACCCGTTCCGGCTGGTCGAGCTGGGGCCGGGGGATGGAAGCCTGGCCGGGGACATCGCGGACGAGATCGCCCGGAGGTCCGGCACTCCGGACCGGTTCGAGTACGTCGTCGTCGAACGGTCCGAGCCGTTGCGCCGGCAGGCCGCCCAACGCGCCTGGCCGGCGCCCGCCTCCCGGCTCAGACGAGCGGTCCAGAACGGCATCGGGGATCGGGGCCCCTTCGTCGGGGCCGTCTTCGCGAATGAGCTCTGGGATGCCCTCCCGGCCCGATCCCTCCTGCGGACCGGCGGCGTCTGGAAGGAGCGGACGGTGGTCTGGGACGGCGAGCGGGGAGAGTGGGGCGTCGGGGAAACCGTCCGCGCCGTCGGCGCCGCGCCGTTGCCGGACGACGAGGAAGGAACGGTCCGCGAGGTCTCGCCCGTCGGCGAGTCCCTGCTCCGGGCGGTCGCCGACCATCTGCTCGAGGGGGCCCTCCTCATCCTGGACTACGGGGGTACCACCGAGGAGCTCGGGGTCCGCCACCCGACCGGGAGCATCGCCGCCCTGCGCCGCCACCGTGGCGGCGGCAACCCGCTGGAGGCGCCCGGGACCGCCGATCTTTCGGTCGATGTCGATTTCGGGCGGTTGAGAGCCGCCGCCCGAGCGGCCGGCCTCGTCGAGATGGCCTATCGGAGCCAGATCGAGGCGCTGGGGGCCTGGGGGCTCCCGGAGGTTGCCGAGGAGCTCCGACGCGCCGCCCGCAGCGAGGAGGAGCGGGTGAGGATCCACCTGGCCCTCAAGAGCCTCGGGTTCGGGTTCGAACGGTTCCGGGCGCTCGAACTCGCGGCGCCGGGCCGCCCACTGGCCGCGCTCCCGGCCCCTAGGTGACCCGGTGGTCGGCCGGATCGGCCAGGATCGTCGCCACCTTCGCCTGGACCAGGAGCCGGGCCCGATCCGGCGGCAGGCTGACCACGTCGTGGTCGCGGAGGTCCAGGGTCTCCGGGCCGAGCTCCATCGACCGGCCCCCCTTCACCACGCGCACATAGACCAGGGCCGGGGTGGTGGGGGGGATGGACGAAGCCGGGGCGGCGGAGGCGGCCGGTCCGGGCTCCTTCGGGGCGTCCTCCGGAACCAGGTAGGGGGCGGTCGACCGCCGATGCTGCCGAAGCTCGGCGACGATCGATTCGAACAGCTTCCGCTCCTCCGGGAGGCTGTTGGGGAGCTCGGGGAAACCTCCGAGCGAGGACTGCAGCGCGGCGCCCACCAGCTTCGTCATGCGGGCATCGATCAGGTCCCGGGCGACCTTGGTCGCCCGCTGGAAGGTCTGGCGGGCGAGTTCGCCCTTGCCGCTGCTCGGATTGCCCCGAAGCTCGGCCTCGTAGGTCCGCCGGGTTTCGGCGAGGTACCCTTCCGTCGTCCGGTAGAAGTCGTAGGGCAGCTTGCTGAGCCCCCGGGAGGCCAGTTCGGTCCGCCTCCACTCCAGAAGCTGGGTGTACGAATCGGTCACCGACGACTCCGCGGTTCCACAGAAGGGGGAGCCTATAGTCGTTTGGGCCGTGGGTGGAATCTGACCCTCCGGTGCGCCATGACCCCACCCGATACGCCGATCCGCCGGTTCGAAGCCTTCCTCCAGCTCTGGGCCCGGCTGGGCCTCGAGGCCCGACGCCCCGGTACGGTGATCCTGGTCGAAGGCGAACGGGACCGGGCCTCGCTGCGGAGGCTGGGCATCGACGGCGAGGTCCAGACGCTCCACTCCGGTCGGACGCTCGCCGACCGGGTCCAGGAGCTGGCCGACCGGCACGGGCGGGTCATCGTCCTGACCGATTGGGATCGGCAGGGGGGCCGTCTCGCCCGCCGGCTGCAGGAGTATGGTGAGGGGGGTCGGCCGAAGATCGACCTTCTCCTGCGTCGAGACCTGGCCACGCTGCTCCGCAGCGAGGTGGTCCACGTCGAGGGGCTGGCCACCTGGGCGACCCGGCAGGCCGAGACCTTCCACCGCTCGCTGGAGGAGGAGTTCCGGGCCTGCGGATGGGAGACCGCGGTGCCTACGGGATGACCTTGCTCTGGGTCCGTCGGATCGGCCGGCGATTCCGGGTGCGCGACGGGCGCATCCGCTCGGCGCCCTTCCCCTTCCAGCGGAGGCCACGGCCCTCGCGGCCGGCGCTCGTCAACCCACGGAAGACCCGCCCGGACTGGGCCGGGGCCCCGATCCAATCGATCTTCCGGTCGGCGACGACCTGGGGATGGTCGGGGTCGACGAGGATGATCTCGTAGAACTTCTGCTTCCCGTCCTCCCCGAGCCAGTACGAATTGAGGACCTCCAGGTTGGGGTAGTGCTTCTGCGCCCGCTCCTCGGCGATCCGGCGGAGGCTTTTCGCCAGGGTCATGCGGAGAATTCCCTTGTGCTTCGGCCGGCGGCCCGCGATGATGGCCCGCTTGCGCTGCCCGCCCCGGCGCACCCGGACCCGGACCACGATGAACCCTTCCTTCGCGCGGTATCCGACAGCGCGGGCCCGGTCCAGGCGGGTCGGATGATCGACCCGGGTCACCGTGGTCTCGCGTCGCCACTGGAGCAACCGTTCGTGCCGGAGCGCCGCTCCATCATCCCCGAGCGTCTGGCGGAACGACTCCGCCATGTACCGGTACGCGGATTGCGTCATGGAAAGCGCGCGGGGGACTTCGGACCCCATTATAAGCCTGATGCCTGAGTTCCGCCGGTGGGCAGTCCCGGAAATCGTGCCGCGCCCGAGCGGGTCAGGCGAGAACCCGGGACACCGCCGCCGACCCGGTCTCACTGCGGAGGAATGCCCAGCCGTTCGAGGAGTCGGAGGTGCTCCTCCTGGCTGATCCACTCGACCTTGAGATACTCCCGAAGGAAGTCGTCGGGGACGCCGAGCCGACGGGCCTCCTCGACCACCACCCGGTACGCCTCGACTTCGGTCCACCGGTCGACATAGCTCACCTCCCGGTCGAAGAGGTTGGCGCCGTTCTGGCGCTGCTGGACGTGGCAGAGTTCATGATAGATGTCCATGTAGAGCATCAGCGCGGGGCTCTCCTGGAGATGGCGGAGCCCGATGACGATGCAGTCCATGTCGGCGACGACCGGGTTCCACCCGGGGGGACGCCCCGGGGGAAGCTCGAAGGGCGCGACGTACATCCACAGGTCGGCCGCGACGATCTGGATGCAGGTTTCCTCGAAGAGCCGCTTTCGGCGCCCCTCGTCCGGCTCGATCCGGTGCGCGATCGGGAGCCGATCCAGTCCCGGGAAGCCCTCGAGGAGCCGACAGCGCCCGGGAGCGAGCGAGCGCTGGATGCGGAACTCCGTCGGGACGTACGGATCCGGGGTCGAGGCGCGGGCAGTTCGACGCGGCATTCCTTGAAGGGAGGCCGTCCGGTAGATAACGGTGCGGCGCGAAAGGCCCAAAGGGACGAGGGCTCTCGGGATGGTGTGCCGAAGGTCGGACCGACCGGGCGAGTGACGATCGACGGCCTTCGGATCGGCCACGCTACCGCCCCTTCGGGAACCTCCGGGGTCACGGTGGCCTGCCTGGATCGGCCGGCCGCCACGGTCGTGAGCCTCCGGGGCGGCGCCTCGGCCACGTTCGACACCGGTTCGCTGACCCTGGACGCGACCTTCGGACGCCGATGGGCGATCTTCTTCGCCGGGGGGAGCCTCTTCGGACTCGATGCCGCCCGGGGCGTCCGGACGGCCCTCCTCGAGGCCGGTGCCGGGGCTCCGGCCTTTGGTTCGGACCGGCGCCTCGCTCCGATCGCCGGGGCGGCGCTCTACGATCTCCCCCCCGCGGTGGCCCCGTTGCCGGACTACGCCGACCTCGGACGGGACGCGGTGCGATCGGCTCGCTCGGACCGCTGCCCGGAGGGCCGGGTCGGCGCGGGCGCCGGAGCCACCGTGGGGAAGTACCGGGGCCGGGAGCATGCCATGAAGGGAGGGATCGGCTTCGCGGCCGGGATCGCCCCCGGGGGCGCTCACGTGGCCGTCCTGGTCGCCGTGAATGCGGTGGGCGCCGTCCGGGATCCGGTCCGAGGAGGGTGGATCGCCGGGGCACGGACCCGGTCGGGCCGGATCATCCCACCGGGGCAGGGTGCCCGCGCTGCGGTCCCGGGGGTGGGGACGACCCTCGCGCTGGTGGCGACCGACGGGCCGCTCGAACGCCCGGAACTCCTTCGGGCGGTCACCATCGCCGAGGGGGGGCTCGCGTCGGTCATCGGACTCTACGGTTCGGCGACCGATGGCGACGTCACCTTCGGGGTAAGCACGGCCGGCTCCGAACCCGAGCGGGGGGCGGTCGGACGCCTTCGGAGGGCGGACGCCCTCGGATGGACGGCCTCCGAACTCGCCCGGCGGGCGGTCCGCTCGGCGATCGTTCGGGCCAACCACTAGTTCTACTGTGTCACTAAACTAGGATCCCCTTCCGCACCATCCGCAAGGGTGCTTCTGCAGCCATGCCCGTGCCTGGGTGAGTCGGAACGTGGTAATCGAGCTGTTGACGTGCCGCTCAGGGCG
>DAHXNZ010000070.1 GCA_027365105.1 Thermoplasmata archaeon
GAAAGGCTGGTCCTCCACTGGGCTAGGGAACCCTCGCTCGACTTGCAAGTCTATCTCCTTGATGAGAACGACATAGGTCGTCCGCTGGCACTCGACAGGGACAGTCGCGAGTTCGAACTGCCACCTACGATTGAGAGGGCACTTGAAGAGGTTACCGAGGAACAAGATCCGCCGGTAGGCTAGCCCCTCTCCGCCGGGAGATACATGCGGGGGGAGAGGTTTATTTGTCCGGAACTTGAGTTCGGTGCCGGATGCGACATCGCGGTTATTTCGGCATCGGGCGACCGCGCCGACCTCTATGAGGTCAAAACGTGTTCCATCGGAGGGTCTGACGCACAGAAGGCCGCGAGTCAGCTGAATCGGTCGGCGGATGACTTACGGGGCTCCGGTCAAGTCCAGCAAGACTGCACATTCCGCCGGTATCTACTCCACGACAATGACAGACGACCCGGTTGTCATATCAAGTACTTCGTGGCCGCGTACCGGGACCGAAGAGCCTTCAAGTTGGTGAGTAGTCGGGACGACCAGTATCGCCGGATTCTTGCGAGATACCGGCAACTGTACCCCTCGCAGCCGTGACCAAGCGACGGAGTTTACACTTGCTCTGCGGGCGATTTAAGGAACAGGCGGGACCGCCTTTCCGCCGAGGAGGCGGAGGTGGTCCTTCTGGTCGTCGCCCAGCCGGGTCATGAACTCCCGGACTGTTTTCTCAGACCCAATTAGTTCTACTGTGTCACTAAACTAGGATCCCCTTCCGCACCATCCGCAAGGGTGCTTCTGCAGCCATGCCCGTGCCTGGGTGAGTCGGAACGTGGTAATCGAGCCGTTAAC
>DAHXNZ010000071.1 GCA_027365105.1 Thermoplasmata archaeon
CACCCGCCGTGACCTGATAGTAGTAGGTCCCATTAGGCGCATCGAACGTTAGCACGCCCCCGGTCGCAAAAGCGCTGATCGGCCCCCCGTTGAGGGACACCCCTCCCCCCGCTGCCGGAGGCATCCCGGTCTCCACGAACGATACCAGATAGGTCACCTGAACGAACTCCAGTGTCACTTCCGTCACGGAAGAACCGCTAACCGCCACCAACCCAGAGTAGGGCAGTGTAGTTTGATGCCATCCTGGCACATCTTGGACAGAATACGAGTACGTCCCGTTCGGCTCCGTGAAGGAGATCGTGCTCGCCGTCGAAATCTGGGTGGCCCCGGCCAGCGTCACCGACCAGCTCGTCCCAGAGAGCAGCCCTGTCTGAGTAAATACCACCGGGTACGTTGTCGGAGAAACAGGAGTAAATGCGACCGTCTCGTTCACTGGAGCCCCGTTCACGGTCAACGATCCCGAAGCAGGAAATGCTGTGAACCCAGGCACCGCCCCCACGCTGAAGCTGTAAGTGCCATCGGGCTCAGAAAACGAGACCGTCGGTGATGTCGTCGTTTGCGTCGCCCCCCCGAGCGTAACTGACCAACTCGTGCCCACGGGCAAGCCCACCTCAGCGAATGTCACGGAGTAATTGACGGTCCCGAACGCGAATACCAGACCGGTGGAGCCGATCAGAAACAGGAAACCCGCATCGTACGTGTTCACCCTCCCCAGTAGCCTGACAGCCTGAGGGCGCGGGTTCTTCTCCAGCGCAAAGTGGAAATCCGGCCTCGGTCGCTCCTTCGGAGCGAGGAACTCGTGGCCGCGACACTCCCACTCT
>DAHXNZ010000072.1 GCA_027365105.1 Thermoplasmata archaeon
TCACCGGGGCGCTCCTGGGCATGGACGTTCGGATCGCCGCGCCCGAGGACCTCTGGCCGGACGCCGCCGTCCGCACGCTCGCCCGAACCCTCGCGGAGGGATCGGGGGGGAGGATCCGGATCGGGTCGGACGTCCACGAGATGGTAGCGGGTGCCGACTTCCTCTACACCGATGTCTGGGTGTCGATGGGTGAGGCGGCGTCGCAGTGGGAGGCGCGCATCAAGAAGCTGCTCCCGTACCAGGTCAACGCCGAGGTGGTCGAGGCGACCGGGAACCCCGAGGTGCGGTTCATGCACTGCCTCCCGGCCATGCACAACACCCGGACCGAGGTCGGTCGCCAGCTCTCGGAGCAGTGGGGGCTCGACGCCTTGGAGGTGACCGATGACGTCTTCGAGTCGCCGGCGTCGATCGTCTTCGACCAGGCGGAGAACCGGCTGCACACCATCAAGGCCCTCATGGTGGCCACGGTCGGCGACTGAGATGCTCCTGGTGGTGGCCCTGGGCGGCAACGCCCTCCTGGAACGAGGGGAGACCCCGCTGGCCGAGATCCAAGAGGAGCACGTGGCCACGGCGGTGGACGCCCTCGCCCCGCTGGCGGGCCAGCACGATCTGGTGGTGACCCACGGGAACGGCCCCCAGGTCGGTCTCCTGGCACTGGAGAGCGCACGGGACCCCTCGCTCCCCCACCCCTACCCGTTCGATGTGCTGGTGGCGCAGACCCAGGGGATGATCGGGTACTTCCTGCTCCAGGCGCTCGGCAACGCCCTGCCCGGCCAGCAGGTGGTCAGCCTGGTCTGCCAGACGCTGGT
>DAHXNZ010000073.1 GCA_027365105.1 Thermoplasmata archaeon
TCATTGATTACGACGTTGATCAGGAGGATGAACTGGCAGTTGACGTTGATAAGTTAAAAGGTATCATAAAACTGGCAACTTCAAATGATAATATAGTTATGATAAAGGAAAACGAAAGGTTGAAGTTTAAACTTGGTTCAATCAGCAAGAGTATCCCTCTGCTTGACAATAGCTCTGTCCTCACGCCAAAGGTTCCGGCAATTCACAGTGAAAGCTATGTAGTTTTGAGAAAGGGAGAACTGGAAAGAGGATTGAAGGCAGCAGAAGATGTATCCGATGCCATAAAACTTATAATGAAACCAGACGAATTCAGGGCAAGGTCCGCATCGGAATCAGAGGATTCAGAAATGGTTCTTCAAAAGACTGACTTAATCGAATTAAACTGCAGCACGGAGGTAAAAAGTTCATATCCACTTGATTATCTTCTGAGACTTGTAAAATCTCTTGGTAATGCAGAAGAATTAAAATTGAGTTTCAAGGATGACTACCCTCTTTCAATAGAGTTTAAAACCTCAAAGGATGCAGTTGAAGGGGTATCAGGCTTTTTCCTCTTAGCTCCAAGAATGGAACATTAAAAACGGGCGCGGGGGGATTTGAGGAACAAGAAGCTGAGCCAGTAATTCTCAGCTTCCAAAAAAATTCAAAGATTTTACTCATAAATTCGCCATTTGAATTTGGCTTTTCAGAAGAAGCTATTGAAAAGGTTATCCATAAATTCCCGGAAGCCACAAAAATAAGAGATATCCTGGAGGAGATAGAATGACTTCCTACCAGGGAAAACTCATCAATGCCCTTGAACTACTCCTCT
>DAHXNZ010000074.1 GCA_027365105.1 Thermoplasmata archaeon
GGGTACAGCCAAGGTAAGCTGGGGTGTGAGTAGCAACCAGCCAGGATTGAACTCCAATCCTGGTCAGGGCCGGTGCTCATCGGATCTGCAGCAACCGTCGGTACCGGTGGAGCAAGATTCATGAGCTGCACAAACGCTCGCAAGCGTTCAATCCTGCGCCGCTGCTACTCACACCCCAAACACTCACCGCCAACCTGGTCGGGCCTCAATGAAGGGCGATCCTCGAAGGGATCGCGACGTGATCGAGCAGAGCGGCGCCCCCCAGATCACGCAGCCTCAATGAAGGGCGATCCTCGTAGGGATCGCGACCAACGCGGCATCCGGGTAGACGTCCTTGCCGGTCTTGCCTCAATGAAGGGCGATCCTCGAAGGGATCGCGACAGGATCTGTAGTTGCGTCGTGGCGTCGGTCGGCAGGCCTCAATGAAGGGCGATCCTCGAAGGGATCGCGACATTGACCGCCTGGGCTATCTGATCCTCCAGGTCCACGCCTCAATGAAGGGCGATCCTCGAAGGGATCGCGACCCGTGACCGTCGCGTTCCAGGTGGTCGGGGCGAACTGGCCTCAATGAAGGGCGATCCTCGAAGGGATCGCGACTTCGTCGTGCTCAGCCGGGCCGACGTCGAGGAACACCCCCTCAATGAAGGGCGATCCTCGAAGGGATCGCGACCTGTTATAGGAGAGTGGGAAAAACCGTGGGAGGCAGTGAGGGCAGGCTGGCAGTGGCCAGCTGAGAATGCCTCCAGGTAGAAGGCGTCTGGGGTCTCGACGGCTCGGAGAACGCAGGCCAGCGCCCCAGTCGACATGC
>DAHXNZ010000075.1 GCA_027365105.1 Thermoplasmata archaeon
CCCCGGGATCGGAGGTGCGCGTGCCCGCGGTGGTGTAGAGGTAGGCGCACACCCCGGGGACCGGTGCGCCGGTGTCGGCGTCGGTCACCGTGCCCGTGATGCCCTGGACCTCGCCCATGGTGACGTTCTCCGTGCTGGCAGCCCCCGCCGTCACCGTCACCGGGGTGGCGGAGCCTTCGGAGGTCGCCCCGCCGGACCAGGTGGTCACGTGCAGGCTCGAGGGGTCGAGGAAGCCCACCACGTACGTCCCGGTGGCGGACACCGGCATGACGTAGGTGCCGCTCGCGTTCGTGCATGCCCCGGGATCGGAGGTGCGCGTGCCCGCGGTGGTGTAGAGGTAGGCGCACACCCCGGGGACCGGTGCGCCGGTGTCGGCGTCGGTCACCGTGCCCGTGATGCCCTGGACCTCGCCCATGGTGACGTCGATTCCCGAAGTGCTCGACCCGGCGGTGACGCTCACCGAGGGGACCGACGTGGTCACGTAGTTGCTGCCGCAGCCGGAGAACGTCACCGTGTAGGAGCCGGTGGCCAGGCCGGTGATCGAGTAGGTGCCGCCGGTGCCGGTGGCGACGGGTGGCCCATCCGAGCCTCCCGTGCCGGAGCCGGCGCTGACGCAGATCCCCACCAGGCCGGTGCCCGAGGAGTCGGTGACCGTCCCGGTGATGGTGCCGCCCGCCGCCATGGTGGCGTCGACGTTCGGCGTGGTCGACCCGGCGGTGACGCTCACCGAGGGGACCGACGTGGTCACGTAGTTGCTGCCGCAGCCGGAGAACGTCACCGTGTAGGAGCCGGTGGCCAGGCCGGTG
>DAHXNZ010000076.1 GCA_027365105.1 Thermoplasmata archaeon
TTACGCAAGCCGTAACATATGGAATGACACCGAATAGCTGCTTTTCCCCTGATACAGCCCTTGTAGAAAGCTCCCTGATTATATCAGTAAGCTCCCTTCTTGATGAATATTTACTGATTTCTTTTACACTGCCGGAAAGAGCGTTAAGCTGTGATGTCAGAGCATTCTTAAACAGTGAACTTATGGTAGTTTGCTCTTTTCCCGGATCAACATAAATTGCTGTTTTGACAGTTTCCTTCACATAAGGGCTAACATCCGGATCATTTTCTGTTCTGATAATCACTTTTTTGATATCCAGGTTTTCCTTAATCTGATCAATATGATCTCTATTTGAACCTGGGCTTGCAGTCATTGCCAATATGAATCCTGATGATTCCGCCATAAATTTCTTTCCTATTTCAACAAATGCATAATTGCCAATAGCTCTATGAGCTTCATCAACTATGAGCAATCCGTAGGAGTTTAATTCTACGATATTCCTCATAATGTCTCCTAAAACAGTTTGAGGTGTTGATATTATAAGATTTGATTTCTGCCATATGTTTTTTCTTTCACTGATCTTGGTCTGTCCGGTGATACCTGAAATAATCAGGTTTTGTTCGCTGAATAATTCAGTAAATGTCTTTAGATGCTGATCTATCAGTGGTCTGGTTGGAGCAATCAGGATAACTCTTCTCCCATTATCTAGTGAAACCTTTGCCAGTATTGCAGCTATTATAGTTTTACCAAGACCTGTTGGCAATACTACTAAGGTGTTCTTACCTGATGCTTCCCTTGCAATGTTAATCTGATATTCCCTTGGCTT
>DAHXNZ010000077.1 GCA_027365105.1 Thermoplasmata archaeon
CATCAATATTCTCATATGGTATGATACAAACAAAACTGTCAAGTGCAGAAATTATCAACAGATTGGATATTCAGGAAAATGTTAAGACAAATGCTAAACGGTTACTCAGAGAAGATTTACCGGTAATTTACTGTGATACAATTCATGCCAGTAAGGGCTTAGAATTTGACCATGTTATGCTGGTAATGGATCTGCCGTTGAGAGAAGCGGATAATATGACTCCTGAAGAATACAGGATATTGTATGTGGGGTTAACAAGAGCTAAAAAAAGTATTCAGTTTATTAATTTAGGGTATTATAAGGGAACGTATCATATTCCCACTGTTTCTAAGTCTATATCCCCCTTAACTGCGTAGGCAGGATATTTTCTACCTTATGGCCTGTGTATGGGCAATCATGTGTTAACCATTGATAAAAGGATAGATGCACTTTTTCAAACACAGAATATGCCCATTGCTGTAAACCCAGTGTGTTCCCCAGTGATTCACCATAAACAGTCATATCTACGTTTGAACTACCATAATTTTTTAGATCTACCTTGGGGGCTTTTGCCCTGAGTATTCTGGAATAAAGCTCATATGAATAGCGGATATACATATCGATGTTCTCTTCTGTATATGGCTCTGCTTCTTTATTCTGATTCATTTCTGATGGTTCTTCAGGCGTCTTTGTTTCTACCATGAGTGTATATGATAATGGCTATTATAAGATTTTTCATTTCCTCCGTATATTTATTCCGGGGCGAAACTCCGCCTCCGGAGGTGACGGCTCCCCAGCCCGCGGGGGCTCCGAACGCGCCGAG
>DAHXNZ010000078.1 GCA_027365105.1 Thermoplasmata archaeon
ATGACCCACTGCAGAGGCGAGGCGTCCCAGATAGTCGTCAAACCGGCGTTCCTCGAGGGCCATGGTAGAGGGCATGGCCCACCGGAGGGGACCGGGGGTTATCCACTTTATGACACAGTAGAACTAGCGCCAAGTACCGGAACATGCCGACCCCGTTCGAGAGTTGCTCGTGTCGCTTCTGTCCTGATGACCGAACCGTAAACACCGTGACCTCGTTCCCACGCGCGGCGAGCTCGCCCGCGATAGAGGACGTTGTCTGCGCCACGCCACCGAGGGTCGGGAGGAAGGTGTCGGGGAAGAACGCGATCCGGAGCGCCGGCCCGGTCGAGAAACGAGCACTGGCCGACCGCTCCGATTCCGCAGGGGTTGTCACCGGTCGGAGCCTCCCCGCCGGCCTTGCTCGCGTCCTGTGCGAGAAGACATACCTCTGTGTGCGCGAGCATGAAACCGACCCGAACGGAGATAGCAGTAGCGCGAGCGGTGTTTCAGCTCTCGACGGGTTGGGTCGATCCGGCGATCCAAGTCCCGCTGGTGAGCATGCGAGGCATCAGATGCTCGCCGAGATGACAGCGGGGTCTCGGCCACGTTTCCGAGAACATCCATGGGGGAGATGGGGACCGCGTACGAGCGCGACATTGAAAGGCAGGGTCAGGACTCAGCTCGCTGGCCCGGCTGACGGAGGACCTACCCCGGCCTGAGGCAGGGCTCCGAGTCGCTCACCCACAATCCCCCAGAACTGTATCTGGCGCTTGGCACAGGTCCTCCACACCGTCAACAGTCGCTCGAGGACCCACGCCCCC
>DAHXNZ010000079.1 GCA_027365105.1 Thermoplasmata archaeon
GGCCCAGGACTGTTATGACTGGGCTCAAGGGAAAACAACGCCTGAAGTCATAAAGTCCATCGCATACAGCGCGGATATGACCTGGGAATTTCCTCTCGGGACTTCAGCTGCCTCTTCATACGCCATTCTTGCATCTGCGCACATGAAAAAGTATGGCACCACAGAGGAACAGGCAGCCTTGGTAAGTGTGAAGAACCATGGAAATGCTATCAACAATCCATTTGCTCAGGTTATGAGAAGCCCAGTTCCTCCGATATAATCTGTGCTGTTTGCCTGGAATGCATATGGACGCAAAATGGAAGGAAGCGTATTGTATATCTGCTTATTCACCTGCTCTGCATTATTTGCAGGTATTCCATTTGAAATCATAGACAATCCTGCTGGAAGCACCAGACCAAGTGATATCACAACGGCCAGAATTACCTGAAGCCATTTTATATCGGCTTTAATGGCACTCCTCCTCTGCTTCATTGTTTTTCTCGAGTTTTGTTCAGAACCTCTGTTTAATTTCAATATTTCAAGAATATACATTAAAAGGGCTCCTGTCCCTATCGCATAGGCTGGTGCAGCAGTTACGTTAAACCTTGCAGCAGCGAAACTCATATATATGGAAACGAGTGAGAAGACGAGTATGAATATAATTGAGTCTTTTTTCTCCTTGAAAGCCAGATAAAACATATAGATGATACCACCCATACCCATTGCAAAAATTCCAATTCCAAATTCCGATAAGTATGAACTAAGGAGAGGTGCAGCGGTAAGTGTATCCGGCGGCGTGGAGCCAAGGAGGGA
>DAHXNZ010000007.1 GCA_027365105.1 Thermoplasmata archaeon
GGCCGCCGACGCCGATTCTTGTGGGCCCGGCCCAACCTACAAATCCCAGCGTCTGAAAATAAACTCCGGAGGCTGGGACAAAACCCCCCTCCGGGGACGGGGCGTGCCGACCATGAATCCCAAAGCCGGCTCATGCGGAAACGTTATCGTCACTTTCAAGGTCGAGCGCCGAACTTGGCGCTCTTCGTTGACTCCGTGCGCCTCGATCCAGGCCGGACCTCGAGATGAGCTTCTCCGCCCTGCTCCTCTGGACCGGACTCGCCGGGGCCCTCGCCGGCAGCCTGGCCGGATTTGCGGGGAGGAGCCGACGGGCCGTTTCGGCCTCCTTCCTCGCGGGTGCCCTCGGTTGCGCGTTGCTGGCGATCCAGGCGTCGTGGACCCTCTTGGGCGGCGGGTCCCCCGCGTTCACCCTATCGCTGCCGGGGGCTACCAGCCCGTCGCCCTTGCTCCTCCTTGCGATTTCCGAGGATCCTCTTTCGGCGTTCTTCTTGCTGGTCGTATCAGTGAGCAGTGGCGCAGTCCTCGTGGCGTCGGTCGGTTACGTGGACCAGTTCGTCCATGACCGCAAGGGAGTGCTGGCGGGGCTCTGCAATCTGTTCATCCTGAGTATGGTCCTCGTCTGCGTGGCCGGGACGGTCTTCCTCTTCCTCGTCGCGTGGGAGGCGATGACCCTGCTCTCCTACTTCCTCGTGATCCACGAGCACGAAGACCCGGCCAACCGGAGAGCCGGCCTTACGTACGTCATCATGAGTCACGCCGCCGCGGGAGGGATCATCGTGGCCCTCCTCCTGCTGGCCGTAGGGACGGGCCAGCCGGCCTGGAGCGGCATTGCGGCGAACGCCTCGGCGCTCTCGCCCTGGGTCCGCGACACGGCCTTCGTGGCCGCCCTGGTCGGGTTCGGGACGAAAGCGGGTATGGTGCCTCTGCACGCCTGGTTGCCGGGGGCGCATCCTGCGGCCCCGAGCAACGTCTCGGCTCTGATGTCCGGCGTCATGATCAAGATGGGGATTCTCGGTCTCATTCGGGTCGTCTTCGACCTGCTGGCCGGAGGGCCCATGTGGTGGGCCTATGCCATCCTCGCCTTGGGTGCGGTCTCGGCCTTGGTCGGAGTGCTCTATGCCATCGCTCAGCACGACCTCAAACGGCTGCTCGCGTACCACTCGATCGAGAATATCGGGATCATCCTGATGGGGATGGGCGCGTCGCTCGCCTTCCTCGATCTAGGATACCTCCCGCTCGCGGCCCTCGCCCTGGCGGCCACGCTCCTCCACACGTGGAACCACGCCCTGTTCAAGCCGCTCCTGTTCCTGGGCGCCGGGGCAGCGGTCGGCGCCACCGGCACCAAGGACATTGAACGGCTCGGAGGGCTGATCCGGCGGATGCCCGGAGTCGCGCTCGGGTTCCTGATCGGCGCGCTGGCGATCTCCGCCCTGCCTCCCTTCAACGGGTTCGTCAGTGAGTGGCTCCTCTTCCACAGCTTCTTCGCGGCGTTCACGACCGGCTCGGTGCTCACCGAAATGATCTTTTCAGCCTTGGCGGCGGTGCTGGCCCTCACGAGCGGGTTGGCCGCGTACTGCTTTGTCAAAGCCTTCGGCATCACGTTCCTGGCCCGGCCGCGCTCGCGGGAGGCCGAGACCGCCCCTCCGGTCCGTCGGTCCCTCATCGGCGGCATGGGGTTCCTGGCGTCGCTCTGCCTCCTCTTCGGCGTCGCACCCGTCCTCGCGCTCGACATGGCCAGTCCGGCGTTGACCCAGCTGACCGGCTCCACGCTCGGTTCGGGAATCTCTTGGGGCGTGCTGTCCTCCCTCCCGGGGCCGAGCGGAGCACCCCTCCCCTTGGCACCCGGTGTCTTGGCGTTGGTCCTGCTGGCCGGCCTGGGCGTCGTGTGGGTGGCCTGGCGGCTTCGGGGGCCTCCCCGGGTGACTCCCCGACCGAGTTGGGATTGTGGGCTGGACGAACCCACATCCCGGATGGAGTATACGGCCAGCGGGTACGCCCAGCCGCTGGAGCAGGTCTTCCAGGACTTCTATCGGCCCCACCCTCGCACCGAGACCCGGCCCGCGGTCCGGAGCGACTGGGCTTCACTGTCTCGACTTAGGGCGTTCTCCCAGGAGGTCATCGACCCGGTCTGGAACACCCTCTATGCGCCCATGGCGGGTGGCGCCCTCCTCCTGGCGCGAAAGGCCAGTCGGCTCCAGTCCGGCCGGATCCACTCCTACCTGGCGTACATGTTCGTCACGCTGATCGTGGCGCTCCTCCTGGTGCGCTTCGTTTGGGGGTTCTCCCCATGACCTTCGACCTGGCCGAGCAGCTTGTCCTGTTTGCCCTTCAGTACCTTGTCGTCCTCGCGCTCGGACCGCTCCTGCTCGGGTTGGGCCGCCGGGTCCGGGCCCGGGCCCAGGGACGCGCCGGCGCCTCTCTCCTCCAGGTCTACCGGGACCTTTGGAAGCTCCTCCGCAAGGACGTCGTGTACTCCGAGAGCTCCTCGTGGCTGACCCGCTACGCCCCGGGGATATCCTTTGCGGCGCTCCTGGCCGGAATTCCCCTCATTCCCTGGCTCGTCCTTCCGACCCCCCTGGGCTACATCGGGGATCTGGTCGTCCTGGTGGGGCTCCTGGCCCTCTCGCGGTTCATCATCGCGCTCGCCGCGCTCGATGCCGGGAGCGCCTTCGGGGGCATGGGCTCCACCCGTGAAATGTGGATGGGCGCGCTCGCGGAACCGGCCTTCCTCCTCGTGATCTTCGCGTTCGGCGGCCCCGTGGGCTCGTTGCAGGCCGGGGTCATCGCCGCCTCGGGGGTGGCGCTGGGTCTTGCCTACGTGCACCCGTCGCTCCTCCTCGCGATCGTCGCCTACGTTCTGCTTCTGCTCGTCGAGACCGGCCGTTTGCCCGTCGACAACCCCGCCACCCACCTCGAACTCACCATGGTTCACGAGGCGATGGTACTCGAGTACTCGGGTCGAGACCTCGCCCTCATCGAGTGGGGACAGGGGGTCAAGCTCGCGATGATGATCGGCCTCCTGGCCGCTCTGGCGCTGCCGTGGGGGCTGGCCACCTCGTGGGGACTGGTCGCCCTCCTGGTCGCGGTCGGAGTGCTGGCTCTGAAGCTGGCGGGAGGCCACTACATCGTCAGCATTTTCGAGACCCGACTGGCCAAGTGGCGGCTCTTTCGCGTGGCGGACCTGATGACCCTGGCCGTGGTCCTTGCGTTCGGATCCCTCGTGCTCATCTACATGGTCGGAGGGGGCGCCTGATGAGCCTCAGCAGCGCCGCCCTGAGCGCGTTGGACCTCTCCGCCGCGGTGGCGCTCGTGACGGCCTGGCTCTGTCTCGTCCATCGGAGAATCAGCGCGTTGGTGGCGACCTACGCGATCCAGTCCGCCGCGGTGGCGATCACCGTGGGACTCATCGCGTACCTCTACCAGACTCCCGACCTGTACCTGCTGGCGGCGACCACCTTCGGCGTGAACGCCGTCGTCCTCCCCTGGGTGATGGACCGGGTGATCCTCTCGCTGAAGGTCGACCGGATGGTCGGCATGTACGCCTCGGTCCGGACGAGCGCCCTAGTGGGGCTGGGCCTGCTGCTCCTGTCCGTCTTCGTCGCGGGACCCCTCGCCCCGGTCGCCGAGGTCTCATCGGGCGGTCTCCTACCGATCTCGATGGCGACGCTGCTGATCGGCTTCTTCCTCCTCCTCAGTCGGAGGAAGGCGATCACCCAGGTCGTCGGCCTCCTGGTGATGAACAACGGGATCCTGCTCGCGGGCGTCGCCCTGACCTACGGGCTGGGTCTCTTCGTCGAGCTCGCGCTGGCGGCGAACCTGCTGGTCCTCGCGATTGTGGCGCGGATTTTCCTGACCCGGATGAAGGAGTCATTCGACCATGTGGACGCGGACGCGCTCCGAGCCCTGGAGGGGTGACCGGCGTGTCCGCAAACTTCCCCTGGATGCTCGTGCTCCTCGTGACGCCCCTCGCGGGGTGCGGGTTGGTCGCCGTCTCCCGGACCCGGACCCAGTTCAACGCCTGTGCGGCCGTGACCGCGGCGGCGTTGCTCGCGCTCACCCTCGTGATCATCGACCAGGTCCTGGTCGCCGGACCGACGTCGGAGGTCTCGGGCCTGCTCTACGTCGACGCGCTCTCGGCGCTGCTCATCCTGGTCGTTTCGCTGGTCGGGTTCGCGAGCCTACTCTATTCGATCGACTATCTGGGTCGGTCCGGGAGTCCCCACGAGGCCTCCCTCCCCCGACTCCGTCGCTACTACCTGTATGTCCTCCTCTTCCTCTTCACGATGTACCTCGTCGCGGAGGCGAACAACCTAGGTATCCTGTGGGTGGCTCTGGAAGGGACCACGCTGGCCTCGGCGTTGATGGTGAGGTACTATCAGACCCGGAGGGCCCTGGAGGCCTCCTGGAAGTATCTGATCCTGTGCAGCGCGGGCTTGGCCTTCGCGCTGTTCGGGACCCTGCTGCTCTTCCTGGCCTCGGTGCGGGCCCTCGGTCTGGGAGGCTCCGGGCTGGACTGGACGACGCTCGTCGCGGCGGGGAGCCAGCTCGACCCCGGGTTGGTCCGCCTCGCCCTCGTGTTCCTGTTCATCGGGTACGGTACCAAGGCCGGGTTGGCCCCGCTGCACAACTGGCTGCCGGACGCGCACTCGGAAGCGCCGACCCCCGTCTCCGCGCTCCTCTCAGGGGCACTGCTCAACTGCGCGATGTACGCGCTGATCCGGGTCGACGCGATCACGCTGCAGATCCCCGGGTTCACGCTGACGCACTGGCTCCTGCTGGGATTCGGCCTGGTCTCCGTCTTCGTCGCCGCGTTCTTCATCTTGCTCCAGCGGGATCTCAAGCGCCTGCTGGCCTACTCCTCGGTCGAGCACATGGGAATCATCGCGCTGGGGCTCGCTTTCGGAGGGCTCCTCGGGATCTTCGGCGCGCTCTACCACGTACTCAACCACGCCGTGACCAAGGCCGCCCTCTTCCTGGCCGGGGGGAACCTGGCGGTCGCCGCCCAGACGAAGGATTTGGAGAAGATCCAAGGGACTCTCGCGGCGATCCCGGTGACCGGGACGGTCCTCCTCCTCTGCGGTCTCGCCCTCGCGGGAGTTCCTCCGTTCTCGATCTTCGCGAGCGAGTTCATCATCCTCTCGGCGGGCTTCGCCCATGGGGATGCCGTCGCGGCCATCCTGTTGCTGGTCGCCTTGGCCATCGTCTTCGCCGGGCTCGTCGGTCATCTCGCTCACATCCTGCTCGGGAGCGCCTCGGAACTCCGGTTCGCTCCGGGAATGAGGAAGGCCGTGGGAGTCACCCTCGGGATCGGCCTCCTGGCCTCCCTGGCGGTCGGGCTCGGGCTCTTCCTCCCGGACCCGCTTTCCCAGCTCCTCCATCGGGCCGCTGAGGTGGTGGCCGGATGAGCATCCCCACCCGGGAAGGCGAGGAGAGCCCGCCAGCGTCCCCGCCACCCACGCTGGCACCCACCGGGGATGTGTGGAGGCGAACCCGGGCCGAGGAGGAGGACCTGCTGCTCCGCCTCGGGCTCGGGCCGACCCGTTGGTCGCTGGGGGAACGGATGTGGTGGGTGTCGGTGCACCCCGACGGCTGGGTCGCGGCGTGCGAGCAGGTCACCGGGCCCTTGGGGCATCCCCTGTCCACGCTCTTCGCCGAGGATGTCCAGGACCGTGGAGGAGGAGTCCAGGTCCATGCGCTTTTTCTCGGGAATGATCCCACCCCCGGGGTGCACCTCTGCTGTCCGCTCGGTGAGCGAGAACCGAAACTCCCCTCGCTGGGCGGAACCCTTCCGTACGTGGTTCCCTTCGAGCGGGAGATTGCCGAGATGTTCGGCGTGGAGTTCGAGGGGGCTCTGGACCGCCGCCCACTCCTGCTCCACGAGACCCATCCCCGCCCCCCGCTTCGCCGGGGCGGCCCATCGCCCCCGTCCGGTGTGCGGGCGCCCTATGCGTTCACCCCGGTCGAGGGGGAGGGCGTCCACGAGGTTGCCGTGGGCCCGGTCCACGCCGGGGTCATCGAGCCGGGTCACTTCCGCTTTCAGGTCCTGGGCGAGAAGATCCTCGACCTCGAGACCCGATTCGGCTACACCCACAAAGGCACCGAGCGGCTCTTTGAGGGCCAGACGGTGGGCCGAGGGACGGTCTGGGCCGAGTCGGTGTCCGGGGACATGTCGGTTGCGGGTGGGGTCGCCTATGCCCACGCCGTCGAGCGCGCACTGGACCTCGCGCTCCCCCCGGAGGTCGAGGAGGCCCGGGGGCTCCTGCTGGAGCTCGAGCGGGTCGCCTTCCTGAGCGGGGATGTGGCCGGCATCTCTCTCGATGTGGGATATGCCGTCGGGGCGGCCCGCGCCAATATCCAGCGGGAACGGGCCTACGGCCTTCTCCAGGCCCTGACGGGTTCGCGCCTCGGGCGATTTGCGGTCGGGGTCGGCGGTTTTCGTCGGCCCCTTGCCCTCGAAACTCTCGACCAGATTCCGGGGATCCTCCGGGACATCTCCGAGGCGATCCAGGCGCTCTTCGACCTCCTCCTCGACAAGTCCTCGGTCGTGGACCGGCTTCAAGGAACAGGGATCGTGCCGCGGTGGCTCGCGGAGATGCTCCACTTCCTCGGACCTACGGCCCGGGCCTCGGGACTGCGGATCGACCTGCGCGCCGATCGCCCCTATGGGGCGTACCACGGCCGAGAAGTTCGTGTCCCTCGAGGTCTGGCCGGGGACGTGCTCGCTCGCCTGACCGTGAAGGTCCAGGAGATCCTCGAGGCCTGCCGCTTGGCGACGTTGTTTCACCGGAGCCTGAACGGCGGGGTCGCGTGGCGCGTTCCCGTCCCCGCACCGAACTCCTCCGCGGCGGCCGGGCTGGGCTGGGTCGAATCTCCTCGGGGGGAGCTGTTGGTCTACGTCCAGACGGGGACGGACGGGAGGCTCCAGCGGGTCCACGTTCGAGACGCGTCGTTCCTGACGTGGCCGGCCATCGAGTTCGCCGTTCGTGGGAACATCGTCCCCGACTTCCCGTTGTACAACAAGAGCTTGAACCTGTCCTATTCGGGGTATGACCGATGACGTTCCCCAAGGTTCTGAGCCCGGCCGCCCCGAAGGTCCCGTCTCCGGCCGGGAGCGGGCTGGATGGGGTCGAGACCCTGGGTTATCCGCTCGGGGCCCTGCCGTCCGTCCGGGGTCCCCCCCGGGCGCCCCAGATCGACCCGACCCGGTGCGATCTCGATGGAGCGTGCGCCCGGGAATGCCCCACGGGAGCGATCACCCTCCGTGGGCCGGGCCAACCCCCGGGAATCTCTCTCGACTATGGGAAGTGCCTCTTCTGTTCCCTCTGCGTGGACGCCTGTCCCCACCAGGCCCTGAGTTCGGGTCCCATGGAAGAGATGGCGGTCCTGGATCGGTCCGACCTGGTGCTCGTTCGCGGAGCGCCGACTCCGGCCGGGGCCCCTCATGCCCTGCGCGAGGACCTGCGCAAGCGCGTCGGGCATCTCTTCGCGGGATCGCTGTCGATCCGCACCGTCGACGCGGGGAGTTGCAACGGATGTGAGGTCGAGGTCGGTGCCCTCTCATGGCCCCGCTACGACCTCGAGAGGTTGGGAATCCACATCGTGGCCTCCCCTCGCCACGCCGACGCCCTCCTCGTCACGGGCCCGGTCACGCGGAACATGAGGCTGGCCCTGGAAAAGACCTATCGCGCGATGCCTACGCCGTCCTTCGTCGTTGCGGTGGGCGCGTGCGGAATTTCGGGGGGACCCTTTGCCGCTTCCGCCGAGGTCGAAGGCGGAGTGGACCGTGTGCTCCCGGTCGAAGTCTACGTGCCCGGCTGCCCGCCATCGCCCCTGGCCCTGCTGTATGGACTATGGCTTGCCTTGGGCCAGGTGGAGCAGCGCATGGTGAGCGGCGAACTTCGTTCTCCCCCCCGATCCTAGCGGTCTTCGGCAGACCTGGCGGCGATTCCGGAGCTTCCCCTCGGAGTGGCACGGAACGCCCGGTACCCGGGGCGAAGGGGCCGGCGGCCCTCAGCGGATTTGGTCGACCCCCCCCTGCGCTCACCCTCGGAGCGGAGATCTCCCCGCGCCTCCGCACACCGGGAGCGTGGGGGCGGAAGACCGAGGCGGAGATGCGGGCTCGCCCCCCGTCGCTCAAGAGGGGAGCGGCCCCGGACCGGCGGCGGATCGAAGTCACGAGGAAATCGGAGCCGAAGGGCGGGCACCCCGGGACCCGGGGGCCAGAGTCGCCCGGCGGGCACCGCCGGTGTTCGGATATCCTCTCAGGGCGGGGACTCCGGCACGAAGAGGAGAGAAATCGAATTGACGCAGTGACGGGTGTTCTTCGGAGTGAACCGCTCCCCCTCGAAGACATGGCCCAGGTGCCCCCCGCACCCGGCGCATCGTATCTCGGTCCGTGTTCCGTCCGGGTCGGGCAACCGCAGGACGGCGCCGGGAAGGGCATCGTCAAAGCTGGGCCAGCCGCAGCCGGAATCGAACTTGTCGGTGGACCGGTAGAGCGCGGTTCCGCACCGTCGGCAGGTGTAGGTTCCGGCGCCCCGAAAGGATTCGAACTCGCCTCGGAACGGGGGCTCGGTCGCGCCGTGCTCAATCACGGCCGCCTCGGCCCGGGTGAGCTTACGCCACTGGGAGGGGGGCACCTCAGGCATTGGACCCAAAGAACCGGGGGAGGCTAAGGCTCCTTCGGGCGGTGCGGGTCACGGCGCTCGCCGTCCGCCTTTGGTCCGACCGAGGGAACGGCGGATCCAGGTGCCGGCGATCACCCACGGAGGTTCCGGGCCGGTCGGGTCCATCTGATCGGACCGGTACCGCTCGACCTGCCGTTCATCGACTTGAACGCCCAGCCCCGGGCCCTCGGGGATCTCAAAGTGCCCCTTCTCGATCCGATACCCTCGGACCAGCGACTGTTTCCAGGCGGGCCAGCTGGCCTCGAAGCTCTCCTGCAGGAAGAAGGTGGGCAAGGTGGCATCCATCTGCAACGTCGCGGCCGTCTGAATCGGTCCGAACGCGTTATGATAGGCGACGGGCGCCCCGAACGCGGCCGCGACGCCCGCGATCTCGCGGCCGTAGCTGAACCCTCCGGAATTGGTGATGTCCGGCTGGAGGATGTCCACGAGACCCCGCCGAAGGTAGCTCGCGAACTCGGCGGCGGTCAGGAGCCGCTCGCCCAGGGCGACCGGAGTCCGGACATGCTGGCGGAACTCGACCAAGGCGTCGTTGTACTCGGGGATCATCGGTTCCTCCATGAACCGAGGGGCATACTGGTCGAGCTCCCGGCCGGCCGCGAGGGCAGCGGAGGGCAGGAACCGGCCGTGGTACTCGATCAGGAGGTCGACGTCCGGACCGACGGCCTGTCGGACGGCCGCCACCCGTTCGGACGCGGCCCGGAGCCCGGGGGGGGAAAGCTCTCGGTACTGGTCGCCAAATGGATCGAACTTGAGCGCAGTAAAGCCGGAGCGGACCATGGCCCGGGCCTTCGCTGCAAACTCCTCGGGGCGCAGGCAGTCCGAATACCAGCCGTTCGCGTAGGCTCGAACCCGTTCGCGGAGGCGCCCGCCGAGAAGGGTGCTGATCGGGGTGCCGAGTTCCCGGCCGATCAGGTCGTGGCAGGCAATATCGACGCCGCTCAGGGCGCTGGTCGCCTCCATGGAATGGTACCGATAAAATGAGTACCGCTCGAACTCACGTCGGCCCGTCCCATGGTCGTGGAGATCCCTCCCCTCGTAGAAGCGGGCCACTTCGGCGACACTGGTCCGCACCGGGTGGGTCATCAGGGTCGTGGGCGCCTCCCCCCACCCCGTCGCGCCGGTCGAGGTGGTGACCTTGATGAACACCACCGTGGAGCTCCATGGCGAGGAAAGTTCGTCCGCGGGTGCCGCGACCTCGATCGCCTCGACGCTCTGAATCTTCATGGGCCCGCCCCCCCATCCCCCGGCCGCATTAGAGGGTTACCGCCCCGCCGAGGACCGTGGTGCCGCTCCCGGACCTGAAGTGCGGCGGGGCCGGACAGGTCCGCCGCCCGCGAACCCCCCACGACGCTGGGGGTGGAGGGCCGGCCGACGGTCCGGCGACCCCCGCAGGGTCCCCTTCCGGCCGAAGGTTCGCCCGGGTCGTCGGCCCCGCTCGGTCGGGACCGGGTTCGCTTCGGAAGGGCGAAACTAGCTCGATCGTGGCGCTCCGGCCGACTCGAGCGCGCGCCGGATGTGCTCTTTGGGACGGGGGCTTTCGATGATCGACTCGACCTTCCCTTCCGGGTCGAGGATGAAGGTGACCCGACGGGCCATGCCCAGGAATCCGAGGACGCCGTACATTCGGGCCACTTCCTTCCCCTCGTCGGCCAGGAGGGGAAACCCGAGCGAGCACTTCTCGGAGAACCGGTGCTGGTCGTCGACCGGATCGACGCTGATCCCCAGGACCATCACATTCCGCGATGCGAACTCCGGCAGAGTGCGCTGGAACTCTCGGGTCTCGATGGTACACCCCAGGGAGTTGGCCTTCGGATAGAAGTAGAGGACCACGGTCTTCCCTCGAAACTGCGACAGCGTGATCCGGGTCCCATCCTGCGAAGCCAGGGTGAAGTCCGGGGCGATGCTTCCTACGGTGAGCACGCCGTCGCTATCGGGCGCGGGCGGATTACCCTTGCTTCGTGGCCCAAGGACTCCCGGGGGCCGGGCGCGGAGACTCGGCGTGCTGGCGAATCCACGCCTGCTCACGGTCGGTGAGCGCTTCCGCCCCGGCAGCGCGAGAGGCCATCGCCCAGAGCTCCGGGCTCGGCAAAGGCAGGAGAGCCGCCGAAACCCCGGGCGTATCCAGGGCGTAGCGGAGGGCGATCTCCGGCAGCGCCCGTCCTCCCAACCGGACCAGGTCGGCAAACTCGATCATCCGCCGGGCCGCCTCACGCAACCGGGCGATCGGCACCGGTCCCCCCGGGCCGCTCCCGTCCGATCCCGGGAACGGGGCGCCGATTCCCCCGATGCCGGGCCACGGATCCAGGACCAGGATGCCGGCGCTGCCGCGTTCCGGAACCCGGCCCGGCGGCACAACGATCCCGGGCTCCCAGAGCGAGTGGCGCACCGAGACGAAGGCGGTCCGGTGAGCCCTCGCGCGGCCATCATAGGGGGGATCGACCCGGCGGCCCACCCGGGGGGGCAGGGTCCTCGATTCCGGCCCGGAGGCCGGGGAGGGGATCGGGTCCCCGGGCCCGCGGCCGGAACCGTCAAGCTCGATCATGAGCTGATGGGGGAACGGAAGCATCGGTTCGGCTGCGGCAGCGAAGCCGGGAGCGGCGAGGGCCGGGCCTTGAGGAGGGACTCCGACCACGACCAAGCACTCCGCCGGTCCGGCGTAGGCTCCTTGGAGGAGCCGTCGGGCGGCGCGGCCCGGGTCGCCGAGCGGCAGCCGAACGAGGTTGACCCCGTCCCGGAGCGCCCGGTAGAGCACGCCTTCGCTGCTCGGCGGAAGCGGGCCGCAGAGGTCGATCCCGAGGACCGAAACCTCCAGATCGGTGGCGGGGAGGGGCCGGCGTTCAACGCTCATGAGAAGGGCCCGCCCGCCGCCCGGGTCGAGCGGGAAGGGCCCGGGGGTGAGCCCCGAACCGCGCTTAAGTGCGTCCCTCCCCTTCGGCCCTCGATGCCCCTCCACCCTGCCAACCTGCCGCTGGCCGAGCGGACCCGCCCCGGCAAGCTCGGCGACCTGGTGGGAAACCCCCGGGCCCGGGCGCAGCTCATCGCTTTCGGCGAGAGCTGGGCGCGATCCCGGACCCCCCCCCCCCAGCGGGCCGCCCTGCTCTCCGGCCCGCCGGGGGTCGGGAAAACCTCGAGCGCGTGGGCCCTGGCCCAGCAGTTCGGGTGGGACCTGGTCGAAATGAACGCGTCCGATGCCCGGAATGAAGCGGCGATCGACGAGGTCGCCGGTCGGGCCTCCCGTACCCACCCGCTGACGGCCGGACCGGTCGACCCCCACCGGCACCGGGTCCTGATCCTGCTGGACGAAGCCGACTGTCTCACCGGCCGCCCGGCGGAGGAGCGGGCCCGGGGCCCCCCGCCCCTCTCGCTCCGGGAGTTCTTGCGGGGCCGGTACGGCTCGATCGAGGATCTGAACCGTTCGTGGGGGCTCGGCGAACCCGAGGCACCGCGACCGTTTCCCCGGTGGGAGTCGGTCCCGCAGTCGGTGGGGGCGGCAGCCTGGACCCGGCATCCGGCCGCGCAGGCCGACCTCCGGGAATTCGGCTCTCGCGCCCGGCCCAGGGACCTCACCGATCGCGGGGGGCTGGGCGCGATCCAACGGCTGGTCCGGGAGACCCTCCAGCCGGTGATCCTGACCGTCAACAGCGACCAGGATCTGCTTCGATCCTCTCCGGCCTTGCGTCGATCGGTCGTCCGGATCCTCTTCGGCCCGCTCCTGCCCGGCGAGATGCGGGCGGCGCTCGGGCGGATCGCCCGAGGCGAGGGAATCCCGCTCCCCCCGCAGGGCTTGGAGGCGCTCGTCGAGCGGGCCCAAGGCGACCTCCGGGCGGGCATCAACGATCTCGAAGCGGTCGCTCGATCCCCCGCGCCGGCCGCCGGGGCGCCTCCTCTGCTGGGTCGTCGGGACCAGGCGGGGGACATGGAGGCCCTCCTCCGGGAGTCGCTGACCTCGGCCCGTTTCTATCGGGCCGTCGAGGTCCGGGAACGGACCGACTCGACCCCGGACGACCTGGTGCCCTGGGTCGAGGAGAACCTGCCGCGGGAAGCGTCGGATCCGGAGCACGGTCTTGCCGCATTCCAGATGCTGTCCGAAGCCGACCGATGCCTTCAGCGCGCCCGACGGTACCGTACGTACGGCCTGTGGAGCTACGCCTCCGAGATCCTGACAGGCGGGGTCGGGACCGCCCTCCGCGACGCGCCGGCCCCCCGGACCGGGCCTCTCCGGTTCCCCCAGTATCTGGGCGAGATGGGGCGCAGCCGGGCGAGTCGGGCCACCCGGGATGCGGTGGCCGCCAAGATCGGGGCCTTCTGCCATGTTTCCCGACGCAAGGCCCGGGATGACTTTCTCCCCCTCCTGGACTCGCTCTTCGATCGACCGGACGGTCCGCCCGGGCGCCTCCCGATCTCGGCCCTCGGGCTGACCCCCAGCGAGGTCGGCTACCTCGCGCGGCTGCCCCCCGATTCCGAGGAGATCGCCCGGCTGTTCGAGACCGTCCCGGCGACCGAGCCCCCGCTTCCGGTCGGCCGGGCGGACGGCGCGCCGGTCGAGGACCGGGTCGACACGGCGCCGGGGCGGACGACGGCGTCGGTGCCGCCCCCTCCCCCCCCGTCCGCCGGAGGTCCGGAAGCCTCCCGCAAGAGAGTCCAGCGAAGCCTCGGCGAGTTCACGGAGGGCCACCGGTGACCGAGGTTCCCTCACCCTCGGCTCCCCTTTCGGGACCGGGCGGCGACGCGCCCCCGGGTCGCCCGCGGGTCGTCGTCTCGTGGAGCAGTGGAAAGGACTCGGCGTTTGCGCTGGGGGAACTCCTCCGGGGCGGAGCGGTCGACGTGGTCGGGCTCCTCACCACCATCACCGAGACATTTTCACGGGTATCGATGCACGGTGTGCGGGAGTCGATCCTGGAGGCCCAGGCGAAGGCGGTGGGCCTCCCGCTCTACAAGGTCCAGATCCCGTTTCCGTGCCCCAACGCGGTCTACGAGGCCCGGATGGCGGAGGTCACGCGGCGGCTGCGGGAAGAGTCGGTGACGCATGTGGCCTTCGGGGACCTGTTCCTGCAGGAGATCCGGGCCTATCGGGAGGAGAAGATGCGCTCGAGCGGGCTCGCCCCGCTCTTCCCGATCTGGGGACGGCCCACCCGGGCCCTCGCCCAGGAGATGATCGATCAGGGGTTGGAGGCCACGCTCGTCTGTGTCGATCCCCGAAAGATTCCCGGGACCCTCGCGGGCCGCCGGTTCGACCGGCGGCTTCTCGAGGATCTTCCGGCCGACGCGGATCCGTGCGGAGAGAACGGGGAGTTCCACACCTGCGTGACCTCCGCGCCGTTCTTCGCGCATCCGCTCCGGGTCCGCCCCGGGCCGGTGGTGGCCCGGGACGGGTTTGTGTTCGCCGATCTCGAACTGGAGTGACCCGACGGTCTACTCCAGTTGGGCCGTTGCCGTCACCGTCACGTTGCCCTTGAGGGCGCCCGAGATCGGGCAGCCGTTGGCGGCCTGATTCACGGCCGAAGCGAACTCGGCCGCCGTGAGGCCGGGCACCTTGCCCCGTACGACCAGCTCCATGGTCGTGACCTTGAACCCGTCGCCCACCTTGTCGAACGTCGCGGTCGCGTCGACCGACAGCCGTTCCGGGACCTTCTGCATCCGCCCGAGCGTCGCCGACAGGGCCATGGAAAGGCAGGAGGCATGGGCCGCGGCCAGCAGCTCTTCCGGGCTGGTCTTCCCAGCCGGGGCCTCCGTCCGGGCCGACCAACTGGTGGCCAAGTCCCGAAAAGCGCCGGTCTGCCCGCCGACCGAGCCGTGTCCGTGCAATAGGTCGTTCTCCCAAACCGCGTGGGCGGTGCGCTTGGCTGCCATGCCTCCGGCCAGCCGCCCACGAATTTAACCTGATGCGTTCGCTCCATTGGCCCGGGGGGCGCCGGCGTTGGAGCCGCAAAGGAGAAGGTCCGCGGGGCGTCCACCCCACCATGGCGACCGCCCCAACCGTACCCCGTCCCCGGCCCTCTTGGACGAACTACCGGACGACCTGGGACCGGATGCAGGAGCGATACGTCCCAGAGCGGGAGGACCGATTCCGGGCGATGGGGGACATCCTGATCGAGGCCCTTCCGCGTTCCGCGCGGATCCTGGACCTCGGGACCGGGCTCGGCTCGCTGGCCGAGCGGATCGCCGGCCGAATGCCCTCCGCCCGGATCGTCGGGGTGGACCACGACCCGGTCCTGCTGAGGATCGCCCGGGAGTCGCTGGGCGGACTGAGCTCCCGCATCCGTTGGGTCGATGTCGATCTCCGCTCGCCCCGATGGGCCCAAGCGTTGCCCCCCGGCCGGTTCGATGCCGTGGTCTCGACGACCGCGCTGCACTGGCTGCGACGCCCCGAGCTCCACCGGCTCCACCGAATCCTGTTCACCCGGCTGCGGGCCGGCGGGCTTTTCCTGAATGGCGACCACATCCCCTTCTCCTACGAGGCCCCCCGGATCGGGGCGATCCTGCGGGAGATCCGCCACCGGTTCCAGCGCCGGGAGCTGAAGCGGCGTCCCGGAGCGACCTGGAACGGCTGGTGGGCCATGGTCGCCCGGGACCCCCGCCTCGCGACGGAGATGACCCTGCGCCGCCAGCGCTACCCCCGGGAGCACCACGACCTGGTCAGCGACCGTCTGCCCGGTTGGCTGCGTTCGCTCCGATCGGCGGGCTTTAAGGAGGCCGAAGTCGCCTGGCAGCTCTGGGACGACCGGATCGTCATGGCGATCCGGTAGCCCCCGCATCCAAGGCTTCATCTGCTCCAGCCGACCTCCCCGCCCGGGAGTCGACCATGGTCGGGCCCGGCTTCTACGTCGCGGTGATCGCGAGCGTCTTTGCGATCGTCGACCCGATCGGCACCCTGCCGTTCTACGTCGCGCTCACCGAAGGCTTCGATCCGGCCGACCGGCGCGTCATCATGCATCGGGCGGTCGTGGTCCTCGGCACGGTCCTGGGCGTCTTCGCCCTGGTCGGCCGGTACCTGTTCGCCGCGTTCGGATTCACCCTGTATTCCTTTGAGGTCGCGGGCGGGATCCTGCTCTTCCTCGTCGCCTACGACATGCTCCATGGGGAGATTGCCCGGACGAAACTCACCCCGGCCGACCGGGCGGAAGCCATCCAGCGCCGGGACGAAATCTCGATTGTGCCGCTAGGGATCCCGCTCCTCGCGGGCCCCGGGGCGATCTCCACGGTCATGATCTATGCCGGCACCTCGTCGCTCGATCCGTTCGCGCTCATCGGGACGCTGGTGGCGATCGCGATTACCACCGTGGTCTGCTATTTTGTCTTCCGCTTCGGGGAGAGGATCCTGCGCTACGTCGGAAAGGTGGGAATCATGGCCGTCACCCGGGTCCTCGGCCTCCTGCTCGCTGCGGTCGGGGTCCAGTTCGTGCTCGACGGCGTGCTGGGCGTCTTCCATGCGCTCTAACGAGCTACCGGGGGGCCTCCTCCCCGTAGGGATACGGGGGCGACCTTCCCGCCGCAGCGTGCGATCGCCGAAGCGGGAGTGGGCGGTTCCAGGGTTCTTGGCCGGACCCGCCCTCCCCTCCGGCGCGGTGGAGGTCCCGTCTTCACTGACGCCGATTCCCGCGGGCCACGGAGACTGCGCCGAGTGCGGGAGCGAGAGTGTTCGTCGGCGGCGCGTTCCGGCATCGGCCGAACCGGAACTCCCGCGACTCTCGCGCGAGCGGTCCTCGGGTGCGGCCGGGGGTCTTGAAGGCACCCTCACCCGGGGCAGGTCGGGATCGTCCGCTTCGAGGCGACATCCCCGCATCGGGCCGGACCAGCGCCCGTTGGACTCCCGCCGGGCCGTGTGAGCCCTGCGGCCGATCGATCCTTCGCTGGGCGCGGGCCGGACGCGAGGCTCCCCGGGGGTGGCCGGCCGCTACTTGCGACGGGTCCGCTTGGGCGCGGCGGAACGCGGAGGCGCGGGGGGGCGTCCCCCCGCCCGGCGCCGGAGTTCCTCCCGGGTCCGTTCCAGGACCGCCATCGAGGGTCCGCGGGGGTTCCGGTCTGGATCCCAAACCATCTCCCCCGCCGGAATCGGGACCGGGAGGTCGTTCTCGGCCGGGGGAAACCCGCACTCGTAGGCATCCGTGTACGCGCAGTACGGATTGAAGGCCCGATTGAAGTCGAGCCGGTACCGATCATCTTCGCTCAGTTCGAGGGTCAGATAGCGACCGGGCCCGTACGACTGGCGGCCGCTGGTCCCATCCCGAAACGGGACGAAGACTGAGGTTCCCACACCCTCTCCGGCATGGTATAGCCTGAGCGAGAGGCGCGCGCCCCGAAGCGAGAAGCGGAGATCGCCCAGGTACCGGACCACCGTCTGGCCGTCCCGGTTGGTTCGCAGGTAGGCTTCGAGGGGTCGGTCGGTGCGCGCGAGGGCAGCGTCCACGACGAAGTCGGTGGAGATGGGAAAATAACGGAGAGGATGGAACGGTACCCCCGCCGAGACGAAAGGGGAGTCGCGGTCCCGGGCCATGAATTCGTCTCGAGCCCGGCGTTCCTCCTGGAGTTCCCGCGTATACGCGTCGATCTTCGCCACAATCGGGTACGAGACCGGCCCTTAAACGGTTCGCCCCCCCCGGGAGGGACCGGTCACATGTAGCCGAACTGGCGTTTCGCAAACTCGCTCATCCGGTCGGGAGTCCACGGGGGCTCCCAGACCAAGTCGACGGTCGCGGAGTGGACGTTCGGGACCTTCTCGATGGCCGCCTTGACCTCCTCGGCGAGGATGCCCGCGACCGGGCAGCCCGGGGCCGTCAGGGTCATGTGGAGGGTGACGTCGTCGCCCTTCCAGTCGAATCCATAAATGAGACCGAGATCGACGATGTTCATCGGGATCTCAGGGTCGTAGATTTTCTTCAGATTCTCGGTGATCGCCCGCTCTCGCTCATCTGTAGGGCCCACGGGCGGGGAGGGTGCAGTGGCTTCGGAGGACGCGGGGGACGCTTCGGTCATGGTTCTCATATTCCCGCGATTCGTATAAGACTCCTCCCCGACGTGAGACCTGGGAACAGGTCCCACCGAGGGGACCTTCGGTGCTCGCAAAGGTCGTCGCCGAGCGGCTTGACCTCCCTCACCTCAGCCCCGGTATCCCCCGTCCCCAGCAGCGCCAACCCCGCGCCAGGATCCGGCTTCGACAACCCCACCGCCTCCCGCTTCCCCCCCAACAGTGAGGGATCTGGAAGCTGTGTCCCATAATTCGATGAACGTGAAGGGCTATCGAGGAGCGGCGACCCCGTTCCTGTGGAGAAGAGGGGGGGTCTAAATGACCCGAATCTCTCCTCGAGATGCCCGAAGACCGTCGCGCGGCTTACCGGGCCTACGATCGGGTCCGTCGGCATGAGCTGGAGATCGTCACCCGACTGCTCGAAGAGATCCTCCCCGAGATGCCCAAACCTCGAGGGTGGAGCCACCAACCCGTGGTCGGTCGCCCCGGCCCTCACCGACGGGGGCGACCCGAGCGGTTCCCGTGGGAACCGATGGTGAAGGCGCTCGGACTGATGCACGCGATGGGGTGGGACTACCGGCAGGCGGAGGGGAACCTCTGGGTCGCCTCGGACATCCGCCGCCAGATCGACCTCGGGGAAGCGCCGTCCCGCATGACCCTCTGGCGGGCGGAGCGGCGCTTCTCCGAGGAGTGGCTGCGCACGCTGAACGATCGGGGGCTCGCCGCTTCTAAAAAAAGAGCGGGACCCTGGCGGAGGAGTTCGAGCAGTTGCGGCGGACTCGACGGGCCTCGGGGAGCACGCGCGGGGGGAGTGGCGGTCGCTCCGCTTCGGGCGGAGTCTCTCGGTCCGACAGTTCCGCAAGCTCCATGTCGTCAGCGAGTGCCGAGGCGAGAGATGGGGTCTGATCCGCGCGTGGGCGCTGACCGCGCCCCACAGTGCGGACGGTCCGATGCTCCGGACGCTGCTGGACCGAATGAAGCCCCCTCTCGGCCCGGTCCTCGGGGACGCGGCGTATGCCGGCCGACGGAACGTGACGTATGTTGCCGAGCGAGGGGGCGAGCCGTACTTTCCTCCGAAGTTCCGATGGACCGCGCGCTCGCACGGCCATCCGGCCGGGCGGAGGATGATCCTGCGTTACCGCCACCACCTGGAGGTCTTCCACGAGACCTATCGATTTCGAGCGAATGTCGAGGGAGCGTTCCCCGCGCTCCAACGACACCAGGGTCCCTTCCTCCGCGCACGGAGCACGGTGATGTAGCGGCGCGAGGCCGGCTGGCGGATGATCGCGAGGAACGTCGACCTGCTGGCCCGCGCCCGATCCGCTCAGGGGGCGCTATGAATTATGGGACCCAGCCGTCGCCTACAATACGATCAAATCAGGGTACTTCTTGCCATCCCGGGTGCCCGCTCTCCGCTGGTCGGGGATTTCGAGGTGCGGATCGGCAGGGGTCATTCCACGGCGCCGAGGCTGTAGTTCACGGACAATCCCCTTCGGGGGAGTCGAGGATCGGACCCCGGCGGAGGGCCCTGAGCGATTCGGCCGGAATTCTGTCGGAGCGGCTTCTGGGCGGGCCCCGGCGCCGTCGGGGCGCCTGGATCGTCTCGCGTCGTACCGGCTCCGTCAACAGCTGGCCGGGGGAAGGGATGGTACCGATACTCCGTACTCCCCATTGCCTTGGCCGTGTTCTGTGCTTCCCTCATGATCAGCCCGACCGGGCTGAACCCCAACTCCGGGGGAACCCATACCTCCGGAACCGCTGCCAATTTGCTCAGCGGGTCGACGATCAACAGTACCGCCTTTTACCCGTACTTGGTGGCGCCCGGGGACTTTCCCTTGGCCCAATCGATGCAGCCGATGACCGAGTCGGCCTCGTGGAGCCGTCTGATCACCTTCACGGCGGACGGTTTCACGCAGCAGGGTCTCGTCTCGATCGAGACCGACAGCCTGGGGAACCATTACCTCGAGTTCCAGAGTGGGCAGTTTTCGCCGCTGCTGGCCCAGCAGATCTCGGTCGGCACGGCCGACTGCGCGACGACCCTGCCGATCGAGTGGAGCAGCCCGACCACGGTCGCCGAACTCGGAACCACCGCCCTCCACGGGGTCGCCGCCGCGTCGAACGGGACGACGGTCGCGGTCGCGGTGGGTGTCGGCACCGAGACCGAGGTCTATCTCTCCTTCGATCTGGGGGTGAACAACACCTGGGTGGAGGCGACCGGCTCATCCCCGTTGTCGGGGAACGACCCCGGGATCACGATCTCCCCCTGCGGGGTCCTCGTGACCACGTTGACGACCTCCCACCTGGCGGTGACGACGTTTCCCATGGCCTGCCGGGCCCATCCCTCGTCGAGTTCTTCCTTCGATTCGGCGAGGTCGCTCACCGCTTCCCTGCCCGCCCCGGCGGTCACCCAGGTAAGCCCGGACTACGGAGGCGCCGGGACCTCGATCATGGTCCTCGGGAGCAACTTCCTCGCCTCGAGCCTGACGGCCGATTTCAAGCTGGGGACCCAGTCCGTGGCGGCCCCCGTCAGCTTCCGGAGCCCGACCGAAGTCATCGTGACGGCACCGGGCGGCCTGTCGGGGGGAGTTCCATGGAACATCGTGATCAGCGATTCGGGAGGGACGAGTTCCGTGACCGCGGCCGACGAGTTCTTCTACCCACCCTATCCTCCGCCGGTCGTCTCGGGAGTCTCTCCGGCCTCGTCGCCGAGCGGAACGTACGTGAACATCACCGGGACCAACCTCATCGAAGGCTCGACCGTCGTGTTCGGCTCGAATGCCAGCGGGAGCGTGGAGTTCGAGACCCCGGATGAGCTCATCGCGCTGGCTCCCTGGGCGGCCGTGGGGTCGAAAGTCAATGTTCGCGTCTCCGATCGGGGAGGAATCAGCGCGACGAGCACGTCGGATCAGTTCACCTACACGCCCGGCATCCTTCCGGTCGTCACATCCGTCTGGCCCTCCGGCGGCCCCGCCGGAACCCGGGTCGAGATCAACGGGACGGGCTTCTCATCGACCGCCACGGTCGACTTCGGTTCGGGGCATGGGAGTTCGGTGACGATTGTTTCGTCGACGGAACTGGAGGCGACATCACCGAGCGGTTCCGGAACGGTGGACATCACGGTCAACTCCACCGGCCTGACCAGTTCGCCGAACCCCGACGACCTCTACTCGTATCCGCCGACACTCGACACCGATTTTCCGAGAGTCACCACCGACCTTCCGGCCGCCAGTTCGGCCGAGCCGGTCTGGACCACCTCGGTCGGCGGGTCGAACGGGACGCTGGGGGTCTTCGCGGCCCTGACGGGGAGCTCCGAGTTCGAGTTCTACGGGTCCGAGGCGGTCAACGGCAGTTTCCGTGGAACGGGCCTCTTCCCGCTCAACTATTCGGCCGGTTCGGCCGACTTTCCCACGCTCGGGAACACGCTACTGGTGACTCCGGGAGGCGATCCTGGCCAGGTCGCCGCTGTCGCGGAGGGGGGGTATTTTACCGGAGTGGTCAGCGATTATGAACAGAACCGAGTCGTCCTGCGTTCCATCGGCTCGTCGAGCGCGGGGGCCACGTGGGGACCGGCCTACCTGTCCGGAGCCCCGCTGGGCTCGTTCTCGACTTTGAGCGCCTCGGCGAGTCCGGCCGGCTACGTCTATGTCGCTGCGCTCGCCACGAGTTCGGGGGTCCGCGAGGTGGATCAAGCGGTCTTCTCGCCCGCCGGGAGGCCCCTGGCGGCTCCGACACCGATTCCACAATCCGTATCGGCTGACGCGGGGTCGGTCACCTCGGCCTCGGTCGACGTCGACCCGCTGCAAGAGCCGCTGTATGCCTGGACCCAGGTGAATACCACCACGAATCTGTCCGCCGTCGAACTGACGGGGGCCTTCTTGTCCCCCTCGAACGGGGTGGAGCAGTTGAAGGCGACCTTTGACGCCGCTCCGCTGGATGACTTTGCCTCCGGTTCCGGTCCGAGCTCCTTCCAGGCCTCCGTGAACCAGAACCTGAGTCGGGTCTTGGCCGACTTGAGCCAGGGCCCATCGAAGGTCTGCGCGGCGGAGCAGATCTTCACCGAGTACGTCCGGGCATCGATGGGGCCGTTTCCCCCCGCTCCAATCTACACCGCCGGGACGAACTGTACGCTCGTCCTCGGATCCGGGGTGTCGAATGTCCTGGCGGCGACCGGAGCGCTGAATCTGAACACTTCCTTGGCGATCCTCAGCGAGCAGGTTCTGGAGGCCTTCGGCTACGGGGTCTATCCGAATCCCGATTGGCCCGGGACTCCGATGACGGGATCGTTCGCGGTCACCCCGCTCAAGGGAGGCGGGACCAGCATCCCGGTCGGCACGCCGGCCCGGGCCGAGAGTTCCGAATGGAACGACTGGATGGTGGTTCAACCCCAAGGCATCAGCCAGAATGCCGTCGACCTCAACCTCACGGCGGGATTCTCTCCGGTCGCAGCTCAGGGAGTCTTGACGAACGTGACGGGCGGCTGCGGAGGGCTCCCGGGGTCGGTGACCTATCTCTCCGGCAACATCTACTCGACCCGGATCGGCGGATACTCCGAAACGGTCAGTTCCGATGGACACCAGAAGGTGTACTCGGGGACCGGGCCGTCCGGGGTCTATCTGATCGACCTGGTGCCGGACAGCACCGGAACGTTCTACTTCAATGTGACCGTCAGCTTGTAAGGACTCAGCTCCACGGCCCGGCTGAACGCGCGTGCGCGCGCGTTCACTTCGACCGACAGTACTAAATCTAGGGAGCCGTTCAGCCATCGCCCGAGAGCGATGGCCCCTCGGGATATTCGACTGCTACTCGCCCCGGAAGAACCTGACGACTCCGTCGTCGTTTCGCGCAAGAAGGTCGCCGAGTTGCTGCGGCGATCCGAACGGCTCGATCGGACCGAGCAACAGCTCCGAGAAGCGCAGGAGGAGATTCGGCGCCTCCGCGAGGAGAAAGCCCGATCTCGGGAGAAGAGCTCGGCGCTGAAGGCCACGCTGGATCGACTGCGTGCCTCCCTACCCGTCCTCGGCACCGATGCCCGGACCGCGGCGTCTGTGGGCGTCCCTTCGAGCCGCGTGTTCTTCCGACAGTCCCCTCCACCTCCGAAGGCCCGACGACGGACCGGTGGCCAGCCCGGTCACCCGGGCGTGACCCGACCTCGGCCCACACCGAACGCGCCTCCGAAGGTGCTCGCGCTGAAGGAGTGCCCGAAGTGCACCCATCCGCTCGGCGAACCCGCCGACTCGTGGAGGCGGCCCGTCACCGACCTCCCCGCCCCGAGCCTCGAGGTCTTCGACCTCGAGGTGCTCCGCTACAAGTGCCCGGGCTGCGGGGAACGGGTCCACGCCGAGATCCCTGAGGCCTATCGGGGCGACTTCGGCCCGCGGCTCAAGGCGTTCGTGGCCGAGCTACGGGTCCTCGGGATGCCGTTCGAGAAGATCACCGAGCTGTTGCGGATGCGCTACGACCTCGAGGTGAGCGTCGCCTCGCTGATCGCGATGGAGGACGGGGTGGCCGAGTCCCTGGAGGAGACCTATCGGGGTCTCGGCGAGGAGCTGCGGGACGCCGAGCGAACCCCCTCGGCCCAAGGGGACGAGACGGGGATGCCGGTGAACGGGAAGACGGAGTGGCTCTGGGTCGGCACCTCACCGACGCTGACGGTCTACCACATCCAGGCCGGTCGAAGCGGCGAGGCGGCCGATACGATGTGGGTGGGGTATCATGGGACGCTGACCCACGACGGGCTGGACTCGTACAACTCGGTGGCGGGAGCGGAGCACCAGATGGATCTGGTGCACGTGAATCGTTGGGCCCAAAAAGTCGAGGCCCGCCACGGGATCCGACCCCGGGGGTTGTTGAAGGAGGAGGGGCCGACGTATGAGAGGGCGGGGCGACCTCCGAAGGAGTTCCTGCGGTTCGCGAAAGGCGTTCGGGTCCGCCTGGCGGCGGAGGTGAGGTGGGTCGAACGGTATCCGAAGGCCTCGTCAGTGGCCCGGGAGCGTCGGTATGCTCGGGCGGTGCGATCGATGGGTCGGTTCTTGACGAGGAAGTGGCGGGACGAGGACGCGGTGAGAATCGCCGACGAGCTGGGTCAGCGGCTTGAGACGCTCTTCACGTTCGTTCGACGGCCCGGGGTGTCGTGGAACTCGAACGAGGCGGAGCGCGAGGTAAGAGTCGCGGTCGTCCACCGGAAGATCAGCGGGGGTCGGAGGACGGCGCGGGGGGCGCAGGTCCTCGAGCGGCTGTTGACAGTGTGGCGGACGTGCGCGAAGCGAGAGCGAAGGTTCTGGGAAGTGATGGCGGACAGACTCGGCGCGCTCCCTCAGGCCGGGGCAGGTCCTCCGTCAGCCGGGCCAGCAAGCTGAGTCCTTACGATCGTTTGGTGGAGCCTACGCGGCTTGCGCCCGCGGCGTCTACAGGGACCTCGCGGACACAACCTGACTTGGCATCGCTCCTCGTCGCGTTACTTCCATTCGCAGATCGCTATCTCAGGCTTCAAGAAGGAAAGCAAAACCACGAACAAGCCATTGAGCGGGTTCAAGCCGAGTCAGGCTGGAAAGTGCTTGCTATAATGATGGCCTTCCTCGCAGGGGTAATCGCTGTCATGTCTTGGCTCACCTTCTCGGGAAGGGTAAGTGGAGACGCGCTTCTCTTTCTCGTCGGAACAGTGGCAGGCTACATGCTCGCAATCGTCCAGCGGCACCTCTTTCCCCAGACCATCGAAGTGAGCTCGGACAGTTAGGGTTCTGCTTCGGCAAAGAAGGCACGAAGCTCGCCGCACGCGTCAAGCTCGGCAAGACAGCGGGCGGGACCCCTTCGGTCTTCGTCGACTGGAAGCGCCGCCTACTCGCGATGGGGAGGGGGGAAGCGCGAAGGGTGGGGCTGCCTTGGCACGCCGTCACGAAGTGGAAGGCGACCCTCCGTCGGCGGGGGACCCTTCGAAAGGACGCGCTCGGTAGGTTGAAGCGCGCCTTGGTCACGGGCTGACGGGGCGGCGGGGGTTCGCTGATCTACGGCGGGGGGGCCTTCCGAGGGGGCTGGTCCCACTTGTGAGCCTCCGTAGTATAGCGCGACTTCTCAGTGGGCCCAGTCGGATTTGAACCGACGACCTCCCGGTTATCAGCCGGGTGCTCCAGCCAAACTAAGCTATGGGCCCGTCCGCCGCCACTGGAGGAGGAGCTTCTGAGATGGCCGAGCCCCAGTGGCGGAAGAGCTTGCCTTCGCACTGAGCCTGCATTCTTGGCCCCTCGCTCGCCTTCCCTGAATGAGGGGGGCATTAAAAGGCAACGCTCAGTCGCCGCGTGCCCAGGTCAGCTGGGCTGCCTGACGGCTATATCTGGGGGCATGCCGCTCGGCCCTCCAGTCGATGCTCGCCAGTCTCCCGTCCCGTTCCGAGGAGGTGATCGTGGCCTCGGAACTGACGCGGAGCTATCGCGGCGGCCCGCCGGCCGTTGAGCGTCTCTCGCTGACCATCCGACGCGGGGAGGTCTTTGCGCTGCTCGGTCCGAACGGAGCCGGCAAGACAACCACCCTGAGGATGCTCTCCGCGTTAATCGAACCGACCGAAGGTCGGGTCGAAGTACTGGGGATTGACACTCGCGACCAGCGCCGGATTGACGAGATTCACAACTCCCTGGGGATTCTCCCCGAGGTCGCGGGTCTCTATGAGTCGTTGACGGCCTACCGGAACCTTCAGTTCTTCGGGCGACTCCACGGGCTCTCGGACTCGACCATCGCCGATCGGGCGAGAACGCTCCTGACCGCCTTTGGGATCTGGGATCGACGCGATGAGAAGATCGAGACCTTTTCCAAGGGAATGAAGCAGAAGGTCGCCGTCGCCCGGGCGGTGCTCCATGACCCGCCCTGCCTCATCCTGGATGAGCCGGTCTCCGGCCTGGATCCGGAGGCAGCCAAGACCCTGAGGGACTTCATCCTCGAACAGCGACGACTGGGCAAGACGATCGTCCTGTCGACCCACAACCTGGACGACGCCGATCGGCTGAGCGACCGGGTGGCCATACTGCGATCGAGGTTGCTGGCGCTCGACACTCCGGCCCGACTCAAGGAGCGGCTGTTCGACCGGGTGGTGGTCGTGGATCTGGCCCGTCCGGATGACGGCGCCGCGACGATTGCCCGGGCGGCCGGCGCCCAGCAGGCCAGGGTCGAGGGGCGCCGGTTGATCCTCGAGCTCGAGAACGCCGAGGAGCGGCTTCCCGACCTCGTCGAACGACTCGTCCGGTCCGGGTACCGGATCATCTACGTCCAACCCGTCGTCCGGACCCTCGAGGAGGTTTACCTCAAACTCCTCGAATCGGAGGGAGTCGCCGGCGGATGAGGGTCCAACGGGTCTGGGAGGTGGCCCAGAAGGACCTGGCCGAGATCTCGACCAACAAGGGCGCCCTCTTCGGGGTCATCTTCATCCCGGCCCTGCTGACGCTCCTCGGCGTCGCCTCGACCTACATGGTGGCCCAGGCGGTCGCCGCCGGCCGGATCCCGGCCGCCGGAGCCCCGGCGGCCATCTATGCCGTCCTGCTCCTGATGCTGCTGATTCCGACCACCACCTCGACGGTGATCGGGTCCATGTCGGTCGTTCTTGAAAGGACCGGACGGACGCTCGAGCCGCTCCTCGCGACCCCCGTCCGGGACCGGGAACTGCTGTGGGGCAAGGCGATTCCTCCCCTGGCCTTCGGGGTGGGTGGGGCCTACCTGGCCTTCGGGGTGGTCTTCCTCGCGGGAGATATCTTTCTCGCGGCAGCGCACCTCCCGATCGAATTCCCCGGATGGTTCGGCCTCTTCGCGATGCTGGTCCTGGCCACGCTGCTCGGCCTCCTGGCCTCGTTCGTTTCGCTCCTGATCTCGAGCCGGTCGAAGGAGCTTCGGACCGCCCAGTGGTATAGCTTCCTGGTCGCATTGCCGCTGTTCGGGGGCGTCATCGCGGCCTTCGCGGCCGTTCCCAAGACATGGCTCGCGTACTCGGTCGCCGTCGGAGTCCTGATCGCGGTCACCGCCGGGGTCGTCTGGCTCGTGACCGACCGGTTCCAGCGCGCAACGATCCTGCTCGGAAGCCCGTAGGCACCCTCCGAACCCGGGATCCAGCTCGGCCGCATCGGCCCGGCGGGCGGCCCCGCAAGCCGAGGTTAAGTATCCGGCGCCCTCCCCTGCCGAGTTCGATTCCGGGTGCGAACGTGAGCGACTCCCAGACGGTCATCGAGGCGGAGCAGATCAAGCACGCCTACACCCCCGGCCGGTATGCCCTGAACGGGCTGAGCTTCTCTGTGCAGCGCGGGGAGGTGTTCGGGCTTCTCGGGCGTAACGGGGCCGGAAAGTCCACCCTCATCAAGGTCATGACCACCCTCCTGCGGCCCTCGGAGGGCTCGCTCCGGATCCTCGGTCTCAACCCCGCCCGGGAGGGGCGCCGGATCCGCTCCCGGATCGGCGTGGTCCAGCAAAGTGAGTCGTTTGACTTCACGAGCGTCGAAGGGAACTTCGACATCTACGGGGTCCTCTGGGGCCTCCCCGCCGAAGAGCGGATCCGGCGGCGCAACGACCTCATCGCGCGGTTCGGGCTGGAGGATCTGCGTCGACGCCGATCGTTCGACCTCTCTGGGGGCCAGAAGCGGCGCGTGCAGGTGGCGCGCGAGTTCATGCACGACATGGAGATCCTCTTTCTGGACGAACCGACGGTGGGGCTCGACGTCATCATGCGCCGTACCCTGCTCGACTCGATCCGGGCCGAGGTCCGCCGGGGGCTCACGGTCGTCTTCACCACCCACAATCTCGAGGAAGCCGACTACCTCTGCGACCGGATCGCCGTGGTGGACCAGGGCCGGCTCCTCGCCCTCGAGACGCTGGAGAACCTCAAGCGACTCTACGGGGGGCGCAAGACGATCGATCTCACGGTCTCGGGACCCCACGACGCCGCCTTCTACGAGACGCTCCGCGCCCGGCTCGGGGGCGAGTCGACCGTGACGGTTTCGGGCCGGTCGGCGGTCATCATGGCCGCGGATCCGAAGGCCACGCTCGCGGTCATCCTCGCGCTCGCCCAGGAACGCGGGGTGGGCCTGGACTGGCTCAACGTCCGGCAGAATACGCTCGAAGACGTGTTCCTCAAATCGGTCGGACACGAGGGGGAGTCGATTGGCTCTACCTAACCTGCTCCGGCTGATCTACCGGAACGTCCGGGTCAATACCGACCCGGGCAGCCTGATCATCCTCGTGGGCCTCCCGGCGATGTACCTGATCTTCTTCGGTTTCGGCTTCCAGTCGCTCGCGGGCGGACTGGGGTCGGGAACCTACATCGACTTCCTGACCCCGGGGATCATGTCGTTCCAGGCCGTGATGGCCGGGACCGTCGGGGGCAGCATGCTCTGGGCCGACCGCCGCTACGGGATGCTCGCCCAGCTTCTGGTCGGACCCTTCACCCGGCTCCAGTACCTGCTCGGCATCATGTTCACTTCGGTTCTCTTCGCCCTGGGCGGCGCGGCGGTCATGATGGCGATGGCCTTCGTGCTGGTCCAGGTGAGCGCCGTCTCGGCGGTCGGCATCCTGGTAATGTTCGCGACCATCACCCTGGGGGCGATCTTCTTCGGGTCCCTGATGCTGTTGATCGCCGCGCTGGTGAAGTCCAACAATGCCTACAACAGCGTGCAGATCCTGGTCATCTTCGTCGTCAACTTCGCGAGTACGGTCTTCTACCCGCTCTCTTCGTCCTTGCCGGCCGCCCTGCGCTATCTCTTCCTCATCAACCCGCTCACGTACATCGCCGATGCGGTTCGGGGGGCCTACACCGGCACCTTGACGGCCACCGATGGGATCCAGGTGGCGATCCTGGCCGTCGAGACGGCGGTCGTGCTATTCCTGGCGACCCGGGCGTACCTGCGGTCGGACGTCTCCCTGGAGTGAGGCCGCCCGCCGGCTGGTACCACCCCGGGCCATCTCACCCCCCAGGGGCGCTCCGGGTCCGCCCGGATCGACCTTAGAACCGGACGATGCTACCGGTCGAAAAGGCCCGCCGTTCGAAGTTCCGCCAGAGGGCCATCGCGAGGCCGACAGCCACCGCTCCGGTCAGGGCGATCCATAGCCAGAGGGGGGCGACCGCGCCGAGTGAATCCCCGGAGATCGAGGCCCGCACCGCGGCGAGCCCCCACGTCAGGGGAAAGACGTAGCCGATCACCTGGACCGGGACGGGGAGGGCCGAGACGGGGAAGTTGACCCCGGAGACAATGAGCCCGATGAAGAGGAAGATGTTGCCGAGCACGATCGACGACCTGAGGTAGAGCGCGATCCCGCCCAGGAGCAGGCCGAATCCGACCATCGCAAACGCCGAGAGGATCACCGAAATCGCCAGGAACGGGATCGAGCCCGCCGCGACCTGGACCCCGAAGAACGCCACCGTATAGATCAGGCCCACGGTCACGGTCGCGAGCGAGATCAGGATGGGGATCAACCCCCGCCCGACGTACATGGGGAATCGGGGGGCGGGGGAGACCAGGAGGTGCTCCATCGTCCCTTGTTCCTTCTCGCTATCGGTCGTCTGGCAGACCGAGAAGATGCTCGGGTAGGTCACCGTCGCCACGGCATTGCCCACCGCCACGAATGCGATGCCGCTGGCCCCGCCGTTGCCGAGCTGGACCGTGAGGGCGAAAAAGAGGATCTGCATGAGCGGGATGATGAAGATCGTCCCGAGGACGAAGTCGATGCGCATGAACCCGAGGGTCGTGCGGGGGGCGAGGATCGCGTTGGTCCAGAAGTTCCGCCAGAAGGTGGGCCGGGCGCGGACGACGGCGGCCGCGTCAGTAGTCGGCAAGGGTGCCCACCTCCAGGACATGCCGCTCCACCCGGTGGAAGACGAGCCCGGCGAGGACCAGGTAGACGGCCGTCGTCGCGACGGCCCCGACCACATCCCAGCCGAATCCCCACGCGAACCCCTGATAGCCCGGGATCGACCCGTAGCGCAGGGCGTCCAGCGCCCAGGTCGGCGGAAAGACCAGCGAGATCGGGTTGGTCCACCAGGGGAGGAAGATGACCGGGAACATGCAGCCGGTGCCGACGTAGAAGGCGAATTCGCCGATGTTCTGGATGAACCCGGCGAAGCGCGTGTAGACATAGAAGGCCGAGAGGATCACCCCCACGCTCGCGAGCGTGACCATCACGAAGAGGAACATCGCGACGAACAGCACGGGGTTGGCCACCGCGGGCAGCTGACCCGACTCCGCCACGACCACGGCGTAGACAATGGCGCCTCCGACCAGACCGGAGACGACGTTCCAGAGGATCCGGCCCAGCACGACGTAGACGTAGGGCGTCGGCGCCTGCAGGGTGGGTTCGAGGGTGCCGAAGACCCGGTCCTGCCCGGTCGCCCAGCCGCTTCCGTAGAGGGTCTGGCCCCACATGCTCATCATCCCGGCGCCCAGGATCGCATAGACGAGGAAGTACGGACCCGAGCCCAGGACCAGCTGGTAGGCGACGATCCCGAAGATGACCGGCGCGATCATCGACGGGATCAGCCACTGGGGGTCGGCGACGAACTGGAGGACCGAAAGCCGGACCGACGCCGCGGTCGACCGGAACCGGGAGACGGCGAAGGGGTGCCCCGGGGCGTTCATGCCGCCTCCTCTTCGACCAGATCGAGGTAGACGTCCTCGAGGACGGTCCGGCGCTCCCGGACCATGAGGTCGGGGTGGGCCGATCCGAGCGCCGCCCGGACCGATTCGGCGGTCAGTTCGGAACCGCTGCTCCGGAGGGTCAGGCGGAGCCGGGGACCGAACTCCTCGGTCAGGATCCGGCCCACCCCGGGGAGATGGCGGAGCCGGTCGATCTCGGAGTCTTCGAACCCGTAGGCCTCGACGGTGGTGTCCCCGCCGACCAGCCGGCGCAGACCGGCGACGGTATCCCGGGCCACGATCTTACCCTTGCTGAGGATCGCGAGCCGTTGGCAGAGCTCCTCGGCCTCGAACATGTAGTGGGTGGTCAGGAAGATCGTCACGCCGTCGCTGACCAGCGATCGGACCAGCTTGCGGGTCTCCCGCGCGCTCTTGGGGTCGAGCCCGATCGTCGGTTCATCCAGGAAGAGCAGTTCGGGTCGGTGCAGGATCCCCCGGGCCAGGTGGAGCTTCTGCTTCATCCCCCGCGAGTACTCTTCGACGCGCCGGTCGGCGGCCTCGGTGAGGCCGACCCGGTCCAGGACCTCCTGGATCCGCCGGTCGCGAAGCGAGGCCGGGAGCCCAAAAAGGTCGGCGAAGTACCGGAGGTTCTCGCGGGCGCTGATGCGGTTGTAGAGGCCCCGTTCGCCTCCGAGCACCAGTCCAATGCGGGGCCGGAGCGCCTGCGGGTCGCGGGCGACATCGATCCCGAGGACATGGGCCTCCCCGCTGGTGGGCAGAAGGAGGGTCGAGAGGATCTTCGTGAGGGTGGTCTTTCCGGCCCCGTTCGGGCCGAGGAGCCCGAAGATCTCCCCCGGGTCGACCCGAAGGTCGACCCCCCGGAGCGCTTCGGTCCGGGTCTTCTCCGTGAAGAGGAATCCCTTGCGGGATTCGAAGACGCGCCGGATCCCGCGGGTTTCGATGACGGGATCGGGCGGCATGGGGGTCTGCGGGAGTCGGGGGTGTATTTAACGCTGAAAAGCGTCCGGCTCCCCGCCACCCCGGATGACGGGAGCGGGGGAGTGGCCCGGCCCGGGATAGCCGGGAGCCGCGCAAAGGTTTATGCGAAATCGCGGTTGCGTGCCCTCCGATTGGTCTATGGCGAAAGCTTCCCGGACTCCGGACGCTCCCGCTGCAGCCGGCGGGTCGGATCTCCCACCGTCGACCTGGATCGAGGCGTACCGGACGATGGTGCTCGCCCGCGCCCTGGACGAGCGGTGCCTGTCGCTCCAGCGCCAGGGACGGATCGGCTTTTACGTCCCGCTCGAGGGCCAGGAGGCGGCCCAGGTCGGCTGTGCCCTCGCGCTGGACCCGAAGGACTGGATCTTCCCGGCGTACCGGGAACTCGGGGTCGCCCTGGCCCGGGGAGTCACCCTCCCCGAGCTCTTGGATCAGTTCATCGGCAACTCGGGCGACCGGCTGAAGGGCCGCCAGATGCCGAACCACTACGGCTACCGGGCGCAGAACTTCGTCGTCGCCTCGAGCCCGCTCGGCACCCAGATCCCGCAGGCCGTGGGAGCGGCCCTGGCGGCTCGCCGTCGGGGCGATCCGATCGTCACCGTGGCCTTCTTCGGGGACGGATCCACCAGCACCAACGATTTCCACGCCGGCCTCAACTTCGCCGGCGTCTTCCGGAGCCCGACGATCTTCTTTTGCCAGAACAACCAGTGGGCCATTTCCATGCCCCGGTCCCGCCAGACGATGAGCGCGACCCTCGCCGAGAAGGCCGACGCCTACGGCTTCCGAGGGGTCGTGGTCGACGGGACCGACCTCGGCCAGGTCTATCGGACGGTCACCGAGGCCCGGACGCGGGCGCTCGCCGGGGACGGCCCGACCCTCATCGAGGCGCAGGTCTACCGGTTCGGCCCCCACTCCACGTCCGACGACCCGAAGCGCTACCGCAGCGACCCCGAGGTCGCCGAGTGGCGGCGTCGGGATCCGTTGCTCCGCACGAAGGAACACCTCATGACGGCCGGAGACTGGACCGAAGCCAAGGACACCGCCCTGTGGACCGAAGTGCGAGGCCGGATCGCCGAGGCCTGGAAGGCGGCCGAAGCGACATCGCCCCTCCCCCCGACCTCCTTCTTGGACGATGTGTTCTCCACGCCGACTCCCCAGCTCGAGAACCAGCGGCGCGAGCTGGACGATCTCCTCGCACGGAAGGTGATCCACGAATGACCGAGCTCACGCTCGTCCAGGCGGTGAACCGGGGGCTGGCCGAGGCCATGCGCCAGGATCCGGATGTGCTGCTTCTCGGCGAAGACATCGGGACCAACGGCGGAGTCTTCCGGGCGACCGAGGGGCTCCAGAAGGAGTTCGGGGCCGAGCGGGTCATCGACACCCCGCTCTCCGAGTGCGGGATCGTGGGCACCGCGATCGGCATGGCGCTCTACGGGCTCAAGCCGGTCGCCGAGATCCAGTTCCTCGACTTCATCTATCCGGCCTTCGACCAGATCGTGAGCGAGCTCTCCAAGTTCCGGTACCGGTCGGGCGGACAGTACCCCTGCCACGTCGTGGTCCGCGCCCCGTACGGGGGCGGGATCCGCGGCGGCCTCTACCACTCGCAGAGCACGGAGGCCTTCTTCTGTCACACCGCCGGTCTCAAGGTCGTCATCCCGTCGACGCCGGCGGACGCCAAGGGGCTCCTCCTGACCGCGATCCACGACGAGGATCCGGTGATGTTCCTCGAACCCAAGCGGATTTACCGCTCGATCACGGGCGAGGTCCCGGACGGCGACTATCGGATCCCCTTCGGGAAGGCCCGGGTGGCCCGCGAGGGCACCGACCTGACCCTGGTGGCGTACGGGGCGATGATGGTCCCGACCCTGGCGGCGGCCGAACGGCTCGCCCAGGACGGGCTGCAGGCCGAGGTCCTCGACCTGCGGACGCTGGTTCCGCTCGACGAAGCCACCCTGCTCGCCTCGGTCGAGAAGACCGGGAGGCTCGTCATCGTCCACGAGGCGGCCCGCACCGCGGGCTTCGGCGCCGAGATTGCGGCGATCGTGGCCGAGAAGGCCCTCTACAGCCTCAAGGCCCCGATTGTCCGGGTGACCGGATACGATACCCCCTTCCCCTACGCGCTCGAGCACCTCTACCTTCCCTCCGAGGAGCGGATCGTCGAGGCCGCGCGCGGAGTCGGACGCACCGGATGAGGGGACGAGATCATGCCGTTTGAATTCAAGCTGCCGGACATCGGAGAAGGCGTCGCCGAGGGCGAGATCGTCCAGTGGTTCGTCAAGGAAGGGGATCGGATCGTCGAGGACGCCCCGCTGGTGAGCGTGCTGACCGACAAGGCCAATGTCGAGATTCCGTCGCCTCGGACCGGCCGCATCTCCAAGCTGCACGCCGCGGTCGGCGCCAAGGTCAAGGTCGGCGGTCTTCTGGTCACCATCGAAACGGGCGACGCCCCGAGCCCTTCCTCCCCCCCGGCGGCATCGGCGGCATCGGCGGCCGCCCCCGGTCGAGCCGCCCCCGCATCGCCCCCCGCCGCCCAAGCTCCGGCCGGGGCCGCGCCGCCGGCCAGCGGTGGGCGGGTCCTCGCGCCGCCGAGGATCCGTCGGCTGGCCGCCGAGCGGGGAATCGACCTCTCCCGCGTGCGCGGGTCGGGGCCCCAGGGCCAGATCACCGAGGCCGACCTTTCGACCTCGGGTTCGCTCCCGGCTCCGGTCCCGGCCCGACCGGCCGACGCTCCACCTCAGGCCCGGCCCGTCGCTGCCCCGGTCGGGGAGGAGCCGGTCCAGCGCGAGCCGATCCGGGGACTTCGCCGGGTCATCTCCGACCACATGGCCGAGTCGAAGCACCGTGCCGCGCACTTCACCTACGTCGAGGAGATCGATGTCACCGAGCTGGTGCGCTTCCGGGACCGGATGGCCAAGCACGTCGAGGCGTCCGGTGCGAAACTCACCTACCTGCCCTTCATCATCAAGGCGGTCATTGCCGGGCTCCGCGCCTACCCGCGCCTGAACGCCCGCATGGACGACGAGCATCAGGAGCTGGTCCTCCACTCGGGCTACCACATCGGCGTCGCCGCCGCGGCTCCGGGAGGGCTGATCGTCCCGGTGATCCACCACGCGGACCGCCAGAGCGTGGCGGAACTGGCCCGCACCCTCCAGGACCTGGCGGCCCGGGGGAAGGCCGGGACGCTTTCCCGGGCCGAGCTCACGGGCAGCACCTTCACGATCACCAGCCTGGGGGCGCTCGGCGGGGTGCTGGCGACCCCCATCCTGAACTACCCCGAGGTCGGGATCCTCGGAGTCCACAAGATCGTCCGTCGCCCGGTGTACCGGCCGGACGGCTCGATTGGTCCGGCCGACCTCATGAACCTCTCGATCTCGCTCGACCATCGGGTCATTGACGGCATCGAGGGAGCCCAGTTCCTGGCGGTGGTGAAGGGATTCCTGGAGGATCCGCACCGTCTCTTCGCCGAACTGGCATGACCGCGGCCGACTCCCTGGTCCCGCTGCCCTACGACCGGAAGGCGGCCGAGCAGCAGATCGGCCCCGATTGGGCCGAGACGGCACGGACCGCCTTCCACTGGATGCTCCGGGCCCGGGCGCTGGACGCGCGGATGCAGGCTCTCCAGCGGCAAGGCCGGATCGGTTTCTACGGGGCCGCCACCGGCCAGGAGGCGGTCAACGTCGCGGCGGGACTCGTGAGCCGGCCCGAGGATTGGATCGCCTCCGGTCTCCGGGAGCAGCTGACGGCCCTGGTGCGGGGCCATGATCTGACCACCTACGTCCACCACCTGTTCGCCGATGCGCTCGATCCGGCCCTCGGGCGGAACATGCCGTGCCACCCCACCGCGCGGGAGGTCCACTACCTGGCGATGTCGAGCGTCATCGGGACCCAGATCAGCCATGCCGTGGGGCTCGGTCGGGCCGCCCAGTACCGGCACGACCCCTCGGTCGCCCTCGCCTTCTTCGGAGACGGAGCGACCAGCTCCAACGACTTCCACGCGGGGCTCAACTTCGCCGGGGTCTGGAAGGCGCCGGTCGTTTTCTGCTGCACCAACAACCAGTGGGCGATTTCGATCCCGGTCGAGCGTCAGACCGCGGCGTCCAGTCTCGCGATGAAGGGCTCGGCCTACGGGATCCCCGGACGGCAGGTCGACGGCACCGACTTCATCGCGGTGTACTCCGAACTGCGCCAGGCGATCGACCGCGCCCGTCGCGGGGAGGGACCCAGCCTGATCGAGTTCGTCCTGTTCCGGATGACTCCGCATTCGACCTCGGACGATCCGACCCGCTACCAGCCCCCCGACTGGGCCGCCCGGGCCCGGGCCCACGATCCGGTCGACCGGTTGAGGGGCTGGCTCACGGCCCAGGGGCTCCTCGACCCGGCCCAGGAGGCCGAGTGGACCCGGGCCGCCGATGCCGAGGTTCGGGCGGCCATCGAGAAGGCCGAAGCGACGCCGCCCCCCCCGCCCGATTCGCTTTTCCGCGATGGGGTCTCCCGGGGCGGCGGCTAGCGCCGTCCGGGAAGGAGCCGAGGAATATCCATGGCAGGGACGTACGCAAGAGCGACGGAGGTGCTGATCGTCGGCGGGGGTCCGGCGGGCTACATGGCCGCGATCCGCCTGGGCCAGCTGGGCAAGAAGGTGCTGCTCGTCGAGCGGAAGGACCTGGGGGGCGAGTGCCTGAACCGGGGCTGCATCCCCTCGAAGGCCCTCATCCACGCCTCCCGGCTCTACGCCCAGCTGGGCCAGGAGGGGGCCGGCATCGGCGTCACGGCCACCGGGGTCACATTCGACATGGCCCAGACCCAGCGCTGGAAGACCGAAATCGTCGCGAAGGAGCGTCAAGGCGTCCAGACCCTCCTCAAGGCCGCGGGGGTCACGGTCCTCCAGGGCGAGGCGCGGTTCGTCGGGCCCCGTTCGGCCCAGTTCACGGCCCCCGACGGGGGGAGCGAACGGATCGACTTCACCGACGCGATCGTTGCGACCGGGGCGGTCCCCCTCACCCTCCCCGGGTTCGAGACCGACGGGAAGCGGGTGATCAACGCCTGGGACCTCCTCGGCCTCGACCGGCTCCCGAAGAGCCTGATCGTCCTCGGCGGAGGCGTCTCCGGGTGCGAGCTCGGGCAGTTCATGGCCCGGGTCGGGGTCACCGTCACGATCGTCGAGCTGATGCCCCAGATCCTCCCCGGCCTCGATCCCGATCTGGCCCGGGAGCTGACCCGGGCCCTCGAGCGGTCGGGGGTCACGGTGCGCACCGGGACCCGGGCGACCCGGCTGGACCGGTCCGGAGCTCTCCTCAAGCTCGAGGTCGAGGGGCCCAAGGGCCCGGAGAGCCTCTCGGCGGAGATGCTGTTCGTGACGGTCGGCAAGCGGCCCGACAGCCGGGACCTGGGCCTCGCGGAGGCCGGGGTCACGACCGATCCCAAGTCCGGATTCATCGCCGTCGACGCCCAGCAACGGTCCAACGTGCCGAACATCTATGCCGCCGGGGATGTCGCCCGGCTCCCGATGCTGGCGCACAAGGCCTACCGCGAGGGCATCGTCGCGGCGGAGGCGATCGCGGGACGCCCGACGCGCTACGACTTCCAGGCGATGCCCTCGGTGGTCTTCACGACCCCCGAGCTCGCCAGCGTCGGCCTGACAGGGGCGGAAGCCGCGGCCCGGGGCTACCCCGGTGCCCGGGAGGCCCGCTTCCCGTATGCCGCCCTGGGCCGGGCCCATGCTTCCCATGCGGTGGAGGGGTGGGTCAAGATCGTCGGGGACGACTCGACCGGCCTCCTGCTGGGGGCCCACGCCGCCGGGGAGGGCGCGGGCGACTATATCGCCGAAATCGCCCATGCCCTGGAGATGGGATCCGCGGTCCGGGACATCGCGCAGACGATCCATCCCCACCCGACCTTCAGCGAGGCGCTTTCCGAGGCCGCCCTGCTCTGGCTCAACGAACCGATGCACGTGGCCCGCCGGACCGTCGACCATGCCGCTCGTTGACTGGGGCCGGAGGGAGTACTCCGCCTCCCTGGAGGAGATGCGCCGGCTTAGGCGCGAGCGCCGGGCCGGGCGAATCGCCGATACCCTGATCCTGGTGGAGCACCCCCCGGTCATCACGGTCGGCGTCGAGGGGGACGACGGCACGGCCGCCGCGGGCGGTCTCCCGGTGGTCCGGGTCGAACGCGGGGGCAAGGCGACGTACCACGGGCCGGGTCAGCTGGTGGGCTATGCGATCGTGGACCTCGAGCCGCGCGGCCGGGACGTGCGACGGTTCGTCCACGATCTCGAGGAGATGGTCGTCCGGGCCCTCGCGGACTGGTCCCTGCCGGCGGCCCGGGTCGCCGGCCGACGCGGGGTCTGGATCGAGGGCCGCCGCAAGATCGCCTCGGTCGGGGTCGCGGTCGAGGAGTGGGTCACCTTCCACGGCTTCGCCCTGAACGTCTCGACCGACCTCACGATGTTCGCCCGGTTCCACCCGTGCGGTTTCTCGGGCGAGATCATGACCTCGATGGAACGCGAGCTCCAGCGCCCGGTCGAAGGGACACGGGTCCGGGAGGCGGTGACCCGGGCCTGGACCGAGCTCTTCGAACCGTCCGGGCTCCGGTCCCTTCCCGAGTCCCCCCCGCTCCTCGGCCTGCGGCCGTGACCGGCGCGGCGGCCGCGCGCCGGCTCCTCCTGATCGGCGGGGGAGGAGGCCTAGTCGGACGGGCGATCCTCCGGGAGTTCTCGGCCGATTGGCAGATCCGATCGCTGCACCGGCGCCCGGTCCCGGGCGAACGGGCCGCCGGGGTCGAGTGGGTCCCCACGGACCTCCGGGGCAGCGTGGATTGGCCCCGGCGCCTGGCGGGGGTCGACCTGGTCATCAATGTGGCCTGGGACCGGTACGGGTCGGCCCGGCAGTTCCGTTCCCTCGCGGACGGGCTGCGCCGCTGCGTCCGGGCGTGCGAGTCGGTCCCCCGCCTCCGGTTCCTCCACATCAGCGTTCCGGACGCGCCGGCCTCCCTCGAGGCCGGCCTCCCGTACCTGACCTACAAGCGGGACGTCGACCGGGAGATCCAGGCGAGCTCGCTCGACTACTCGATCGTGCGTCCCTCGATGCTCTTCGGCCCCGGCGACCGGCTGCTCACCGTGATGCTCCGGCTCATGCGAAGGTACGGGCGGTTTCCCCTCTTCGGGGACGGGACGTACCATCTGAGCCCCCTCGCCGCGACCGACCTGGCGGCCATCCTCCGGAGGGAGGCGGCCCTTCCGGGCTCCCGGAACCTGATCTTCGGCGGCCCGACCCGCTGGAGGTACCGGGACCTGCTCGACCGGATGTATGCCGCCCTGGGCCAGCCGACCCGGTATGTCCGGCTCTCTCCGCGTCTATCGGTCGCCCTGGCCCGGACGATCCAGGATCTCGGGTCCCGCCTCATCTATGCCTACGAGGTCGAGTGGCTGCTCAGCGACCGGCTGGGGCCGCCCCCGTACCTGGGTCTCGATCGCCCGCTCCAGTCCGTCGAGCCGTTCCTGGACGAGGAGGCCCGACGCCTCAACGTCCGCAACCCCTGACCGGTGGAGGCCATGGGGGCACCGATCGACCGGGCCGTGGCCCGCGGGACCCTCAGGGGAGGGCCCCAAGCACGTGCCCGATGAGGAACCCCGCAAATCCGGCCACGAGACCGATGACGACCATCCGGGTGCCGCTCGACCAGAACGACCCGAGAGTGGTCCGGGCCTCGTACCAGCCGACAGCGAAGAGCATGGCGGCGCTCAGCACCACCGAACCGATGCCGATGGCCCAGGGGTTGGTCGTCACGAAGACGGGGATCAGAGGAATGAACGAGCCGACCACCGTGGCCCCGCCCACCAGGAGCGCACTCTGGCGGGCCTGGTTCGCGTGAACCGGGGCGAGCCGGAGTTCGAAGGCCATCATGATGTCGAGCATCGCGTCGGGCTTCGATTCGATGCGCCGCAGCATCTCCTCCTGCTCTTCGCCGTCAAAGCCCCACCCGCTGAGAATCTCCCGGACCTCGCGCCGTTCCTCCTCGGGGACCTCCACCATCTCCTTCCGTTCCCGCTCGACCTCGCTGAGGTAGAGCGAACGGCGGGAGAGGGTGCTAGTATACGCGACCGCCCCCATCGAGATCGACTCGGCGGCCAGAGCGGCGAGCGCGGCGATCAGGATCAGCTTGGAGCTGGTCCCCGCCGCCAGCAGGCCCAGCAGGATGCCGAGGACATTGACGACGCCGTCCTGGCTCCCGAGGATGAAGTCGGAGAGCGTCGTGGGGTGAGAGTGGGGCTCCACGCGCGCCCCACCCGGGGAAACTTCATAAAGTCCTCTCGGCGCGATGGCTCCCTGGGGTCACGGCCCGAGCCGCTCCGGGTGCGGGCGGGAGGCGCCGCGCCTGCCGTGGGGCGGGCTCGGGGCGCGGCCCTCCCCCGGCCGTTCGGTCGATGCCCGCCTCCCCGGGCTCGCGCGTACGCCCTGGGCCCCCGACGATCCCGACGCGCCGCCCAGAGAGCCGGCGTCGAACCCGCAGGGATCGGCGGTTCCACAGGCCGGCAGTCGGGCTCTTCACGGGGGGTTCGGAGCCCGGTGCGCGGACCGCGAGAACGCCCATGGGTTACCCCCCCCCCCGCGCCGGGGGCCAAGGGGGGTCGCCGGTGGGATCTTGGGGACCCGAAGTACGAGCATCCCAACAGCCGGGGGCTGGGGCAAAGGGGGGTTCGTTCGGCCCCTCCGGATCGAAGGCTCAAACGGAAGTCGTATAACTCCCCCCGTCCATCACTCACGGGGGGAACGAGCGGATGAAGAGCGAAGCGGAAACCGATCTGACCAAGGGAATGATCGAAGGAGCCATCGAGGCGCTGACCGGAAAACACAGCCAGCTGGAGGTCGAGTTGGGTGGAGTTCGCGTCCATCTTCCGGGCACGCGGTTCGCCGTCGAACTGAACGGCATGGTGACCGTCTCGGTCCACATGCGGGAGATGACCGACGCCGAGCACCAGGCCCTGGCCGCGGGTCACGCGGCCCAGCACACCGCCTGAAGGTCGCGCCGGATTCGACGAGGAACGTATCCCCACGCGGCGGTCCGTGCCGGGACCGCCGGGGGTGGGTCACCCGTTCACGGGCCCGACGGCGGGTGCGCCTTGGGCGCGGGCGGGTGGAGCCATTCGACGACGCCCCGGAGGTGGAGTCCGACATGGCCGGACCAAGCCGGGGCCCCCCGCCCGAGCGTGACCAGTTGGCGGGCGTGACGGCTCATTTCGAGGGTCCATCCGTGCCGCTGCAGCATCGAGGCCAGGGCGACGACTCGCCGGAGCGGGAGTTCGGGGAGCGGCAACCCGGGCTCGTCGGCGGGTCCGCCGAGTCCCAGATCCATCCGGGCCCAGTGTCGGTCCAGATCGAGCGAAAGGACCTCGATGCCTTGGCGGCGGACGACCAGTTTCCCTCCGCTCGGCGGGGCCTGGAAGCGCTGCGACCCCGCGGCCGAGGTCGGCCGGCCGACAGCGAGCGGAGTCGGCCCGGTCGACTCGTGGGCTCTCATGGGCTCTCTTCCTGAGCAGGCCGCCTGCACGTATTGGGTTATCTACCGGGGAAGCGATGCAGCGTGCGGACCCAAGGGATGGTCAACCTTCTCTGGCTGGAACTGGTCTCGGCCGTCTTTGTCTCGATGTACTTCCCGATCGCCCTGGTGCAGACGGCCGGCATCGTCCGGGGCCTCCTCTTCCCGCCGGTCCCGACGTTCCTGCCGCCCAAACCGGGACGTCGGATCATCACCGTGATCTGCACCAACGGCCAGAATCCCGATGTGGTGCAGCAGATCCTGGCCCGGGTCCAGAGCTATGGGTTCCCGATCGAGCAGTTCGTGATCAAGGAGGAGAGCGACACGTTCACCTACGCGGCCCGCGCGATCGTCGTTCCCAAGGCGTACCGGGCCCCGAAGGGCTCCCGCAACAAGATGCGCGCCCTCCACTACGGGACGCTCTGGCTCGCCGAGAAGGGGTACGGCCGGGAGACCTACATCATCTTCATGGACGACGACAGCGTGGTCACCCGGGACTACGTCCGGTACGTCTACGGAATGCCGTACGACGCCGGGCAGGGGATGATCCACCTGCGGGCCGTGGGCCATCACCTCCTCTCCACCCTCTCGGACTGCATCCGGGTCACCGACTGTGAGGTCTTCTGCCGGCAGTTCAACCGGGGGCACGTCCCTCGGATCGCCCACGGGGAGGGCCTGGTGGTCCGGGCCGATGTGGCCGCCGAGGTCGGATGGGACTACGGGACCTACGGGGCCGAAGATCTCCTCATGGCCCTCTACGTCTACACCCTGGGCTACCGCTTCGGGTTCATCCCGGCGTTCGTCGAGATCTCCCCGCCGACGTCCCGGCAGGACTTCTTCAAGCAGCGGCGTCGCTGGCTGTTCTCGTTCTTCCGGGCGAGGGCGGTCATCCGGGAGGTGAGCCCGCTGACCTTCTACTTCGGGATCTACCGCTATATCCTGGGGTGGACCGGGTTCATCGGGATCTACCTGCTGGTCATTGACTACGTGCTCCGGCTGCCGATCGACCCGCTGGTCTTTTCGATGTCGGCCTTCAACCTCGCCGCCTACTTCGTGGCCTACCAGTACGGGGCGGCCTCGCTACGCTCGTGGAAGTACTCGCTCGAGATGTTGGCGCTCCAGTTCGTGGTGGCCTTCTACGAAGGCGGCACGGTGATCCTGAGCGTCTTCCGGCCGCCCAGCAAGACCTCGTTCGAGGTCATCCGGAAGGTCTAGAGCCCGGTCAGCGCCAGATGGGGTCCATCCGGCGTTCGGTCGGTCGGGCCGTTCCGGCCGGCTCCATCGGGGGCGGGGGCGGAGGGGTCCAGTCGGTCGGCAGGTCCCGGAAATCGACGATCCGGCCGACCGGGAGGAGATGCTGGAGAAGCCGGGGCGCCTGGGGGTCGTTGCGGAGGAACCGGATCCGGACCACCCGGTCACTGACGACCGTGAGCTGGAAGGCCAGGGGCAGGACCGACGCCACCCTCTCGGGGGCGACCGACTGAGCGAAGGTGACCTCGACCCGTCGGAACGGGAGGAGCGTCCCGAATTCAAGGATGGGGCCGTCGTAGACCAGCGCGCCCCGGTCCAGGACCAGGGCGCGGCGGGCCACATGGGCCGCCAGCTGGGTCGACCGGGTCCCGAGCAGCAGGAGGTGACTACCGGCCAGCCCTCGAATCAGCTCCTCGACCCGCCGTACCTCCTCCTCGTCGGCCAGATTGGCCGGCTCATCCCAGACCAGGATTGGCGGGTCGGCGATCAGGCTGACGGCCAGCATGACCCGCCGCCGCTGGGTCACGGGCAGGGTCGCGACCGTCGTCCCGAGCGGAGGCAGGGTCAGGACCCGGTCCAGGTACTCGATCCGCTCCCGGATGGCGGCCCGCTTCATCCCCCGCAGCTCGCCCGCCATGTCGAGCGTATCGATGACGGTGAGGCCGTCGTAGGGCCACGGCTCCCCGACGGCGCTCCCGACGAACCGGCGGGCGGCGGGATCGGTGACACCGCACCCCTGGACCTGGATCGTTCCCCCGGTCCGGTGGACCAGCCCCGCGATCATCAGCAGGAGGGTGCTCTTGCCGGAGCGGGACGGGCCGGTGATCGCCACCACGCCGCAACGGCTCTCGTGGAACGACACGTCGCGGACGATCTCGATTCCCCGCTTGCGTTTGGAAACATGCAGGCAGTCGAGCTCGACCGTTCGCGATCCCATCCTAATCCTCCTGAAGTGTGAACAGTGTGCCGACCAGCCAGGCGCCGATCCACCAGGCGACGATGACCGTGACCCCCGCCCAGAAGGGGGGGGAACTGGACCCCAGCAGGGGAAACAGCGGAGCCGGGGCCAGGGGGTAGCTCATCACCGGGGCGACGCTCTCCAGGTTCCAGGCGAGTGACTCCGGGACCGAAGGCAGGATCTGATGGAAGGAGGTGAACAGGTCGCTGTGGACCTTCAGCAGGCCGAGCAGGATGACCAACGAGGAGGCGACCCCCCAGAGGGCCTCCCGGAAGAGGAGGCTCAAGGCCGACGCCACCGAGACGGCGGCGAGGGTGACCAGGGCCACCACCCCCATGGCCTCGGTCCAGGGCAGAATGGGAAAGGAGCCGAACCGGGCCCAGGCGATCAGGGCGACCAGAACGGCGTAGAGGAAGACCGCCATGAGGCTCCCCAGCGCAGCGGCCATCCACATCCCCGAAAGACGGACCGCGGCCGGGTGGGGATCGCTCCGGGACAGGAGTCCGCTCTGCCCCCGGTTCCACTCGGCTCCCGAGCCGGCCAGGACGCACGCCGGCACGACGGCCAGCAGGAATCCGACCTCGCCGAGCCCGTTCGCGAGGAACCCATCGACGACCGGAATGACGCCGTCGATGTACGGCGGCGCCACCTGCAGCGCCCCCACACCGGTGAGCAGCAGGGCGAAGAGGAACGCCGCCTGCAAACGGTGGGTGGTGCGGAAGAACCGGAGCCGGAACCGGGCGATGATCCACACCCCACGGAGGTTGGAGACGGCGGCGGGAAGTCCGTCGTCCAAGCGCTCCTCCCTCATCGGAGGCTCAGGGGTTCCCTCTCAGCGACCAGCTCTGCATGCCGGAGGGTTCCAGGGAGAAATCGACGGCCCGGCCCCCCTGGGCGGCCACCACCTTGACCACATCGGGTCGCCGCTCCCCGTCGCAGAACAGGAGGAGGTACCCGCCTCCCCCGGAGCCCACCAGCTTCCCGCCGAGGGCCCCGGCTTCCCGGGCGGCGGCGTAAAAGCGGTCGATGGGAGGATTCGAGATGCCATCGGTGAACTGCTTCTTGAGCTGCCAGCCCTCGTCGAGGAGCCGGCCCATCTCGTCGATGTTGCCCCGGAGCAACTGGTTCTTCATCTCCACCGCGAGCCGCTTGGTCGCATCGAGGGCATCGACCGTCGACTTGCGCCCGCGGGTGTAGTTCTCCTGCTGCTGCTGGATGATGTCGTTCGAATAGTGGCTCGTCCCCGTATAGCAGAGGAGGAGGCGGTAGGCGAGCTCGTTCTGGATTTCGGGATGGATCTTGAGCGGATTCACGATGGTCGTCGCCCCGTTGAACTCGATGAAGTTGAAGCCGCCAAAGGCGGCCGCATACTGATCCTGCCGACCCCCTCGTACGCCCATCTCCTCCCGTTCGATCCGGTACGCGAGTTCGGCGATCTCGTAGGCCGTCCAGGGTTCCCGGAGGTACCTCTGGAATGCTCCGACGATCGCCACGCACATCGTCGAGGAACTGCCCAACCCCGTTCCCGGCGGAGCGTCCGAATGGAGGGCCAGGCGGATGGAATCGGCCGGGGCGTGGGCGGCTTCGGAGCTCGGCTGCAGGACCCGGAGGGCGGCCTTGACCAGGTCGAGCTTCCCATCGAAGACCAGGTGCGACCCGCGCTGGTAGTCGATCGTCAGGTTGTAGTCGAGCGACTGGACCCGGGTCCGTCCGCGGCCGTCGGGCTCCACCTGCATGGAGGCGTAGGCGAATTTGTCGATGGTGCAGTTGAGCACCGCACCGCCCTTCTGCTCGGGATACGGGGAGACATCGGTCCCGCCGCCGGCAAAGCTGATCCGCAAGGGGGCCTTGCTCCGGAGGATCGGCATCGGCAGGGGAGCGGCCTCCTACTTCATAACCCCTTTTCCCCTGGAGACGGCGAGGACCGGTAGCGATGGTGCCCCGGGGACCGGCCGTCACGGTCGACGCGGTATGGCTCGACCGGGGCCGGGTGCTGCTGGTCCGGCGGGGTCGACCGCCCGCGGAAGGCCGCTGGGCGCTGCCCGGCGGGTTCGTCGAGTACGGCGAGACCGTGGAGGCGGCGGTCGCCCGAGAACTCCGGGAGGAGACCGGCCTCCGGGCCCGGCCGGTGCGGCTCGTCGGGGTATACTCGGGGCCGGATCGGGATCCCCGGCGCCATACCCTCACAATCGCGTTTGAGATGCACGGCCGGATCGGTCCACCCCGGGGCGGGGATGACGCAAGTCAGGCCGAGTGGGTCCCGTTCTCCCGGGCCCGGGATCTCGCCTTCGATCACGGGCGGATCCTCGCCGATGCCCGCGGGGCCCCGGCGCGGCGGATTCGGCCCGGTCGGTCGGTCGCATGAGGCCGGTCGTGGCCGTACGAACCCTTAACCCTCCCCCTCGCGCTGCGGTCCTGGAGTCGCCCGTGGCCGAAGCGAAACCTCCGCCCGCGCCGGCGTCGTCGACCGGGGGGGCGATCGGAGACGCCCTGCTCGGGGCGCTGGGGGATCCGACAAGTCGGACGCTGCTCCTCGAGCTCACCCGATCCGAGCAGGATGTCCATTCGCTCGTCGTCCGCACCGGCCTTCCCCAGAGTTCGGTCTACCGTCACCTCAAGGAGATGCAGGCGAGCCATCTGGTGCGCATCTCCCGGCTCGCCTTCACGTCCGAAGGGCGAAAAGTCGAAATCTTCCGCTCCAGCGTCCGAGAGGCCCGGCTTTATCTAGAGGCAGGACGACTCAGGGTCGAGGTCGTTCCGGCCGAGGATGCGGCCGATCGGATCGTATCGATGTGGAGTGAAGTCGGACGGAGGCCGCGGTGATCCCGGAGATCTGGCTCCTGCGGGCCCTCGAAGGAGGGATCTTGGTCGTCGGGGCGATCATCGCATTCCAGAGCTTCCGGGCGTACCGACGAACGCGGAGTCGGGCCCTGGGCCTGCTCGGGGCCGGCTTTGTCCTGATCTCGGTCGCCGCCGCGGTCGCCGGGGTCCTGTACGAACTGTTCTCGCAGGATCTCCTGACGGCCTGGGTCGCCTTCTCGACCTTTGACCTGGCCGGCTTCCTCGTGATCCTCTACTCGATCCTCGAGGTCCGCGGGCCCCGAACGTAGGCGAGCCCGCTTCGGGTTCGGCTCGCGCTTACTTCTCGCGCGCGTTGCGCTCGTAGGCGGCGTCGCTGGTGCGTTTGAGACGGGCGCCGTCCCGGTCGCAGACCGGCCGCGCGCTCGGCGGTACGTCGATCACATAGCCTCCTCCACACTTCGGACACTCGTAGTACGGCATGATGGGTTCTTCCGATAGATGGGGCAGGACCCTTATAAAGGGGGTGGCTCCTCTCTTCTCGGCGAATGGCGACGACCGCGGGGCCGCAGCGAGGTCATTGGCGTCGGTCCGTCGACCCGTCTCCACGGACCGGCACGTTCCGTCCCGGCTCCGGCCCCGCGGGGGGGTCCTCGGCGCCCGCCCGGGCGCGGTTCCTCGGGCTCGATGCCTATCGGGCGCACCGGGAGTGGCTCCGGTACGAGGGGACGGCCCAGCGGGACCTCTTCCGCGAGCTTCGGATGCGCGTGTTGGCGCGAAATCATCCGGGAGGCGGCCGATCCCTGGATGTGGGCTGCGGACCCGGCCGGTTCCTGGCGCCGCCCGGACTCCCGCCCTCACGGTGGGTGGGAATCGACCTCTCGTGGGAGATGCTCCGGGAGGCGGCCTCGGTCGGTCGGCCTTCGCCGGCGGGAGATTGGGTTCGGGCCGACGGCCTCCACCCCCCGTTCCGCCCGGGCACCTTCTCCTGGGTCCAGCTGCTGGGGAATGTCCTCGGGTTTTGCGGTGCCGCCGGCCCCGAGCTGCTGGAAGCGACCCTCCCGCTGGTCGGGCCCCGGGGCCGACTCCTGCTGGAAATTGCCCCCGGACCCGGTGAAGAGTCGCTGTACCTCCACCGGTTACCCTCGACCGTCGTTCGGCGGCGTCTCGAAGGGAAGGGTCACGGGCTCCCGGAAGCCATCGAACGGGAAGGGTTCCGACCCTCCCGTTCAGCGGCCGAGCCCGGGGCCGGCTTTCGTCGTTGGTCGGCCCCCGAGACCCTCCGGTATCTCCGCGGGCAGGGTTTCGACCCCCTCGAGGTGATGGCCGTGGCCCCCCTGTTCGGCTCCGATCCCTCCGCGGTGGAGGCGGCCGCCTCCTCCCCATCGGCGTGGGAGTCGCTCTTCGAGTGGGAGGAGCGGTTTGGGCGGGACCCGGACCGTTGGGCGGCGGCGGCCGCGGTCATGGTCGTCGCCCAGCGGACCGCCAGTGGACCGTAGGGTTAAGTAACCCGGGCCCACCGTCCCGGGTCCGATGTCGATCGACGGCTCGGCTCGTCCCGGAGCTCCTCCCGCGGCCCCGGCTCCTGGGATCGTCGTTCCCCACCCCGAAGACATCCGTCTCGCCCACGATGACGCCCTCCTCCAGCTTCGGATCGGCCGACTGGCCCACACCAATGCAGTTCTGGTCTCGGGAGTACTGCTCCTGGATGCCATCCTCGTGCTGTATGTCCATTTTGTCAGCACCACGGGTTTCTTGGCAACCTGGGGCGCGACGTTCGCCGTCTGGCTGCCGGCCCTGGCCGCCGTCTATCTTGCGCTCGGGTCACTGGCCTCCAAGTGGCCGGTCTTTCAGCTTTGGCCCTGGGAGCGGCACTTCTCCCTCACCGTGGGCGCGGTCGTCTATACCCTGGGGTTTGCCGGGGTTTCGGCCCTGATCCTCTACCAGAGCCGAGCCCCGTTCACCGGCACCGACCTGCTCGGGCTCTTTCCGTTCGCTCTGCTGGGCATCACGCTCGGTCTGCTGGGCCTCATCGCGACCTGGAGCGGCTGGCATCGGCGCCAGTGGGCCGGGCTGGCGGCGTCCGTGCTGCCCCTTCCGGTGGCCCTCATCCTCTACCTTCCGGCGACGCACGGAGCCGAGGTCGGGACCGCCCTCGCCATCACCCTTTTTGTGGGAGCCACCAGTTACCAGACCGCCGGCTCGATGCTCCATCTGATCGCCTCCGGGACCCCGGTCCACGAACGCGAACTGATTACCTCCGGCCAGAGCCGGATGTTTCGTCTGGCCCACGAGATCCAGCGCCGGGAGCGGCAGGTCCAGGACCGGGAGTCGACGGCCGGTCAACGAGAAACAGACACCGGATACACCCAGATGGAGCTCCGCCGCCAGCAGGCTGCCCTCCAGGAGGCTCGCCAACAGCTGGAACTGCTCGAGGCGGATTACCGCTCCCGGGCCGATGCCTTGGCCCAGCATCAGGCCGAGTGGGTGGCGCGCTCCAGCGAGGTCAATGCCCGGGCGCTGGCGCTCGAGGAAAGCGCGTCCGCGCTCCTGGCCCGGGAGAAGGCCCTTGAGGCCACCCTCGCTCAGCTCTCCGAGCGGGAGAAACGGGTGATCGCCATGGAGGGGGAGCAGGCTCGCCGGGAGTACGAGTTGACCGCCCGTCAGCAGAGACTCGAGCAGCGCGAATCAAGACCGACCTCCAGCCGAGAGGCAACGGCCGCGACCCCCGACTCGCCCGACGCCGGGCAGGGTCGACACGCCTAGTCCCGGATCGCGCCCGGCGTGTTGCCCCGACCGTCTCGTCCGAGGGAGCCCATTTGCTCCGCCGCGATCTGCGAACTACCCTGGATGCGTGATGCTGCCCGGAAACCGAGGCGAGACCACCCGTCCGGGTCGGTGGCAACCTCGCGGCGTATCGCGCGCCAGCCTCGGAAGGTCACCCGGCGCTGCCTGGGACCCCCCCATCCGACGAACCGCTCCCCCGGAGCCGCAGGGCTCCCGGCGGAACCACCAGGCAGCCCAGGAACCACCAACGACACGAGAACTCTCGCCTCGACCGCCCGACGTCTCCGAAGGAATACGCCACCCCGTCGGCCCAGGCTCTGCGGGGGGCGGGCTCAGGGTGTACGAGTTTCGAGAACGTGGGGAAGTTGCCCGGAGGCATCGACGAATCCTGGGCGGCGCTGCGTGCGCAACCCAAGCTCCTTCTGTGGGAGACGCTCGGACTCCGGCACAGTGGCCGAAGATCCGGCCCGGGGTGCGAGCAGCCTCGCTCGAACCGGACAGGATGAAGAATGTGGTGGCGTGAAACGACGGGGGTGGCGGTGCGGAATGGGGGGAGTCGTCCGGCCAAGCGGACGAAGGCCCGGACGGCGCTCGAAGGGTTCGTGCAGTCCGCGCGGATTCGCCCCGGCGACCCGCGCTCCCGAACCTAAGTTCAAATAGCATGAGTATGTACGACCTCCCATGGCAGCCCAGGTCAGTCCGGTCGCCCAACCGAGCCCGAACACCCAGGTGAACCCGACCGCCCAGGCGCTCGTCCAGAGCCTCGGAGGCCATGAGATGCTGCTGATGAAGATGCAGATCCTCTCCTTCGGCAAAAACTACGACGTGATGAACGAGCAAAAGGAGGTGCTCTGCAAAGTCGGCTTGGATGCCGGTCAAAACGTCAAAGGCGTGGTGGTCGGGTCGGCCGTCTCCCAGATCGCCGGCGGCTACATCGGGAGGTATGCCCAGCGTTCCCTGCAGTATACCTACATCGTGCGCGACGCACAAGGCACCCCGGCCCTCGAGATCCGGAAGGGCAGCGGCGGGAACCATACAGAGTTCGTGGTCGCCGACCCGGTGACGAACGTCCTGCTGGGAAAGATCGACATGAAGCGCAGCCTGATCGGGGGCCTCAAGGCGAGCTGGGTCACCCCCAACGAGCAGGTCTACCTGCGCTCGAAGGGGAACATCATCCGGCGGAAATACGAGATCCTCGGCCCGGAAGGAAAGTCGGTCGGTCGGGTCCGGCACAAGATCCTGGCCATTCGCGATGTCTGGCAGCTCGAACTCAACCCGCAGGTCAACCACCTGTACTCCGCCCTCTTTGCGACGGTCCTGGACTTCGAAAAGAAGATGTGACCCCAGCGGAACGCCGGCCCGCCTCCCGCGCTGCGCGCGCTCAGTGCAGCGCGTAGCCGCACGACCGGCAGAACGGGGTGGACGGCGGATTCGGCCGGGTGCAGATCGGGCAAATCCCGACCGTCGGGGCGAGCGGCGTGGGGGGAAAACTCGGCGGGCGCGGCCGGGGGTCGAGCTCGGGACTCCCGAGCTCGTGGTGGGCCAGCGCGAGAAGAAGAGCGGAAAGCGGGTTGGCCAGCAGGAGCGACAGCCCGGCGAAAACGATCGTGGGGGTCCTTGCCCCGGCAAAGTCCCCGCGGGCCATCGGACGGTACGCCAGGAGGTAGACGAGCACCAGCCCGAGCATGCTGAAGGCGCCGAGCGCGAGAGCGACCGGTGGTACGGGATCTCTGGGATCCAGATAGACCCCCAGCCAGAACCAGATCGCCGCTTCGACGGCCAGCGTGGCCATGGCCGCGCGGGTGAGGGTTCGGGCGGAGCTTCCGGTGAAACCGGTGGCCCCCGGCGAAGTCACGGCGGTGATATCCGCCCGGCCTATAGAATGTCGATGGGTTGGCCGATCGGGGGCCGTGTTCGGAGCCCTGCCGTTGGGGCCTCATCACCGCTGGGACCGTCGGTCCGATCGGCTCGACCGCCCACCGGACGATGCGGTGGGGATCGAACCGGGGGAGAGAGGTACCACTCCGACGGTAGGGACAGCCGCCAGAACCCCGAGAGGACACCGGGGTGTCCGCTCGCGGCGAACCCCTACCGATCCCACCGCGAATGGCCGAGCCACGCCAAGGCGCTCGGGGTCCGACACGGGTTCCACCTCGACCCCGGACCCTTCCTCGGCTGGGAACCGGAACTGGCCGCCGTGAACCAAGGGAAGCGGATAGGCCAGTGCCGCATCCCCGAGTCGCTCGCCCGCTGGCGGGGGATCAGGGCGCAGTCCATCGGCCATCGGGGGCTGGAGGGGATCACGCGGCGGATGGCCCGGCGAGGCTTGATCCCTTCCCCTGCCGATTCCGCTACCCTCGGGCACCGCAGCCAGGGGTGGCGCCGATCTTGAAGATGCCGAAATGCACGGGGTGGGGCCTGGCGCTAGACGGCACCAGACTGACGACCTGGATCGCGGAGGAGGACCGGATCGTTCTCCACAGGGACCCGAAGCGAAGCCGCGGAAGCACCGGGGAGTGGTCATCACGGCCGACGTCCGGCGGAAGCAGGCGATCGGGATCCGGGTCCACATCGAGGGAAAAGGAGACCCCGAGACCCAGGCGGGAGCGGCCCATGAGCGGGCCGGGATACCGGGTGAGGAAGCGCTACGGGGACCGGGAGTTCGAGACTCACGACATGGCCGGGGCGCTCCACGTGACGGGGACGGGACCGGGGATCCAGATCCGGAAGAATGCCTGGCCGTGCCGTCGTCAGAGCCCGGGGGGGCGGCTGGTATCGACGCAGGGCAGTGCGGGAGCATCCCGCGTTGGGCTACGCGGACTGAGCGATGCCGGAGCAGTGCGGGCTGCGATGGCCCGGGACGGAGGGATCTTCTCGGGGGTCAAACGGTGGTTCGGAGGAAGCGTGGTCGCCCGCTTCGGCCGGGGGTGGGAAGCGGAAGGATATCCGAAGCTCGGGGTGTGCGGGGAACTCCGGGAGTACGGCGAAGCGCACGTCGGGAGGGCGGGGTAGGCGCCTCCTCGGATCGCGGACCAAGGGTGGGGCCCCGCGGTCGGTGTTCGTGCCGTGGAGCACTGTCGATGGGTGTCCTCATATCTGATGGGGGGATGGTCCGTCCGTGCAGCTCCACCACGTCATGGTGGCCATTCCGGCCGGAGGCGAGGCGAAAGGTCGGGAGTTCTATGCAGGGATCCTCGGATTGGCCGAACTTCGCAAGCCGCCAAATCTGGCACGTCGCGGAGGCCTTTGGTTCACGTTGGGCGACCGGGAACTGCATCTCGGAATCGATCCCGAATTCCGGCCGGCCCACAAGGCCCACGTGGCCATCGTCGTCGAATCCCTCGCCGAGCTCAGGACGCGGCTGGAAGGGGCCCAGGCCCGGGTGTGGACCGATGAGCCGCTCCCGGGAATGGACCGGTTCTATGCCGAAGATCCGTTTGGAAACCGGCTGGAATTTCTCCAGCCCGCTCAGACGGCGGACCGGTAGACCGGTCCGGCCGAGGCGGGCGCCGGGACACCCCTCGGGCGAGCCCGAAGCCGGGGGGGGGGACCGCTCACCCAACGGGGGATCGGCTACTCTTCGCCCATCGCCCGGGGGCGGGGCATCGCCTTGGGCTGCTCGGCATCGGTAGGCATCCCGGTCGCTCCCTCAACGATCTCACAGTCCCGGTAGCTGATGCCGACCGTGACCCGGGGGAACGCGACCTTGAGCGTGTAGTTGGCGAGCATGCCGACGGCCAGTCCTTGGGCGCCGGGGACCAGATTCTGGTTCATGATCGAAAGGTCTCGAGTCAGAACGACCCGGGTCTCGCCGATCCGGATCTTTTGGAGATCCTGCGGTTCCTTCATCCCATCGGTCGAACCCCGCAGGCAGATAAACCGTTGCCGGAGGCTGAGGCGGCGTTCCGGCTGGGAGGGCAACCCCCCCCATCGCTCGCCTCCGGGGCCGTCCCGGACCGGCCGGTGGGGAGGCGGCTGAGGATCCGGAGCCCCGCTCGAAGGGGATCGGGAGCCGAAGAGACTTGGGCCATCATCCCTTCCCGAAGCCCAGGGTCCTGGGGCCTCCGGAGCCCGGGGCGACGGGCTCAATCCTTGGACCGGACCCGACGCTCGATCTCGGCGACCACTTCGGGGTTGGCCAGGGTCGTGAGATCGCCGGGGGGTCGGCCGTTGCTGATGGCCGAGAGGACCCGTCGAAGGATCTTGCCCGAGCGGGTTTTGGGCATGTCCGCGACAATCCAGACGTGCGTGGGTCGAGCGATCTTCCCGATCCTGCTTTCGATGGCCCGGGTCACCCGGTCGGCCAATTCGGGGGAGGGATCTGTGCCGGAGCGCAGTGAAACGTACGCCTCGGGGCACCGGCCCTTGACCGGATCGTTCACGGGAACGACCGCGGCCTCCGCGATTCCCGGCACGGTGAGGCAGGCCGACTCGATCTCTTTGGCGCCGAGCCGGTGACCGGCGACATTGATCACATCGTCGATCCGGCCCAGGATCCGGAAGTAGCCGTCGGCGGCCTGGACGGCGCCGTCTCCGGTAAGATACGGCCAGTCGTTCCAGTCGGTGCTCTCCGGCGAGGTGTTGAACCGTTGGAAGTAGGTCTCCACATACCGGCGCGGGTCGCCCCAGATCGTCGCCATCTGGCCGGGCCACGGGTGGGGGATGACGAGCGCGCCGGCTCGGTGGCTGCCGGGGGGGATGATCCGGCCGTCCTCGTCCCGGATCTGGGGATGAATCCCCAAGACGCCGGGCCCTGCGCTCCCGGGCTTCATCGGATCGATTCCGGGGGCCGTCGAGCAGAGGATCCCGCCGGTTTCGGTCTGCCACCACGTGTCGAGAACCGAGGCGGCCCCACGCCCGACCTCGGCATGGTACCAGTGCCAGGTCTCCGGTTCGATGGGCTCGCCGACGCTGGTCAGCAATCGGAACGACGTCCGGTGCCGGCCCGGGCCGTTCGGCGCGAGCCGGCGCAGCTGGCGAATGGCCGTCGGGGAGGTGTGGAAGACGGTGACTCCCAGGCGCTCGGCGATCCTCCAGGGCCGCTCGGGGTCGGGATAGGTCGGGATCCCTTCGTAGAGGACGACCTGGGCTCCCAGGGCCAGCGGGCCGTAGACGATGTAGGTATGGCCGGTGATCCAGCCGATGTCGGCCATGCACCAGTAGACGTCCTCGGGATCGAGGTCCTGATAGTAGTAGGTGGTCCCGGCCGCGTAGGCGAGGTAGCCGCCCAGGTTGTGCTGGACCCCCTTCGGCCGGCCGGTCGTTCCGCTGGTGTACATGAGAAAGAGGGGGTGATCCGACGCGAGTTCGCGGGCCGGCTCCCGGGCCGAGCGGTACCCCGCCAGCTCGGCTTCCAGGTCCGCTTCGACCGGAGCCCGCAGCGGGCGCTCCGACCTCCAGTGGCCCGGCGTCCGGGGCAGGACCAGGACCCTCTCGGGTGCATGGCCCTGGGCATGGGCAACGCGGTAGGCGCGATCGGCAGCCTCCCGAAGGTCAACCCATCGACCGTTGCGGAAGTAGCCATCCATGGTGATCAGGAACCGGCTCCGGGAGTCGGCGATCCGCAGACCGCAGGCCTCCCCGGAGAATCCCGAAAAGACGACCGAGTGAGGAAGTCCCAAACGGGCGCAGGCCAGCATTGCGACCGGGAGGTCGGGGGTCATCGGCAGGTGCAGCGTCACGCGCTCCCCGGCCACGGCACCGAGCCCTCGGGCCAGGTACGCCGCCAGCGCGTTGACCCGGTCGAACAGCTCTCGGTAGGTCACGATCTGCGGGGGATCGGCTTCCGCTTCCGGGACGAAGATGAGCGCCGGTGCGCCGGCGCGGCCGGGGAGATGGCGGTCGACGCAGTTGACCGAGGCGTTCAACGTTCCACCCACAAACCAGCGATAGAACGGGGGATGGTCGGAGTCGAGGGTACGGTCCCACCGGCGGTTCCACGTCAGGAGCTGGGCATACTCGTCAAAATAGGCCGGGAAGCGGTCCCGCCGGAAACGCTCCCTGAGGCCCGGCTCGGCAATGTGGGGAGGGCGACGCAGGTTTCGCGGCGGGGGTACGAGCGGTTCCTCCGGCCAGTGGACGGCGATGTCGGCCTCGCCTCCCCGGTCGGAGGCGGGAAGTCTCTCCGGATCCGGCATGTCCATACGCTCCAGCCTCCGGGAGCGTATGAGGGGGACGGCCGCCGAGCCGGCTCGGAGGGTTGGGAGGCCCGGGCGGGGGTCGGGGCAGGACCCGATCCCTGATCCGGCCGGGCCCTCGGGGCTCCGGCCGGTCCGTTGGGTTACCGGAGGGGATGCGGGCCGCCCGGGACCGATCGCCGAGCCCCCCTTGGCCCCCTCCGGAACTTGTGGGGCGGGTTCATGCGGGCCCCGCTCGGTCCGGAAGAGATCCCGGTGCTCTCGGGGCCAGTTGGGTTGGCGAAAGTGTGATAGACCCCTGACCGGTCGGTTCCGGGCCCGGGGCGTCATGGCGGAGGCATCTGGACGGCCACCGGAACGGTTCGAAAAGACCATTCACCAACGGATCGACCCGAATGACGAATCGACGACCCTGGAAGACGTCCTCTCCAAGATCTCGGAGCTCCAGCGCAAGCACCCCGACCGTGAGGTCTTCTTCGACGGGGACGAGTACGCGATCTGCTCCCGCCCCAAGCGACTCCGCCCCGCCTCGGGTCACGATTGATCCCCGCCTCAAGCCGCCGCTCTTCCTCCTGAACCTCAAGTGCTACCCGGCGGCGCTGGGCCGTCATGCCGACGATCTCGCCCGGCATCTGGCCTCGGTGGGCCACGACTACGGGGTGTCGGTCGGGCTCGTGCCTTCGTTGCCGGACCTCGGTCGGATCGCGGCGGAAGGCCGTCTGCCGATCCTGGCCCCGCACTCCGATCCTCAACCCCCGGGAGCATCCACCGGATTTGCGATTCCCGAAGCCCTGATCGCGGCCGGCGCTTCCGGAAGCCTGGTCAACCACTCGGAGCATCGCCTGACCCCGGCCCTCCTCCGATCGACGGTCCAGCGGCTGATGCAGGTCGGTCTCGCCACCGTGCTCTGTACCCGGGATCTGCCGGAGTCGGTCCGGTGGGCCCGCCTCTCGCCCTCGCACCTCGCCGTCGAACCTCCGGATCTCATCGGGGGTCATCGGTCGGTATCGTCGGCCCGGCCGGAGTTGATCCAAACGACCGTCGACTCGGTCCGGCGGGTGGCACCTTCGGTCCAGGTGCTCTGTGGCGCCGGGATCCACACCCGCCGGGATGTCGTGACCGCCCTCGAACTCGGCAGCCAGGGTATCCTGGTGGCCAGTGCCGTCGCCACCGCCCCGGATCCCAAGGCGGCGATGATGGAGCTCGCCCGAGGCTTCTGACCGGCGCCGCCTCCCTCCGGTCGCCGCGGCGATGGCGGCCGCGGGCCGATCCCTCCGTCCATCGCCTTTGACGGAGAGTTCATCAGCGGGCCGGCCTTCCCGCCGTTCGTCTCCCTCGACGGGAGGTCAGGCGGGCTGCAATGCCGAAACCCAAGGTCGCTCCCCGAAAGCGGACGGGGCCCCCTGTACGTCGGACTCGACGTCGGACGGAGCCGAGGAAGGCCCGGCGACCTCCCCGAACCGATGCGCCGGCCGCGCGACCCGCTCGGATCGGCGGCCGCCGTCCACGAACCGCGCCTCGGACGACCCCCTCGAGGCCCCGATCCAAGCCGAGCTCACCGCGATCCGGCCGAAGGGGCCCGGCCCGGTCCCCCCGGAGTCTGCGTGCCCCCGCAACCTCCCGACTCACCCAGGCCGAGAGCAGCTTTCTGGCCGAGATGGCCCGCGCGACAGCGTTCAAGGCGCCCGCGTCGGGCGTCCCCCGGCTCTCGGCGGCCTCGGAGCCTCCCCTTCATATCGTCATGGTGGGGTGGGAGTTTCCCCCCGACCATTCGGGTGGCCTGGGGGTCCACTCATACGAAATGGTGCGCGAGCTGGCCCAACTCGGCCACAAGGTGACGTTCCTGCTGCCCGAGGACCGTCCCCACCTGGACGTCCCCGGCGTCAGCTTTCGGGCCCCGGGGGACGCCCTGGACCGTCCGAGGCGACCCGGGGTGGAGCCGCTCCGAGCCTACGTCTCGCCGGAGACCGGGACCATTACCAACCTCTCGGAGGTGGCCGACTTCTACAATACATGGATCGCGGGCCTGGCGGATTTGGGTCGCGTGGACGTCGTCCACGTCCACGACTGGTTCGGAACAGTCGGCGGCACGGCGCTGGCCCACCGGGAGCATGCGGCGCTCGTCGTGACCATCCACTCGACCGAGTACGACCGATCGCTCGACCACCCGTGGCCCGAGATCCTCCATCGGGAGGAGCACGGGATCGCCCACGCGGACCGGATCATCGCCGTGAGCCGACACCTCCGGGCCCAGTTGATCGACCGCTACGGCGCTCCCCCGGGCCGGGTCCGGGTCGTCTACAACGCGGTTCGTCCCTCCGGTCCATCCCCTCCACCCGACCGCCGTCCTCCGACCGTCATCTACATCGGGCGACTGGCGGCGATGAAGGGGATCGATACGTTCCTCAAGGCGGCCGCCCGGATCGCCCCGTCGTTTCCCTCCGTACAGTTCGTGGTCGGGGGGGAAGGGCCCGAACTCCCCCACCTCCTCCACCTGGCCGCGGCGCTCGGGATTGCGGACCGGGTCATGTTCCTGGGCCGGGTTTCGGAGGCCGAACGGACCCATCTGCTCAGCCAGGCCTCGGTCTTCGTGCTCCCGTCCGTCGTGGAACCGTTCGGGATCGCCGCGCTCGAGGCGATGGCCGCCGGGACCCCCACGATCGTCTCGAAGACAAGCGGCGTCGCCGAGATCTCGGCGAACCTGTTCCGGGTCGACTTCTGGGACGTCGAGGAGTTCGCGAACCGGATCGCCGAGCTCCTCCTCTACCCCCCCTTGTCCCGGACGCTGGGGGTCCAGGGGCGGGAGGACGCTCTCCGCGAGGGCTGGCGGGAACGGGCGCTGGAGACGGTCCAGGTCTATCGGGAAGCGATCCACGACCGGAGGACGGCGTGACCCAGATCGTTCTGGAGCTTCACCTCCACCAGCCGTGGCGTCTCGGTCGGTTCCGCTACCTGGACCTGGGTTCCGGCCGTTCCTACTTCGACATTCCCCGCAACCTCGAGATTTTCCGGAGGGTCGCCGATCGGAGCTACCGCCCGGTGCTCGACCGCCTCCTCGGCCTCGTCGACGAGCACGATGAGTTCCGCCTCTCCCTTTCGGTCACGGGCACGTTCCTGGAGCAGGCCCGAGAGGCCGCTCCCGACGTCGTCGAGCGGCTCCAGGCCCTGGTCGGGACCGGCCGGGTGGGCCTCGTCGCGGAGACCTACTTCCACTCGCTCGCGTTCCTGTTGCCGCCCCCGGAGCTCCACGACCAGGTCGAGCTCCACCGGGAGCTGCTCCGTCAGACGTTCCGCCAGGATCCCCGCACCCTCCGGATGACCGAACTCGCCTACTCGGACCACCTGGCCCGGTTCGCGGAAGCCCGCGGATTCCGCGCGATGCTGGCCGAAGGATGGCCCGGCATCCTCCATGGCCACTCGCCCACCTACCGGTACTGCGCCGTGACGGCGCCGACGCTGACCGTGCTGATGCGCCACTTTCCCCTGAGCGACGACATCGCCTTCCGCTTCTCGTCCCGGGACTGGAGCGAGTACCCCCTGACCAGCGAGAAGTTCGCCGGCTGGCTGGGCGCGACGCCCGGGGATTTCATCGGGCTCTTCATGGACTTTGAGACCTTCGGTGAGCATCAGCCGGCCGACTCGGGGATCCTGGAGTTCCTGAGCGCGCTTCCGGCGGCCGTCCGCCGGCACCCGGACCTGGCCTGGGCGACGGTGGACGAAGCGGCCCAGGGGCCGCCCCGCGACACCGTCGCCTCGCCCGAGATTGTCACCTGGGCCGATGAGCGCAGAGACCTCGGCGCGTGGCTCGGGAACGACCTCCAGAAGTCGGCCTTGGAGGCGGCGAAGAAGGTCGGCCGATTGGTTCGGCTCGCTCAGGACCCGGAGCTATGGACCGACTGGCGCCGACTCCTCACCTCCGACCATTTCTACTACATGTATGTCGGCGGCAACCCTGCCGACCGCCGGGTACACCAGCACTTTTCGAACTATCCGAATCCGTTCGACGCGTATGCCAATTATATGAACGCCCTGACCGATCTGCGGCGACGCGCGTTGGCGGCGTCCGGACACACCGAATGAGACCGATCGCCCGGCCGCCCCGGACCCGGCCATGATTGCCTCGATCGTCGGCAACAACCGCCTGCTGGTGACCGGCAACGAGGACGGCGAGTGGAACGCCCTGTTCTATCCCTATCCGGGCCAGTTCCAGCACCTGCTGCAGGCCCGCTTCGGCTGCTACGATGTGGAGCTCCGACGCTTCGCATGGACCCGGTCCCGGACGAGCCCGCTGGGGGAACCCCAGACGGCGATGGAAGGGGCGACGGCCCGTTGGGAGTGGACCGGCCCCGACCTTCGGCTTTCGGTGAGCGACCATGTCCATCCGAACCACGATCTCCTCGTCCGGGTGGTCCGGGCGCAGGCTCCCGTGCCCCGCCCGATCCGCCTCTTTTCGTACCAGTCCCTTCGGATCGCCCAGTCGATGTACCAGGACACCGCCTATGTCGACGCCTCGCACCGCTCCCTGGTCCATTTCAAGCGGGGCTTCTACTTCGAGTTCTTCAGCGATCCCCCGTTCTCGCGCGCCGCGTGCGGCGAGCACAGCCTGAAGGGCCTCGAGGGAACGTACGTCGACGCCGAGGACGGCCTCCTCGAGGGGGCGCACGTCGCCCACGGCTCTCCCGACAGCGCGCTCCAGTGGGATCTCCTGGCGACTCCCGGTGCGGGAACCGTGCTGCGGATCTTCCTCGCGGCCGGCGCGACGCCCTCCGAGACCGGCCGGCTCCGGGAGCTCGTCCGACATGGCGAACCCTCCCGGTTCGTCCGGGAGTCCTCGGCGTTCTGGAACGGATGGATCCGCCGGCGCATGCCCGAGGCGCCCGCCGGGCTCAGCGACCGGGCGATCCGGGTCTACCGGCACAGCGTCCTCGTCCTCCGGCACCTGACCGCCCACAATGGGGCCATCCTGGCGTCTCCGGACACCACTCCGCTGGAGGGGGTCGGTGACACCTACAACTACTGCTGGTGGAGGGACGGCGGGTTGGTCTCCAAGGCGATGGACGAGGCGGGGCTGTACGAGAACGCCCAGCGGTTCCTCGAGTTCGCCCAGCGCTGCCAGGACGCGGACGGGTCCTTCTTCCACCGCTTCTTCCCGGATGGGGAGCGGGGATCGACCTGGCACCTGCCGCCGTTCCTTCAAATCGACCAGACCGCCACGGTCGTCGCCGCGGTGTGGCATCACTTCAAGCGCGGGAACGATCCGGATGTGCTGGTCCCCCTCTGGCCGATGGTGAAGTCCGCCGCCAACTTCCTGACATTGTTCCGCGATCCCCAGACCGGCCTCACGGCCGCGAGCTACGATCTCTGGGAGGAACGGATGGGCATCCACACCTACTCCACCGCCGCGGTCATCCACGCCCTCGAGCGGGCCGCCCGGATCGCCGAAGAGCTGGGCAAGGACCCGGCCCCTTGGCGGCAGGCCTCGACCGAGATCCACGCGGCCGCGCTCCGGCACCTCTGGGTCCCCGACGAGCAGCGGTTCATCCGCTCCCTCGGCCCGCGGGACGATCGGGAGGATGCGAGCCTGCTGCTCGCGCTGAAGCTCGGCCTGGTCCCCTGGAGCGATCCCCGGGCCCGGAGTACGGTCGATCGGATCGAACACCATCTCTGGTCGAGCGCCCAGGGAGGCCTGGCGCGGTATGAGGGCGACCGCTACTTTGGGCCCCAGAACCCGTGGATCATCACGACCCTCTGGTTGGCCGAGGCCCGGCTCCGCCTCGGGGACCGGGAGAGGTGCCGGGAACTGATCGAGTGGGCGGCGAACCGGGCCACCCCGACCCTGCTCCTTCCCGAGCAGATCGACGCCCGGACCGGGGAGGGCCGGAGCGCCGTGCCCCTGGCGTGGTCCCACTCGACGTTCATCGATGTCGTCCACAAGTTCGCCGAGTCGGAGGTCGGCCGAATCCATTCGGATGACTGACCCTTCCCCTCGCCGAGGCCGGCGGACTGCGCCGGGAATCGTGGGCGTGGATCTCGGGGCGACCAAGGTCGTCAGCGCCTGGGTCGGCCGCGACGGGACGGTGGACGGGCATAGCGGAGCCCGGATCTACCGGAGCGAGGGCTATCACGAGCTCATCTCCGAGATCGTCCGGTGCGTAAGGGCCAGCCAGGCGGCCTGCCGACGGCCTCTCGCGGCGGTCGGAGTGGGGATCGCCGCCCAGGTGGACTCCTCGGCCGGGCGAGTCCTCTACGCCCCCAACTTGAAGTGGAAGAACCGGCCGTTGGCGGCGGACCTCGCGCGGCGACTCGCCTGTCCGGTCTACCTCATCAACGATGCCCGCGCGGCCACCCTCGGCGAATGGAGGCACGGAGCCGGCCGGGGCTCCGACAACTGGCTCTGCCTGATGGTGGGCACCGGGGTCGGGTCCTCCGCGGTGGTCGGAGGGGTCCTCCTCGAAGGTGCCTCCAACTCGTTCGGGGAGGTAGGCCACCTGACCCTCGTCTCGGGAGGTCGGCCCTGCCACTGCCCTCACCGGGGGTGCATCGAGGCCTACATCGGGGGGTGGGCGATCGGAGAACGCGCCCGCCGGGAGGTCACCCTCCCGAACGGGCGGGACAGCCGGATTCGGGTCCTGGCCGGGACCCCGGGGCGGATCACGGCCCGCACCGTCTTCGAGGCGTACCGTCAGAAGGACCCGCTCGCGATCCGGCTCGTTCAGTCGGTCGAGCAGTATTTTGCCGACGCGATCGTCGGATTGGTCAATGGGTTCAATCCCGAACGGCTGGTTCTGGGCGGAGGGATCATCGAGGGCCTTCCTCACCTGCTCCCGATCCTTCGCCAGGCCATCCGGACCCACTGTCAGCCCTCCGAATCCAAAGTCCATGTGGTACGGGCCCGCCTGGGGGCCGACACCGTGCTCATTGGGGCGGGCACCTACGCGCTCGAACGCCATCGGGGCCGATCGGTCCGGGGTCCCGCCGCCCGTCCGGGCTGACCCCTCGACCCTCACGCCGGGTCGTCGGGCCCGGAATGGGCCGGGCCCCTCGGAGCCGCGTCCGGTATGCTGGTCGCCCATCCGATGATCCCTTCCTTCGGCCCGCCTCGCGCCGTTAGTTGCTGGCGAGGCCTGCGAAGCGGGCCGAAAGAAGGCCCATCTGAGGATCGATACCCTTATCCAATAGTGCACATATGTGGATGTATATGCCGTCAAAGAACATCGCCGTGCAATCGCAGGTGTATGAAGCCTTGGATCGGGAACGTAGGGGATCTGAAAGCTTCACAAGCCTGTTCCGACGACTGCTCAAGGATCGTCAGTCCTTGGACGAGCTGGCTGGGGCCTGGGGAGTGCGGGCCAAGGAGCCCTCGACCCCGAAGGCCGGTTCGCCGAGGCGTCGTCGCCCTCGGAGGGTCCGATGAAAGCCGTCGACGCCTCATTTCTCGTGGGGCTGCTGGAAGGAGACCCCAGGGTTCTGAGGTGTCTTTCGACCCTGAGAGGCGAACGCCTAGTCACGACGGAGGTCGAATTCGCCCTCCTCTTCAAGCAGGCCGAGGCAGGAGCCAAGGCGCATCGGAAGGCACGTCGGGAAGCCGTCCGGCGCCTCCGAGAGCGCCTGACGGTGGTTCCTATCGATGACCGGGCGACCCGTCTCCTCGAGCATGCCCTGGCGGACGATGGATCCTTGAGGACCTCCCTTTCCGCCCTCCACTCACTCTGCGCTCTCGAAGCCATCGGGTGCGAGGTGGTATATTCGCTGGCAAACCCGAGGGTCCTGAGGGGCTGGAGGCTGAAGCCAATCAATCTCAGAAAATACACTACGAAGCGCGCAGATTGCGATACGGGCGAGGCTGAACACCCTAGTTTGTAGATCTGGTCGGGGTTTCGGCGCGACTCTTGTCGAACCCCTCACACTCCGTTGGACAAGTGAGGCCCAATTGGTATTTGGGTGACTGAATATCGCAATATCACATACTGCAAGGCATAGTGCGATAGTTTCCAACGTTTGGTGCTCCGAAGTCGGGGTGGTCGGGGCTTTCCGGGTATGCGCTCTCGAGGTAAAGTCGTATAACAGGAGTTATACGACGCACTTTTCGGCGACTTTTGGCCACTTTGGGGGGGGGTGGTTCGATACCGTCGGTCGGCGAACGGGTGTGCGGGCCACTTCGGACCTAGGCCGCCTCGAAGCGTTCGCGTCATGGACTCCTGCCCGGGTATGTTCGGGGCGGCGGGGCCCAGGCCGCCAAGGCCCGTTCGATCCAACATGGTGGCTCCGCCTTCGGCAGGGGTGAGTGTCGACCGCCGGAGCTGCTGACCTGAGAATGCGGCTGCGGGGAGATCCGCTACCTCCACGTACGTAGTCAGGCGGCCTGGGGTTGCAAGGTCACTGAGTCTACTGGTTAGAGCTCAGAAGACTGCCTGTTTTGCACCTGCAGTGCTTAGTCTCTCATCCCGTGGCCAGTGGCCGTGGCCGGTTGCGTCTTGTTTTCCTCTGCAGGGACGGCCCGTCCTGGGTAGGGGGGGTTCCTGGCCTCACCGGTCGAGGCACTTGGTCACACAGGGTGGTTTCATATGTATGCATAGTCATATGCATCTATTGAGGTGGGGATGCCATTATGTTCGCAATCTTCGCGATTGCAGCAACGCGATCGCGACCAGGAGCGTCCCCGCGACGAGGATGAGGTAGAAACCGGCTCCCGGCCCCCAGGTCAGGGTCAGATGCCCAAAGGTGGACGTGCCCCACGGGGAGTTCCAGGGGCCCAATCCGGCCGGAACCCCGGACGGGTAGCTCTTGAGATCCGAGGCCAGCAGGGCTGGCGTAAGCAGGAGGGCCAGGGTCACGGCGGCTATGCTGAGGGCCCCGGCGGCGCCGAGGAGCCGGGGGGAGGGCTGCGTGGGGGGGGTCGACTTCAACCTCCGTGGGGTGAGCGTGATCAAGAACCAGATCCCGACGACCAGGGTGGCCATGAGGGGTACCAGGAGGACCAGATAGAGGAGACCCGTCTGGGGGAGCGAAGGAAGGATGGCAGAGTCGAGGAACTGGCCATACGGGGAGAACGAGGTCGACGGGCAGGCATATCCCGTCGGGCAGACCCAGGTGACCGAAAGATAGGGTCCGGGGAGAAAGGCTTCGGTCTGGATTGCCGACCCCGAGGGAACGGGGGTCGACTCCGAAATGTAGAAAACTCCGCTGAGAACCCCCCCGATGAGGAGAATGAGGGCGAGCACGACGCCGGCCCAGTGGAGCCGCTCCCCCGGGTGAGGCTGCCGCTGCTTCACGCCCACCCCCGGACAGGGCCCGCCTTGGCCCTCCGCTGGGGCAGGGAGGAGTGAGGGATATAACCCACGGCTCGCTTCGGGCGTCGGGGGGCCTCAATCGCATGGAGCTTGAACATGGCGCCAAGGTCTGGATGGATGGGACTCTGGTGGATTACGCCGCGGCCCAGGTCCACGTCTTGGGGCACACGCTCCACTACGGGGTGGGGGTCTTTGAGGGAATCCGGGGGTACCCGACCCCGATGGGCCCGGCGATCTTCCGTTTGAATGAGCACCTGAAACGCCTCCAGGCATCGGCGCATGTCTATCACCTTCCGATCCCCTATACCTTGGAAGAGATGACCCGGGCGGTCATTGAGACCCAGTCGGTGAGCGGGGTCCTGCCGTCCTACATTCGGCCGATTGTATACCGGGGCGAACCCGGACTTGGGGTCAAGAATACCAAGGGCAAGGTCTCCTTGGCCATTGGGATTATTGCGGCCGCCAAGTATCTTGGGGAGGGTTCTGAGGCCGGTGTACGGGCCAAAATCTCACCCTTCCGAAAGCCCCGTTCCGACGGGCTGCCTTCCTTCGCCAAGGCCAATGGCAACTATCTCAACGGGTATATCGCCGGGGTGGATGCTCAGGCCGACGGGTACGACGAGGCGATTCTCCTGGATACCAACGGGTACGTCGCCGAAGGTACCGGCGAGAACGTCTTCCTCGTCCGGGACGGCGTGCTCTACACTCCCGGGCCGCCCTCGGAGATCCTCATGGGGGTCACCCGGGACTCGGTCCTGCGGATCGGACGAGATCTGGGTCTCGAGTGCGTCGAGCGACTCATCTCCCTGGGCGAGCTGCTGACGGCCGACGAGGTGTTCTTCTCGGGCACCTACGCCGAGGTCGCCCCGGTGCGGGAGATTGGCCGGCACCAGATCGGGGACGGCCGGATTGGCCCGATCACGCGTGAGATTCTCACGCGCTACATGCGGATCGTGCATGGAGAAGACCCCAACTATGGGGAGTGGTTGACGCCGGTCCCGGCTCCCGCCAAGATCTCACCGCCCGTGCCCCGTTCTCGCCGGTAGCGGTTCATGCCGTTCCCCGAATCGATCCGCCGTCTCCCCAGGACGGATCTTGCCGGCATCGATGTCTACGTCCATGACAACGGGTCGAGCCAGGTCCTGTTCTTTGAACTTCCGAAGGGACGCCCTGAGGTCGTGGTGCCGACCCATACCCACGACGTCGAGTGGGGGGTCGTGGTCGAAGGCCGGATCGACATGACGATCGACGGCCATACCGAGGCGCACCCGGCCGGGGCCCCCCATTGGATCCCCGCCCGGGTCCCCCACAGCTTCCGTTTCCATCCGGGAACCTCGAGCGTCCACTACTTCGTGGAGCGCCGGGTCACGCTGCCGTCCGACGGGCGGTCGGATCGGTAAGTACCCCTGCTCAAAAGCGGACCTGGACCTCGGGTCAGTGAGGGTCCGGTGTCCGGTTCGGTGCTCCTATACTCCCCCGGCATGCTCCCGTATGCCCTCGTGGCCATCCCGATGGTGGTCGTCGAGGTCTACCTCCTGACCCAGCTCATGCCCCGGTCGGGACCGCCCCCCACTCTGACCCGGATGCTGATCGCCGGCTCGGCCCTGATCGGATCGGCGGGCCTGCTCATGGCCTGCCTGTACGTCATTCTCTCGCCGAACTACAGCACCTACACCGGGGTCTTCTGGGCCTTCAACTTCATGATGATGGCCCCGCTCGGATTCTGGGTCATCGGGGTCATCCTGCTCCGGGACCGTCCGATGAACCCCCGGAACCCCTTCTGGCCCATCCTCGTGGCGGTGCTGGCGACCACCGCCGAGATTCTGATGGGGGTGCTCTTCACCGTCGGCGCCTCGGACCTCTACGCGTTCCTGCCGGTGATGGCCGGCACCTTCACGACGATCTGGTTTCTCTGGTCGATGGTCGCCGCGATGGCGGCCATGCTGTTCTGGATCCCGCTGGCCCCGTCGGTCCGCCGCCCGCTCCTCGGTCTGACCCTCTCGGGCGTGGTAGCCCCTTGGGTGGTGGCGGACCCGCTGACGGGTTCCATCCTGATGACCGCCGCCATGTTCGTGACCTTCGGCATCCTGGCCTTTGAGGCCTGGTCGGCGGTCCCCTCCGCCCGCACCGGCCTTGGACTTTCCGGATGGATTGTGCTCTCCTTCCTCGCCACATCCATCGCCGGCTACCAGGTGGTCCTCATTCCCGGCACTCCGGCCGCGCTCGCATTCGGCCTGGTCATGGGGGCGGTCATGACCGGCGAGTTCGCGTTCATCCTCTGGGAAGGCTACTCCCGGCTGGAACCCCTGCCGGAAATCCAAGGGAAGCCCAGCTGGGGACTGACCCCCGTGGCTCCCTACCCTCGAGGAGGACCCCTCCTGCCTCAGCCGTCCCCTCCCGAACCTGCCGACGCCCCCGCCGGTCCTTCGATCGGCGACTGAAGCCCGCCCTCGTGAGCCGTCCGCGCCGCTCACTTCCCCAGAGGCGCGAGTTCGGCCGCGGGCCGGGAGTTCACCATGGGGAGCTGAGGCCCCCGAGCGAACGGGGGTTCGGGCCGCGGCGCCGGACGTCCGAGACGGGCTCGGAGCCAGTGTCGGACATCGTGGATGTAGATGTTGTCGTACGGGCAGGATTCGATGCAGTCCCCGACTCCGCAGCACTTGGAACTGCGGAACTCTCCGCGGGTTCGGAAGTGGCCGGGCATGTCGACGAGCCCGATCGGGCAGGCTTTGGCACAATCCAGGGTGGTGCATGCCTTGCAGACTTCCCGGTCCTTGACCTTGAGGCGGAAGAGTCCCACCCGACGGTTCGAAACGGCCTGTCCGACCATTCCCCAGGGGCACCAGCCGAGGGTGACGCAGTTGTAGGTCCCGACGAACGGGACGGTCACAAAGAGGAGGTACCAGACCACCCCGAAGTTGAGGTTGTAGAGGAAGACGGTGGGGTCGGCGCCGACGATCGTCACGTTCAGTGCCCCCACGGTGTTGAGGTACGACACGATCGTGACCCCCAGGGCGGCCGAGAGGGCCACGGCGCCGGTGATCGAAAACGCGGCCGAGAACCGGCTGCCGAGATACTTGTGGCCCACCGATGAGCTCCGGTTGAAGGACTTCATCCGGTCCATCAGGGTCCCTTGGAACATCAGCGGAGCCATGCCGCAGAGGACCGAACAGAGCGCCCGCCGGCCGAAAAGGAAACAGAGGCCCGCCACGAGCAGATAGGTCGAAAGGACCGCGAGGATCACCGTGGACGTCAGCGCCCCTCCGCTGCCGATGCCCATCGTCCAGCCGAGGAACGGGATGGTGGCCAGGTCTGGAACCCCCGGGATCTTCGACCAGAATCCGGGGATCAGGACGGTCGTCGAGGCAAAGACTCCGACGAGGATCCAGAGCCGGAGGCGGAGTTCCCGGTGCCGGGTCTCCCGGATCTTGAAGTAGACGAGCGCGCCCATCTCGAATCCCATCATCACCAGGAACCAGGTCGATGCGGTGACGGTGGCAAGCCACCAGAATCCGTTGGCCAGAACGTGGCCGGCCACCATCGCCGGGGAACCGACCAGCGGCCCGGCCGGGACCGTAGCGAGCCAGGCCGATGGCCCCCCGGCCTGGAGATCCAGCAGCGCCCCCATGAACACTTCCGTCACAAAGACCGCCGCGAGGAGTCCGAAGACCCACCGGGGCGAGCGGGACCACACCCACGGCGGGCCCGCCGAGAAACGGTCCGACTGCAGGAGGGCATCAAAGAACAGCACCATCTCGAGGATCAGGACGAGGGCGAAGAGGGGCAGCCAGCCGTACCCGACCCAGAGGTACAGCCCCGCCATCATCAGGGAGTAAATCCCGGCCAGGAGCAGGGTGTAGGTCGCGAACCCAGGGGGAAATTCGGGGGTGCGGGCGACGAATTCGAGCAGGTAAATCACGAGCCCGATCATCACCGCGCTTCCGGCGTAGACGGCGAAGGTGGCCCAGGCCGGGGCCGCCAGGGCCGGCGGCGAGAGGATCATCAGGACGCCCTGGAACGCGAGGATGATCCGGATCCCCGGCCGGATCCGTTCCCGGAGGAAGTACGCGCTGAGCAGCATCTCGCCACCCATGGTGAAAATGAACCAGGGGGAGACCACCACCGCCTCGAGGAACGGAATCGCTCCCTGGTTCAGCGGGATGGTGAGCCCGGCGGCGAGGGAAAAGACCCAGCCCATCAAGAATTCGTTGGCCAGGACGAGCCCGATCGCCCCGGCCGCATAGAGGGCGGTATTGAAGGCCGTCTCGGGAGGTGCCGATCCCGTAGTCCCGCGGAGGCGGACCTCCCGGGTCAGGACGTAGATGAGCGGGAAGACGAACGCCGACATGAGAATCGCCGCGAACCAGAAGCCTTCCGCGAGGGTCACCGGCCCCGGGTGGAGGTAGTACACCAGGGCCCCTGCAAACATCGCGGCCATCATCGCGAAGAGGAAGAGAACCGCAGCCGCGTAGGAGGCCGTCCGGGCCCCCGCGGCCCATCGGACGAGCACCGCGGTGGTGTAGGCCATCAGGGCAGCCAACAGGCTCAAAACGACCAGGGTCGTCTGATCCATGGGGTTCCCGCCTCCGGTGGATTCGGAGCGCTACGGGACCGGGGCCGACCCGCTTGCCGGGGCGGAAGCAGGAACGGCGATCGGAGGCCGGGCCACGGTCCAGAGGAGAGGCTTCAGGGCCTGGCCGGGGCGGAGGGCGAGGAGGACCGCGTAGCCTCCGAGCACCAGGTACTCGAACCCCCAGCGGAGGGCGAGTCCGAGCGAAACTCCGCCTCCGGAGGTGACGGCTCCCCAGCCCGCGGGGGCTCCGAACGCGCCGAGGAGGAGGTTGGCCAGCCCGTACCAACCTGACGTCGAAAGAGGGGGGGGTAGGCCAAGAACCAGCGTCAAGCCACCGACCAGGAGGAGGCTGCGCAGCAGCACCGGGCCCCATCGGGAGGTGCCGCGCCACGACAGGATCCGCGAGACGCCCAACGGTGCGAGGGCGGCCGCTCCAATGAGGAGCGTGACGATACTGTTCTGGAACAACCAGCCACCCACAGTGCTGGCCGGGGCTGCGAAGGGCGAGATGCCGATCCACTGGGCCACCATCTCGAGGGCCATGAGCACGCTGGTGACCAGCAGGATGACCCGGAGGATCCCTCCCAACGCGAATCGGAGGGAGAACGGCGGCATGGTGGCAGGACTCATCTGGGTAGGGGCCGGAGCGGCTCCCCAGAGACTTCCGTAGACCGAGATGAGTTGTTCCTGGGCGATCAGGGCGACCCAGAGGACCGCCATCTGGAAGACCCCGAGGTACCAGCTGTTCGCGAGCAGGTTGTAGGAGGTCGTCCCGCTGGCATGGGCGATGAGGGTGATGCCGGCGGTGGCGGCGGCCGACGTCGAGCAGCAGGCCCCCAGGGTCACCAGCGCGATGATGGCCGGGGATAGACCGGCGACCGACCCGAGCGCCGTGGCCCCGGCCGCCTCCGACTTTCGGCTCTTCAGCAGTCGGATGGTGAGCACGACGGCCACCGCCATGCCCAGCCCTACTCCAGCCGAAACCACCACCATCGCGATCGTCGCAAAGAAGGGCAGGGTCACCACGCCCCAGGGGGCGACCAGCAGCAGGCCCGGGTAGTTCCACGGCGCTTGGCCGGTTCCACTGCCCCACAGCACGAACAGGCCGTACTGAGAGCGCACCGTGCCCAGGACGATCATGCCTCCAAAGAACATCGCCACCAAGGCGTAGCCGATCGCGATGCTGGCTCCCAGCACCCAACCCCCCGGAATCCGGAGAACCGCCCGGCTGCGCTGGAGCAACGCGATGGAAGCCGTCCGTCGGGCCGATGAGGTCCCTACCATGGGGCGATCCCTACCCGGCCTCGACGACTCGACTCCTTATACACGGCAGGTTCCTATTGGACCAACGGTCCTTGCTTCCCGGGGCGGGTCCGCAGTCAGGTCGGAGGCTCATCCCCGCCATACCAGGTCAATCTGGAGCCCGTCCGGTCCACGGATTCTCATGGTCCGGCCATTCTCCTCCTCCCGTTCGTCTTGAATGACCGCGCGGCTTCTCGTCACCCGGCTTCGGAGACCAATCCACTCGTTGACACGGAACGCGATCCGTTGGGGGCCCGGCGGCGGGGTGCCCGCCGCCAGGGGTCGGAGACCGAGCGTCTGCTCCCCGCACTGAAGTACCGCGTATTCGGGGCCGCTGGTCATCAACTCCATTCCCATCTGCTCTGTGAAGAACCGTACCGCCTTGGAGAGGTCCCGGACCGGGAGGTCGGCATGGTCGATCCCGGCCAGGCCGAAGTCGCGAGGCGGTCGTTTGGTGGTCACGACCCCGACCTCAGGATCACCGGCGCATGGGAATCCCTGGCCCCGGGACCGATCATCCGCGCCCCGGCTTCGTTCGAAGCAGGATGGTCCCGCAGGAGCGGCACCGCTCCCCGGGCAGGTTGGCCGAAAACGTACCGGAAAAGCCCGTGGGGACCAGAACCTCCAGCCCGACAGGGCGCAGGCGGCGTTCGGTCGCAGAGTCAGTCCAGAAAAGTCCGGAGCCATTGGTGGTGGAGACAAATCCCGGCTCGACCGGCCCGTGACACTGGGCACAACTGTTTGCGCTCATGGGATGCTCAAGCGAGCGAACCTCGCATATTCACTTTTCGCCTCTCCTCCGACGAGATCCCGCAGCCTGTGAGGGGCGCCCCCCGCCAGTTCATCAGCCCCCCAATCTCCCGCTAGTTCTACTGTGTCATAAAGTGGATAACCTCCGGTCCCCTCCGGTGGGCCATGCCCTCTACCATGGCCCTCGAGGAACGCCGGTTTGACGACTATCTGGGACGCCTCGCCTCTGCAGTGGGTCATCACGATCGCCACGAGCCGCTCCGAGCGTACCTCGTCGGGCTGTGTTTGCCCGGCGAGCGGAAGAGCATCGAACCGCTGGCTGCTCGCGTGGATCCCCGGCACGTCTCGGCGCGTCACCAGTCGCTCCATCATTTTGTGGCCCTCGCTCCGTGGGACGACCGGGCTCTCGTGCGCGTCTCCTACCGGGAGGTCCTCGACCAGATGGACCGTCACGGCGGAGTGATGGCATGGTCGATCGATGACACCGGGATTCCCAAGAAGGGAACGCACTCGGTCGGGGTGGCGCGCCAGTACTGCGGCAATCTCGGCAAGGAGGACAACTGCCAGGTAGCCGTCTCCCTCAGCCTCGTGAATGAGATGGTGAGCGTGCCGGCCGCCTACCGACTCTATCTTCCCGAGACATGGGCCAAGGACCCGGTCCGTCGCCGCGAGGCGGGCGTTCCCGACGACGTACCGTTCCGAACGAAGGGCCAGATCGCCCTCGACGAGATCGACCTCCTCCGCTCGGAGGGCGCCCCGGAAGCTCCCGTGGTGGCGGACGCCGGATATGGCACC
>DAHXNZ010000080.1:0-579 GCA_027365105.1 Thermoplasmata archaeon
CGAGGCGGGCGTTCCCGACGACGTACCGTTCCGAACGAAGGGCCAGATCGCCCTCGACGAGATCGACCTCCTCCGCTCGGAGGGCGCCCCGGAAGCTCCCGTGGTGGCGGACGCCGGATATGGCACCTCCGTGGCGTTCCGAGAGGAGCTGACCGTGCGGGGGCTCCCGTACGTCGTGGGGATCCAGAGCACCGCAACCCTCTGGCCGCCGGGAAAGGGACCCTTGCCTCCCGCTCGACGGACGGGCGAAGGACGTCCCCCTACCCTGCTCCGAAGGGACGAAAGGCATCGGCCGATGGACGCGCGATCGCTGGCCCGCGACCTCCCGAAAAGCGCCTGGGAGACGGTGGCGTGGCGCGAGGGAACGAAGGGAGTTCTCTCGTCCCGATTTGCCCGGGTCACCGTTCGAGTAGCGCACCGCGATTACCATCGACGGACCGTTCGACCCGTCGAGTGGCTACTGATCGAGTGGCCCGAAGGAGATCCCGCGCCCACCAGGTACTGGCTATCGACGATGCCGCCGGACACCTCGATGGAGATGCTCGTTCGCCTGGCGAAGGTGCGGTGGAGGATCGAGAG
>DAHXNZ010000080.1:588-788 GCA_027365105.1 Thermoplasmata archaeon
GCCCCTCGGCCTTTGGGGTTCCTACAAGCACCTCGAATACCCCGAGGCTTCCGCGCCCGAGGATCTCCTCGTTCGCCCTGAGCGGCACGTCAACAGCTCGATTACCACGTTCCGACTCACCCAGGCACGGGCATGGCTGCAGAAGCACCCTTGCGGATGGTGCGGAAGGGGATCCTAGTTTAGTGACACAGTAGAACTAG
>DAHXNZ010000081.1 GCA_027365105.1 Thermoplasmata archaeon
CCCTCCTAGCCTTGAGTAGAGCGAATGAATACTCGCGGTAAAGGTCACGGAGCAAGGGAGTCGCGGAGTTAGATAGCATGACGAAACATCCGCGACTATCTAGCCTCTTGAAGACCTCCGCAAGTTCCCGCTGGTCTCGTTCACCGAATCCCTCCCGAGTGTAGTTCGTAAAGGCTGCCGTCTTCGTCAATGGCTGATAAGGAGGGTCGAAGTAGACGAAGTCGCCTCTCTTCGGTCGCTCGCAAACTCGTCGGAAGTCATCGACGACCAGTTCGGCGGTTCGGAGAGCGCGGCTTGCCCGTTCGATGTTCCCAACCTCGTAGAGCTTGGGGTTCCTGTATCGTCCGTAGGGGACGTTGAACTCGCCTCTCGAGTTCACTCGATAAAGTCCGTTAAAGCACGTCTTGTTCAAGAACACCAGTCGTGCAGCCCTCTCAACCGGAGGGAGCTGGGTTGGGTCCTGTCTTCGAATGCGGTAATAGTAGGAAGCTGTGACAGGTTTCGCGGTTAAACGGTCCATCGCCTCCATCAACGCATCGGGCTCGTCACGTACCGCCTGAAAGACCCCGATCAACTCGGGGTTGGAATCGGAAAGTACCGCCCGCTCTGGGAGGAGACGAAAGAAGAGCGCTCCTCCGCCCAAGAATCCTGAATAGCAGGCCGTATCAGTAGCAGGTGGGGGCCCACCCTCTCTCCCACCGATAGTAGCGTCGCGGTTTCTGGGCCGGTGGGTTTATCTGGTCATGCCACTTATGTCAGTACCATGTCCT
>DAHXNZ010000082.1 GCA_027365105.1 Thermoplasmata archaeon
CCCCGGAACTTCAGACAGGAAAGATTATGGGAATAAGTGGTTAGTTTTATAAATATTATAGTGCTCGGGGTTCGAAGTAAAAATGAATAATATTCTGTTTGAAAGAGAGAGAGAGAGAGACCGAGATCAATGCGCTTAAACTAATCTTGATTTTGTTGATTTCTATGATGATGGCCATACCTATAATTCAACATGTTCAAAGTGAATATTCATCCACACCTGTGGAATCATATTCATATTACAATGAAATGGTAAAATTCATCGGTCAAAACGTTTTCATCGGATTTGGATATAACATATATCCAGTTTCATGGACACTGTTAAAAGAAAATTATGTTTCCCCAAAAAATGGGGTGGTTAATCCATTTACCGCACAAATAAACACTTCATCTCCCCTTATAAAACAGACATTCTCACACTATTACGTTAAGAGGATATCAACCGGTCAACAGAATTCTGCCATTATGGTGGAATGGAATAGCAATATTAGGATTGCTGAGATATTTACTTTTTTAAATAATTCAATAGATGCTTCCATATCAATTAAAAACATAGGTGTTTCATCTTTATATATGAGTGTATTTTCAATTTCTACAAATCATCATGCTCACGCTTCTGTTAATGGGCTTTCTCCGGAAGCTGTCAATTCAACCAGTGGTAATATCATTATACCTGGAAATGACAATCAGGTTTTCATTGGACACGTTTCAATAAATTGGGGTTCAGAATCATCTATATTTAGTATAGGAGCAATTCA
>DAHXNZ010000083.1 GCA_027365105.1 Thermoplasmata archaeon
ACCGCCTCGGGGTCCACCTCCGCCCCGCGTCGCCCGGCGCTCTTGATCAGGAGCCCCGGGGCGTACCGCTTCTTCGCCCTCAGCTTCGGGTTCTGCACCCGAAGCTCCCGCTTGAGTTCCTCGATGCACCCCTTCGAGAGGACTCCCTTCTCCCACTCCAACAGCGCCAGGTCCCTCGCCTCCCGGGCCTCCATCTTCCGTCGCGGGTTCACCACCACGGCGACCCTCACCTTCGGGAGACCGAAGAGGGGGACCGTCATCGCCCGGGTATACACCGACCCCCGGGAGGTCTCCACTGCGTTCTCGTGCCGCTCCATCTCCTCCTCCGACCAGTGGGAGGCCCGAGCGATCGTCTCCCAGTCCCATCCCCGGACCAACCCCACCAGGTGGTAGCCGGCCCCTCTCACCAGCTCGACGTTCTCCTGCGAGAGCATCCCGCGGTCCATCACCAGTCGGAGCTTGCGGTAGCCGCGCTCCTGGAGCATGGTCACCACGTCCTCGACACTCAGCGAGTCGTGCAGGCTACCGGGGAGGGGTTGGCACAGGTAGGGGTGGTGCTCACGCTCGGAGACCACCAGGCCGAACCCGATCACCACCGAGACCCCTCCGTTCGCGTCGTGGCCCGGCTCGGCTAGGAGCCCGTAGTCCTACTCCAATTTGAGCGCGGGCACACGACGGAGCGGTTCTGTGGGGTGGTTCTACCCCGGAGGTCCGCCCGCTCTCTCGCTCCTCAGCCCCACCCAGCGGTGTGGAGC
>DAHXNZ010000084.1 GCA_027365105.1 Thermoplasmata archaeon
CGGCGATGAACGCGGCCACATCCTCGGGAGGAATCGAGGTCTCAAAGTAGAGTTCCTTGAGGATCTTGGCGCAGTACAGGTCCATGCTTTTATAAAAATTTCAAAAGAAAATGTCACTCCTCCTTTCGTAAAGATAGGAGGTTATATAGAGGCTTATTCACTTCAGCCAAACGGTGTGGATTTGATTAAGGACACTTTCAAGGATGTGGGAGAGGAAGAAGGCGTTTCAATACAATATGCAGGTGCTCCTAGATATAGAATTGTTGTTCGAGAAAAGGAATACAAAGTGGCTGAGGATAAGCTAAAGAAAATCGTTCAGAATATCACAGACAAAGGTAAAAGGGAAAGTGTAGTAGTAGAATTTTCAAGAAGTAATTAGTCATGAAAACGCTTATTAGAAAGTGTGCAAACTGTGGCAAATATACTATGGAAGAGAAATGTCCGGTATGTGGTTCTCAAACTAGAAATACGGACCCGCTAAAGTATTCACCATCTGATAAATTTCAAAAATTCAGAATTAAGGAAAAGGAGGAAGAAAATAATGGAGAAAATAGTAGTTAATGAAATTAAGATACCAGAGACCAATAACCCAATACTTATTGGCGGGTTACCAGGTATCGGCAACGTAGGAAAAATAGCGGCTGATTATCTGATAGGCAGCCGTTAAACCACTCCACGCCTCCCGGGCCCATCATGGCGCTCCAGGATTCCCCCCTGCGGCGGGGCGACCGCTTGGCCTTTGGAGCGC
>DAHXNZ010000085.1 GCA_027365105.1 Thermoplasmata archaeon
GGCTCGAATCACTCGCTCCCAAACGCGCTTCGTGAACTCCTCGCGGTCAGTGGGGACCTGAAACATGCCGAGCCCGTGGTCCGAGGCTCCCTTCTTGAACACGACGGGGCGGCCGTGCTTGTCGCGGGCGAACAGGCAGTATCGCTTCGACGAGAGGCCGAAGAACCGAGGAGACGCGTCGGCCGACCCTTTCGGGTAGTCCGCCTTCGGGGCCTTGTCCGTGGTCTCGTCCTTGAGGAGTGGGACGGGCACCGAGTAGGGGTTGAGCGCGTCGAACTCCTTCGCGGTCTCGGGCGCGGCCCTCGACGGAGTGACGAACGCCGAGTCCGTGTCGCAGTAGACGCCTTCGGCCCCACGTTGGGTCGCTACCACGTCAAGTAGCGCGAGCAGCAGGTGCGCCCCGCTCGTAATCATCGCCCCGAGCAGCGGGCAGAACAGCTCTCCCGCCTCTTCGACCTTGGCCCCGTCTTCCTCGAACGACTCCTCCGAGTCGAGGCCGCAGACCTCCATCTCGCCGTCGTGCCGTTTGACGTTGACCTCGACGAAGACCCCGTAGCTCGCGGCGTTGATGAGAATCTTCAGGCCCAGCGCCCGCGCCTCCCAGCCCTCGCGATGTTCGGCCTTCTCTCGGATGCGGGCCTCGCTCAACCGTTGAATCAGGTTATCGTCGGAGTGGACGGACGTTCCGAGAATCGATAGCTCGTTGAGCGCCTGACGACCGATGGGAGCGAAGGAGACCGC
>DAHXNZ010000086.1 GCA_027365105.1 Thermoplasmata archaeon
CGACGGGCTCCAGTACTCCCTCCGTTCGCTCTTCCGCGACCGGCAGCGGCAGGCTTCTCGGTTAAATGGAAGCGGAAGAAATACGAAATATGGTTGCTCTGGCAAGGAGGAGAAGATGGTTATTGATATTTGGTATTATTTTATGGATAACCTCAGGCGTTGTTTTTATGTATTCTTTGTTAAAAACAACAAATATTCCAATCTATCAGGGAGATGGAAAGTACATAAATAACAGAGTTCCCATATTGGATTCAAACCCATTGCTATATTACGGGGCTTTTTTTCTTATATTGGGAATTGGTACTGCTTTTTTGGTGATATCCCAGCGTTGCATGAGAAGCGCCGTACTCTTATATCTAAAAAAATCTATAACAGATATTTCCTATAATGAATATATGACTGCAAAAGGGAATATCCTTAAATGGATGAAAGAGGGGGTTCCGGAAAATGTGTAATTTACGGGAAGAATGAATATAGAAATTGCTTATAAGTGCATCAAATGGATTCGTTTTCCCCAATACCCATGAAGTGCCCCAAGTGCGGCCAGTCGAAGGCCGGTGTGCCGGGGCAGGTCCAGATCTTCGAAAAGGTCTGGATCCAGCGAATCTGGTCGGTCTACCTCCCGCCGTGTGGGGTGGGTCAGCTCACGAACGCCGGCATGGAGGAGGCGGAGCGGATGCAGAGGAGCGCCTGGGAGTGCGAGGACGATCTGCTGAGAACGCTGGGCCGCGTGGAGCGGG
>DAHXNZ010000087.1 GCA_027365105.1 Thermoplasmata archaeon
GGATGACGATCCCACTGAAAAATAGAATTACCATTCTATAATTCATGGAATGGAATTTGAAACTGAGGAAAATTGTTCACTCGTCATAGACCACACTTCCTTCAGCTATGACCCTCACAGGGTGTGATGTCATTGAAAAGGGATCTCCATTCCATAAAACCATTGATGGTATAAAGCCTGGTTTGATGCTTCCAAGATTGCTAACTCCGAGAATATCGGCAGCCTCAGAAGTAAGTTTTGAAATAGCTTCAGCCTTTTCCATACCAAATCTCAGGAAATGTCTCATGGTCAGGAAAATATTTCGCTGGAGAATAACAGGATGATCGCTCATCATTGAAAATTTCACCCCTGACTTCATTAAAAATTCTACATTCCTCCAGGATTCATGCTTCAATTCCACTTTGTATGCTAAACTGTCCATTGGTCCATATACTATTGGAATTCCATTTTCCTTAATTCTGTTGAATGCAGCAATGTTATGCAAATCCATACCATGATTCAAAACGACCTTCAGGTTGAATTCCTTCTTCAGTGAGATAAGTAATTCTGCATCATCTTCTTTGTGTGTGTGAACCATAAGTTTGTATTTTCCCTGAAGGATATCAATGAAAACTTCTGTGAGAGGTTCTATTTCATCTATATCCTTAATGTCTTTCTTCATAAGGTTAAGAGCTTTTTGTGCTGAGTATAGGCTCTGTCTTAAAAGTGCTGCTGCACCCATTCTGGTTGAAGGTCTTGTC
>DAHXNZ010000088.1 GCA_027365105.1 Thermoplasmata archaeon
GAGTGCGTTTGCGATTGTGGAATCTTCAAGTGCTAATTTCTCCATGTTCAGAACCCAAAATTTTGATTGAGGTTTAACTGTATAATGCACGGCTGATGTGCCAAGAGGCCTGTTAACATTGTCTTTATAAAGGAACGGAGAAAAATATGACCTAAATGCCTTTGAACCTATTTCTGCCCTACGCTTTAATGACTGGGTTATGGAAGATGGAACATAAAGGCTAAAGTTTTCTGATTTCCGATATACAAACCAGTTCTTACCGCCACCTGAAATCTTATACTGAGCTACCACATCGCAGAAAGATGTGTGGATTTCTGATGATTGAAGCATATCCGTAAATATTTCGAGGAGATCAACGGAAAGTGGATCAGTCTGCTTTATCTTTGACATATTCAGAATTTCAGTGATAAACTCTCTCCATTCTGATTCTGAGACACGTGGAATACGATGTAGTGTTGCAATATACCAGAATATGAACTCCTTTGGTGAAAGAAAACTATCCTTGTCAATTCTGAACACATTATTAAAAAGGTAAATATCAAGCTTATATTGGTGATTAAATTCAATGACTTCTTCTACTGCATCAAGTATCGTTGCAATAGAATCAGTCTTCTCCGCAATGAAATTTATCCAAACCTGTCCGTAACCTTTATTCGTTAACCAAGAGACAGCTTCATTTGACCTTTCAATATCTTCAGTGTTGATTATGAATTTATGTTCTTCCTGCTTCTGAACG
>DAHXNZ010000089.1 GCA_027365105.1 Thermoplasmata archaeon
CCCCTTAGAGGAGGTCGAGCGGTTTCGCGATCTGGTGCGGATGCGCGAGGAGCAGGTCGACAAGCTCCGACGGGCGAAACAGCAACTACGCGCCTTACTGGTGGGTCACCACCTCAACCACGAGGCGGCAAAATACGACGACCTGTTCGGGGTGCAGGCGCTGCGATGGCTGAAGAGCGTGGAGATTGCGGGGCCGATCGAGCAGCAGCGGATGGCCCTTCTCCTTGAGGAGGGCGCGCTCTACCAGCGCCAAGTGGAGATCCTCACGGACGAGCTCGCGAAGGTCGGGGTCGACCAGGAAATGGTGCGGATCCTGCAGAGCGTGCCGGGAATCGACTACGTGCTGGCGCTGACGATCCTCGCCGAGGTCGGGGACGTGAAGCGGTTCCCGAACCGCAAGAAGTTCGCGGCCTACTGCGGCCTCGTTCCGAAGAACCGGGACGGCGGCGAGAGGGTCGGAGTACACGCGAAGCTCCGTCACGGGATTCCGCGGCTCAAGTGGGCGTTCTCGGTGGCGGTGCAGGCGATGCTGAAGACGAAGCGGGGTCGGTTCGTGGTGCAGTTCCGTCGGCTGGAGAAGCGGCTGGGCCGAACGAAGGCACTGATGGCGGTGGCGCACCGCCTCGCGTTCACCGTCTACGGGATCTGGAAGACGGGGGGGCTCTACGAGGAGGGGAGCTCGTCGCTCTACGAGCGGAAGCGGGCGCAACTGACGCGACGGGCCGCGAAGCG
>DAHXNZ010000008.1 GCA_027365105.1 Thermoplasmata archaeon
TTTGGGGAGAAGGTATGGGGCCAGGTGAGACGTTCGAAAGGTCGGCCGAGTCGACGCCACGGCGCCTTGGAGAGCATCCCTCACTGGAAGGTGGCGCGAGGGGTGGTGGTGGTCCGGGAGAAGGACGGCCCGACAGTAGTCCGCGAGCTGGAGCGATGGAAGGCCGAAGTAAAATCGTGGCCAATCACTCTTGACCCCCAAGACGCCCGAGAGCTACGGAGACGGCTCCCCTAGTTTTGTCCCAAGGTCCCCCATGCCCCCAAACCTTATGGCGATCAGGGATCGACGGCTGAGAAATGTCTCTCCGTCTCCGCGACACCCGTACGGGCACGGTCCGCCCCGTGACACCGGGGCAGCGGGGGCCGCTGGCCCTCTATGTCTGCGGCCCGACGGTCTACGAATCTGCCCATGTCGGCCACGGCCGCACCTACCTCTATTTCGACCTCCTCCGCCGGAGCCTGGAAGAGGGAGGAACCCCGGTCCGCCACATCATGAATATCACCGACTTTGAGGACAAGGTCGACGTGCGGGCGGCCGAGCTCGGGCTCACTTGGAAGCAGCTCGCCCGCCAGGAGGAGCGACGGTTCCTCTCCGACCTCCGCCGATTCGGGGCGCGGATGCCCCACGCCACCCCAAGGGCGAGCGACTTCGTTTCCCGGATGGTTGAAGTCGCCCGTCGGCTGGATCGGACGGGCCGGGTCCACCGCCAAGGGGACTCCTGGTTTTACACGCCCCCCACCCGGTCGCGGTGGAAGAACTTCCCCATCGCGGGCGAGCTAGCCCAGCACGCGGTTCCCGAGCCCGGCCACCCGCTGACGGAGGCGGACGGTCGGTCCTTCATGGTCTGGAAACTCCAGCGCCCGCCCCTGCCCTCCTGGCCCAGCCCCTGGGGTCCCGGAACCCCTGGCTGGCAGCTGGAGTGCTACGCGATGGCGAGCCGATACCTCGGGATGCCGGTCGATCTTCATGGGGGAGGGCAGGATCTGATCTACCCGCACCACTTTGCGGGCAACGAGATTGCCTTCGCGTTGGACCGGGCCCCCTTCTCGAGGGTCTTCTTCCACGGAGCCTTCGTCCTGCGCGACGGCCGGAAGATGTCGAAATCCCTACGGAACCTGGTCCCCTTGGCCCGGCCCTTGCGCGAGGTCGGTCCCGGCCCGCTCCGATGGTACCTCGCCGGACCGGCCCCCACGGAGAAGCTCGAATGGGACCCCCGCCGGCTGCGCCGGGCGGCCGAGAGCTTTGCCATCGTCCGGGAGACCCTGGAGGGGCTCGCCGGACCGGCCCCCGAAGGTGCCGTCGGGGGCGCGGACCTGCATCGGCTCGCGGACGGGGTCCAACGGGACCTCGAAGGCGGCTTCCGACCCGACCTCGCGCAGCGCCGGATCCTCGCGTTCGTCCAGGCGAGCCGCCGCCGATCCGCCCCGGGGCTCCGCCGCGGGGATCGACGGGCCGCCCGGAGCGCCATCGCCCGGATCGAGCGGCTGACCGGACTGGTCTTCGGGGCGTCGGACCGACGCCGCCCGGGGCTCAGAGCCCGGTCCGATCGATGACGGTCGCGAGACCGTTGCCTCCGCCCATGCAGAGCGTCGCCAGTCCGCAGCGTCCGTGGGCGTGGACCAGTTCGTGGATCAGGCTGACTACGATCCGGGCCCCGCTCGCCCCGATCGGGTGGCCGAGGGCCACGGCTCCCCCATGGACGTTGAACCGGTCGTCCGGAATATCGAAGGTCCGCTGGACCGCGAGCGAGGCCGAACTGAACGCCTCGTTATGCTCCACCCGGTCGAACCGGTCGACCGTCCACCCGGTCTGGGCGAGGAGTTTGCGGATCGTTGGGATGGGGGCCTCCATGACCTCGGAAGGGTGGACCCCCGACTCGACCCAGGCCTGGATCCACGCCAGTGGTCGGGCCCCGCGACGATCGACCTCCGCTTCGCTGGCGAGGACGAGGGCCGCGGCGCCGTCCGAGAGCTGGGAGGAGTTGCCCGCGGTGAGGAGCCCATCCGGGCGAAAGACCGGTCGCAGCTGAGCGAGCCGTTCGAGGCTGGTCGTCGGCCGGGGGCCCTCATCGTGGTCCAACGCGGGGCTGCCGTCGACGATCCCGGCGGGCACGGGGACGATCTCGGAGGCAAAGCTCCCGTCCCGATGGGCCGCGACCGCCCGCTCGTTGCTCCGCAAGGCGAACCGGTCCAGGTCGGCCCGGGTCAGGTGGAACTTCTGCGCGATCCGCTCCCCGGTAAGCCCCATGAGCTCGTGTTCCCCGTAGGCGTCCCGGAGCGCGTCGTGCTGGACGGCGTCCTCGAGGGTCTGCGCACCGTACCCGAGCCCCCGGCGGGCTTCCGGCATGAGGAGATACGGCGACCCGGACATGCTTTCCATGCCACCCACCACGACGAGGTCGGACTCACCGGACCGGACGGCCAGGCTGCCCCAGTGCAGCGCCTTCATGCCGGAGCCGCAGACCATGTTGACGGTCGCGGCCCCGACGGAGTCGGGGATGCTGGCCCCGCGAAGGACCTGCCGGGCCGGGTTCTGGCCGGCCCCGGCCTGGATGCCCTGGCCGAAGAGCAGTTCCTCCACTTCATCCGGCCGGACTCCGGCCCGGTCGAGAGCTTCCCGGACCACCAGGGTGCCGAGCGTGGTCGCCGGCAACGATCGAAGCGCTCCGCCAAACTTCCCGATGGGGGTCCGGACCGCCGAAAGGACGGCGACCCGGGGGTGCGGCTCGGGCGACTCGACCATCGGCCCCTCCTCGGCGGGCGACGACCCCTCTACTCCTCTTCGACTCGGGGCGCGAGGAGGAACTCCCCCGTGCCCTTCTGCTGGGCGACCGGAAACTCGATCTTCAGGGGATACTCATTGCCGACGTGGAGCGTGACCTCGTCGGCCGAGCCGATCGACTTCATCATCGCCGAGAAGAAGTCGAGCGGGTACATGCTCTTGACCCGGTCCTTCGCCTCGATGCGGACGAGGCCATCCGCCGTCGTGAGACGCATGTCCATCCGGTCGGTCTCGCTCTCGGAATGGAGGGTAAAGGAGTCCGAGTCCAGTTCGAGGATCACGTTATCGGCGATGCTCTCGCTCCCCCGGATCCCCTGGCGGAGCTCCTCCATCCGGACCACCGCCTTCGCCGGAGGATTGACCGTGGGAACCTTGGGGTCGGTCAGGCTGGCCGGGTCGACGAGCGACATGGCCCGGACCACCTTGCCCACGCGGGTGACCAGCGGGTTCTTGCCGCCGTCGTACTGGAGCGAGATCGAGTCGCCCGGCTTGGAGAGGCGGAGCACATCCTTGAACCGCTCCATATCCACGCCGATCTCGGTCGGCTCGCCGGTGAACTCCTCGAAGGCGGAGGGACTCAACCGGAGGAGGAGCATGGCCACATGGGAGGGGTCGACGGCCTTGACCTCGAGGCCGTCTTTGGAGATGGCAAATTTGGCTTCGGAGACGAGGGTGGAAACCGCTTCGACCACCTCGCGCAGGACCTCCATTCGGATTCGAGCCTTGAACATTGGGAAACCCGGCCGACCCACGCAGCCCCGCTCTAAATAGGTTGCCTTGACCGAGGAGAGCGCCCCCTCGGGAACGCCGGCGGCCGACGGCCATGGGCGGCCCCCCGCAAGCGACTTCCCCCGGCAGTGCTGACGGAGTCCCGCCGGGGCTGAGGCGACCATGCCGACCGAACTTGCCTACCTGTCGGATTTCGACTCGGCTTACCTCCGACAATTCCGTGCCCGGGTGGTCGGGCGGCCCCCGGGGGCGATCGTCCTCGATCGGACCTACTTCTACCCGACGGGAGGCGGCCAGCCGTCCGACCTCGGTTGGCTCCGACGCCCGACCGGCGAAGCACTCCCGATCCGCGAGGTCTACCGCCAGGGCGGGGTCGTCTTCCACCGGTACCGGGGCTCTCCCCAGGTCGCCGGGGGATTCGTGCCGGGCACCGAGGTCGAAGGGAGCATCGACTGGGACCGGCGGTACGCCCACATGCGCCTCCACACCGGCCAGCACCTGTTGAGTGGGCTCATCTTTGCCCGGACCGGTCGGAGGACCGTGCGCGCACGGCTGGAGTCGCCGAACGCGACGATCGAACTGGACGCCCCACTCTCCCCCTCCGGGGCCCCCGCGCTCCAAGATGAGTTCGATCGGATCGCGCGGGAGAATCGCCCCCTCCGGATCCGGCACCTCCCCCGGTCGGAGTGGGATCGCGACCGGACCGGCCGGGCCAGTGGGATCGAGCTCGCGGCCGCCGTGGACCCGGTCCGAATCATCGAGATCGACGGACTCGATTCGTGCCCCTGCGGTGGCACCCACGTCCGCTCGGTGGCCGAGGTCGCGCCTGCCGCCGTGGCGGCGCGCTCGGAGACCGGCGACCGATGGGGCCTCAGCCTTTCGGCGCGGCCGCCGACCACTCGGCCCGGGTGATTCCGTAGACCAAGACGTCGTGCCAGCCCCCGTGGTGGAAGAGGGCCCGGGCCAGACGACCCTCCTGGCGCAGCTTCAGCCGTTCGAGCAGCCGGAACGACGGGACGTTCTCGACGTCGCAGGTGGCGCCGATCCGTTCGATCCTCTGGGTGCGGAACAGGTGATCGATCATGAGCCGGACCGCCTCGGTCCCCAAGCCCCGCCCGCGCCGCTCCCGATCCCCGACCACATACCACACGTCGAGGAACTCCAGGATCGGGTGGGGCGCGTAGAAGCCGACGAATCCGAGCGTCCGGCCGTCGGTTCGCTCCTCCACGATCCACCGGGGGGCGACGGACCGGGGGTCCCCGGGGGCCGATTCGATGGCGGCGACGAACGATTCCCAGGTGTCGATCTCGAACCGGTCAAAGGGCGCGACGATCTCGGCGTCATTGTACCAACGGAACACGGCCAGATAGTCGGCCTCGGTGGGGGGCCGGAGCCGGACTTGAGGACCCTCGAGGGTCGGTTCGCCCACCTGCGCCATGCACTTCCTACCGGCCGAGCCGACCCGACCCGGAGGCCACCCTCCCTTAAATACGGCGTCCTCCGTCCGCCTCCCCACTCATGGCCGCAGCCGGAGCGAAGGGACCGGTCGTCGTGACGGGCGGTGCCGGGGCGATCGGGGCCGTTCTGGTCCGGGCCCTCCTGGCCGAGGGACGGGAAGTCCGGGTCATCGACAACCTTTCGGGGGGACGGATGGAGCACCTCGCCGACATCGCGGCCGATCCTCGATTGTCGTTCCTCCGGGCCGACCTGTCCGACCCCGACCGCTACCAGGAGCGGTTCCGCGGCGCCTCCGAGGTCTGGCACCTGGCGGCCAACGCCGACATCCAGAAGGGGACGGCCGATCCGGGGATCGATCTGCGCGAGGGCCTGCTCAACGCCTTCCGGGTAATGGAGGCGGCCCGCAACCACGGGGTGGCCAAGCTCCTCTTTTCCTCCTCGAGCGTCGTCTACGGGCAGCCGACAGTCTTCCCGACTCCAGAGGGGTATGGGCCTCTCCTCCCCGAGTCGATCTACGGCGCCTCCAAGCTCTCGGTGGAGGCGTTCCTCTCGGCGTTTGCCCATTCCTACGGGCTCAAGACCTACCTCTTCCGCTTCGCCAACATCATCGGCCCCTTCATGACCCACGGAGTGATCTACGATTTCTTCGAGAAGCTTCGGCGGGATCCGACTCGGTTGGAGGTGCTCGGCGACGGCCGCCAGGCCAAGAGCTACCTTCGGAGCGAAGACTGCGTCGCCGGGATGATCTTCGTCCGGGACCGCGCCGCCGCCCCGGTCAACGTGTTCAATCTCGGCGCCCGAGACCGGATCAGCGTACGGGAGATCGCCGAGCGGGTCGTCGCGGTCCATGGAGGCCGGGCCCGGATCGAGTACACGGGAGGAGATCGCGGCTGGGTCGGGGACGTTCCCCAGCAGCTCCTGGATATCGCCAAGGTCGAACGGCTCGGGTGGGCCCCGACCCTCACGAGCGCCGGCGCGGTCGACCGGACGATCGCCGAGCTGGCCCGGGAGCGGGGCGTCGGACGCTGAGACGATCATGCCGGGACTCCCCCGACGACCCGGTGCGGTGACGGTGATCGTCACCGTCCTACGGGATCCCAGGGTCGAGCGGACCCTCGACTCCCTGCGGCGGCAGAATCGTCCCCCCGATCGGATCCTGGTCGACGATGGGGGAGGGGAGGGGCCGGTCCGGGAGATCACCCGACGGCTGGCGGCCGAGGATCCCCGAATCGTCTACCTCGACGCCCCGGGGTCGATTCCGGAGAGCCGAAACCGGGCGCTCCGCGAGGTCGATACCGAGTGGGTCGCCTTTCTCGACGCGGATGAGGTCGCCCCGGTCGCATGGCTGGAGAAGCTCCTCGAGCCCTTGACCGACCCCGCGGTGGGGTTCGCGGGCGGGCCGACCCCGGCGTTGGACGGCACCGCCCGGACCGTGGGGGCCCGGTACTACGACGCTTACCTGCGACGCTTCTACGAGACCGTGGCCCGGAGCCACCCCCACGCCCTTCCCATGGGGAACAGCGCATGGAAGACCGAAGTCTTCGACCGGGTCGGCCTGCTCGACACGACGCTCTACGAGCGGGCGGCGAGCGAGGACCAGGAGATGGCTCTCCGGGCCCTTCGGGCCGGCTACCAGGGGGTCTACGTGCCCGAGGCGTGGGTCGCTCACGACTTCTCGGATCTGACCCTCGCTCGCTGGCTCGCCAAGCAGAGCCGCTACGCGCTCGGAGGGTACGTGGTATGGCGGCGGCATGGGTCGACCTACGAAGCCCGCCCGGGGGGGCTCCTCCCCTACATCGCCCCCCCCGCGCTGGTCGCCCTAGGAGCCCTGCTTCTTCCTTGGCCGCTGCTCCGGGTCCCCGGTGAGATCCTCCTGGTGGGGGGCGGACTCCTCTGGCTCGGGGTCGTTGTGGGTCTTGCTCTTCAGGGGTGGATCTGGGAGCGCGTCTACCCCGGGATGCGGTATCGTCCCGTCGAGTTCCTCCGCCGCTGGGCGACGCTCCTGGGGGCGGCGCGGGGGTTTCTCCGGTACGGGAGGCGCGGCTACGGTCGGAGCCCACCGGGCTCCGGCCCTCCGGGGAGATCGACTCCCATGGTCCGGTAATCGGCCCGGTCGCGAACGGACCCGCGGACGACCCGTACCTGAGGTGGCGCCCTTGGAAAACCTTAAACCCGAGGGGGTCTCGGCGCGGGGATGACCAGCCCCTCCACAGTAGACCAGACCCCGGTGAAAGCGGGCGAACTGGTTTCGCTGGACTACGAGATCTGGGCCGAAGGCGGAGGCCGAACCAACCTCATCGACACGACCCGCGAGGAGGTCGCCCAGCAGGCGGGGGCCGAGCGAGGGGACGGTACCCACTTTGCCCCGCGACCCCATCTGATCGGGGGCGAGTTCTTCCCCTCAGGGATCGAGAAGGGCCTGGAAGGGCTTGTGCCCGGCCAGGAGGTCACCAAGACCTTTGCTCCCGCGGAAGCGTTCGGCGAACGGGATCCCAAGCTCATCGAGCTTTTCGGCATGCACGAGATCCAGCGGCTGCCCGAGATGCGCCGGGAGGACGCGCGGCTTGACATCGGCACGGTGCTGACGATCCGGGGACGCCGCGGCCGCGTGGTCAGCCTGACCGCGGCCCGAGTGCGGGTCGACTTCAATCCCCCGTACGCCGGCCGGACCGTCCGCGGTACGTTCAAGGTGCTGTCCCGCATCGACAGCGCGGCCGACCAGGCCCGGGCCATGATCGAGCTCCACTACGGCCACGGAGCCGAGTTCCGGGTCGAGATGGAAGGATCGATCCTCACGGTCCACCTTCCGGACCGGGCCAAGTTCGACCTTGCCTGGGTGGCGACGAAGCCTCGCCTGATCGAGGCGCTCCGCCGGCAGGTTCACCCCAAGGAGATCCGGATCGTCGAGGAGTTTGTAACCCCGGAACCCCCGGCGACTCCCCCCGTCGAGACCCCTCCGGCCAGCCCGCCTCCGACCTGAGGCCCCCGCCTCTGCGGACCGGAGTACCAACCGAGGGCTCTTGAACCCGGCCTCCGTCGCCGACGTATGAGTTGGTGGACCGAGAACTACACCGCGGAACAGCGTCGCTTCATCCTCGGGGCTTTCGTTGTCGGCTTCGTGGCGGCCGGCCTCATCATCTATCTGGGTCTTTCGGGCATTCTCCTGGGTGGAATGCCTGGGCCGGTGACGCCGTGAGCCGTCGGCCGTCGAAACCGTTTAGTGACCGCGCGAGGTGACCGGATCGTGACGCTGGCCTCCGACCGAGACGACTGGCGCATCTATGCCGGCTGGATCGCCGGGGCCGTCGTGATCGTGGCGGTCCTCCTGGTCGGGGCCGGATTCTGGATCTACTTCCACGGCTGACGGCAGGCTCTGGGGAACGACGTACAGGTGCAGCCGGTGGACCGGGTCCACCGCGCGGGCAGTCCATCCAGGGATCGGGTGGAAGTGGCTGACGATCCGGAGTCCCGGCGGTAGGCCGGATCCCCACTCGGCCGCAAGCCGTTCCATCGCCCCGGGCCAGAGGAACGCGACGACCACCGTGGCGTCGTTCAGCCGAACTCCGAACAGGTTGGCTCGCCGGATCTCGATCGCCTCCGGGCGGGGCGAGAACCGCCGCCGGCACCGCAGGATGGCGACACGCAGCGGCTCGATCTCGACGCCCACGACCCTTCGGGCGCCGGCCCGCGCGGCCGCGAAGACCACCGAACCCGTACCGGCACCGAGGTCATAGACGACCTCGCCCGGGCCGATGCCCGCGAGGGCCAACAAGGCTTCGACCACCCTCCGGCTCGACGGCGCGTAGCCGGCCCCCCAGACGAACGAGAACAGGACGAAGTAGGCCAATAGGAGCGCCCCGACGAGAGCTCCCCCCCAGAGGAGCAGGGCTCCCGTCCCGAGCGTCATGTCGTCTTCGATCGGGGCCGGGCCGGGCCCTTCAGCAGGCGGCGGGCGGCCGACGGGGGATCCAGGGTACCCCCGACCACGCGGTCGAGCAACCCGCGCACCTCGGGATCACTCTGGGCCCGGGGCAGCAGATCCTGTTCGACCCGGCGCTTCATCAGGTCGAGGATCTCCTGGAGGGCCTGGCGACGGCGCAGGGGCCCCCGGAGTTCCTTCTCATCGAGGAACCGCTCGTGCCGCTCGATCGAGTTCCAGAGTTCCTCGATCCCGGCGGGGAGCGTGGTGGAGGTGGCCGTCACCAACGGCCTCCAGCCGTCCCGGGGCGTGCCGAATGCGACCAGTTCGACCAGGTCGCGCCGGGCTTGGTCGGCGCCCGGCAGGTCGGACTTGTTGACGCAGAAGACATCGGCAATCTCGAACAGACCGGCCTTGAGGGTCTGGACCTCGTCGCCCAGATGGGGGATCAGCACCACCACGCTCGTGGACGCCACGTCCCGGATGTCGACGTCGACCTGGCCGCTGCCGACCGTCTCGACCAGGACGACATCGAACCCCGCAGCATCGAGGAGGCGGACCGTCCGGCGGGTGGCCAGGGCGATGCCTCCGGAGTAGCCCCGGCTGGCCATCGACCGGATGAACACCCCGGCGTCGCGATCCCCCCGTTCCATCCGGATCCGATCCCCGAGGACCGAGCCCCCCGAGAAGGGGCTGGAGGGGTCGACCGCGACCACCGCGACGCTCCGATGGATCGCCCGGAGGTGGGCGATGAGGCGGCTCACGAGGGAGGACTTCCCGACCCCCAACGGGCCGGTGATCCCGACCACGGTCGCCCGTCCGGTCCCCCCGTAGAGCGACCGCTCGACGGGGGCAAAGGTCGGATCGTCCTGCTCGATGCGGGAGATCGACTGCGCGAGGGTCCGCAGCTCCCGCCGACGGATCGCCCGCGCGGTCGTCGCTGTCGAATCGGCCCGGCTCATGAAGAGCGACCGACGATCGCCCGAACACTCCGGACGATCTCCTCCAGAGAGGTGCCCGGCCCGTAGATCGCCCGGACCCCAAGTTTCCGCAGCCGCTTCGCGTCCTCGTCCGGGATGATCCCGCCCGCGAAGACCGGGATTCGACCGGCCTTCTGGGACTTGAGCTGCCGTACCACGCGCGGGATGAGCTCCATGTGGGCGCCGGAGAGGATCGAGAGTCCGACCAGGTCGACGTCCTCTTCGACGGCCGCCCGGACGATCTCTTCGGGAGTCTGGCGGAGACCCGCATAGATGACCTCCATCCCGGCGTCCCGGAGCGCGCGGGCGACCACCTTCGCCCCGCGATCGTGGCCGTCAAGGCCGGGTTTGGCGATCAGGACCCGGATGGGCGGCGCCGCTGGATTCTTGGTCACGAGAGGTTCCCCCGATCGCCGGAACCCTTCCGGGGAGGAAAAGCATTGCCCCCTCCCCTCCACGGCCGGTCCGGGCCGTGGCGGTTCAGAGGATCGCCCAGAACAGAAAGAGCAGATTCCCGACCAGGATCCCGAGGAGCGTGCCCGCGGAGATCAGGACGACCAACGGAACCTGGGGCGTGACCCACACTTCCTGGACCCCCTGCCGCTCCAACCGGTCCCGCGCCTGCATCCGGATCTCACGATCCTCCTGGGAGGTCTCGGGATCCAGGCCGACCGTGCGGACCCCCGCCTCGGGATCGTCCACCCAGACGAACCGGCGCGGGAGCTCCGTGACGGCGAGCCGGTACCGCCCCACCCCCCGATCCCAACGGAACTCGCCGCGACGCAGGTTGCGGAGCCCGAGGTACGCAGGAATGCCCAGGAGGAGGATCCACGCGTTGAGCAGCGCCGTGACCGAAAACGGGAGCGAAGTGAGGAGCGCGGACGCCACCGTGGGGGTCGGGAGCAGCGGGGCGGTTCCGAAGGGGAGGAAGAGGCCCACGACCATGAGGGCCTTCGCATCGGCCCCGCCACCGAAGATGCCGGACTCGAAGAGCCCGCGGGCGAGCAGGACCGTGAGGTAGACCGCGACCGCGTTCGCCGGAAGGATCCCGGCCGGGGCGACCCCGCCCAGCAGGCCGGCACCCAGCAGAAGGAGCCCCACGCCCAGATAGGCCAGAGGCTCGAGCCATCTCCACCGCGGGTCCGCGGCCGGGGTCCCTAGCCGATCCCACGGGAGGGCGGGCTCAATCACCAACGCGCCGACCAAGATCCACAGCGCGACCGGCACCGTTCCGAGTGGAGCGAGGGCCGCCGCCCCCAGACCGATTCCGGCGACGCCCAAGCCGATCCAGATCCCATCCGGAACCTCACGGTCCCGGAGATCGAACGCGCTGGCGGCGGCCAGCCCCACTCCCAGGATCGCCAACCCGGCGACCGGCAACCCCCCCATCCCGCCCATCCTGATGCGAAGGAGGAGCCAGGGGCCGACAGATATACCCGGCCATCGAAGGGAGGGGGGTGCGCGGGTCCATGAATCGGATCCCTCGGGTCCCTGGGCCCCGGGGCCGCCGCTCAGGTCCGGCCCCCGGGTCTTGGGGAAGGTAAATCTATTTAAAGCGCACGTCAATCGGCCGCCCCGGTCGATATCCAATGGTAGAGTACAAGCTCGTCATCTCTGATCAGGGGAAGTCCCTTCAGCGGGCCGTCGCCGACCCGCAGGCTGCCGGTTTCCTCGGAAAGCGCATCGGCGAGACGGTCGGCGGAGAACTCATCGGGGCCGGCGGGTATACCTTCCGGATCTCCGGGGGGACCGACAAAAGCGGGTTCCCCATGCGCTCCGACCTCCCCGGCGGGCGCCAGGTCCGCCTGTACGTCGGGAACGGATTTGGATTCCATGCGCCCCGGAACGGGATGCGGAGGCGCCGCAGCTTCCGGGGCAACACGATCAGCGAGCAGACGGTCCAGATCAACCTCACGGTCGAGCAGTCCGGACCCCAGCCGCTCGCGGAGCTGCTCGGCCCGGCATGAAGGTTCCGCGCCAGCCCGAAGTGAACATCGGCCTGGTGGGCCATGTCGACCACGGCAAGACCACCCTGACCCAGGCGCTGACCGGGGAGTGGAGCGACCGCCACTCGGAGGAACGCAAGCGCGGGATCTCGATCAAGCTCGGGTACGCGGACGCGGCGTTCTACCTTTGCCCCAACTGTCCGGTGCCGACCGGCTATTCGGTCAGCCCGGTCTGCCCCGCTTGCGGCGGGGAGGCAAAGTTCCTGAGGGCCGTCTCATTCGTCGACGCGCCCGGCCATGAGACCCTGATGGAGACGATGCTCTCCGGCGCGGCAATCATGGACGGCGCCCTCCTTCTCGTGGCCGCCAACGAACGTTGCCCGCAACCCCAGACCCGGGAGCACCTCTACGCCCTCGACATCATCGGGGTCCGAAAGGTGGTCGTCGTTCAGAACAAGATTGATCTCGTCTCCGAGGCGGCGGCCCTGGCCAACTACCGGGAGATCGAGACCTTCCTCGAGGGCTCTCCGATCTCAGGAGCCCCGGTCGTGCCGATCAGCGCCAACCACCGGGTCGGACTGGACGGCCTCATCGGCACCCTCGAGGCCGCCATCCCCACCCCGGCCCGGGACACCCAGAAGCCTCCCCTCCTGTACGTCGCCCGCTCCTTCGACATCAACCGTCCGGGTACGGCCCCGGCCCGGCTGCAAGGTGCCGTCCTCGGCGGCTCCCTCCTGCAGGGAATCCTCAGGGTCGGCGACGAGATCGAGATCCGGCCCGGCGTGGCGGGCCTCACGGGGGGGCGGGCCGATGCACTGACGACCCGGGTGACCTCCCTGGTCTCCGGGGGCCAGGAGTGGGAGGAGCTCCGGCCGGGCGGACTGGCCGCCATCGGCACATCCCTCGATCCGGCCCTGGCGAAGGGAGACGGGCTCACCGGCCGGCTGGTCGGCTCGGGCGGTTCGCTCCCGCCGGTCAGCCAGAAGCTCCGGATCAAAGTGACCCTTCTCGACCGCGTCCTCGGGTCCAGCCACGAGATCAAGGTCGAGAAGGTCCGGACCAACGAACTCCTGGCCGTGACGGTCGGAACCACCATCGCCCCCGGAAAGGTCACCAGCGCCCGCGGCGACGAGGTCGAGCTGACCCTGGCCCGGCCGGTGACCGTCTTTCCGGGTGGTCGCGTGGCGGTCTCGCGGAAGCTCAATGCCTGGCGGCTCATCGGATACGGCATCGTGGTCGGGGGAGGGAAATGAGGCGGGACCTTCTGGAAATCCTGCGCTGCCCGGTCTGCCGGGGCGAACTCCGGCTCACCGAGGCCGATCCCCGGTCCGAGGAGGTCCTGAACGGCCGACTCGACTGCCCGAGGTGCGCGCAGAGCTACCCGATCCGGGACGGGATCCCCGACCTCCTCCCTCCCGAGCCGGTCCCCCCTACCCGGGGTTGAGCACGTAGTAACCGAAGATCGCCAGAAACAACAGCGCATCGATCACGATGGAGGGGAGCAGCCATCGGATCGACCCCCTCGAACGGGCTTGGACCGAGCTACCCACCGTCACGATCGGAATGGCAAAGGCGAGCCAGTACCCCGAGAGGATCGTCCGGTACAGGGCATAGGAGGTCAGGTCCCCGGAGGGATCGTAGAAGAAGAGGCCGGTGACGATCCCGATTCCGAGCAAGGCGAAGCCGATGTCGATTCCGACCGCATCGAGGTATCCCTCCAACCCCCGCTTGCGGTGGGGGTAGGCGACCCACAGGTACCAGAGCATCAGCAACAGGAGGAGCAGGACGGCGACGAGCAGGAAGAAGGCGGTCGTGTCGAGCGAGATCGTGAACGGGCCCGGCCCGGGAGGTGGGAGGGTCATGCGGAGTGTCCGGTCACGGAGCCCGAAGGTACGCCCGGGCGGGGCCCCCGTCGCCCCCGGCGATTCTGAGGGGCGCCAGCCGGAGCTCGTAGTCGCCGGGCGCGACCTCCTGGAGGAGCAGGCCCTCGACGATCCGGACCGACTCCGCCAGGAGCAAGTGGTGAACGGGATACCGGCCGCTCGCATCCCGTTCGATCGACAGGGCATCGACCCCGACCAGCCGGATCCCGCGCCTCAGGAGCTCCCGGGCCCCGGTTTCGTTCACGGCGACAAAGTCGGGAAAGAACTCGAGCCGCGCGGCCCAGCGACCCGAGTTCCGCGTCCGCAGGAGCACCCGGGTGACCCCGGGCGGCGTGGGAGGCAGATCGGCGGCGCCGATTGAGTCCACCGCATCGGGGATCTGGAGCACCCGGCACGGACCGTTGAGGTCGTCCAGCGGAACCCGATCGATCGGTTCTCCCCCCGGCACGAAATGGTTCGGAGGGTCGACATGGGTCCCGGCATGGGAGCCCAACCCCAAGGCCGAAACATTGTAGGCATCTCCCCGGGACAGATCGTGCGATCGTTGGCTCTGGAAGACCGGATCGCCGGGAAAGCAGGGCATGCCCTGGAACAACGGCATGGAGATGTCCAGCGTGCGCCCCATCCGGTGCTCCCGGCCCTCGGAAGGACCTCCCCGATTAAAGGTTCACCGTGCCGGCGCCGGCCGAAGCGCGCCGGAGCGGAAGGAGGAGGACCGGGCCCGGTCGCCAATCGAACGTCAGGGTTAAACGACCCGGGGCCCCGGCGCTAGGGTACCATGCCGTCGCGCCCAGCGAAGGGGGACCCGGACGAGCCGGAACGGCTCCGGGTCGACCGACTGCCCACCTCCGGACGACGGAAGGGAGCCGCGTCGGCCCGACGGCCGATCCAGGGCTGGTCCGAGAAGGCTCCGTCGGCTCCCGCCGCCCGGCCGTCCCGGCGGTCGGGCCGAACGCCGACGGGGCGATCCAAGAAGAGGGTCTACTTCCGGCTCCGGGACTCCCTCCTCTTCGAGCCTTTGGTGGCGCTCGCCCTCATCGTGATCCTGGTGGCCGGGGCCTATGCGTACACCCACAATTGGCCCCCCGTCTACATTGTCGAGTCGAACAGCATGCAGCACGGGCCGAACGATGTGCTGGGCATCATCAACACCGGGGACATCGTGTTCGCCCAGCAGATCCCGACCGCCTCGATCATCACCTATGTCGACGCCCTGCATCCGGGAACCGCGCACTCCGGCTACACGACCTACGGTGAGCTCGGAGATGTCGTGCTGTACCATCCGAACGGGGGCGACGGGACCCCGATCGTGCACCGTGCCCTGCTCTATCTCGAGTGGAACGCGACCCGCCAGTCGTTTTCGGCGCCCACCTTGGCCGGCCTCCCGTGCGGCTCCGCCCAAGGGGCGGTGTACAGCTACGGGGCCCCGGGTAGTCCAGACGACTGCCAGTGGACCAACCTGACCGGGACCCTCCACCTCTACCACATCGGCTGGAAATCGGCCGGCGTGACCCTGAGCCTGAGCTCGTCAACCGTGGGAACCCACTCGGGCTTCCTGACGATGGGCGACGACAACTGCGACACCTCGTCGGGCCGGTGCTACAGTTGCACCTCCACGGTGCCCTGCAGCGGAGAGCCGGACCAAGGGCCGATCGGCCTGAGCAGCCTCGTCCGCCCGGCCTGGGTGATCGGAGTTGCCCGGGGGATGATCCCGTGGTTCGGAGCCGTCAAGCTCCTGCTCACCGGAACCTCCTCGGAGGTGCCGCCCCAGAGTTTTGAGTACATGGGCTTCACTCTGATCGGCGTCGTCCTGGGGGCGGTGGCGATCCACCTCGGGGTCAAGGCCCTCGGCACCTCCGAGGGCCGCATCGGCTCCCGAGGAACGCCCGATCCGTCGGACGAAGAGACCGAGGAGGAGGACGACCCCCGCCCCATGAGGCGCCGATCGGCGCGGCGGGCGGACGATGAGGATTTCGAAGACGCAGAGGAGGAGGAGGAAGAACCGGAATCTCCCCGGAGGGTCACCCGGGTGGCCCGGGCCGCGGTCCGTCCCCCCCGCCCCTCCACCCAGAGATTGAAACCCCCGGGGCCGCAGGCCCGGCCTCCACCCCGACGGGGGCGACCCCGGCCGACGGTTCATCGCCGGCATCCGACTTCGGACGAGGACAGCGAGCTGTAGGGTCGAACGGCCGGCCGGCGGGGCCCCGGGCGGCCCGCATCGTCCGAAGCCGGCCCGCGTCGGCGCGTGGGAACGGGGGGCAACCTTTTTGCCATCGACCGACGCTGGCGCTCGGAGATCGCTGTGTACATCATCGGGGGATCGGCCTCCACCTCCCTGGCCGAACGGGTGTCGCGAGAACTGGACAGCTGCCCCTTCTCCATCCCCTTCAGCAAGCGATTTCCGGACGGCGAGATGTATCTCCGGGTGGGAGGCAAGCTCGAGGGCGAGGATGTCGTCATCGTCCAGTCCACCCGCAACGACGCCGAAATCGTCGAGCTCCTGCTGCTGAGCGACGCGGCTCGCGAATCGAGTGCCCGGCGGGTGATCGTCGTGGTGCCCTACTTCGGCTATGCCCGTCAGGACCGGCGGTTTTACCCCGGAGAGGCGGTCAGCGCCCGCGCCCTGGCCCGGCACATCGAACTCGAGGCCGACGGGGTCATTACCGTCGACCTCCACTCGGCTCGTACCCTGGAGTCGTTCCACAAACCGGTCTACGAGGCCAGCGGCATCCCGGCGATCGCGCGGCTCCTCGCCCAACGACCGGTCGATCTTCTCGTCTCCCCCGACAAGGGGGGCGTGGACCGGGTCCGGCGGATGGCCGAGATCCTGAAGAAGCCCTGGATCGCCCTCGAGAAGCGTCGCATCGATAGCGAGCATGTCGAGCTCCGGGTACCCGAAGGTGGCCCCCAGCCCGTCCCCGGGGCCCATCTGGTCATTGTCGACGACGTCATCTCCACCGGGGGCACGATTGTGGCGGCGGCCCAGCTCCTGGCGCGCGCCGGTGCCGGCTCGGTGGCCGCCGCCTGCACGCATGGCCTCTTCCTGAAGGACGCCTTCGAACGGATCAAGGCGGTGACCGACGGCATCTACTCCACCGACACCCTGGTGAACCCGGCGGAGAAGGCCTCGGTCGCACCGGACATCGCCAAGATCCTCACGGAACGGTTCGGGCCGGCGTAGGATCCGGCCGGCACCATGGAGATCCAGCCGACCGACCGGATCCCCGAAGCCGATCTCGTCGAACGGCTGTACGGGATGTGGAAGGCGCTCCGGTCGCGGGGCGAGTCCCCCCAGGGGGACTGGGTCGAGGGTATCGCGCGGGAGCTGCACCAAGGCCTCCGGACTGGCCGGCTCGCTCGACGGGGTTCCACCTCGATCCTGGGCTTTCTCTCGATCGCGGACGGGGAGGCGTTCGGCCACCTGCACTGCGACGGGCCGTCCGACCCGGAGCTCGGCGCGCGGGTCCTGGCCGATCTGATCGACGGACTCCCCCCCGAGGTGGCGGCCCTCGTGGTCGGGTTCACGGGCCTCCCTTCGTCCGATGAGACCGCCCTGATCCGAGAGGTGGACCGGCCCGGAGGCCGGACCATCCCGCGCCGGGCCCTCCTCCGGCCCATCGGATCGGGAGACGAGATCCCCTTGACTCCGCCGGTGGCCAGCGCGCGCCGGCTTCCGGTCCGCGAGGTCCCGCTCTCCGCCCTCGCCCAGTTGGACCAGCGGGCGTATGCGGGGACGGTGGACGCCCTCCTGACCGGGCCGGAACCCCGGCATCACGAGCGGATTCTGGATGAGCTTCTCCACCACCGGCTGGGCCGGTTTCTGGACGAGGCCTCCCTGGCCCTGGTCGAGGTCGATACCGGTGCCCTCGTCGGTCTGGCGATGACGGCCGAGCTTTCGGCCCATACCGCCGTCCTCCTCGATGTTGGCGTCGACCCGATGGCCCGCGGAAAGGGGTACGGGCGGTTTATCCTCCGGTGGACCTTCCGGGCGCTTCGTGCCCTGGGCTACGAGGAGATCCGGCTCTGGGTCACCGACGAGAACCTTCCGGCCCGCCGGCTCTACGAGCAACTCGGCTTTCGGACCGCCGGCCAGGCCACGCTCTACCGCTGGGGCCGGGACCCCGGACAGCCGCAGTCCGGCTGATACGGGCAGAGGGGAACCCGCCAGGCGGGGCAGGCGGGAAGCTCCGCGGGCCTCCGTTCGGTTAAGGCCCGGTCCAGTCGTGCGGTCCGCTCCCGGGCGATCCGGGAGAACACGGTCGGGGAGCCCACCGCGACCTCGAACGCCTGAACCCGCTCGAGGCTCCCTTCCCGGGGCCCGATGCCCACGAGGAGCCAGGCCGACCGGTCTCCCAGGAAGGCGCACCGGAGTCCGGCCTCGAGGAAGTACTGCGGCGCGGCTTCGACGGCCGCCGTCGACTCGTCCGGGAGCGGCCGGGTTCGGGTCTTCAGGACCAGGGGGTGCTCCCGGAACAGCCCGCCACCGGAGCCGGTTTCGGACGCGTCGGCGACCCGGGACTCCCCGAGAGGGCCGGATTCGGTCAGGCTCCGGAGCTCGAGCCACGATTCCGAGATCCCCCGGGGCGCCGCCTCGGCGACCGGACGCTCGCGTCGGAAGTACGCCCACCGGGGATAGATGAGGTCCGAGATGTTCCACGGCTCCTCCATCGCCGGCGGGGGCAGCCCCCGGCATCGCGACTCGATGCCGGCCGCTTGGGCCGGAACCTCGCCCACGACGCGGATCGAGTCGGCGAGCGGCTCGGGCTCGACCGGCTCGTCGCCCCGGCAGCCACACCGGCCGGCCGCTTGCCAGATGCACCCCCGGTCCCTCCATCGGCACCGCGGCAGGCCGGACGGGTCCCCGGAACGGAGGGACGACCGGAGCCGTTCGGCCCGCTTCGCCACGGCCCCCCGGATCGTTCCGGGATCGTCGATCGCCAGTTCCAGGACCCGCACCTCCTCGACCCGATGGGCCTGGGTTCGCAGCAAGGCCAAGGTCGACCGTCGTGCATCCAGGAGGCCCGCATAGATGGCCACCTGCTCCAAGTGGTCCGGATGCGCCACGATCGCACCGGAGGCTCGAGCGAAGGGGACGGCGCCGGACTTGATCTCCACCGGGCCGTCCGACCAGCCATCCAGGCGTCCGGCCACTCCGCCCCGGAAGAAGTTCACTTCGATCCGGGAGACCGGCGCGAGGAGCGGCGCGGCGACCCGGTGGAGGGCGCGGCCCCACTGGATCGCCGTCCCCCGGGCCGGATCCTGGGGCTCGGGAAGCCGCCGACGATAGAACGCCGGACGTGGGTCGACCAGATCCGTGGCCGCGACCGGCGGCCAAGGAACGAGGCCCGGCCGTCGTCCCTCGAGCTCCTGCTCCAGCTGGTTTCGCCGGACCGCGGTGACGGTGGGCTTCCACCCGTACCGCTCGGCCCACGGACCGTCGTCCACAGTCCCGGTAGGGCGAGCCGCGCGTAAATGCTCCCCCCTCAAGCCAAGGGGCTTTACCCTCGTGTGGCCTTCGGGGAAGGTGGCCGACCGACAGCGGGGTCCCCTGATCGTCGGCACCGGCATTGCCGGACTCTACATCGCCATCCGGTCTCGGGAACTCGGGCTCAAGCCGCTCCTGGTCACCAAAGCCCGCCTCGAGGAGTCGAATACCCGGTATGCTCAGGGCGGAATCGCTGCGGCCATCGGCCGTGACGACTCCGTGCAGCGGCATCTCCGCGACACCGTCCGCGCGGGCGCCGGCCTCGTGAACCGGCCGGCGGCTCGAGTCCTGGCCTTCGAGGCCCCGGCCCGGATTGCCGACCTGGTCCGGCTGGGGGTCCCGTTTGACACGATCGACGGCCAGATCCAGCTGGGCCGAGAGGCGGCCCACAGCCGGGCCCGGATCCTCCACGCGGGGGGCGATGCCACCGGCTACTCCATTGAAGAGAGCCTCCGTCATCGGGTCCTCGAGATGGGCATCGAGGTCCGCGAACGGACGATCCTCCGGGAGATCCGGCCCGGGAGGTCCGGCCTACCGGAGGCGATCGTGTCGGCGGCGGATGGGACCGCCGTCGAGACGCTGGACCCCCGGCCGCTCGTGCTGGCGACCGGGGGGGCCGGGAGCCTGTACCGGCAGAGCACCAACCCGTCGGTCACCACCGGCGATGGGGTGGCGGTGGCTTTCCGGGCGGGGGCGATCGTCTCGGACCTGGAGTTCTTCCAATTCCACCCGACGGTCTTCTTCCGGCCGGGAGCCCCCCGCTTCCTCATCACCGAAGCGCTTCGAGGCGAAGGCGCCCTCCTGCGGAACGTCAAGGGAGACCGGTTCCTTCCTTCGATCCATCCGGACGGAGAACTGGCCCCGCGGGATGTGGTGAGCCGGGCCATCGCCGCCGAGATCGATCGGACCGGACACCCGTGCGTCTACCTCGACGCGACCGAGATTCCCCGGGATCGGTTGTACACCCGGTTTCCCTCGGTGTGCCGGTTTCTCGCCACCTTTGGCCTCGATCCGGCCCGAGACCGGATCCCGGTCGCCCCCGTCGCCCACTACATGATTGGAGGGGTCACGACCGACACCGACGGCCGGACCAGCCTCGTCGGCGTGTATGCGGGAGGCGAGGTCGCTTCGACCGGAGTGCACGGAGCGAACCGGCTCGGGAGCAACTCCCTGCTCGAGGGACTGGTCTTCGGCGAGCGGATCGCACGGGACCTGCTCCATCCATCGGCCGGGGGGACCCGCCCTCGGTTTCCCTCAACGCCGATCGCCTGGCCGCCGGGAGCGGGGGGCCCCGAGGACCCGGCCCGGATCGATGAGCTCCGCAACGACCTCTGGCGGAACGTGGGCATCGCCCGCAGCCGGACCGGCCTCAGCTCGGCCGTCCGGGCCTTCGATCGGATCCGCGCCACGGTCGAGCCAGCGGAGGATGGGCGCCCGCCCGGCCCGGGCGCCAACGCCGCCCTCACCGCCTCGCTGATCGCCCAAGCCGCCCTGGCTCGAACCGAGAGCCGGGGTTCGCACTACCGGTCGGACTTCCCGGGACCGGATCCGCGATGGGCTCGCCGCCTCTACTGGGTCCGCGCTGGATCCTCGGCCTGAACTCCCCTCCGACGCCCCGGTTCGTTCCTCCCTGAGGATGGGGGGGCGGTCCGCGTCCCGTCGACCGCGGTAGTGCCCGAGATCCTGCGACCGGGTTACCCTCGAAGAGCCCGGTCGGGAACCCTCGCCGTCCTGGGTCGGCCGGCCGAACCGCACGTCGTTGGGTCCCGCGGCCGCCCGTCCACAGTGTCGAGCGCCGTCGACCGGGTGGGTCCGCGGGCTGCCCATGCCCGCCCGAGGTCCAGTGACCGACGGGGTGCCGCTTTCGACGTCGATCGAGACGCGGCCACGGCTTCCCTTCCTGAGCTCTACGTCCGGCGGCGGGAACAAAGGCGTGGTCGACCCCCGACCGGAGCTCCGCCGCAACGACCGCGTGGCCGCCACCACCGAGATCTGCCGCGGTCCCCGGTTGGAGATCCCCGACGGCTCACCGACCAGGAGGCCGCCCGCGGCGGATCCAGGCCGCTCCCCCCTCTTTTGGCCCTCCGATCACCTGGGCCGCCCCCGGTCGGGGGCCGGCTCCCGCGCCGCTTCGGAGGTCACCGGCCGGGCAGTCCGCGGTCGTGCCCCTGGGGGTTCGGGAGTCTCCGGCTGCCTCCCTGAGCTGAAGGGCGCAAGGCCGACCGGGGCGGAGCCTCCGAACGAACCCGGCAACGATTATCCCTCCCTGGAGCCTCCCGACGGTGTGTCCCACGACCTCACCCTGGAGGAACAGGATCTTGCCTCGGCCGCCCGCCGCTTCGTGCAGCGCGAGGTCGCTCCGCTGGCCGAACGGATGGATCGGGACGACTACTTCCCACGCGAACTGTTCCGGAAGATGGGGGAGGAAGGGTTCCTCGGGCCCACCGTCCCGGAGCAGTACGGCGGCTTGGGCTTGTCGTACCGGGCCCAGGCGGTCATCCTGGAGGAGATCGCTCGGGAAAGCCCGGCGCTGGCCCTGAGCGTCGGGGCCCATTCGAATCTGGCGGTGGACAACCTGGCCCGGAACGGCACCGACGATCAGCGGGCGGAGTTCCTGCCCCCCCTCGTCCGGGGAGAGAGGATTGCGGCGCTCGCCCTCACCGAGCCGAATGCCGGCTCGGACGCGGTTTCGTTGAGCACCCGGGCCGAGCGGAACGGGGATCACTATATTCTGAACGGTTCCAAGCAGTTCATCACCAACGGGCCGGTGGCGGACACCCTGCTGGTCTACGCCAAGACCCGCCCCGGCGACGGAGCCCACGGGATCAGCGTCCTGCTGATCTCCCGGGAGATGGAAGGATTCACGGTCTCCCGGAGCCTCGACAAGATGGGGATGCGCGGCTCCCCGACCGGGGAGCTCGCCTTCCGGAATGTTCGGGTCCCGCTCGACCGGAGGGTCGGCGAGGAGAACAGGGGCGTGGGCATCCTGATGGGAGGCCTCAACGTCGAGCGGGCGGTCCTCGCGGCGATTCCGGTCGGCATCCTCGGGGCCTGCCTCGATCGGTCGATCCAGTACGCGCGGGAGCGGGAGCAGTTCGGGGAGAAGATCGGCCGGTTCGAGCTGATCCAGGAGAAGATCGCGAACCTCTACATGGATCTCGAAGCTTCGCGTCGTCTGCTTTATGGGGCCCTCGAATGCGTGGCGACCGACCCCCGGCGCCTCCGGGACAGCTCGGCCGCGCTGACCTTCGCCTCCGAAGCCTCGACTCGGGGCGCGCTCCAGGCGATCCAGATCCACGGAGGCTACGGGTACATGCGGGACCTCCCGCTCGAACGGTTGGCCCGGGACGCCAAGCTCCTCGAGATCGGCGCCGGGACGAGCGAGATCCGCCGGCTCATCATCGCCCGTGAACTGCTGGGGCCCGGTTTCGGCCGCTGAACCCGGACCCCCGGAGAGACCGGCGGCCGAGGGACCGGAGGACCCGAGGCACGGGACGACCCGCCCTGATTTGTACCGCGGACGGGTGGGCAGCCCATGACCCAGCTCTCCCCGAGCCATCCCCGCTACCGGAGCCTCCGGGTCCGGGCGGGGCTCGCGGCGGCGCTGGGGAAGGGCCTCATCGTCCCCGAGGGGCTCATCGCGCAGGGGCGAGGCGAGACGTTCGACTACTTCCTCGGGGAACGGACGATTCCGAGTGCTCGCCGGGCCGAACGGGTCGCCGCCGCGTGGATCCGCGCGGCCCGGCACCCCGTGCTGAGCGTCAATGGGAACGTGGCCGCCCTCGCCGCCGCCGAGATTGCCCGGCTGGTACGAGCGTACCCGCCCTTGGGGGTGGAGATCAATCTCTTCCACCGGTCTCCGGCCCGGGTCCGGGTCGTGGCCCGAACCCTCCGCTCGGCGGGGATCCGACGTCCCTACGGGCTCCGACCCACCGGTCGGATCGCCGGGCTCGACTCGGACCGGGCGAGGGTCGACCGCCGGGGGATCGGTTCGGCCGATCTCTGCCTGATCCCGCTCGAAGACGGGGACCGGGCCGAGGCCCTCCGGGGCGCCGGACGTCGGATCGTCTCGATCGATCTCAACCCGCTCTCCCGGACGAGCCGGGCCGCCCACCTGCCCATCGTCGACGAACTCACCCGGGCCCTCACGGAGATCGCTCGGGCCCTCGAGGGTCCGGCTCGACCCTCCCCCCGAGGACCGTCCGCCCGGGCCCTCCTCTCCGACGCGCAGGCCACGATGGCCCGGAACCTGCTCAGGGTCCCGCGACCGGTTCCTCGGGGGACGCCTCGACGGCCCCGGTGAGCCGCCGCGCGACCTCCTCGAGGAATCGTCGGTCGCTCTCGTCGAACGCCGCGATTTGCTGGCCGTCGATGTCGATCTCGCCGATCGGCTCGCCCTCCCGGCGGATCGGCACGACGATCTCCGACCGGGTATCTCGGAAGCAGGCCAGATAGCCCGGGGCGGTGGCGACGTCGTCGACGATCACCGCCCGGTTCTCCCGGACCGCCTGGCCGCAGAGGCCCTGGTCGATCGGAATCCGGACATGTTCGGTGGGGGCCGGTCCCTCCCAGGCCGCGAGCCGAAGCTCGGCCCCGACCTTGCGGTAGATGCCGACCCAGCCGTACTGCGGGAACTCCATCCGGAGGAACCGGACGACCTCCCGGAGCGCGTCGGCCCCGGTGAGCCGGCCGAGGATCGAGTCGATGTGCAGCAGGGACGGCGTCACCTGTCGGGGGTGGATCGTCATGGCTCACCGGGGGTGGGGGCCGCGCCGAGGGGGAGAATTCCCGTCACGACGGGCCGTCCGTCCCTGACGTTTGAACTCCCGAGGCGTATTCCGCCACGAGCTTTCCAGACTCGCGCCGTACCGGACTGAGCCACCTCGGCACGCCCTCCGACCGCCGACGGGAAGGGGCCGATAAGCTTAGCGGCCGAGGGAACGGACGCCCCCGAGGGGCCGGGGGGAGAGGCCGCACCGGGGGCAGCCGACGGTACGCTCCTCCCCCGGGATCTCGAACCCGCATCCGGGACAGGCGACGCTCGCGGGGCCCAGGGGGGAGTAGCAGTCGAAGCAGGCGCCCCGCCGCCGATCATTGGGGAGGACGACCAGGTCCCGGCCGCAGAAGACACAGTGCGAGTAGCGGTCCTCGGGCACCAAAAAGAGGCGGGAGTCACCGAGAGAAAGCATGGAGGGCGAGAGCACCCTACCGGCCGTACATAAGCCCTCGCTCGCCGGATCCGCTACGGCTCCCTCCATCGGGCCTTCGCGCTCGCCAGGAGGAGGAGCGCCACGGTGAACCCCGCCAGGACGGCCCAGTCAATGACCGACGCCGCGAACGAGGGGGCGACCTGCCCGGCGGCCCCCTGGACCAGCTGGGCGGCGTAGGTCGTAGGGGAGAAGAGCGCCACCTTCTGGGCCCAGCCCGGGAGGGAAGTGATCGGGTAGTAGACGGGCGGGAGGACGCTCAGGCCGAGGGAGATGAGCGGACTGAACATGAAGGTCTCCCGGACATCCTCGAAGTAGGTCGCTAGGGTGAAGCCCAGGGTGCTCGCGAACGCCCAGACGAGGATCAGCGCGCCGACGAGGACCAGCGCATTCGACCACGACCACCAGCCCTCGTAGGCCCAGATCCCGAGAAAGACCGCCATGCCGGGGAGCGAGTAGACGAACTCGGAGAGGGCCATGCCGACCAGGTACGACGGGGCGGCCACCGGGGAGGAAACGATGACATCCTGGAACTTGAGGTCGTGGCGGTAGTGGGTCAGATCGCTCTGGAGGCCGGTCCCGACGCTCAGCATCGTCAGGATCATGCCGCCCGCGACCCCGTAGCCGAGGAGCCGCCCGCCCGACGCGATGCTGATGAAGAAGAGGAACGACAGCGGGGAGGCGAGCAGGTTGAGCAGGTAGAGGGGCTGGGCCCGGATCGGGATCAGCCCGTTGAGCCGGACGAGCGTGCCGATCGCCTGGAACTGCTGACGGAGGGTCATCCGGCGGCCGCCTCCTCCCGGTCGTCTTCGATCCGTCGACCGACGACCTCGAGGAAGATGTCCTCGAGGTCGACCGGCCCGAACGCGACCCGCGCCCCGCGTTGCAGGGCCTCCTGGGCGAGGGCCCGGGCGCTGCCTTCGCTGGCAAAGACCAGAAAGCCGTGGTCGACCGCCCGGGCGCTGCCGAACGACCGAAGTTCCTCGATCGTAAACGAACCTTCGACGGTGACCCGGTACGGAGACTGTACGCGCCCCCGAAGGTCCTGGGGGGTGCCTTCGAGGACCAGACGTCCCCGTTCAATCAGGGCGAGCCGGCTGGACAGCGTCTCAGCCTCGTCCAGGTAATGGGTCGTGAGGAGCGTCGTGCGGCCCTCGCGCGTGGCCTTCCGGATCGCCCCCCAGACCTCCCGGCGGGCAATCGGATCGAGCCCGGTCGTCGGCTCGTCGAGGAAGATCAGATCGGCCTCGGTGCCCAGCACCATCGCCACCATGACCCGCCGGCGCTGTCCGCCGGAGAGCCGGGAGATCGACCGGGAGGCGAGCTCGGTCAGCGAGAGCTCGGCCAGGACGTCCTGAGTCCGGGACCGGGCGAGACGACGGCTCATTCCCCGGAGGCTCAGGTTGAGGCGGATCGCCTCCTCGACGGTCAGGAAGTACAGAGGGCGGGACTCCTGAGGCACGCAGGCGATCCGCTCCCGCACCCGGCCGGTCTCGGTCATCACATCGTGACCCAGGATCTCGATCCGGCCGTCGGTCGGTTCGAGCTGGGTCGCCGCGATCCGGATGAAGGTCGTCTTGCCGGCCCCGTTGCGGCCGATGAGCCCGTAGACCCGGCCCGGCGGGACCGTGAGGGTGAGATCGTCCAGCGCCCGGGCGCCGGCCGGGGCGTGGGGGTAGACCCGGGTGAGGTGCGTCGCCCGGATGGCGTCCACCGAACCCTCCTGCCCGACCGACCCGATCCGACCCGATCAGCTCAGGACCTCGGAGAGGCGGCCCGCATCGCGGGCCCGGTGGATCTCCTGGGAGATCCTTCGGCCCATCGAGAGCCCCGGCTCGCGGAGGTCCGAGTACGGGCTCCCCGAGATGAACAGGCTCGTACCTGCCACGATCCGGGTCGAGATCTCGAAGACCTTGAACTGGAGCTCCTCCGTCATGATCCCCTCGACGCAGAACGGACCCACCATGCCGCCAAAGAGCTCGATCGAGCGCTCAATGATGCGGGCCCCGATGTCGAAGATCTGCGGGAGCAACGACTCCCGGAGGATCACCGGGACGTTGCCGGTCACCACGAAGGTGGGCTCGAGTCCGGCCCGGTGCAGTTCCTCCTGGGCCCCGAGCTTGTACAGTTCGTCGATGTTCGCCTCGTCCCTTCGATCCATCCCGAGCAGTTCGAGCGAGCCGGAGCCGACCCGATACCCGTCCTTCGACAGCGGGGAGTAGAAGAAATGGACATAATACCGGGTCCCGAGGACATACTCCTGGATGACGTGAGGGCCGGTCGGATGGAACCGCTCCAGCGCGGCGCGGTTCTTCGCCAGGTAGAATCCCTTTCCGCCCTTCGCTCCGTAATACTTGACGATCACCGGCCCATCGACTTCGTCCGGGGTTTCGTACCGCTTCGGCATCCGCACGCCGGCCGACTCGAGCCAGGTCCGCTCCTTGCGCCGATCCGACTCCCACTCGATGACCGCCCGGTTCCCGAAGACCGGCACGTCGAGTCGGGTGAACGCTTCCGGCCCGAGATACTCCACGAAGGAGCCGTGAGGAACGAGGATGACCCCTTCTTGGCGGAGCTGGTCCGAGTACTCCGGGAGGGCCTTGATGACCGGAACCTCCAGGAACCGGTCGGGCCGGGCCAACGGGAAGGCTTCGTAGAACCGGGGCGCGGGGGCCGTCGTGATCCCCAAGGTCCGGAACCCTTCCCGTCGGGCCCCATGAAAGATCTGCAGGGAGGAGTGGGAGCAGAGGGTCGCAACGGTCGGCGCCTGATCTTCGAGATGGGTGATACGGCTGGGCGGTGCGAGAGAGGTCCCCATAGGAACCTACACCGAGGTTCAAAAATAAACTTTGCCCTCACGGTCCCGGCGGCCGGGCGAAGGACGGCGGCCCTCCGCCGCCGCGGGCTCCGTTCCCCCCCGGGGCGGGACGCGGTACGGAGGCACGGCCGGGGCCGGCCTACTCAAGTTCCCAGTACCACCGGACCTTGCGCGATCCGCTCTCCGCGATCCTCCGACGGACTTCGGCCTCGACGGTGGGGTCGCGGAGGAGTCGCCGGATCTCCTCCGAGGAACCCGACGGGGCTCGGCGGGAAAGGTCGAACGCCTCGAGGATCGGGCGCACCAGTTCGGGGGGATAGCTCCAGGCCTCCTCCCGCTTGCGGACCGCCGCCACCCGGTGGCCCTCCACGCGGTGTACCCCCAGCCGTTCCGCGGCCTGGTGGAGCTCCTGGGCCGTGCGCGAGAGCTCCTCGGAAAGCCGCTCCTCTTCCGCGCGCAGCGACGCGAACCGGTCCACCAGCCCTTCCAGCCGAGGCCGGTCGGCGGTCGGTACCGCCCGGAACTCGGGGCACCGGCTTCGGAAGTCGCATCGGGAGCAGTGCCGCCCGGGGGTCGGTTCAAAGGCATCGCCCCGAATGCCGTCGCTGACCTCCCCGACCCGGATCGACAGCTCGTCGAGCGCCGACCGGGGCCGGGGCGGGGTCGTGAGCGGAGTCAACGAGCGCAGATGGAAGAGCGAAAGGGCCTCCACAGGGTCGGAGAAATTCTTCTCGACCAGGACCTGGTACAGGCTGAGCTGGTCGGAGGTCGAGGCGTCCCGGGCCGTCAGGTCCCGGGTCGTCTTGTAGTCCAGGACCACCAGACCCCCCCCTTCGGTCCGGTCGATGCGGTCGATGAAGCCGTGGATCGGGACCCCGTCCCATCGGGCCGTCAGGTGTTCTTCGATGGCGATCGGGCGAGGGGGATCCCGTTCGAGGGTCTCTCGATACCCGAGAAGGATCTCCCGGCCGAGCGCCCGGTAGCGGGCTTCCTCCTCCTTACTGGTGTACCCGTCCGCGGTCCAGTGCCGGTCGTATGCCGCAAGCAGTTCCGCTTCGCCCCACGGGGACCGGGGAGGATCGACGGAGCCCCGGGGGAACTCGTCGAGGGTCCGCTGGTGGGCGCCGTCGGACGAGCGTCGGCCGGCGGGGACGACGAACGGTTGGAGCAGCTCTTCCAGGACCGAGTGGACCGTACGACCGAAGCTGAAGTAGCCTCGAGGCGCCTCGGGGAGCCGATCGACGTACAGGAACTTCCAGCGGAGCGGACACTCCTCGTACGCCCGGATGGAGGAGTAGCTCAGCTGGGCGATGGCCACCATGGAGGCGCATCGCCTCCATGGTTCATGTGGTTTCCGGCCCGGGACGGACCTACGGTTCGGCCGGGGCGGCCGGGAGGTTGCCTTCGGCCGCGGCCGAGGCGGAGACCGGCGCGGCCCCCGGAGCTCGGGCCTGGGGGTTGGCCAGGTTCTTGGGGAGTCCCAGGAGGTCGAGGAGCTCCTTGTAGTGGTTGCGGATGGTGACCGGGGTCACATTGGCGACCGCCGCGATCCGGTCTTGGCTCCGGGGTTCGCCCATGAGATTCGACGCGATGTAGATGATCGTCGCCAGAATCCCGTTGGGAAGGACCCCACTCGTCGAGTAGACCTGCTCCACCTGCTCGAGGAGGCTCAGGACCTTGGCCCGAACCTCCTTGGAGAGATTGAGGTCCTGAGTGAACCGCACCAAGTAGTCCCGGGGCTCGACCGGCTTGAGACCGAGCTTGAGTTCGCGCGCCAGGAGGGTGTAGGCCCGGCCCACCTCGATCTTGGAGGCCTTGGAGTGGGCAATGATCTCCTTCATCGTCCGGGGCACGTGGCACTGCCGGCACGCCGCGTAGACGCTCGCCGCGACCAGCGCGACGATCTTCTTGCCCCGCGTCGCCTTGTGCTCCAAGGCTCGCCGATAGATGTAGGTCGCCGACTCCTTGACCTCCCGGGAAAGGCCGAGGACCCCCGCCAGCCGGTTCATCTCGCCGAGCGCCACCACGAGGTTGCGCTGGTGGGTGCGAGCCGCCCGCAGGCGATGGTTGAGTTTCCGGAGGTGGTAAAACTTGAGCGAGGTGTTCCGCGAGAGGCTATTGCCCTGGAAATCGCGGGTGGGGACCCCGATCTCGCTGAAGAGCCCCTTGTCGGGCATCAGCGGTGAAATGACCGGGCCCCAGCCCCGGGCCTCCCGCCCGGTGTCCTCCTTCGAGCCGCGTTGACCGCGGTCGCTGACGAGGGCGCTCTGGTCGACGACCAGCCCACAGTCCGCGCAGACAATCTCCCCCCGGATCTCGTCGCGGATCAGGTGGGAGGAGCCGCAGTTCGGGCAGGCATCCGCCGAAGCCGGAGTCGGGGAGTCGGGAGACGGGGCCGCTCGGGGCGCCGTGCGCGCGACATTCGTCCGATGTCCCGGACTTGTGGCCGGATGCGAGGTGGGCTTCATGTTCGTAGCGTGAACTACCCGCCACGCTTATATATACATTTCCAGGCCGTTGTAAGGGTTGTTCCTACAAAATATACACTGTGACCGGTTTTAGCACGGTCACCCGACGCAGCGGTCGGCTTCGGGGGGGTCCGGGCAGGCGGGGGGAGCCTTCCGGCGGCGACAAACCCTCCGCCCGCCGAGGGGCTCAGAGTGGGGTCAGCGTAAAGAGGCAGCCATGGCGGGCGTGCTGACGGGGGTCCGGGCTGGAGACGGTCCATCGACCGCCGACACGGCTCTCGAAGAGCGTGGCCAACAGGCGGGGGCAGAGCACCCGGCCGATCTCCGGCGAGTCTTTGGTGCAGGCAAAGCAGCCTCGGGTCCGGAGCGTCAGCGGCCGTTCCTTGACCAGCGTCACGGATGACCCGGGCGGGCCCCCCTGCCTCGCTGCCAGGGAGGCGACGACCTGAGCCGGCGTCGTTCCCTCCAGCTCCTGGGCCAGCTGGCGGCCCGCCTGCCGCGCCACCGTATCGATCCAGTCGGGCAGGTTGAGATGGATCTCTGGGAGGCCGGTGGTCTTGAGGCCCAGGAGCGCAACCTCCCGGAGCCGGACCAGGGTGGTGCTGTTCCTCCCCGGCCGAAGGATCAGCGGCACCGGTGACGGAGCCTCGATCTCCACCAGCCGTTCCTCGAACGGCATCGCCGTGATCCAGCGGCTCCGGTGGTACTCCAGGGCCTGCCGGACAAACTCCGGGGACGTCGACCAGATTCCGATGAGGCCCTCGTCGGGCCGGCCCGCCGATGCGGTCCCGCCGATAAACAGCAACGCCCCCGCCCGGTCGACCACGATCGACGGCCGGGCGATCGGCCCGCCCGCATGCCGGACGGTCGCAATCGCTCCAAAGTGGCGCGCCTCCGGGAGGTTGGAGGCGAGGACTTCGGTCAGCACCCGGACCACGACACCGCGGTCGCGGGCCGACCGAATCGCCCGGGCGACCGCACCGTCCAGGAACCGGGAGAGTTCGGCCGCCCCAGCCGTCACCTGGATCTCCCGCGAGGCGGCCCCCATCCGTTGCGAGAGGAACCGGTCGATGGCCCGGGCCCCCTCCAAGATGCCGAACCGTCGGGGGTCGGCGGCGTTCGACTCGAGGCGCTGGTCCTGCCACTCCTGCATCACCGGGACCTTCGCCGATTCGAGCCGGCTCAGCTTGTCCCGGGTCCTCTGGATCCAGCGTTCGAAGAGGGACTCCGGGGGTAGCGCGGCCCACCGCATCGGTCGTCCCCCGACCGCGGAGAGCAATCCCTCCGAGGTCAACTGCCGGATCAGGCGGTAGGCCTCGACCCGATGAAGCGCTGTCATTCGGGCAAGCTCGCTCGCGGTCTGGGGACCCTCCCGGCAGGCGGCCAGGTAGATCCGGGCGGCGGGCTCAGCGACCCCGTGTTCCACGAGAAGCTCGCGGAGCCCAGACCCCGGTCGGCCCATACCGATACCGAGGGAGAGATGGAATAAAAAACGGAGCTACGGCCGTGCGCTCCTCGCCCGTCGGGCCGGTCGGTTAGAGGGCCGCCTCGAAGTCTTCCATCGTCAGGGAAAACGGAACCTCGACGCCCGGGGACCGCGCCCGGAGTACCTCGCGGGTCAGGAGCCAGTACACCGCGGCCAGGGAGACCCGCCCCTTGTTGTTGGCCGGAATCACGAGGTCGACGTCCCGGGTCTCGTTGTTGACATCGCACAGGCCCACGACCGGGATGCCGATGGAGACCGCCTCGCTCAGCGCCTGCTGATCGGTCGCCGGGTCGGTGACCACCAGGACCTTCGGTTCGAAGTATTCCGCCAAGCTTGGGTTGGTGAGGCATCCCGGGACGAACCGGTCGGCGAAGGAGACGGCACCAATCTGCTTTGCGAAGATCCGGACCGGCTTTTGACCATACTGCCGCTGGGAGACGGTCAGGATCTTGTCGGCCGGGAACCGGGCCAGGAAAGCGGCCGCGAGCCGGATTCGCCGGTCGGTCTCCCGGATATCGAGGACATGAAGCCCGTCGAAGCGGACCTTGTGGACAAACCGTCGCATGCTGGCCGACTTTTGCTGGGTCCCGATATGGACCCCCGAGGTCAGATAGGTATCTTCGGGAATCAGGAGCTCGCCGGGAGCGATGTCCTGGCCGTCGCCGGCTTGGGTAGAACTGGACTGCATCATCTCGTCTTCGGACATGTTACCCCTGCGAGGTGCCGCGTGCCAGCCGCAGGAGTTCATTTAGCTTTGCCACCCGCTCCCCGCCGAGAACGCCGCACTTGAGCCCCCGCGAGCCGGCGGCGACCGCCACATGGGTGAGCCAGGCGTCGGGCACCTCGCCGGACCGGTGGGAGGTCACCGTCAGGATCTCCCGGGATCGGGCGAGATCGACGGTCTCGAAGGTATCGGTCAATGTCCCGACCTGGTTGACCTTCACCAGCACCGCATTCGTCGCCTCACGTCGGATCCCTTCGGCCAGCCGACCGGCGCGCGTCGCATAGAGGTCGTCCCCGACGATCAGCGCCCGATGGCCGACCGCCCGGGTGAGCCGGGCAAAAGAGGCCCAGTCATCCTGCTGGAACGGATCCTCGATGTAGCGAAGGTCGTACTTCTCGACCAGTTCCTGGAGAAAGGCGAACTGCCCGTCGGGGTCCAGGGTCCGGTGACGGTAATGGTAGGCTCCGCCCCGATAAAATTCGCTCGCCGCGAGATCGAGCCCGGGGTGGACCGGCACCTGGAGCGCCTCACGGGTCTCGGCGCAGGCCCGGGCCAGGAGCTCGACGGCCGCCTCGCTAGTCAAGGGGGCGACCCAGCCGCCCTCGTCCCCGCGCCCCAGCGCGAGGTCCGGGAACTGGGCCCTCAGGGCGGCTCCGATCCGACGGTGGACCTCCTCCACCGCGGCGATCGATTCGCTCGGGCTCCCGCCCTCCGCGAAGGCGATGAACTCCTGAATCTCGGGGCCGCCGGTCGCGTGGACCCCGCCGTTCATGCAGTTGCCGACAATGGCCGGGAAACGCCGGCCGTCGACCCCGGGCCGGGCGAGCAGCTTCCACAGCGGGACCCCTTGCTCCCGAGCCGCGGCCCGGGCGGACGCGACCGAGACGGCGGTCGCGGTGTTGCCGCCGATGTGCGAGAAGTTCGGCGTTCCGTCCACTTCGTGGAGGACCCGGTCGATCCCGGCGGTGGTGGAGACCTCGAGCGACTGGAGGGCCGGGCGGACGTGCGCCTCGAACCTCTGGAGGGCGACCGGCACCCCACCCTCCGGGAACGCGAGCGCCTCGTGGCTGCTCGTGCTCGCCCCGCTCGGCGCGGCCGCCCGACCGACCGACCCGCCCGAGAGCTCGACCGTGGCCTCGACGGTCAATCGACCGCGGCTATCGTAAACCGGATCCAGACGGACCGACCGGATCGCACTCATGGATGGGCCTCCACGAACTCGACCAGGACCCCGCCGTACGTCGCCGGGTGCGCAAATCCGACCCGGTGGCCCCCGGCCCCCGGGCGGCTGCGGGTGTCGACCAGCCGGCCCCCGGAGCGGGCGACTTCGGCCAGGGCGGCGTCCACATCGGGCACCGTGAAGGCGAGATGGTGCAGACCCTCGCCGCGCTGGTCCAAGAACCGCCCGACCGGAGAGTCCGGCTGGGTGGGTTCCAGAAGCTCGATCCGGCTCTCGCCGACGCGGAGGAAGGCCACCCGGACCCGCTGGGTCGGGACCTCCTCGAGGGGGTTTGCCGGGGCCCCCAGCCATGGGGTCCAGCGGCCCAGCGCCTCCTCGATCTTGCGCACGGCAATCCCGACGTGGTCGATTCTTCCAATCGTTGCGGTTCCGTTCATAGGACCTTCAGAACGCCCGGGATGGGGTATGCTCCCCGAACAACTCCCGCCAGAGCTGGGCCACCTCGCCGAGCGTCGCCCCGGCCCGGAGCGCGGCCAGGAGCGGGGGCATGACGTTGCCCCCCGCCTCCGTCTCTCGCCGGAGCGTCGCGAGCGCGGCGTCCCACGGCCCTATCGGGCGGCTCGTTCGAAACGCGGCGACCCGGGCCGCTTGCGCCCTCTCCTGGGCCGGCGAGATCCGTTGGCCGCGGGTACCTGAGCCGGTCCCCTTGGGCCATAGAGAGAATCGGGGGTTTCCTTCGGTAAATCGATTGACGCCCACCACCACCTCGGTGCCCTGTTCGCGCGCCCGGGCGATCCGGTAGGCCTCCTGCGCGATCTCGGTCTGGAAGAACCCCCGGTCGACGGCCTTGAGCGCGCCGCCCATGCTCTCGATCCGGTCGAGGTACTGGCGCGCCCCGGCCTCGATCCGGTCCGTCATCTCCTCGATGAGATACGAACCACCGAGAGGATCGACGGTGTTCGGGACCCCGGACTCATCGGCAAGGATCTGCTGGGTCCGCAGGGCCAGGCGGGCCGACGATTCGGTGGGCAGGCCGATTGCCTCGTCGAGCGCGTTGGTATGAAGCGACTGCGTGCCTCCCAAGGTGGCCGCCAACGCCTCCAGGGTGGTCCGGACCACGTTGAGCTCCGGCTGCTGGGCGGTGAGGCTCGAGCCGGCAGTCTGGGTGTGGAAGCGCATCTGGAGGGACCGCGCGCGCCGGGCCCCGAGCGTCTCCCGGGCGATCGACGCCCAGAGCCGTCGGGCGGCCCGAAACTTGGCGATCTCCTCGAGAAAGTTTCGGTCCGACGAAAAGAAGAAGGAGAGCCGGGGGAGGACCTCGTCGATGTCGAGGCCCCGCTCGCGGAGAGCCCGGACGTAGGCGATTGCATTCGCGAGCGTGAACGCGACCTCCTGGACGGCGGAAGCTCCCGCCTCACGCATATGGTAGCCCGAGACGCTGATGTAGTTCCACTGCGGCATTTCCCGGGTCGCGAATTCGATCAGGTCGACCGTGAGCCTCAAGGAGGGTTCGGGGGGGTAGATGTAGGTGCCTCGGGCGATGTACTCCTTGAGGATGTCGTTCTGGACCGTGCCGCCGATCCGGGCCCGGGGCGTCCCGCGCTCCTCGGCGACCGCGATGAGGAGCGCCACCAGGATCGGGGCGGTGGCGTTGATCGTCATCGAAACGGTCGCCTCGCCGAGCGGGATCTCCTCGAAGAGCGTCCGCATGTCCGCGATCGTGGAGATTGCGACCCCGCACCGTCCCACCTCCCCCCGGGCCCGCGGGTGGTCGGAGTCGTAGCCTACCTGGGTCGGGAGGTCGAACGCCACCGAGAGTCCGGTCTGCCCTTTGCTTAGAAGGTAGCGGAACCGGTGGTTGGTCTCCGACGCGCTGCCAAACCCAGAGTACTGGCGGAACGTCCACAGCCGTCCACGGTACATGGTCGGCTGGATGCCGCGGGTGTAGGGGTACTGACCCGGGAACCCGATCCGTTGGAGGTACTGCTCGTCGGGGTCCTTCGGCGACTGGGCGAGCAGAGGGAGGCGGGCGGGCGGAGCCTGGGACTCAATGGCCGGGGGCTCGCGCTCCCGGTGGACCCGGGCGTCAGCTGAAGTCGAGCGTCGGCGGCCAGCGGCCATTGCCCGAAGACGGGCGCGGCGTATTAATGAGTTCCGGACGGGCGGACCAACGGCCAGAGCGCCGAGAGATCGGCCTCGAACCAGGCGACCGGCACCGGCACGCCCAGCGCCTCAAGCACCCGGGGGTGCAGTTCGCCGAGTTCGGCGACCTCGACACCGGCGACCCGGACCCGGGCCGATCGCCCCACAATGGCCGAGGAGTGGTCGAAGGGCTCCCGGACCGAACTCACGTCCAGGGCGTCCAGCAGACAGTCGGAAATCGCGGCGACATCGGAAAACCCGCGGCCCTCTTCGGCCCAGGCCAGCGCGGCGTGGTAGCGCGTCGAACCGGCCGCTCGGCCGGTTCCGGGGGGGTCCAGGATCGGCCCAATCTCGCTCCAGATCTGAGGGTAACCGTGGCGGGTGTTGCGCCGGAGGGTGCCCGCCATCGACAGAAGCAGCGAGGGTCGCGCGTAGGCGTATTCCCGCGAGACCGGATTCTCGATCCGGATGGCGGGGGGAGACCCGAGCGCCTCGACCGTATCGGCCGAAACGAGGACGGTGTTGCACAGCGGCGTCGCTCCGAGGCCGAGGAAGAGCGGAGCCCAGCGTCGCCGGAATCGGACCTCCTCGAGCCGTCCGCCCCGGGTCCGTGAAGGGAGGATCCGGCCCTCTTCGGCCGTCAACCCCCGGGCGACCAGCACCTCTTCGGTCAGGTCCACCTCGCCCAGGAGGTCGGGGCGCCACGGGGGGACCTCAACCTCCCAGCCTCCCGGTACGGCGCGGGCCCCGAGCCGGGCGCGTCGGAGCCATTCCTCGACCTCCGGGGGAGAAAGTGCATAGCCCGTCCGCTCGGCCAACGCACGGGATGTGAGGTGGATTCGAATCGGCACATCGCGAGCGGCTCCGGCCGATTCGGCTTCACGGGCGGGGTGGACCGAAACCGGAGACCACGACCATCCGCGGCCGGCGAACACCACCTCTAGGAGCCCGAGGATCTCCTGCGTGGTCCTTTCCGTCAGGCCCGTCGATTCGAGCAGGAGGTCGAGGTCCCCCGGCCGGGCCTCTCCGTAGCTGCCCGAGTTCAGGATCGGCGGGAGGCTCAGGAGGTGGCCCTCGGCATCCCTCAGGGTCAGGATACGGTCATCCACCCGGCCGTAGGCACCGTACTTTTCGGCGAATGGATGCTGGGCGTAGAACTCCCGCGCCGTCCGGGCGGAGGTCTCACCGAGCGGGGTGAACCGGACTTGATCGATCGGCTCGAGGGCATAGCGGAGCGGGGAGCGAAGTTCCCGCAACGGGTACATTCCGAGGCTGGCCGCGCGACGATCCCGCCCCACGGTGGCGTGGAGGGTCTCCTGGAACCGGATCGCCTCGGCCAGCAGGTCCGAGTCGAGGGGTCGGCCGTGCGGGGCGTGGACCCGGATCGCCGCGAGGGCCGGACGCAGGGGAGCGACCGACCGGTCGATCTGGACCGCGAACCGCTCAGCGTCCGGCCTCCGGGGCCACGGCGGCGGCCCTCGAGTCCGGTCAAGCGCCCCGGCCAGGGCAAGCGAAAGGCCCGTCTCGGTCAGGAGATCCAGTCGGTCCGGGGTGACGGAGATGGTCAGGTCGTCTCCGTGGATCCGTTCGAGCTCCGCCTTGGTCGGGAACAGCCACTCGGTCAGATTCGCTTCGGTCGCGGACGAGCCCAGGAGCCGCTCGAGTCGGCTCAGGGAAAGGTGCTCTTGCGGCATCCTACCGGTTCCCTCCACGGAGCCGGAGGTAGTCGTCGTCGTACAGTTCCCGGATGTCGTTGACCCCCAGCGCGACCATGGCGAGCCGGGCAATTCCGATGCCCCAGGCGGCCACCGGAACCTCGACGCCAAGCGGGGCGAGTACCTCGGGCCTCAGCAGCCCCCCCGGAAAGACCTCGATCCACCCGAGCAGGGGATGGCGGACGTACCCCTCGATGGACGGTTCGGTGAACGGGAAGTAGCTGGGCCGGAGTTTGAGCTCCCGTACTCCAATCGCTTCCGCGAGTTCACGGAACATTCCGACGACGTGTCGGATCGACACTCCTTCCTCCCCAAGAACTCCCTCACACTGGGTGAACTCGAGGTGATGGCGGGCGTCGACCTCCTCCCGGCGGAAATTCCGGTCGATGGAGAACATCCGGAACGGCGGTCGGGGTCCGTCGGCCAGGAACCGGGCCGACACCGCGGTCGTCTGGGATCGTAGGACCGGCCGCCGGGCGACGGCCGGATCATACCGGTCGCTCCAGCCCCGGCTCAGCGGCACGGCGAGGCCGGGGAGCGGGCGTCCTTCGTGGGCCGCCGCGACCCGAAGGAGCAGCGGCTCCGGTGGAGGGATCTCCGGCGCGCCTTCGACGGTCAGGGCGTCATGGATGGAACGGGCCGGGTGGTCCTGGGGCATGAAGAGCACGTCCGCATTCCAGAACTCGGTTTCGAGGAGCGGCCCCTCGGCCTGTTGGAAGCCGAGTCCCACCAGGATCTCCTCGAACTCCTCCAGCCAGGCCGCGTACGGGTGCGGCCGGGGAGAGAGGCGGTGCGGTGGGGGCGACCGAACGTCGTAGGGCCGGAAGCTGAGCTCCCGCCACCGTCCCCCGAGAAGCATCCCAGCCGTGACGGGCCCGACCTGAGAGTCGATGTCATCGAGCGGAAGGCGTCGCCCCGCCTCGGTGGCGGCCCACCGCTTCATCGTGTGGTGCTCGGTCTGGACCAGGCCCCGACGTTCCAGCTGGCGGAACGTCGCCTGATCGTCCACGGGCTGAGCCCGATCGATCGCCTCCAGCACCGCTTCTTCGGGGAGTCGGGCGGGCAACGAACCCGAATCGACCTTGAGCCGAAGCGGGGTTGTTCCGTCCAGGTACCCCGCTCGACGGAGTCGCCCGATCGCGGCCGATCGCTCCTCCCCCGAGAACCCCGCCGCGGGCAGCGCCGAGATGGGGATCCCCGCGGACCCGGCGGCGTGGAGCAAGTCGAGCAGACGGCGCTCCGGCAGCCGGTCGACAAGGGCGGCCCGCCCCCGGGGGGTGAGGGAGGGCTCGGACCGGTGCAGCTCCTCCACCACGGCGAGCCGCTTTGACTTGAGCCGCTGGAGAGCGCCACGGATCTGGTCCGGAGAGAGCCCCGTCAACTCGGGGATGGCCCCCTCCTCGATCGGCATCGATCCGGCCGCCTGGAGGGCCCGGAGAACTGGACGCTCTGGGCCGGCGATGGTGAGGGCGGTCCCTTCAGGGTCGGAGGTCGGACCACTCACGGGGCTCTGGAGTTCCGGGCGGGAATAAATGTTTCCGAGGAACGTCGTTCGTGGCGCCCTCCCGCCTTTGGATGCGGGACCGTCCGCCCCCTTCATCGTTCGGACGCCGAGGTGAGTGGCCGTTCTTGCATCCTCGACCGGATCCGCGGCACTTTTCGGTGGGGTGGAGGTCCCGCCTCCAGCGGCCGCGCTTCCCTGGGGCCCGGAGTTTGCGCGGGGTGCGCGAACGAGGCCCCGGCGCGAGGAACGCCATGCACCGGTCCGGGTCACGGGCCCCCAGGTGTTCGCGATGGGCCGGAGGAGCTCCCCCTCCGGAATCGGGGCCGGGTAGAGGAGGCCGACGAATGAAAAATACGTTCTCGGCGCTGCTCCCGAATCCAGGTCCCCGGCCCCGCCAGGCCGGTTACCCACTCCCAGCGCCTTGGAGGCCGCGCTCGCCGATACCGTCATCCCGGGCGGCTGCGTTCTGGCCACGGCCCTGCCGGAACTCCTCGAGGTCCGCGATCCGCGCAGTGACCGGCCCCTCCGGCATGGGCCCGCGCAGGGAGTTGGACGGAGCTCGGGCAACGGATCCAGGGTCCGGATCGGACCCCGCCGCCCGTTGATCCCTGTGACCCGCCCGGACTACGGCTTTCCGCCCGGCTATGGGACACGGCCCCCGGACAGGCACAAAGGGATATGCGCGACCGGACTACAGCGTGGAGCAGCGGGAGGGATCGGATGGTGCTGGACTCCCTTGGAAAGTCCCTACGCGGCGTCCTCCAGAAGATCGCCCGGGGATCGACAGTCGACGAGGCCCTTCTGAGCGAAGTGGTCCGGGACATCCAGCGGGCGCTCCTCCAAGCGGATGTCAATGTCCAGCTGGCGCTCGACCTCACCCAACGAGTCCGACGACGGGCCACCCAAGAAAAACCTCCGGCCGGGGCGAGCATGCGAGACTTCCTCGTCCGGATCATCTACGAGGAGATCCGGGGCATCTTGGGGAAGGAAGGAGTCTTCGAGCTTCGGCCCCGACGCATCCTCCTGACCGGCCTCTTCGGCCAAGGGAAAACCACGACGGCGGGGAAGCTGGCCCGTCACTTCCAGAAGAAAGGGGTCCGGGTCGGTCTGGTGGCGGCCGATGTCCACCGCCCAGCCGCGATCGATCAGCTCCAGCAGCTGGCGCAGCGGGTTGGTTGCGAGTTCTTTGCCGACCGCCACGAGCCGCGGGCCGAGAAGGTGGTCGAGCGGGCGCTGGCAACGTTCCCGCCCCACCTCGCGGTGATCGTCGACACGGCCGGGCGCAGCGGCATCGACACCGAACTCATCGAGGAGCTTCAGAGGGTCCGGGCCGTCCTCCAGCCCGACGCGACTCTCCTAGTCCTTGACGCCGCGATGGGCCAGGCCGCGGGACGGAGTGCCCAGGCGTTCCACACCGCCGTCGGTGTCACCGGGGTCATCCTCACAAAGCTGGACGGTTCGGCCAAGGGCGGAGGGGCCCTCTCCGCCGTCGCGGTGACCCAAGCCCCGATCCTTTTCATCGGAACGGGAGAGCATCTCGATGAACTCGAACGGTTCGACCCGACCCGCTTCGTCAGCCGACTCCTCGGGATGGGGGATGTCCAGACCTTGCTGGAACGGTTCGAAGCCCTATCGAACCAGGAGGAAGCCCAGAAGGCTGCCGAGCATCTGATGACCGGCCGGTTCACCCTCCGCGACATGCGGGCCCAACTGTCGTCCCTGGGCGAGATGGGCACCTTTTCCAAGCTGTTCAGCTTCCTGCCGGGACTGGGCGGGGCGAAGGTCTCCGATCAGCAGCTCGACGCCACCCAGATCCGGATGCGCCGCTACCGGGCCATCCTCGACTCGATGAACTCCACCGAACTGGAGGACGCCCACATCATCAAGGCCGACCGGATCCGGCGGATCGCGCGGGGCAGCGGTTCCCGCCCCCAGGATGTCCGGGCGCTGCTCAAACATTTCGACCAGACCCGGAAGGCCGCCCACGGCATTGCGTCGAACCGCAGGTTTCGACGCCAGCTCGAGCGGCAGATGGCCCAAGGGGGCCCTCCATCACCGTAGGCCGCCATGGCTTCCAATCCCGTGGAGGTGGTCCTGGGCGTCCTCGTAGTCTTTTTCCTTCCCGGTTTCGGGGTGGTGGTTGCCACATTCCCCGAGTGGCGCTACCGCGGCCGGAATGCGTTGGAGCGGGGCCTCACCACCCTGACCCTGTCGGTCGTGCTGAGTGTGGCCCTGACCGTACTGGTAGGCTACGGTCTGTTGGCGCTCTCTCCGTCCGGCTTCGCCGCCTCCTGGACCAACCCCACCCTCGAAGTCGGCCTGGGGATCATCGCTCTCCTCGGATTGGGGGTGGGATGGCTTCGAGGAGCCTTCGCCAGGACGCCGCCACCCGTGCCGCGGCCGGAATCGGCCGACGTCGATCCTTACGAACTCGCCCGCGAACTCGACCATCTCCGCCGAGAGTGCCGGGAAATCCGGCGACGAAGGCGTTCCGCGCCCGGTCCCACCGAGCTGCCGGACATCCGCCAGCAACTCGCAGCCTTGGAGGCTCAGATCCAGCGCATCGAGGTCGAATTGGAGAGAGAATATGTCCAGTAGCCGACATCGGGCCCCGGAGGAATACAAGATGGTGCTGGTCGTCCGTGGGGAGCTTAGGCTGACCCCGGGGAAGGCGGCCGTCCAGGTGGCTCATGCCGCCGTGGCCCTCGCCCGGGTGGGTGAATCACGCGCTCCGTCAGCGTTCCGATCGTGGTGGGACGCCGGCCAGCGCAAGATCGCACTGGTGGCCCCGACCTTGCAGGATCTGGAGGAGCTGGAGCGTCGAGCCCGCCAACGGGGGCTCCCCACGGTCCTGATCGAGGATGCCGGGTTCACCGAGGTCGCCCCCGGGACCAAAACCTGCCTCGGAATCGGACCGGCACGGTCCTCCGAAATCGACCCTCTGACCGGTGACCTCGCCCTCCTGTGACGGCCGTCGGGCCGGCCAATGCCGCAGGTTTCGGAGGCCCGAGTTCAACCGTCCCCTGTCCAACCTGAGGCGGACCCAAGGAGTTCGGTAGACGGGGGGGCCCGAGCGATTCCGCATCCGGGGAATCAGGTCGGCTTCAGGGGTTCTCTCCAGATCCCCCCGGGTGATGGGCTTGCCCTCGGTTACCTCAGGGGAAACGAGAGGGGGGTTGCCGATTCGGCTCCGCCGTCACGGGATTGTGCCGCCGTGAGGGAGGAGTGGGTCCACAAGCGTAGGAATCCCGGTTCGCCCCCGACCGATCTTCGGGGGGGCGGTTTGTCAACCCATAAATAGCACTGCCGGTGTCGGACGGTAATGCCAAGGTCATCTGGCTACCCAGAGCCAGTGGACGGGAGGCGGGTCCGATGAGGCTTTGGATCTACATCGTGCGTCGGGCCGCCTTGCTGATCCCGGTGATCGTCGGGGTCATGACCATCACGTTCGTTCTGGTGAGCGCCCTACCCCTCCAGCAACGGCTGGTCTCCTACTACGGACCGAACCCCAAGGTACCCTACAATCCGGAGGTTTCCTGCCAGAAGTTGGGCATCGACAAACCGGGAAACTGCCGGAACCCGTTCTACTACAACGGGTTGCATGCCTTGGGCTTGGATCGACCGATATTTGTCCAATGGGGGATTTACATTTTCAATTCTTTAACGTTCAATTGGGGATTCGTCGGTAATGGCACCGGGGCCGCCGGCCAGATCCCCTTGGCCGCGGGGCACCCCGTGATCCAAGTCTTGGGCTGGTTCCTCCCCTACACCTTGGAACTCGCGGCACTTTCTCTCATCATCATCTTGGCCGTGGCCCTACCGTTGGGAAACCTTTCGGCGGTCAACCGGAACCGACCGATCGACCAAGCGGCCCGGGTGATGTCCTTCTCGGGGTATGCTTTGCCGCAGTTCCTCCTCGGTACTCTCCTGTTGATGGGGGTCGTGTTGCTCATTGTGGGAACGCTGGGCCATTCGATCTACTGTCCGGGCAGCCCGGGAAATTCCCCCTACTTCGACTTCTCCGGCTCTTGGCCCCCGTCCAACTGCTTCCCTTCCGGCCAATTCCCGAGTTGGCTTCAGAAGGGTCAGATCAGCAGCCCGACAGGATTCCCGACGATCGACGCGATGATTCACGGCCAGTGGATCCTCGCGGGCGACACGCTCCTTCGGATCATCATCCCCGCACTCGTGGTGGCGTTCGGGACGATCGCCGTGCTGCTCCGATTTGTCCGCAACAGCATGCTGGAAGTCCTCAACCTCGACTTTGTGCGCACCGCGCGCGCGAAGGGAGTCGCGGAAGCCACGGTGGTCCGCAAGCACGCGGGCCGAAACTCCCTCAACGTCACGATCACGATTCTGGGATTGACCTTCGCGGCCTTCATCGGGGGATTTCCGGTGATTGAGTCGGTGTTCAACCTGAACGGAGTGGGGCGCCTCCTGGCGTATTCGGTCACGCTAACCCCCTACGACTTCGGCCTCATCTTCGGGAGCACGATCCTCTTCACGTTCCTGGTGGTCGCCGCGAACATCATAGTGGATGTCCTGTATGCGTATTTGGACCCGCGGGTTCGGTTGGGATAGAGGGAGAAGAATCAGATGTCCGCACTTCCATCCCCGTCAGCCGCCCCAACGCCACGGGTTCGCCGACCCAGTCCCAGGATCGCCCAATTCCGCAGGACTTGGTACTTCTTCCGCCGGAACACCCTCGCGATGATTGGTCTGGGCATCCTGATCTTCTTCGTGGCCGTCTACGGATTTGCGTTCTTCTATCCGGCCTCGGCCACCCAGTTGCAGACCTACCAGGCCTCCAACGGGTTGCCGCCGAGCAGTTCCTCGATCTTCCCCGAAATCTGCACCTATACGGTTGGATCCCCGGCCCCGTTGCCGACCGGCTGCTACCCGACGCCGCCGGGATTCCCTTCCGTGATAGGTCCGACACCGGCGCTTTCACCCTTGGGGCTGGGCCCCTTGCCGATGGGATCGCTCACGATCAGCGCCGGAGGCATCCAATTCTACGACATCTTTAATGGACTCATCAAGGGAACCGATTGGTCCCTCACCATCGCCTTCGGGGTCGTCGCCTCAGGGGCCCTGATTGGCGTCGCCGTCGGCATGGTTTCGGGCTACTTCGGCGGCGTGGTCGACGAGTCCATCATGCGGCTGACCGACATCTTCCTGTCGATCCCGGGCCTGCTCCTGGTCATCATTGTCCTGGCCGTGTTTGCCCCGGAGATCACGTCGATCGACACCCGCGTTGCCTTGATCATCGGGGCGTTCGTGGTCATCTGGTGGCCCACGTATGCCCGCGTCGTACGCGGGCAGGTGCTGGTGATCCGGGAGCAACGGTACGTCGAAGCCGCCCGGGCGGCCGGGGCTCATAGTGGCCGGATCATCCGCAAGCACATCATGCCCAACAGCATCTATCCGGTCTTCGTCCAGATGTCCCTCGACGTCGGCTCGGTCCCGCTTCTGATTGCGGCCATCGTGTTCATCGGCTTCCAGATTTTCCCCAATCAGAATTTCCCCGAGTGGGGAACGATTGCGGCGTATTCGGTTTCGTTCAATGTGGTGCAGTCATTCATCACGGCGTGCCAAACGGCATCCACATGCACCATCCCCTGGTGGCAGTTCTTCTTCCCAGGGCTCGCCCTGTTTCTGTTTGCGATCAGCGTGAACTTCTTCGCCGACGGACTGCGCGATGCGCTGGACCCGAGGTTGCGGAGGTAGCCCCGCGTGTCGGCTGTCACTCCCCGGGTCGCCTCTTCACCATCGGTTCCCGAGGCCACTGCTTTACCGACGACGACGCCGTACGAGGGCTCAGAGCCTGCGAAGCCCGGCGACGTCATCCTGGACGTTCGGGACCTGTGCACGTACTTCTACACCTACGACGGGGTGGTCCGCGCCTTGGACGGAGTCTCCTTCAAAGTCCGGCGTGGCGAAACCGTCGGGATGGCGGGCGAAACCGGCTGCGGCAAGAGCGTCACGATGTTCTCCGCCTTGCGCCTGATCCCTGACCCCCCCGGCCGAACCGTCAGCGGGAAGGTGCTCTTCCAGGGAGCCAACCTGCTCTGGGGCATCGAGACGGAAGCAAAGATGAAACCGATCGGCACGACCGGTCGGGTCAAAGTCAGCCGAAAGTTCCATCGGATCAAGGCGGCCAATGAGCGGATGATGGCCGTTCGGGGTCATGGAATCTCCATGATCTTCCAGGAACCTACATCGGCCATGAACCCGCTCTTCCCGATCTACGACCAGATTGGGGAGACCTTGCTCCTGCACCGGGGCACGCGGATTCTGGAAACCCTCTTGGCCGCGACCCCGCAGGCGGCCGCCGTTCGGCCGGCCGTCGAGCGCCTGGCCGAAGCCGTCGAACGGAGGGCGGAGGTTGGAGAGATCCGGGCACTGGCGAAGGCTGTCGGGAAGGCCATCGGGGTTCCCTCGGCCGAAACCCAGTTCTTCTACCGGGCCCGGGACGCCCGTCAGAACCCGGCCGGGGTGGGTCGCCAGTTGACTCGGATCCTTCACCGTTTTGCGCTCACCCGAGGCCAGCGGGCCTACCTGCACCACCAGCTCAACCTGATCCGGAGTCAGGACCGACTCAAACAGATCTACATGACCGAGATGCGGTCCGGGAAGCTCGACCGCACCGCCAAGATCAACCTCCGCAACCGGATGCGGCTCCGGCGCTGGAGCCACTTCTATTTCGGGCTGTGGGGCATCCGGGGACGGGTCTCCAAGCCCCTCAAGGACGAACTGTTCTGGCAGACGGTCCGACTGCTGGAGGGGGTCCAGATCGCGAACCCTGTCCAGGTGGCCCGGGGCTACCCCTTCGAACTATCCGGCGGCATGCTCCAGCGGGTCATGATCGCCATGGCTCTCTCTTCCGAGCCGGTCCTCCTCATGGCCGATGAACCCACCACCGCTCTCGATGTCACCATCCAGGCCCAGATCCTGGATCTGATGCGGGACCTCAAGCACCGGGTCGGAATGGGAATCCTCCTCGTCACCCACGACCTCGCCGTGATCGCCGAGGTCGCCGATCGAGTCTGTATCATGTATGCCGGTCAGATCGTCGAGAATGCCGCCGTCCGGGATCTGTTCAGCCACCCGCTTCACCCCTACACCCAGGGACTCCTCGCCTCCATCCCCCGCATGGACCAGCCCGACAAGCGGCTGGACTCCATTCCCGGATCGGTCCCCAACCTGATCTCGCCGCCGTCCGGTTGCCGGTTCCACCCCCGCTGTGCCTACGCGATGGAGATTTGCAAGAAGTCTCGGCCTCCGATGACTGACGAGGGGAACGGCCACCAGGTCGCCTGCTTCCTCTACCACGGCGCTCCGGTGACCGAATAGAAGGAACCCATGGAAGACCCGACCTCCGAAACGGTGCTCGCGGCCCGCCACATCCGAAAGTACTTTCCGATTCGGGGAGGTTTGCTCTCGAAGAGGGTCGGCGAAGTCCAGGCGGTAGACGGGATCAGCTTCGACATCCACCAGGGAGAGACCGTCGGGCTCGTCGGGGAGTCCGGCTGCGGCAAGACGACCGCCGGCCGACTCCTCCTCCGCCTGATCGAGCCGACTTCGGGCCACGCCTTCTACCGCCCGCCGCCCGAAGTGATGGACCGCATCAACCAGCTCTACGACTCGATGGACGGCGACCCGGATTCGGGACGGCGGAATCCGCTGGCCCTCCAGGAGCTCGATAAGCTGGCCGACCAGTATTCGCTGTACCGACGCAACGCGCGACGGATGCAAGAGCTGAGGGGCAAGCTCCAGATCGTCTTCCAGGATCCTTTCGGATCGTTGAGCCCGAGGATGCTGGTCAAGGACATCATTGCGGAACCCCTTGAGGTCCACCACATCGGGACCCCGAGGGAGCGGCTCCAGCGGGTCTCGGAACTGATGCAGGAGGTGGGACTCAACCCGGAGCACCTCTGGCGGTTCCCGCACGAATTCTCGGGGGGGCAACGGCAACGGATCGGCATCGCCCGGGCCCTGGCGCTTCGCCCGGAGTTCATCGTGCTTGACGAGCCCACGAGCGCCCTCGATGTTTCGGTCCAGGCCCAGATCCTCAACATTCTCCAACGTCTGCAGGCCGACTATGGAATCTCCTTCTTGTTCATCTCCCACCACCTTTCGGTGATCCGGGCCGTCAGCCGGCGAGTGGTCGTGATGTACCTGGGCCGGGTCGTCGAGCACGCCGACACCGACTCGCTCTTTGCCCGACCGCTCCACCCCTACACGCAGGCCCTGCTCTCGGCCATCCCCATTCCCGATCCTACCCTCAAGCGGGAGCGGATCATCCTCTCCGGCGACGTCCCGAGCCCCGCCGCCCCGCCGTCCGGCTGCCGGTTCCATACCCGCTGCCCGGCGGTCATGCCGATCTGCTCGCAGGTCGATCCGCCGCTGCTGCCCAATGGCCCCAACCATTGGGTCGCCTGCCATCTTTATCCGGGTTCCACGACGCGATCAACCCCGGTCTCGGCCCTCCCCGATGCCCCGACGGCAGCGCCGGCGGCCGTCGGGTAACGACGACGGGGCGTGGGGAGGCCGCCCCGATGTTCGGGAAGGAGGACGACCCGGCTTCGGAGGCGTACGACTCCGATGCCTTGGACGTCGTCCGACGTGAGCGCAAGGCGGCCCTCGAAGATCCCGGCCCCAGTTGGCGCGAATGGTTCCTCTTCAGCGGTGCGAAGTGGTGGATCGGGCTCGGATTCCTGATCGTCGATGCCTGGGTCATCACCAGCTGGTTCGATCCCTTCAACCCGGTCGGGATCGGGCTCTCCCTTGCAGGCTGCCTCTACCTTGAGTACCTTGCCTATGGCTATCTATGGTACCGCCCGGCCGAACTGAGGCCGTCGGGAAGCCCGCCATTCCGGCCGACCTGGTACCGCCTTCGGGAGTTTGGTCGCTGGACACCGGAGCAGGCGGAAGCGCTTGCCGGGAACCTCCGCCGACCCACGGTGCACCGGGACGACTTCTAGGACGGCTCGGCCCGCGTTTGAATGTGGGCGCCTGCCCATCTCGGCCGATACGGCCGGGCCCTCGTCCCTCGCGGCTGCGCCTTGGGTTGACCTCCGAGCGGCTGGGCCCCCGGTCTCGAAGCGACCCTTCCGAGCTCGTGGACTGATGACGCCGTGCCCCCCTCCCGGGCTCCAAGGCGGTGGAGCCGGCTGAGCCGGGTCTAGCTATCCAAAGCACGAGCCGTTCCAGCCCGACCGGACTGAACTGCCTGGAACACGACCTCATTACGTGGAGACCACCGACACACATGGATGCCCAACGAGCAAGCGAGACCCCGGTGGCAACGCCGGCCATGCTGCCCTCCAGGGAGAGGAAAGCAGCCATCGGACCGGCGTCTGAATCGTCCAAAAGAAAAGAGGGATGGAAAGGGTTAGGACCTCCCCCGAGGGGGAGGTCGGGCCCGGATCTTGCTTCCGACCTACAGCATTCCGTTCCCGCTCCACATGAACCAGAGCTGGCCGGGAGCCACGGGGTTCGTGTCAATGCCCGCAGGGTTGACCCACGAGGCATACGACCCCACGCCGATCGGCTGCGTGTAGTACATGTACAGCGCCAGGTTGTTCGCGATGTGTTCCACCAGGTTGTAGTAGAGTGTCCGCTCCGCCCCGGTCGGCATGCTGGCCGCGAGCTGGTTGGCCCAGTTCATGACCGAGTACGCCGTTCCCTGGCAGTTGTTCGGGACCAGGCCAGAGTTCGCCCAGTAGACGAGGCTGGCGAAGGTCAGGGCGTTGTCGGTCGGGCAGTTGTACGAACCGCCGAACTGCTGGCCCACGAAGGTCTGGTAGAGAGCGGCCGAGTAGGTGTAGCTGCCGTTGGGGTAGTAGTAGGGGGCCATGTAATCGGTGGGGTCGGGGTAGTCGGGCAGCCACCCATCGATCGCGGAGGTGAACGCGCTGGTTCCCGGGGGCGCCGTCGAGGCCACGACGATCTGGCTGAACGTCGGCTGCCAGAGGCTCGGGCTGATCGCTCCACCCGTCAGCTTGACGATCTCCGCGTTCCAGGCCTGGATGGCGAGCGCCAAGGTCTGGGCTCCCTGCTCACCGACCATCGGGAAGGTACAGGGGCTCGCGGCGGTGCAGCTCGCCAGCTCCGGATCGTAGTACGGGTTCCCGGGGGCGTTGGTCGTGATCATCTTCCACCAGTACGCCGCGCTTCCATTCACGCTCGCGTCGAAGCTGGGATCGTGCCAGGTGTTGGTGGTCAGGTTCAGGCCGGGCCAGCTGATGTTCGTCGGGTAGTAGTTCCCCATGAACTGGGGAATCGCTCCTCCAAAGTTCAGGTCCAGGTTGATCCCGTCCACCGTGTTGAGCGAGTTCAAACTGTAGGCGTAGGGGAACGCCTGGCTGAAGAACTCACGCAGCCCGACATACGAGAAGAAGTTCCCGGGTACGTTCACCGGCAGCCCCGACTGCTGGGCGGTCTGGGTGGGATCGAACTGGTAGTAGTAGCCCATCTCGAAGGTCTCCAGTGTCGGCACCGTCAGGAGGCCCACCTTGCCCTGCTGGACGAGGTTGAGAATGGTCGGGATGTCGGTCGGGTAGAACCCGGCGACATCGGCCTGGCCGGCGATGTACTGCTCGATCCCTCCGGTGGAGGACGGCTCCCAGGCCACGTTGACATGGGCGGCGTACTTGCCTGGGGCCGGGTAGCAGTTCGGCTGGCCGGCGCAGTTGGGCTGGGCGTAGGCCGGGTTGGCCTGCAGGATGTAGCCCTCGCCCTGGTCCACGCTCTGGAGGTAGTAGGGGCCGCTGCCCACCGGGTTCCAGCGGACCGACGGCTGAGGCGCATACGGGCTGGTGGCGCCCAGCTCGATCACATTGTCATACGCCGTCGGGCTGACCGATTTGAGGTAGTTCTGGAAGGCCGATGAGTTCGTGCTCGTCGCGCCGCCGGGGAGCAGGCAGGGGCCGTCACCGTGCGCGGCGGAGGTGCCGCTGAAGCCCGGAACGCTGGCTCCCTGAGCGGTGTACCAGCCGCACGAGACGATGGCTCCGCCGTTGGCATCGCCCACCAGCTGGAGGAAGAACGGCCAGTCCGAGCCGCTTCCGTCCGCCTTGAAGGTGATGCATCCGTGCGCCTGGGTCATCGCGGTCTGCGGGCAGAACTGGGTGTCGTTGACCAGCATCGATCCGAGGATGTTCTGGGGGGTGTTGTTCCACGGAGCGTGGAGTCCGCCGTCCCAGTTGGGGTTGCCATACGGAAGCAGCGACTGGCCGATGATCCATCCGTTGTAGACGTACTCGCTCGGAGTCTGCAGCCACAGCAGCGTCCGGGTGATCGAGAACATCACATCCGAGGGGTAGACTCCCCAGGACGCATGGGTCGCCGGGTCGTAGAAGGAGGCATTGCCGCTGATGACAAAGGTCCAGTAGAGCGGCTGGTGGTTGACGATGGTCAGGAGGCTGCTGCCGTACTCGTTGACGCACTGCTGGGTCCCGGGAACGCAGTTCGCCAGGACCGGGACGAAGCCCGCCGTGCTGGTTCCGTTGTAGTTCACCAACGTCTCGAAGACATTGTTCATGACCTCGGCCCCGACCGTCTCGTAATCGACGGCGGGATCCAGGCTGGTGGCTCCACCCGGGGCAATCTCATAGGCGTCGATTGTTCCAGGGTGAGGGCTCACCGACTGCTTGCCTTGACAGTAGGCGCAGCCCAGGCTCGTACCCGCGGCGCCCACGTAGACGGTCCAGGTGTAGTTCTGGTAGATCGTCGTGCCACTCGGGGTGGTGATCGGGCCCACGAAGGTGAGCCAGTAGACCCCTGCCGTCGAGAAGGAGTAGGTCGCGCGCGCCTGGGTCGAGGTGGCGTTGCTCGAAACCAAGGTGCCGCCGGTCGACGTGATGGAGGGAGCGCCGGCCACATATCCCGGCGCGGTCGGCAGGCTCGAGTAGGACGCGCCCACCGAGATGGGTCCCTGACCGGCTTGGATCCAAGGCCGGGCGACAGTCGTGCCCACCAAGCCGTTCGAGAAGGTCGTGGCCAGCACGGGGTACTGCCCGCTCGCGCTGTTCGCGAGCGAGGGGACGACCTGTACCGGGAAGAGGTAGCCCGGACCCTGGTGGGTGACGCCGCTCACGTTCGCCGTGGCGTACATCACGTAGACCCCGAGGCCCGAGTAGGTGTGGGTGAAGGTCGGGGAGGTTTGGGTCGTGGACGTTCCATCGCCCCAGTAGACCGTGTAGCTCGAAGCCACACCGCCGCCCGAGAGCGAAACCGTCGCCGGAAGAGACTGGCCCTGCTGGAGTTGGATCATGCTCTGCCCGTAGCCTGGCTGGTAGGCCACGAAGAGCACGACGTTGTTCAGATTGGTCGTGGAGTGGCACACCGGGCTCGTCGCGGGCTGGCAGGTGGAGACGGTATTGCTACCCTGGCCCGCCAACGCTCCGATCCCAACGTACCCGACTCCGCCGACGACGACAATGACCACAATCATGACCACTGCCGCCATCGTTGTCGAGATACCCCTTCGGCCCAAGCCGCGCGGCTGCGCGGTCGGGCTCTGTTCATCTGCTGTCTGCATGCGTTTAGCACCCCTCTCGGGGCCTGAAAACGCCACTCAAAAGGTGGTATATATAGGCTTACGCGACTCCCTCTTCATGGCCACCCTGCCGACCCGACCAATCCGGATCGCCCCTTCGCTGCTGAGCGCCGACTTCGCCAATCTCGGAGGCGCCATCCGGGAGGCGGAGGCGGCGGGGGTCCAGGGTTTCCACCTGGATGTGATGGACGGACACTTCGTCCCGAACATCTCCTTCGGCCCGGCCCTGGTCGCGGCCGTTCGCCGCCGCACCCGGCTGCCGTTGGACATCCATCTCATGGTCGAGCGCCCCGAACGGTTCCTCGAGCCGTTCCGGCGGGCGGGGGGAACCCGGTTCACCTTCCACGTCGAGGCGACCTCCGAACCGGTGGAGCTGGCGCGATCGATCCGGGCCTTGGGGGGGGAGGCCGGCGCGGCCCTCCGGCCGGAGACCCCGATCGCCCGGGTCGGGCCTTGGATCCGGGAGGTCGACGCCCTGCTCGTGATGACGGTGAACCCGGGGTTTTCCGGGCAAAAGTTCCTGCCGGAGGGCCTTGCCAAGATCCGGGAGGCCCGGGCGGTGTCCGATCGGGCCGGCGGTCGGGTCGACATCGGTGTCGACGGCGGGATCACGCCCGAAACGGGTCGGGATGCGGCCCGGGCCGGGGGCACGTTCTTCGTCTGCGGGAATGCGGCCTTCGAAGGGGGAGAGATTGCGGCGAACCTGGCCCGACTCCGACAGGCGATCCGCCAGGGGGTCGAGGAGCGACATGCTCTACCGTAACCTGGTGGCGGTCTACGAGCAGCTGGAGGGCACCCGGCAGCACTCGGATGTTCGGCAGCTCCTGACCGAGTTATTCCGGTCCGCGCCGACGAACCTTCTCCCGAGCATCCTCTACCTTTCCCAAGGGCTCCTGCGACCCGAGTTCGAGGGAGTCGAGCTGGGCGTCGGGGGGGCCCTGGCCCGCAAGGCGGTGGCGCAATCGGCCGGCGTCGACGACCACCAGGTCCATCGGGAGGTGTCCGTCTCCGGTGACCTCGGAATCACCGCGGAGCGACTGCGCTCGGGACAGCGCCGGCTCGAACCGCTCGAGCCGCTGGAGATCGAGGAGGTCTACGCGGGATTGATGGCAATCGCTGCGGCCCGAGGCAGCGGAGCGCAGGAGGAACGGCTGCGACGGCTCACCGGGCTTCTCGCCCGCGCCGGGCCGGTCGAAGCACGCTACCTGATCCGATTCGTACTGGGCAGCCTGCGCATCGGGATCCGGGAGATGACCCTGATCGACGCCCTGGCCCATGCCTTTGGCGACGGATCGAAGGCCGCCCGGGCCCGGATTGAGAGAGCCTTCAATCTCTGCAGCGACCTCGGATGGATCGCCGAGGAGCTGAGCCGGCATGGCCTCGACGCGCTCGATGCCGTGACGATCCAGGTCGGCCGGCCGATCCGGCCGATGCTCGCCGAACGGGCGCGGAGCCTCTCCGAGGCGCTGCACCGGATGCACGGGACGGCCGCGCTGGAGTTCAAATACGACGGGCTTCGGGTCCAGGCCCATGTGGCCCGCGACGGCTCCGTTCGGCTCTTTTCCCGGCGGCTCGAACGGATCGAGGCCCAGTTCCCCGACCTGGTGGATGCGCTTCCGGCGGCCGTACGGCACCGGCCCGCCGTCCTGGAGGGGGAGTGTGTCCCCATCGACCCGGACACCGACGAGATCCGGCCGTTCCAGGAGATCTCCCGACGGCGGGGAAGGATCTACGACCTCGACCGGCTCCGGTCGGAGGTCCCGGTCTGCTTCTTCCTCTTCGATCTGCTGCTCGACGGGACCGAACCGACCCTCGACCGCCCGTTCCCGGAGCGACGGGAGCGGCTCGAGGCGGCGGTGACCCCGGGCCCCTCGGTTCGCCTGGCGCGGCAGCTGAGGGTCGATTCCGCTGAACCGGCCCGGGACTTCTTCGACCTGGCCTTAGCGGAAGGAGCCGAAGGGATCATGGTGAAGTCCCTAGCCCCCGAGAGCACCTACCGGGCCGGGGCGAGGGGGTTCTGGTGGATCAAGTACAAGAAGGAGTACGCCGAAGGGCTCTCCGACTCCCTCGACGGGGTCGTGGTCGGGGCGTTCCATGGTCGGGGTCGCCGGGCGGGCCGGTTCGGGGCGTTCCTCCTCGCGTGTTACAATCCGGAACGCGACGCGTTCGAGTCGTTCTGCAAGGTGGGGACCGGCTTCGACGATGCGGCCCTCGCGGAGATGCCGCGACGCCTGGAGCCGTGGGCCAGCGACGCCCGCCCCGCGAAGGTCGATACCGGGCTCGAGCCGGATCGATGGTTCCGGCCCGGCCTCGTCCTCGAGGTCCGAGGGGCCGAACTGACCCTGAGCCCGGTCCACCGCGCCGACTTCGGGGCGATCCGGCCCGGCAGCGGCTTCGCGCTCCGGTTCCCGCGCTTCACGGGTCGCATCCGGGAGGAAAAGGCCCCGACAGATGCCACCTCCAGCGGCGAACTGCGCCGGATGTACCGTCAGCAGGTTCGCCAGAGCCCCGCCGCCTCCGGCCCCGCCTGAGGCTCCTCGGGTCGGCCGGGCCGGCTGCCCCTCCGCCCAAAGGCATATGAAGGCGGCCGCGCGTCCACCGATAGGGAATCCGATGCTCGTCGAAATGACCGAATACCTGGGACGACAGATCTATACCCCCGACGGACGCCTCCTGGGCGAGGTGGACAACGTCGTCGTCGATGTGGACGGCGCCAAGATCGAGGGGCTCTACGTCGATGAGACAGCGGCGGTCCTCGTCGAGGAATCCCGACCCGTCAGCGTCCCCTACCGTTGGGTGAGTGCCGTGAACGATGTGATCCTGCTCAAGTACTTCCCTCAGCGCGTTTCGCTCAAGAAGGGGACGCCCCGGGCGGACGAGGAGCCCGACGCGGAACCGACGCCGACGGCCGCCCGTTAGGGCGCGGGGATAGCCAAGCCGGGCAACGGCGCAGGACTTAAACGCCGGAGGTCGCCAGCGACCCCGTGCCGAGAGATCCTGTCGCGAAGGCGTTCGCCGGTTCGAATCCGGCTCCCCGCAACGGATTCGAGCGGGTCCCGGGGGTCGCTCCGGCGCAGCGCCCGTTGGTCCTCCGGTTGGCGAAACTGCCCGGACTGCCGCGCCCGGACCCTTCGCTGGAACAGGTGCCGACCCCGCCCGAACGGGCGGCGGAGCTCCTCCTCGCCGCGTGGCATCGAGGCGACATCGAAGGACGATCGGTCGCCGATCTGGGGTCCGGGACCGGGGTCCTGGCGCTGGGAGCGGCCCTCCTGGGGGCCGGCCGGGTCGAAGGGTGGGAGGTCGATCCGACGGCGGTCGAGATCGCCCGTCAATGGGCGGTCCGGTGGACCCTGCCGGCCGAGTTCCATGCCGCCGAGGTCCGGGAGGCGAGCGGCCCGGCCGACACGGTCGTCATGAATCCCCCGTTCGGCGCCCAACGGGCCGGTGCGGACCGGGAGTTCTGGACGGCGGCGTTCCGGCTCCGGCCCCGGCGGGTCTACGCCTTCGCGCTCACCGCGTCGCGAAGCTTTATAGCTCGCAGAGCCAATGAAGCCGACGCCCGCATCGTCGATCTCCACCCGGTGCCGTGGGAGCTTCCGGCATTGTTCCCGCACCATCGGGCCCCCTCGCGGTCCCTGAAGGTCGATCTGTGGGTGCTGGAGCAGAGAGCATCCCCATGAGCGGTTCCCCCGAGTCCCCGAAGCTGGTCATTCCCGGAGAGTACCTGGGCGCCGCCGAGGAGTTTGTCCCCGGCCGCGGAACCTACGAAGATTCGGGCCGGATCTACGCGTCGATCCTGGGGATCTCCCATGTCGACCCGGCGGACCGGAGCGTCCACGTTGTCCCGCGCAACGGCATCCCCCAGATCTCGGACGGGGATCTGGTCTACGCCCGGGTCGACGAACTCAAGTCGGCGATGGCGATCTGCACGGTCCTCGCGACGGCGGGGAGCCGTCGGCCGGTGCCCGGCGATCCCGAGGGGACCGTCCACATCTCGAAGGCGCGGGAGGGATACACCGAGTCGCTCGGGAGCGAGTTTGCGGTCGGGGACATCCTGCTGGCCCGGGTCCTCCAGTCGACCCCGTCGGTGAAACTCACGACGGCGCCCGCCAATCTGGGGGTCATCTCGGCCCGCTGCCAGGTCTGTCACGGGTTGATGGGCCGCCAGGCGGATCAGTTCGAGTGCCCGAGATGCGGCCACCGGGAGCATCGCAAGATGGCGCAGGGCCAGCCCCTCCTCCTCCTCCCGGGCGAAGCTACGCTTCATGGTGACGCGTAGCCCCGACGAGCGGGCCCTGGCGCGCTGGGTGCGCGCCCACAACCGTTGGCGGGGGCGGGAGGTCTTCAACCTGCTCCCGAGCGAGAACGCCGTCTCCCCCACCGCGAAGCGTTACCTGGCCAGCGACCTGGCGGGCCGCTACACGCTGCCGATCTCGACCACCTTCCACGGCGAGGCGATCGACAACAGTTATGCCGGCACCCGCTACACCGATCGGATCGAGGAACTGGGGAACCGGGCCGCCGCCCGACTCTTCCACGGGCGGTTCGCCACGGTGCGCCCCCTCTCCGGGCACATCGCGGCGCTTTCGGCGATGGCGCCGCTGCTTCCCTCGGGATCAAAAATTCTCGCGATTCCACCGGAGCAGGGTGGGTACGACGGGTACGCCCCCGGTTTCATCCCGGCACTGTTCCAGTGGGAGGTCAAACCGCTACCGGCCGGCGGACCGGGCGGTTCCGTGCGCCTCGAACCGGCCCTGCAGATGATCCGGCAGGAGCGCCCCGACGCGGTACTGCTGGGGCAGAGCTTCTTTCTCTTTCCGTACCCGGTCCGGGAAATTGCCGAGGAAGTGCACCGGTCCGGCGGTCTTCTCTTCTACGACGCCTCCCATGTCCTCGGGCTCATCGCCGGGGGGCTCTTCCAGGATCCGATCCGGGAAGGGGCGGACCTCCTCTTCGGAAGCACGCACAAGTCGTTCTTCGGGCCCCAGGGCGGGCTCCTGGTGACCGACCGGGAGGAGCTCTTCCAGCGGATTGACCCGGCCCTGGTCTGGAGGATCTTCGACAATGCCCACTGGAACCGCATCGCGGCCCTGACCCAGACCCTGTTGGAGTTCGAACGGGTGGGGGCAGAGTACGCCCGGACGGTCGTGGAGAGCAGCCAACGGCTCGGCCATGAGCTCTCCGATCTCGGCTGGCCGATGGTGGCCGAGGCCCAGGGGTTTTCCCGGTCCCACCAGATCCACCTGGATCTTAGCCGGTTCCGCGAACGGTTCGGCTGCGGTCCGGGCGAACTGGCCCGAAGGCTCGAACCCCAGGGTCTGATCCTGGACCTCGTCGGCCGACTCGGAACGGCCGAGATCAGCCGTCTCGGAGTTCTTCCCGACGAAATGGGGCGGCTGGCCCGGCTCCTCAAGTCGGGAGGGATCGACCGTCGGGACATCCGCGCCGAGGTTCGGCAGTGGCGGTCGGAGTACCCGACCCTGCGGTTCGAGTGACCTGGTACCGGCGACTCCCAACTCCGCCCCCCAGGGGGCACCCTGCACGACCCCGACCCGCGTGTGACCCAGAGAACCCACGGGCTCAAGAAAGAAACAGAAAGAAAAAGGGGGAAGGGAAAGGGTTAGGTCGGTGGAGAGGTCCCCTCCACCGACAGGGGCTCGCTGGCTCTACTCCCCTACGAGCTGATCCCGTGCTCCGTCTTGGCGTGTTCCTTCAGTTCCTCAGGGGTGGCGAAAGACCGGTTGCAGACGTTGCACTGGTTCGCCGGCGCGGTGCTCGACTGCTGCTGCCAGGCCTGGGCCGGAGTGCTCTTCGGGGTCGCCATCATCGAGCGCGCCAGAAGGAGCGCCACGATCATGCCGATGATCAGACCAACCACCAGCAGGATGGTTCCCGAGGAGCCGGCGTTGAGTCCCTTGAACAGCGAGCCGTTGCTGTAGACTGTGGTGTTCTGGTAGACCGTTCCGCCCGACGAGACCACCGTCAGGTCACCGTGGATGCTCATGGTCCCGTAGCTGGTCACCAAGGTCAGCACCCAGGGGTAGACACCGGCGTTGGCAGCGTACCAGACCGCCGTCGTCGGAACGGTCGGGCTGGCCCAGGCCAAGCTCGAATTGAACAGGACCACCGTCGTGGTCGGCGCCGACACCACGATCTCCACGCTTTGGACGTACTGAGCCGTATAGTACGCCGTGAACGAGATGTTTCCGGTCGACATGCTCGTACTGGGGCTCAGCAGGGCGAGCGCGAGCGGGCTGAAGATGATGGAGGTCGTCTGGCTAGTGGTGGTGTTCAACTCCCCAAAGACGCTCACATAGGTGGTGAGCTGGGCCGCGTGGAGGGTCAGGAGCGGGCAGTTCAGCAGCGCCTGGGTGCCGATCACGATCGGGGTCACCGCGAACGAGTAGGAGGTGATGCCGGGCGTGATCGAGGCGTTCTCCGACGCGAAAGCACAGGTCGAACCGGTCAGACTGTCGCTGATCTGCATCCACAGGCTCACGTTCGCCTGGCTGATCCCGACTCCTACAACGCTGATGGTCACGTTGTCGAAGAACGGCAGCATGGTATAGTTCCCGAGCACCGTGGTGGTGACAACGCTGGCATACCCATACGCCACGGACTGAGACGACGGGCCGCTGACGACCAGCATCCCCGAGGAGATGTTGACCCCATAGCCGGGCACCGAGTCGATGGTGAACGGATAGGTCCCGTTCTCCTGATAGAGGACCAGCGAAGACGGTCCGGCCGAAGTCGTCCCGCTCGCACTCACGCCGTCCAGGGTGACCCCCCATCCAATACCCGCCGGAAGGCCGGTCTCGGTGAAGGTCACCGGTTCAAGCGGAAGGTAGGTCAGCGCCATTGCATCGCCTCCGTAGGTGATGAGTCCGCCATCGGTGTAAACCACGCCGAACGGGTTCGCCGGGGTTCCGTAGTTCGCCCAGAAATTTCCAGCGACCCCGAAGCCGCCCAGGATGTTCTCGACCGGGAAGACCGACGAGAGGTTCCAACTGTTGGTCGTGAAGAGGGCGAACGCACCCGTGTAGATGCTGAACGTCGGCATGATCGCGGGCTCCTGGTAGACGCCGAAGTAGTTGTTGATCACCTCAGTGCCGTTCTGGTCGAGGAGCATTCCCATCAACGGGAAGGTGTAGGGCGGGAAGTTGAGAGGGTTCGGGGCGCTCGGAGCGGAGCCGTTGATAAAGTTGTTTTCAACGAGGTCGTTGGTCCCGCCGAAGAGAATCAGCGCCTGGCTCTGGGTGTTGAAGGTGTTCCCATAGATGTAGTCCCCGGAAGAGTTCCAGAAGAGCACGTTCGAGTAGGTCGAGAAGAACGGCATGGAGTAGGCCTCGACGTAGTAGGAGGCCCAACCCGAAATCTGGTAACTGCCCGTCAACTCGAGGTTCTGGACCTCAAAGAACTGCATCTGGAGGTTGTTGGTTGCCGGGAAGCCGTAGATCTTCTGGTAGAAGAGCGCGTAGACTCCCGAGAACGGCGCGAGGTAAGAGAGCGCCGGAGCGGAGATGATCGTGTAGGCGGTGGTGTTCACGAAGAAGACCCCGTCAAAGACCGGGTAGGTGTAGTCGTTGACGACCCCGAAGGACGCGTTGAGCAGGCTGCCCTGGGAACTCGGCATCACATAGGGGCTGGTGGAAGTCCCGCTTCCCGAGACCGCAAGAGCGCCGAGCTGCGCGTTCGAGAACGCATAGAGCGGCGTGTAGACCTCAGTGTTGCTCACGAACAGGGTCACCGACAAGGTCGCCGGGATTCCCGCCGTCAGGGTGAACGTCCCGGAAGCCTGGCTGTAGCCGGACAGTTCCACGAGGTAGGAGTAGGTGCCCGGGTTGAGCAGGTAGGTCAGCGACGAAGTCGCACCGGCCACGACCACGCCGGTGGAGGCCGTCGGGGCCCACTGGGCATTCGAGGCATTGACCCCCGCCCCGTTGTTGACGAGGAAGAGGAACGCGTTGCTCGGGTCGAGCGTCACGGTGAGGGTCGTTGTCGTCTGAGGGGTGCCCCCGACCGCATTCGACACGTTCCAGAGCCCCTGCACGATCGACGCCCCGGCGTTGATCATCGCCTCGGGCATCCCGTTCGCACCGGTCTCCCAAGAGACCGCGGCACCGGCGACCGTCTCACCGGTCTCACCCCCGACATTGTAGGCCGAAGGTACTGACTGGTAGGAGGAGGTCGTGGTGTCCCAGTACATGAGCGACATGGTCGCATTGCCGGAGATGACGTTGGTGCTGCTGCCTCCACCGGGGCCGCCCATGATCATCTCGAAGTCGTTGGGCAGTCCGAGCGGGTTGTACCCGTACCCATCGGCCTGGTACATCGAGGCGGGAGCGGGGGTCCCGCCGGCCACCGTCGAGTTGAAGACGACGTAGTCGTAGGAGCCGCTGACCGTCTTGCCGGCGCTGTTGGTCACGGAGTAGTTGAAGAAGACCGCGTTTCGCCCGCCGATCACTGTCGAATTGAGGTAGGAAGTCAGCGAGAACGGATAGGAGACCGTCATCGGAGCGGAGTAGGCGTAGTAGAACTGAGTCCCCACCTGGGTCCCGTTGGGCCCGTGAGCGTAGAAGACATTGGGCGAGAGGTAGCTCGCCGGGCTCGAGAAGTTCCAGACATTGTCCTCGAACTGGAGCTCGCCCGTGTTGATGTTGTAGGTGACCACATTCTGGGTCCAGAACTGGTAGCTGGCGCTACCAAAGAGTGACACACCGACGTCCACGGCATTCAGCTGAACCCCGTAGAGCTGGGGGTTCGCCGTATCGAAGTAGAGCACCTGCAGGTTGCTCGGGGCAAAGGTTCCCGCAACGCTGGTGGTGTTCAGCATGTAGGGGGTGATCGTCCCGGAGTTGTTCTCCAGACCGAACTCACCGATACCCATCGGGGCCGGGCCGCCCTGGTAGGTGAGGCGCACATGGCCGTTGGCCAGCGTCGGGTTGAGGTTGTTGAAGTCCGGGAGGTAGACGGCACGTGCCGGAACGCCCAACGAAGCCGCGGTCTTCAGGATCTGCTCGGCCCGCCCGGAAAGGGTCGGGGCCTTGGTGTTCAAGGCGTGGGTGACGCTCGGGGCCGTCGAGGCCGTGGAGGGTGAGGGAACGGCCGGTCCCGCCGTCGCCCCGGAGGCGGAAGGGAGCGGCGCAGCCCCGATTCCGGCAACGGGAGTGACGCTGAACGCGGCGACCGACATGATCGCTACGACGGCCACAAGTCCGATCGTTAGCTTCTTCCACGCGCCCGGCGGTAGTCTATACATGGCGGCTCCCATGAGACGCCCCCTTTTTAGGCTTTTCGCCCATTCGCTGTCCGAGTTCGACCCCCGGGACCAATCGGTTCTACCGATAGGGAACCAGCCAAGGCAGGCTGTATAACACCACGAAGGGCTTATAGTGTCCTGGGAGAGCGCGAAGCTGTCGACATGACCTGGCACGTGGCGCTCTCCGGCACCCCGGGATCCGGCAAGTCCCGGGTGGCCGGTGAACTCCGGGGGCGACCGCCCTCGATCGAAGTCGGACCCCTGGCCGACCGGTTCGGCGCGGCGACGGCCGTCGGCCGGGGATGGATTGTCGATCTGCCGCGGCTCATCCGCGGCCTCCGCTCCCGGCCGACGGCCGAACCGCTCTGGGTCGGCCACCTCTCCCACCTGCTCCCGGTCCGTGCGGCGGTCGTGCTCCGATGCCACCCACGAAGGCTCCTGGCCCGCTTGGAAGGGTCGGCACGGCCGCTGCCCCGCCGGCTCCGCGAGGAGAATGCCGCCGCGGAGGCGCTCGCCGTCATCTCCGGGGAGGCGATCCGCCCCGGGGTCCGGCTCTGGGAGGTCGACACGACCGACCGGTCGGCCCGGGAGGTTGCCCGGGAGGTGCAGCGCCTTCTCGAGGAGCGGCCGGCGTGCCGGTACGGCGACGTCGACTGGCTCTCCGACTCCTGGGTGACCGAGGCCCTGCCCGGCTGGACACGGGGGTCGACGCGGTGACCCTCAACCGGTACCGCGCCCGGGCGGAGCCGTGGCTGGCGAGGTCCACCCGGCCGTTCCTTCGCTGGTCACCCTCGACCCTGAGTCTTCTCGCCATCGCGACCGCGGGGCTCGCCGGGGCGATGGCCGCGGCGGTCCGATGGACCACCCCGCTGCTCTTCCTCGGGGTGGGGGCCTTGGTGATTCTTTCCGGCTTCTGGGACGCCGTGGACGGGGAGGTCGCCCGCCGGACCGGTCGAGCCTCGGTCCGGGGCGACTTCCTGGACCATGTCCTCGACCGGTATGCCGACCTCTTCCTGCTCCTCGGGATCGCGGCCTCGGGGTTCGTCGACCCGGCGCTCGCGCTCCTCGCGCTCGTGAGCCTGCTCCTCACGAGCTATATGGGAACCCAGGCCCAGGCCGTCGGCCAGGGTCGGATGTACGGCGGGATCGTCGGGCGCGCCGATCGGCTCGTGATCCTGGCGGTCGCCTGCGTCCTGCAGTTCGACTGGTCCCTCCCCTGGCCGTGGGCGCCGACGAGGCCCTGGGAGTCGTTCTCGGCCCTCGGGCTCCGGTTCACGGTCCTCGACGTCGCGATGGCGCTCCTGGTCGTGACGAGCCAGTGGACCGCGCTCAGTCGGGCGATCCGGACCTACCGGATCCTGCCCCCGTCTCCGTAGCCGGGTCGACGGGGGGGCGTTCCCTCCCGCCGCGGTTCCGGTAGTACTGGAGCGGGTGCTGAAGCCACGGGTCGAAGCACCGGTCGTCCCGACGGCGATCGTCCGGCGAGGCCGCCGCCGGATCGCCGTCGCGCACGCAGAGGCCGTGGCTCCGCAGGGTGGCGCACTCGGGAGGCTTGTAGCCTTCCCCTCCGCCGTGCTGGGTGATATGCTCGACCTGGTAGCGGGTGATCGACTCGTCGAAATCGGGCGCCCCCCGGAAGGCGTCGACGATCGTCTCCCGGTCGGCGCCAACCCGATGCAGGAACGCCGCCAGGGCGAACCGGCCGGCGTGGGAGAGGTTCTCCCCCGCCTCGAGCGTCCGGCGCATCTTCCGCAGGCAGGGAGGGAACCAGTCGGGTCGGATCGATCCCAGACCGGGCGCGGGCCCCGCGGACGGAGAGGGGATCCGGTCGAGGAGCTCCGCTTCGAGGGGCGCCTCCGACTCCCGGATCGCGCGGACGATCGACGGGTCGAGCGGGATCGGCTCGGCGAGGGTCCGCCGGATCCCTTCCTCGAGGATCCGGGCGCCCCGGGCGGGATCGACCCGGACGGTGCCACGACGCAGCCGCTGGCCGGCGAGCCGGAAGTCGGCCTCACGGATCGGGGTGGCCAGGCGGAGGTAGGCGATGAGGGGCAGCCGGATCTCCCGGTCGACCGCCTCCAGGGCAAACCCGAGCCGGCGGCCGACCTCGGCGATTTCGTCGGCCCCGGCCCGCTCGAGACGGGCGCTCGCCCGCTTCGACTCGGCGACGGCCCAGCGACGCCGCGCGGCCGGATGGGCGAAGGCGCTGAGCGCGTACCGCGCGAACAGGAAGGAGAGGAACTTTTCCTCCTCCGACGCGCGGTCCAGTTCTTCGACCGCCGCGGCACCCCGGGGATCCCCGGCCGCGGCCCGGATCCGGGCCCGGCCGACCAGCCGGCAGAGCTCGAACGCGGGATCCCCCAGCAGCTCCCGGACCGACGCCCCGAGTCCCGAGGCGATCGTCGCGGCGCCCGGCAAGAACGGGTACGCGGCGAACAGCGTCCGTTCGTCTACCCTAGACGAGGCACGATGAATTGCCATACGATCAGCAGCACGACGATCAGCGACGAGGTGACGGCGACCCGGCCCCCGAAGTCGTCAAGCCGGGCCGAACTCCAGCCCTTCCGGAGCCGGGCCATGAGGGCCGCGGCGTAGTCCCGGACCAGGAGCCCGCCGTCCAAGGGGATCAGCGGGAGCGCGTTCGAGGCGCCCAGGAGGAGGTTCATCCAGCTCAGCCAGTAGAGGAGGTTGGCCCCGATCCAGAAGGTCCCGGGATCGACCGAGGCCCAGATCCCGGTGAGGTGAAAGAATCCGGTCGTGGGGGCGGCGACCGGCTCGAGGGTCGCGAGGGGCAGGACGAGCCAGTTGACGAGCCCGGCCTGCGGTGTCGCCGCGCTCGTGAGCGGGCTCACCCACGTCGCCTTGAGCTGGGTCGGGGTCAGGTAGTTCACCGCGACGCCGAGGAATCCCCGGGTACCGTTGGTGGGATTCCGGGCGAGCGGCACGAGTTCGGTCACCACCCGACCGGCGCGGTCCGAATAGAACCCCACCGTGACGACCTGGTGCGGGTGGGAGGCGGCCAGTAGGTTCTCGAACTGGAGGGTCGAGGTGATCGGCGTGCCGTTGACCGCGGTGATGATGTCGCCCGGCGCGAGCGAGGCGTTCGCCGCCGGGGAGTGGGCGACGACCTGGACGACCCCGACCCCGTTCGCGTTCGCCGCGATGCCGCCGCTCAGGACCGCAGCGAGGAGGAGGAAGAAGACGACCGCCAGGGCGAAGTTCGCGAGGATCCCGGCGGCCGCGATCCGGTCGCGCGATCGGCGCGAGGCGCGCTGCATCTCCTCGTCGTCCTGCTCGACGAACGCCCCGATCGGAACGACGCACCAGAGGATGCCGAGGCTCTTCACCCCCACCTTCTGGGACCGGGCGAGCACGCCGTGCATGAGCTCGTGGAGCACGATCCCGATCACCAACGCGACCAGTCCGTAGCCGATCGGGATGATCGGGTTGATGCCGGGGAGACCGAGCGCCTCCTGGGGGGTGGGCGCCTGGGCGGCGGTCAACGACAGGGAGACGTAGGCGTCGAGCAGCAGGAGCGCGATCATCGCGACCATCGACGCGGCGGCCAGGAGGATCCCCAGGTCGCCCGCGGCGCTCCAGAGGCGGCGGAACCGGCCCCAGCGGTCGAGCGCGGCCCGACCGCGTCGGGTCTTGATCATCAGCGCGGGACCGAGGAGCGAGAGGCTCCGGTCCGCGCCGATGAGGCCGGCCCGGTACAGTCCGTAGACGGCGAGCCCGTAGGCGACGATGACCAGGGCGACGATGAGATAGCCGTTGATGGCGAACACTCCCGAGCCGCTCCCCCGTTCGGACCGGAAGGCCCCATATGGCGCTTTGCCACCCGGCGGGGGGAGGGACGACCGGGGCACCGGGCGACGCCCCAGGGCGGCCGGCCGCTCAGCCCTTCACGACGCCGAGAGGACGGAGCCGCGCGACCCGGCGGGTCAGTCCGGCCCCCTCGGCCGCCCGGACGACCTCCTCGACGTTCTTGTACGCCCCGGGCGCCTCCTCGGTGACGCCCTCCCGGCTCGCCGAGCGGATCCGGATCCCCTGCGCACCCAGCTCCCGGGTCACCTGGTCGAACCGGAACGCCCGGACCGCGGCGTGCCGGCTCATCCGCCGCCCCGCGCCATGGCAGGAGGAGCCGAACGACCGGGCGAGCGAGGAGGCGAGTCCGCTCAGGACGTAGCTCGCGGTGCCCATGTCCCCGGGGATCAGGACCGGCTGGCCGAACGCCCGGTACGGCTCCGGTACCTCCGGTCGGCCGGCCGGAAACGCCCGGGTCGCGCCCTTCCGGTGGACCAGGAGGCGGCGGACTCCGTCCGGGGTCGCGTGGGATTCGGCCTTGGCCATGTTGTGGCTGATGTCGTAGGCCACCGCGAGGCCGAGCTCCGGCCACGGGGTCGAAAAGATCGCCTCGAACGCGGTCCGTATCCCGTGGGTGATCGCCTGCCGGTTCGCCCAGGCAAAGTTGGCGGCGGCGGCCATCGCGCCCAGGTAGGCGGCCCCGTCCTCGGAGGCGATCGGAGCGCAGGAGAGCTGGCGGTCGACGAGGACTGTGCCCTCCCGACGCCGCCGTTCGTCCATCCGCTGGATGAAGTCGGTCGCGACCTGATGGCCCAGCCCACGCGAGCCGGTGTGGAGCATCACGGCCACCGACCCGACCGAGAGGCCGAGCGCCCCGGCGAGCGCCGGTTCGAAGATCTCGTCGACCACCTGGAGCTCCAAAAAGTGGTTGCCGCTCCCGAGGGTGCCGAGCTGGCGGAGTCCCCGCTTGCGCGCACTCTCCCCGACCTCCCCGGGGAGGGACGGTTCCATCCTCCCGCCCTCCTCCTGGCACCGGAGATCGTCGGCGATCCCGAGGCCCCGCTCGACCGCCCAGCGGGCCCCTCCGGCGAGGACCTCGTCGATCTCGGAGCCGTGGACCGGGTACCCCCCCTTCGATCCGACCCCGGACGGCACGGTGCGGAAGAGTTGGTCGAGCAGCGGGACGAGCCGCGGCCGGAGCTCCTCCACCGTCAGCCGGGTCGACAGGAGCCGGACCCCGCAGTTGATGTCGTAGCCGATCCCGCCGGGGCTCACGATCCCGTCGTCGAGGGCGAACGCCGCGACCCCCCCGACCGGGAAGCCGTAGCCGAAGTGGATATCCGGCATCGCGTAGGCCGCGCCCACGATCCCGGGAAGCGTCGCGACGTTGGCCAGCTGCTCGAGGGCCGGGTCGTCGCGGACCCCGCCGAGGAGCTCCGGTGTCGAGTAGAGGATGCCCGCGACGCGCATCCCCCGGGATTCGTCCCGGGGGATCTCGTAGGTGAACTCGTCGCGGGCCTCCAGCACCGGTACGGGCGGCATGGTCCGCGCCGAGACGGCGGGCCTATTAGAGGCTGGGGACGCCGGGGGCTTTGGGATTCATGGTCGGCACGCCCCGTCCCCGGAGGGGGGTTTTGTCCCAGCCTCCGGAGTTTATTTTCAGACGCTGGGATTTGTAGGTTGGGCCGGGCCCACAAGAATCGGCGTCGGCGGCC
>DAHXNZ010000090.1 GCA_027365105.1 Thermoplasmata archaeon
CATCGAGTACGTCCGCGGCCGGATCGCGCACTTCAAGGCGCCGCCACAATTTTAGGGAATTTACTTTAATACATTAAATGAAGGACAGGTTCCAAAATTTTTTCCTGTCCAAATGTTAAAGATTTCTTCTTTTGAATTATGTAATGCTGATGGACAGGAATTCTATTAGAAATAGCATTAAAACTATCAGGTTAATTCCAATTATTATGTTATCAAATACTTTCTTATTTCTTAAAAATGCAAACCTGTCCCTTCTTGACAATATGGTAAGCGATTCCCGGAAAAATTGATGCCCATCAGTTATTACCAGTGGAAGTGCATTCGTTATTGCCAGCAATATATTTACCCAGAAGAGCCAGTATAACATATTGAAAAATATGAAGAACACTGATTCTGAAAAAGGTGTTGTGTACATATGCGCAAGAGTTGCCGGAACAGGGGTTAATCCCGAAAAGGGCAGAGAAAGTGTTTCGAGAAATCCATACCATGGAACCTGGTAAGTTAAGCTGCCACTTACCACCTGCTTTAACGAACTAAGACTGTCAAGGCTCATTCCTGAATATATGATCTCTATTCCCACAAACGCGACTTTTTTCATACTCGCAGTCGCAGCTGAAGGATCAGCGGATTCATAGTACTGATATTCCGAAACTGTTCCTACGGTTGTGTTATCATATGTTTTAGAATCATTATTATGATAATAGACTGTGGAAACGTATACATTTT
>DAHXNZ010000091.1 GCA_027365105.1 Thermoplasmata archaeon
TTTACAACTGCCTTCTCAGGTTCTGATCCAATCGAATCCAGCATGGACGAGAGTTCTCTTTCCCTTGTCCTTGCCCTGGCAAGCTCTTCCCTGATCTCGCCTATCGTCTTTCGCAAATCCTCCGTACTACTCGTTCTTTTTGACCCGCTTTCCGCCATTTCGTCACCTCATTTACTGCCTGTATGTTCCGGACACGACCCATGGAGGTTCAACCTTGTCGAATGGCTCCATTCCGTCCGTCCTGAGATCAGAAAGTATCTTTTCATCGATTTCGATCCCGATCCCGGGTTTTCCGGAAAGTTTGAAATAACCGTTCTCAAGCTTGTATCCGGACTTTACGAGGTTCTTCTTCCAGTCCGGCCAGAACGCCTCGAAGCTCTCCTGGATGAGGAAGTTTGGTATTGTATAATCCACGTTCAGTGTTGCCGCTGTCTGGATCGGTCCGAATGCATTGTGGAATGCCACAGGTATGCCAAACGCCTCGGCTATGGCAGCTATCTTCTTCGCTTCCAGTATACCAAGTGAATTTGTGATATCCGGCTGTATCACATCGACAAGGCCCGTGGAGATGAATCTTGCAAAATCAACCTTGTTTAGAAGCCTCTCTCCAAGCGCGACCGGTACCCTGACTGATTTCTTGAATTCCGCAAGCCCGAATTCCTGTTCCGGATGGAGTGGTTCCTCCATGAAGAAGGGATGGAGGTCCTCGAGCGCTTTTCCC
>DAHXNZ010000092.1 GCA_027365105.1 Thermoplasmata archaeon
AAAGGATCTGAATTAAACTCCTCCCGCGCCCTGTTGAAATCTTCTCTGTTGTTTCTGTAATCTAAATCCCCAATGGATTCTATGAGTTGCTCCGGCTCGTCTCTTATTATGGTATACAATGAAATGAGGTCAGAATTAACATCGGAAAGAACTGCACTGGTAATAAGGTTCCTGCTCCTCAGTTCGAAGAACATTGCACCGCCTCCAACGAATGGTTCCACATATCTATTGAAGTTATCCGGAATTCTTTCAATCATGGAAGGAAGCAGTTTTCTCTTGCCTCCAGCCCATTTTAGCATTGGAGATAACACATGAAGGCATCAGAAAAAGGATTTAAAAGATTTTGAATTGCTGCTGCTTATTTCTTCCTTATTCTTTTTACTGCGCTGTTCTGAAAAATAAATATGTATTCATGCTTGAATATGTAGAATCCACCGGCCAATGAACGATATCTCCACAAATTCTCCTGATTTCTCTTACCTCTTGTGGAGTCATAATTCTTTACCACAATACTTTTCAGGGTCAATCCCTCTTCCATTGCTGCATTCATGGCCAGAAATCCAAGCGGTTCAAGCTTTGAGTCTGAATATTTATCGCCTATGACAATTGCCAGAATCCCATCAGGACGGAGAACAAGCTTTGAGTTAATGATTACTTTCCTTAAGGAAGCTATAAAGCTGACAGTATCAGGGGTATTGGAAAGATCCAGGCTGTCCCCGGA
>DAHXNZ010000093.1 GCA_027365105.1 Thermoplasmata archaeon
CGGCAACTGTTGGCTCTCCCATCGCTTCGTGCCAGTGAGCGATCGGCAGCTGGCTCGTGACGATCGTCGATCTCAGCCCCGCCCGGTCCTCGATCACCTCGAGGACGTCGGCCGCCTGAGAGGGCGTGAGCGGCCGGAGCAGGAAATCGTCGATCAACAGCACGTCGATTCGCGCCCAGGCTGCGGTCAGGCGTGCGAACCGGCCGTCGAGGCGAGCGATCGCGAGCTCGTCGAGCATCCGGCTCGCACGCAGGTAGAGGGCGGTGTGGCCATGGCGGACCGCCGCGTTGGCAAGCGCACAGGCGAGGAAGGTCTTGCCGACCCCGGTCGGTCCCACGACAGCGATGTTGTGGTGGTTGCGGACGAACGCGCACTCGGCGAGTCCGAGGATCTCTGCCTTCTCGATGCCCCGGCGGCGCCGGAAGTCGATGTCCTCGATCACCGCGTTCGTGCGGAGCTTGGCGGCTTTCAGGTAGCGCTCGAGGCGACGGGACTCGCGCTCGGTGAGCTCTTTGTCGACGAGGAGGCCGAGGCGCTCCTCGAAGCTCAGAGAGTTGTAGTGCACCGAGGCCTGCTGCTCGGCGAGCCCGGCAGCCATCGCCGGGAGCTTCAGGGCATGGAGGCCCTCAATCGTTGGGGTGGTGAGCATGGTGGCTCCTCTCATTGGTAGTAGTCCGCACCGCGGACGTTGTCGTGGACGGGAAGGGTGAGCT
>DAHXNZ010000094.1 GCA_027365105.1 Thermoplasmata archaeon
TCGTTGCTGGGGGTGATCTATGGTACCGTGCTGGTCTGCGCGGCCCGCGCCGCGTTCTCCGAAGCGATGCCCCAACTTTGGCTATTCGCAATGGGATCGTTATTCATCCTGGTGGTCGTTGCTTTCCCGACCGGGCTGGCCGGCGTCTATCGCACGTATCTGGACCCCCGGCTCGACCGTCTGCTGCCCTGGCTTGGGCGTGGCCGGGCACCGACGACCGCGACGGTCGAGCGCCCCATGCACGCCGCAGCGATGGAGTAGCGAGATGCAGACCAGTACAGACTATTTGCTGGCCGTCGAGGGGCTAACCGTCTCGTTCGATGGATTCCGTGCGGTCGACGACCTGTCGTTCTACCTCGACAGAAACGAGATCCGCGTCATCATCGGCCCCAACGGTGCCGGCAAGACCACGGTGCTGGACCTGATCTGCGGCCGCACCCGGGCGACTGCCGGCTCCGTTAACTTCAAGGGCCATGAACTGACCAAGATGCGCGAACATGAGATCGTCCGCGCCGGCGTGGGCCGGAAGTTCCAGACACCGTCCATCTACGAGGATCTGACGGTGTTCGAGAACCTCGAGATCTCGTATCCGCGCGGCCGTTCCGTATTCGGGGCGCTCGGCTTCAAGCGGGATGCAGCGGTCCGGGAGCGGGTGGAGCAGATCGCGCGCGACATCTTCCTGGCCGACCACCTCGACCAATTGGCGG
>DAHXNZ010000095.1 GCA_027365105.1 Thermoplasmata archaeon
TGCCGGTGCCACCATCGCTGGCGGCGTTGCTGGGCGAGTTCCGTGGCTGTTTCAGCGCGTGGACTTTCCCGGTGTTCTGCGCACTGGCCTGTGGGCTGCTATCGGAACGCGCCCGGCGCACCGTGTGCGGGATGCTGATAGGGGCACAGCTGTCACAGACGTGGAGCCACCACCGGGCGCATCGGTTCTTCTCGCACGCTCGCTGGTCGGTCGAGGCGGTCTCTGCGATCCTGGCCAAGATGGTGGTGCGCCTGCTCGTGGCAGGTGACGCAGCCGTCGCTGTCGCGATCGACGACACGCTGTTTTGTCGTCGCGGCCCGCTGGTACACGCCGCATCCTGGTTCCACGACGGATCTGGGAAAGGGAGCAAGAAGATCGGGTACGGCAACAACTGGGTGATCGCCGCGATCGTGGTAAGGATGCCATTCTTGGATCGGCCGGTCGCACTGCCGGTTGGCTTCGCCCTGGTCGTCAAGAAGTCCGGCGACTCCTCCCGGTTGGCTCTCGCCCGCCGGCTGGTGGAGGCCTTGGCCGTCGCGCTACCTGGGCGGAGAATCGACGTGGTGGCCGACTCCGCCTACGCGGGCAAGGTGCTGCGTGGCCTGCCCGATAGTCTCACCTGGACCACCAGGCTGAGGTCCAACGCATCGCTCTACGAGCTCGCGCCGCGACGCACCGGCAAACGTGGCCGGCCCCGACTCAAAGGC
>DAHXNZ010000096.1 GCA_027365105.1 Thermoplasmata archaeon
TATTTAGTTCTAATGGCATTTCACAGCCTCCTTAGTTCTTTATCTAAATTGTCTATAAAGAGTTCCATTGAATATTTTACATCCTCCATAGAAAACGAGAACAATGGAACAACCAATAAACCTGTGTCAATATAATCCCCATACCATTTCATTTCTTCCAATGCTCTCATTTGAAGCCAAGTCAGATTACGGAGATAATCCCAGTTTGTTCGATATGGATCTGTATGGATTATAAATTTATGTAGATTTAATGTCATGTTACTACTATAAATGGCTTTGTGGCTTAAAGATTTTTGTATTGCCCTTGTAGAAGATCAAGCAGACTTGAAGCGTATTTATGGGATGTAAAATATAACGCCCTTGCTCTGCAATCTCCATTTGTGGCTTTAAAGTTCACTATATTCTTAAGTGTCGATGGAGTGTTAATATCGTAGAAGCAACCTGTCTTTCTGTTGATTATTTCATTGCATCCATTAGGTATGGTTGGGAGAAATACAGGTATGCCTGATGCAAGTGCCTCTACTGCAAAGATGCCAAATGATTCGCCAAGCCCCTCTTTTGTAAGATGCCATTGTGGATGGGCAATAAGCCCCTTAGCATGTGATAAATAATCAAGTTTTTCATCTTCTGTAACCTCTCCAATAAACTCAATGTTAGGGTTCTGCTTTGCTTTATCCTTGATTGCTTTAACATAGCTGGAGAAT
>DAHXNZ010000097.1 GCA_027365105.1 Thermoplasmata archaeon
GGCTCTCTGGAGTTCATCATATCTGAGATGTGCTCCAGCCACCTTTGTGGCAATAATAAAATTCTCTCTCCCATATTTCTTAAGGGCCTTACCCAAAACCCTTTCGCTATTTCCGTTTCCATAAGCTTCAGCGGTGTCAAGAAAATTAACACCGTTTTGCATGGCGGTTCCCACAGCTTCTATAATACTCTCTTCGTCTCCCTTCCAGGCACTACTCGCCTGCCATAATCCCATTCCAATTTTTGAAACTTTTAAGAAGTCTTTCCCGCCTATTGTTAAATATTCCATACCTAAATATTTGTTTTAATAGTATAAATATATCTTATTCTGGTTTCTATTTTTTTATTATGAATTGGGGGGATGACATAGCACTTTCCTGGCTAATATAAAATATGTAAACCGGAAAAATGAAGAGTTTTGATATATAATGTTGATCTGATTACGAAGGTTCTTCCCAGTTTCTTGCAGCCTTAGATATTCCCTCATTTGTAGTTGGATGCTGATCCGGGAACATTGAAATGTCTTTGGCAGTCAGCGAATTAAAAACGGCTGTACCTATTTCATTGACAAGTTCTGGTGCATCAATTCCTACTACCCATCCTCCCATGATCTTTCCCGTCTTTCTTTCGAAAAATAGCCTTATTTCACCATCCTGTTCCCCGTAAATCTGTGCCCTGGAATCTCCAGACATGGAATATG
>DAHXNZ010000098.1 GCA_027365105.1 Thermoplasmata archaeon
CGATCTTTATTTTTTTGCTAACCCAAGTATACTTTCTAGAAAAATTATTCCTATAATACAAAGAGAAGGTAAAATGGTCATAATCGCAAATCATGGAACTTTTTACGAATTCCTTGGGAATTCAAACAGGAAATCTTTAATAATGCTCTCGGTGATCGCAACAAAATTTTTAATAATACCACTTGCAAAATATAGCAAAACATTAATAATACATACACAAAATTCATTTCAAACTAACTTTTACAAGAAATTAGGATTTGCTAAAGAAAATATAATTGAAATTCCCCAACATAACATAAATTTCAAGGATTACTCAATAAATCCAAAAAGAGAAGGATTTTCTGTTGCTTTTTTAGGAAGATTGACTGAAAGTAAGGGGATAGATCTTCTTATAGAAGTTGCAAATTTGAATCCTGAAATGACTTTTCATATAATAGGAAAGGGTCAATTGATGCAACATATTAATAATATGAACAAAAATGGAAATTTGATTTTACATGGGTTTGTTACTGAGGAACAAAAGAGAAAAATACTATCATCCTGCGATGTAATGATTGTCCCATCTTACTTTGAATCGCTCTCCATGAAGCCGAGGTAGTACTCCTTCGCGCTCTCACTGGGGGTGCTCCTCCAGCGGCGCTCCACCGCCGCGAGGAGACCCTCGCGGAGCCAGCCGCTCTGCCACCAGTGGG
>DAHXNZ010000099.1 GCA_027365105.1 Thermoplasmata archaeon
GCCACCTTGTCCTTAAAGCGGCCCTTAAAGAAGTCCTCGGATTCGATGAAGTCGCGCAAGCGCTTGGCTTCGGTCGTATCCGCCGCAACGACGAGGATGAACGGATGTACCTTGGGCGCTCCGGTCGTGCGGTGATAGCGGTCGAGTTCCACGGCGACGTGGTCGTGGTGGTGGACTGCGTCTTCGAGCTTGATGCGCTCAAGCTCCTTGTCGCCCACGGATTTCGGGTCGAAGTCCTTGCGGGTAGCGACGGCGGGTTCCTTGACGAAGCCGTCCGCCATAGCCTGCCCGAGCGTGTAGCTGTAGATGACGCTCTTGAACGGCGCGGACCGCGCGCCCACGGTCTTCGGCGTCGCGGTCAGTTCCAGGCCGAGAATGGGCTTGAGACCGTCGATGGCGGCGGCACCCGCGCTCGCGCGGTATCGGTGCGCTTCGTCCATCAGCAAGACGAGGTCATCGAGCTTGGAGAGGTAGGCGTAATAGCTCTCACCGATCGTCTCTTGAAGCCGCTTCATCTTCGGCTTGCCGCGCGGGCTTTCTTCCCTGTTGATTTTATCGACGTTAAAGATGTTGATATGAACGTCGGAGCCGAAGATGTCGGTTGAGCGTCCGGTCTCGTACCGCACGCCGACGCCGCTTTCATAGTTGTCGCCGGTGACGATGAGCGGCGGTTTCGCCGCGAATTCG
>DAHXNZ010000009.1 GCA_027365105.1 Thermoplasmata archaeon
CGGCGGGCGTTGCGGGCGGGTATGACGCCACACCGTCCCAGGGGACGCTGACGGTGGCCGGGAGCGGCGGTCCGACCCAGGTCATCTCGTTCGGGAGGACCGGCGGTGTGCCCCTGGTGGTCTGGGTCGCCGGGGGAGGTCTCGCCGTGGCGGCCGGGGCGGCGGTGGGGGTCTACCTCTATCTCGGGAGCCGACGGCCCCGGCCGAAAGGGTGAGCCCCGCCCCCCCCCGTACGGGCCGAAGGGAGGGCACGGAAACGCGGGCGGTCGCGTCGGGTTCGGATCCTCCAAAACCAGTCCCAAACCCCAGCCAGGAGACCCGGAGCCACCGGCGGGGCGGTAGGTCAAAAATCCGAACGCCACCGTCCTACGAACCGTTAAGTAGGATACGGTTTTCGGCGCCGCCGCCATGTCCCGAATCCACTCCGGCCACAAGGGGCGCTCCGGTTCCCACCGGCCCTTTCCGGCCCAGAACCCCTCGTGGGTAACGGCCACCCGCGAGGAGATTGTGGAACAGGCTGTCCGTCTCGCCCGGGAGGGTACGACGGCGGCGCGGACCGGCCAGATCCTCCGGGACGTCCAAGGCATCCCTTCCACCCGGCTCGTCACAGGCCGGCGGTTGACCGCCCTCCTCCGGGAGAACGGGGTCGCCCCGGAGATCCCCGAAGACCTCCAGGCGCTACTGAAGCGCGTGGTCCACCTCCAACGCCACCTGGCCCAGAACCCGAAGGATCTTTCGAACCTGCGGGGGCTGAGCCTCATGGAGTCTCGGATCCGCCGGATGGCCCGCTACTACCGACAGCACCAGCGGTTGCCGGAGACCTGGCGGTACTCTTCCGAGAGCGCCGCGCTCCAGGTGGAGTGATGCCTTCGGGCCCCGAGAGCTTCGTCCCCGATCCCCGATACAGCGCGGAATTCTCGAAGGCCCGGGAACTCCTCCTCGCCCACCCGGGCCGCTGGCGCATCATCTACCACTACGATGGCGACGGCATCGCCTCCGCCTCGTCGGCCCTGCGGGCCCTCGGCCGGCTCGGCTACCTGGCGCAGGCGACCGCCCTCCAGGGCGTCGAGCGGTCCCGGATCGATGAGCTCCTGACGGCGACCCGCGGGCCGGTTCTCGTGGTCGACACCGGGGCGAGCTGGCTCGACCGGTTCGCCGAGCACCCCCACCCGGTCATCGTGCTCGACCACCATACCTACCCGGGCAACCCCACCCCGCCGGCCCTCCCCCCCCAGGTGGCGTTCGTCGACCCGATCAACTGGGGTGTCGACGGGATGAACGAACTGTGCGCTTCCACCCTGACTTGGCTCTTTACGATCTTTCTCGACCCGATCAACTGGGACAACGCCCCGTGGGGCCTCTCCGGAGCGATCTCCGACCGCCAGCACGTCGGCGGGTTCCGGGGGCTCAATCTCCAACTCCTGCGCGAGGCCGAGCAGCGATCCCTGGTCGTCTCGGCTCCGGGGCTTGCCCTGCGCGGACCGACGCTCGCCGAGGCGCTCACCCAGAGCATCGACCCGTACCTGGCGGGAATCGCGGGCCGCCCCGATGCGGCCCGGCACTTCCTCGGGGCCCTCGGGCTCGATCCGGCCCGGCCACCGAAGGATCTCGCGGCCTCCGAGGTCCGCACGTTCGCCGACGCACTGCGCGCCCGGCTCGCCCCCCGAGGCGTGGCGCCGGAACTGCTCCGCAGCCTCGACGGCCCCCGCTACCTCCTGCCCTCGCTCGGTCAGGATGCCGAGGAGCTCGCCAACCTCCAGAACGCCGCGGGCCGGGCCGGGGTGCCGGAGATCGGCATCGCGCTCGCCCTTGGGGACGCCGGGGCCCTCGAGGAGGCCCGGCGGGCCGAGGCCGCCTGGAGGACGGGTCTCCTCCAGGGACTGCGGCGAGTGGAGGATAAGGGGGTAAATCCGATGTCGTCCCTACAGTGGTTCGTGAGCCCCGACACCACCTTGGCGGGCACCCAGGCCGGCATGGCCATGAGCTACCTTCTGGACCCCACCCGACCGGTCCTGGTCTTCTCGCCCGGCTCGGATTCGGTCAAGGTCTCGGCCCGGGGCACCCCGGCCCAGGTCGAACGGGGGCTCGACCTCGCCGAGGCGCTCCGGGAGGCCGCCCGGGCGGTCGGCGGGGAAGGGGGAGGCCACCGGATCGCGAGCGGCGCCACGCTCCCTCCCGGCACCGAGGAGCGGTTCCGGACCGAAGTCGATCGACGGATCGCCGCCCAGCTGGCCCGCCCGGAGGCGACGGCATGAGCGGGGCGCCCCCGGCCGAAGCGGCTCCGCCGGAGCGGATCCGGGACCTCCCGCTCGAGCGGGAGATGCACCGCTCCTACCTCGACTATGCGATGAGCGTGATCGTCGGGCGGGCGCTCCCCGAAGGGCGCGACGGCCTGAAACCGGTCCAGCGCCGGATCCTCTGGTCGATGTGGGAGTCGGGGGCGACCCACGACAAGGCCTATCGCAAGAGCGCCCGCACGGTCGGGGACGTCCTCGGCAAGTACCACCCCCACGGCGAGATTGCCGTGTACGACGCGCTGGTCCGGATGGCCCAGCCGTTCAGCCTCCGCTACCCGCTCATCGACGGCCAGGGCAACTTCGGTTCGATCGACGGCGACTCCCCGGCCGCGATGCGCTACACCGAGGCCCGGCTCAGCCCGTTCGCCGAGGAGATGCTCGCCGACATCGAGAAGGAGACCGTCGACTGGACCGAGAACTTCGATGGCTCCCTCAAAGAGCCGCTCCTCGTCCCGTCGCGGATCCCGAACCTGCTGGTCAACGGCTCGGCCGGCATCGCGGTCGGGATGGCCACCAACATGCCGCCCCACAATCTCGGCGAGGTGGTCGATGCGCTCGAGCTGTTGCTCGAACGGCCCGACGCGACCCTGGACGAGGTGCTCGCGGTCCTTCCGGGGCCGGACTTCCCGACCGGAGGGTTCCTCTCCCGGGAGGGGATCCGGGAGGTGTACGCGACCGGCCGGGGGCTCCTGCACCTCCGGGGCGCCGCCGAAGCGAGGGAGCGCGACGGCCGGGACGAGGTCGTCATCACCGAGATCCCGTACGAGGTGAACAAGGTCGGGCTGCTCGAACTCATCGCCGATCTCGTGAAGTCGAAGCGGCTCGACGGGGTCGTCGACCTTCGCGACGAATCGGACCGCCACGGCACGAGCGTCGTCCTCGAGCTGCGACGGGACGTGCCGGCCGAGATCGTCATGAACCGGCTCTACGAGCACACCCCTCTCGAGACCAGCTTTGGCGTGATCAACCTCTGCCTGGTCGACGGGCGGCCCCGGACCCTCCCGCTCCTCGACCTCCTCCGGCTCCACCTGACCCACCGGCGCGAGACGATCACCCGCCGGACCCGGTTCGACCTGCGCAAGGCCGAGGAGCGCCGCCACCTCCTCGAGGGGTTCCTGATCGCGATCGACCACATCGACGAGGTGATCAAGGTGATCCGGCGGTCGCCGGACATCCCGTCGGCCGAGACGGCGCTCATGGGCCGGTTCCTGCTCTCCTCGGAACAGGCCAAGGCGATCCTCGACATGCGGCTTTCGCGGCTCACGGGGCTCGAACGGGCCGCCGTCCTCCGGGAGAAGGAGGAGAAGGAGGCGCTGATCCGGGAACTCAAATCGATCCTGGAGTCCCCCCACGAGCTCGACCGGCGGATCTCGCTCGAGCTCGCCGCCGTGAAGGAACGGTTCGCCGATCCGCGACGGACCCGGATCGTCCCCGGATTCACCGCCCGGACCCTCGAGGACCTGATTCCGGACGCCGACGCGGTCGTCCTCGTGACCCGCGACGGCTACATCAAGCGCCAGCCGCTCGATCAGTACCGCCGGCAGCGCCGCGGCGGCCGCGGCCTCTCCCAGATCGAGACCAAGGAGGAGGACCTGGTGATCCGGACGTTCGTAAGCCGGACCCACGACCACCTGCTCTTCTTCACCAACCAGGGCCGGGTCTACGTCCTCAAGACCTACGAACTGCCCGAAGGGAGCCGGCACACCAAGGGCAAGGCGATCATCAACCTCCTGCCGAAGCTCAAGGAGGGCGAGAAGATCCGCACCCTCCTGTCGGTCCGCGACCTGGAGCAGGACGGCTCGCTCCTCTTCGCCACCCGGCACGGGCTCGTCAAGCGGACCCGGCTCGACCGGTTCCAGAACATCCGCACCTCGGGCATCCAAGCGATCCTGCTCGAGGAGGGCGACGAGCTGGTCGACGTGGCGCTCGTCGCCGACGAGCGCTCCGAGGTGGTCCTCGCGACCCAGGCGGGCCAGGCGGTCCGGTTCCCGCTCTCCGAGGTCCGGCCGACCGGCCGCGCCACCTACGGGGTCATCGGGATCCGGCGGTCCGAGGCGCACGACGACGGGGTCGTCGCGCTCGCCCCGGTGAGCGACCGCTTCCCGGATCTCCTGACCCTCACCACCACGGGCTACGGGAAGCGCAGCCCCACCGACGACTACCGGGAGACCCGGCGGGGCGCGAAGGGGGTCCGGACGATCCGGACCGGCGGGCGGAACGGCTCGGTCGTCGCGGTCCTGCCGACCGCCGACACCTCCGAGATCCTCGTCACGACGCAGCGGGGGGTCACGATCCGCATGGCGGTCGCCGGGATCCGCTCGCAGGCCCGCAACACCCTCGGGGTCCGGATCATCAAGCTGGACGACGATGACGCGGTCCGCGACGCGGTCGTCCTCCCGAACGATCCGGATGCCCCGGCCGCCCCGGCCGCGGGCGGTGACGAGCCCCCGGCGGACGGGGACGAGGAGGAGGATCACGATGCTCCGGCGTCCCCTACGTCGGCCCCGTAAGACGGTCAAGAAGTGCCCCGAGTGCGGCTCGACCCACGTGATTTTCGAGGCCGGCCTCATCACCGGCCAGCGCTACCACTGCCTCGACTGCAACTACGTGGGCTCGTTCATCGTCGAGGAGTACCTCCCGGACGAGCCCCGGACCGATCCGCCCCCGGGCTGAGGCGGGCCGTCGCCCGGTCGCACCGACAGCTCCTCCGATATCTCGACGAAGACGGGCGTCCTAACGCCGCCGCGCTCGATGGTCTCGCAACCGAACCTTTCGGACCGACTGAGCTTGACCCGGAAGATCTCGAGGAGCCTCTCCGCCACTCGGTTGGGGACCGGAAAGTACTCCTGCGCCAAGAGAACCTTGGCCAGATCCGCCGCCGAGGTCGGGGAGGGGCCTCGCCGGCCTTTTCGCCACGGGGTTCGGGCGTGGACCTGACGCGTGGCCTCGTCGACCCGGATGTGGATCGGCTGGAGCGGGTCGTCCATGTCATGGACCTGGGCCCGGTCGTAGGCGCCCCAGTCGACCTTGGGAGGATCGCGGTGCCGATAGGCGAGGGCGCCCTCTCGAGAGGGCGCGATGAGATTGCGGACCGTCTCCCGAGGGCCCGAGAGACCTCCCACGAGGGGGTGAGGGCGGCACGTAGGTGGGCGGTGTGCTAATCCAATTACACCATGCGCGGGGGGGCAGTAGCTCGGCGGCGGTTCCATCTCGCCGAGCGAAGCCCGGCGGGGGCGGCCACCAAGCTGGGCCAGCGCCTGGATGGGAGGACCGTCCGCTCGTGGTCGGGAAAGTAGCGCTGCCCCCGACCCGGGCACCTGACTCAGATCCCTCATCGGCGGGTCGGGCGAGGGGCGCGGGTGAGGAGGATGCGCGATGTGGGAACGGTACTGGCGCTGCTGGGACCGGTGGGGGCCATGGTGGAGACCCGGAGGTCATGCCGCTGGGTGAGGGCCTTCGGGAGCTCCGGAGGACCGCTCGGCGAACCCTGCCCCGAGGTCATCCCCCGCCCCGTACGCCCAAGAGGCAGAGATGCACCGGGATCCCGGCTTGGCGACGCCCCTACCTGTTGCCCTGAACTAGCCCGGGATTCAGGTCCCCAGGGTCCACTCCCACCAACTCGAGCAGCGACAGTACTGAAGCGATTCGAAGGCCCCAGCGCCCAGTTCGGATTCTCAGCTGGAGTGTTCTGGTTCAGAAGCTGAGCGTATACTCCGAACTCGGGCCATCGTAAATGAGTATCATCCGGGCGAGGACATCCCGCCCCAGAAGCGCCCCCAGGTTCATGGCTTTGAGCGGGGCGCCCGTCACCCGGCTGAAATCCAAGACGAGTCCCACACCCTGAAGTTGTAGCCGAATGGGATATACCGGCTGCGTCGCAGGGCCTCCCGCGGTGCCTACCGGAACGACACCGACCGGATTTACGCCCAGCGCGGCCACGACGCTCGCGTCCACCGCGGTCATGGTCGTCCCGGTATCGATTAGGGCGATTCCGGTAACGGGTTAGGGAACTGGCTTACCTGCCTCGGCCAGCTGTTGGCCCAGTGCACGGGGAACCTCGATCTGAACACCAACCATTGGTCCGGCCGCCTGAAGCACGCCGGGATTGGCGGGGGTGGGAACCTGTCCTTGGCCGTGAGGCTTACGCTTGAAAATCGGCACGAATCAGCCCCAGTTGTAGAGCGGGAAACCGGGCCGTCGGCTGGTCCGGCAAGACCTGAATTACAAGCATGGGGACGTTCCCCAAGAGCTTCAGTCCGTCGGCGTACGCGACGTCGGGGGAGTCGTACACACCGAGCAGCTGACGACCTTGGATCAGTACGAACTTCCCCGGATGCGCTTGAAGCCAAGCCGAGCGGTTCTCTGGGTAGAACCCGCGTTCCTCAGCGAGTATCTCTCCGGTGGCCGCCACGAATTCCTCCCCATCATGACTTACATCCCAAGGACTAGTTACCGCTTCGGGGAGGGGAGCGCAAACGGGACCGCCGGGCTGGCATCGGTGCCTACGCCACGGCCGCCCATCGAAAAAGCGGGGAGGGTTCCCGTGGACCTTCGCAGATTTTGACCCCCGTCCGTACCGGCTCTTGATCTCAACTCACCTCGTCCGTACGGGAGGGATCATGCGCGGGGAACGGCGGGTTGACACGGGCTCTGCGAGACGCGAAGTCTGCGATGACCGGCACCTCCCGCGCTCCCCCACTCGCCACCCTCGTCCGATGGCTCCGGCCTCTGGAACGCCGGTCGGATGCACTCCCCTCCCCGAGCGACCGGCCGCGGCTGGGGCTTCTGGACGACCCGTCGCGCCTACGTCGCGATCTGAAGGGGCGCGAGCAGGACGTCCCCCTGTTTACCACCGGCCTCGCGAGGCCCGCCGGAGCCGGTCAGTCGGACCGGCTCCGGGCCACCAGCGAGAGCGCCCGGACGGTCGGTCCGACGTCGTGGACCCGGAGGATCTCGACGCCGGCATCGGCCGCCAGGACCGCCGCGGCGAGGCCGGCCTCGAGCCGGGCCTCGATCGCCCCGGGTCCGCTCCCGCCCAGGAACGACTTGCGGGACGCGCCGACGACGACGGGGTAGCCGAGGCTCCGGAGCTCGCCCGCATGGGTCAGGAGCTCCAGGCTCTGGGCGGCGCTCTTCCCGAAGCCCAGGCCGGGATCGACCATCAGCCGGTCGGCGGGGATCCCCGCCTCCACCGCCCGGTCGGTCGCGTCGGCGAGCGCATGGAAGACCTCCCCCCGCAGGTCGGCATACTCGGTCTGCGCCTGCATCGTCGAGGGCGTTCCCCGCATGTGCATCACGATCGCCGCCGCGCCGGTCTCCCGGACCGCGGCGTGCATGGCCGGATCCCGGAGCCCCTCGACGTCGTTGACGATGTCGGCGCCGGCCTCCACGGCCCGCCGGGCCACGTCGGCATGCCGGGTATCGACGGAGATCGGCACCGTCACCCGCTCGGCCAGCCCCCGGATCACGGGCGCGATCCGTCGCCACTCCTCCGAGGGATCGACCGGGGCGGCCCCGGGCCGCGTCGACTCCCCTCCGATGTCGAGCGCATCGGCGCCCTCCCGGACCAGCGCCTCCCCGTGCTCGATCGCCCGGTCGGGATCCAGGAACCGGCCCCCGTCGCTGAACGAGTCGGGGGTCACGTTGACGATGCCGAGGACCCGCGGCCGGTCCCCGACGGTCCAGGCCCGGTGGGCGCCCCGGACGGTCCGGGCCCCGGTCGACTGGAAGCGGGCGAGCGCCTGCTCGACCGATCGGCCGATCGCCGGCAGATGGAACGGCTGGCGCTCGAGCTTCGCCAGGGCGCGGCGGAACTGGGTCCGGGTGCCGATCAGGACCACCGGGCTCGTCGCGACGCTGTGGTCGGCCACCCCGCGGGCGTGGACCGCATCCCCCCCGACGGCCAGGAACTCCTGCTTGAGGAGCGGGGAGGCCTTGAGCGGGACCCGGTCGAGCCGGACCAGGAAGCTCCGGGCCTTGGCGGCCATGATTCCGATCCCCTCCGGGTCGCAGTCGGTCCGCTCGAGCTCCTCGACGATCTCCCGGCCGCTCCGGGGGGTGAGGATCCGGGCGGGGAACCGGGGCGCTCCCCGCGCCGGGGGGTCCGACTCCGGCGCCATCGGGGGAGGCTAGACGGGGGCGCCGCTTAAAGGACGCCGCCGATACTCCTCCGGATGGCCCGCCCTGCCTCCCCCCGGTCCGGGATCATCGTCGCGGTCGAAGGCGGCTCGGGCGCGGGGAAGACCGCCCTCGTCGCCGACCTCGCCGCGACGCTCGGCGCGACCGCGATCCCCGAGGCGGCCGACCTGGGGGGCCGTCGCGCGTCGCTGCGGTTCCGCTCCGACGCCGAGCTCGCCCGGCTCGAGGCGGCGCTCTTCGCCCGGGACCTCGACCGGTGGCGCCGGGCCGACCGGGGCCGGGCAAAGGGAGGCCCGATCCTGCTGGACACGGGGCCGTTCGGGACCCTGACGTACACCCGGGGGCTGGTCGAGATCCGCGCGGCCGGCCCCGGGGTTCTCCGAAGGCTGATCGCCCGGGGCCGGCGGGCGGCCGCCCTCGGCGCGCTCGGCGTGCCGGACCTCGTCCTCTACCTGGAGGCCCCCGAAGCGACCCTCCGGCGCCGCGCGGCGCGGGCGCCCGCCGGTCACCCTCCGAGGCTCACCGAACGCCACCACCGGGTGGGGCGGATCGAGCGCCGACTCTGGCTCACAGCGTTCCGGACCCGGTTCCCCCGACGGCTGGTCCGGCTCGACGCCGACCGGCCGGCGGACCGGGTCCGGCGCTCGGCCGAACGGGCGATCCGGCGGGCGAAGCCGCTCCGCCGGACCGGTCCGGGCCCGCTGCTCGGGTGGGTCGAGGAGATCGGAGGGGGCTCCGGAGAGACCGGTAACCGTTAAGAGCCGCGCCCCGTCGCCCTTTCGTGATGGCGATGAAGCCGCTGGACCTGCTCCAGCAGAGCCTGCACAAGCGGGTCCTGGTGGAGATGAAGGGGGGCCGGTCGTATCGGGGCGTCCTCGACGCCTTCGACCAGCATCTCAATCTGGTCCTCTCGTCGGCCGAGGAGGTCGTCCAGGAGGCCGTGAAGCCCCGCTCGGGCATCACGCTGCTCCGCGGCGACTCGATCGTCTACATCTCGCCCTAGGAGGATCCGGGAACATCCATGTCGAAGGGAACGCCGTCCCGCCAAGGCGGGAAGATCGTGCACGTCATCTGCCGACGCTGCGGCCGCCACGCCTACCACCGCCAGAAGAAGGTCTGCTCGTCGTGCGGCTTCGGCGCCACCGCCCACCGCCGCCGGTACGACTGGGCGAAGCTCAAGCGCCCGTAGCCGGCCGGGACCGCCGGTCGGGCCGCGGGGAGGAGACCCAAGGGCTGCCCGCGATCGCGAACCGGAGCGGAGCCTCGACGGCCCGACGGATCCCGACCCTCGGTCCGGTGACGATCCGGGGGATCGTCCGGCGGCCGCGCCAGGCGATCGTGCGGCTCGCCACCGTGTCGGTCCCGTCGTCGGCGTGCCGCAGGCCGAGCGCCCGGGCGAGCCGCCCCGGCCCACGGGTCGACGCCGGAGTCGGGCCCAGGGGCCGACCGGCCCGGAGCAGCACCGCCTCTCCGGGGCGGGTGACGACGTTCGCGCAGACCACCCGATGGATCCGGTAGACGTAGAGGGTCCCCGGGCGGAGGAACATCGAGCGGTTGCGGGGCGTCGGGCCCCGGTCGGCATGGTTCGCCGGGTCGTCCGCGACGTACGCCTCGCACTCGACGATCTCGACCCCGCGGCGCCGGCCCGGAGGGCCGACCCACAGCCGGGCGCCCAAGAGCTCCCGGGCGACCGTCCGCGTCGGCCGGTCGAAAAACCGGCGACCGAGCCGGGGGCGGCGAGACGGCGTCGGGGAGCGCCGGGTCACGCCGCCGGGGCGGGGCCGCTCTCGCGGCGCCGCTCGTTCTCCTGGGTCACGTCCTGATTGGCCGAGCGGATCCGGCGGAGCGCCTCGACGAACGGCGCGACCGCGTCGCCGCGCAGCCCGACGAGCAGTTCGCTGTCCTTCATCTGGGTGTAGACCCGCGAGCCGGCGCACCCGGTCGAGACCGCGAGCGGGGTGCCGGCGGTGAGGACCGGCACGATCGAGCACATCGGCCGGCCGAGCACGGGGATCGGCGAAGCCCGGGGCCACGCCCTCCGGTGCGCCTCGTAGACCCACATGAGCGCCTTCGGGGCGACGAAGAGGAGCACGGCCGTCGGGGTCGACGTGGCGGCGCCGAGCGGACCGTACGAGACGCCGACCGGAGCCTTCGTCTGGTGGGGGATCTGGGCGGCCTCGCCCGGAGCGAGGTAGCCGATCGACTCCATCCAGCCGACCGTCTGGGCGAGCCGGCCGCCGAGGTCGCCCTCCATCGGGAGCCCCATCACGTAGGCGCCGATCTCGCACGCCTCGTGGGCCGGACGGTCGGCGTAGAACGCGCGGGTCCGCCCGTCCGCGAAGAAGGTGCAGACCGACGGCGCGGGCTCGGCCCGGACGGGGACGCCGGCCGGGGGGCGATCCTCGTAGTGGAGCTGCATCGGCGGGCTCTCGAGGTCGAGGGCCTCGGTGAGGGCCGCCTGGGCTTCGGACCAGGAGGGGGCGCGCATATCGTCCATGGTGGGAAGGGGCGTGGGAACTCATTAGCTTGTGCCGGGGCCGCGCCGGAGCTCCCGGTCCGGCCCTCGGCTCCCGGTGCGCCCGGGAGCGGCCGCCCTCGCCCGGGCGACCCAGCCGGCCGCGTCGGGGTCCTTCGCCAGTCCCTGGGCGAGCCGGGCGATGAGTTCGACCGGATCGCGGAACGGCTCTGGGAAGCGGGCCCCGCCCCACCGGGCCGGAAACCTTGCCCAGCTCCCCTCCCGGCGATGGGCCCGTCGGACGACCTCCTCGACCCGCCGCCCCCGCGCGAAGTCGGAGAGGTCCCGCCGCAGATCCGCGGCCACGCCCGCGTCCCGGGCGGCCGCCAGGAGCCGGGCGATCTTTTCGGGGCGGTGCCGGCGGACCTTCCGACCCTCCCCCCGGATCCCGTTGAAGTAGAGGAACGGGCGCCCGTCCGCCAGCGCTTCCAGGAGGGTGCGGCTGCCCGTGACGATCCGAAGCTCCGCCCGATCCCACTCCCTTCGCCAGCGGGCCCCGGGGAGCGGGCCGAGGAGGACGTCGATCCCCTCGGCGGGACCCCAGGGCCGGGGGGTGACGACCCGCAGCCGCACCCGGGGCCGTGAACTCCCGAGCCCCGCCCGGACCCGGGGCGCGATCCGTTCGGCGCTCGACGGGCTCGCGTACCAGAGCCACCGCCGTTCCCGGGCCGGGCTCCGCGATCGGCGGCGACCGGGCGGATCGGCGGGGATCGGTCCGGTCATCACGGCGCTCGCGAACTCCCGGGCGAAGGCCCGGTCGGGCCGGAAGGTCGGGAAGAGGTGGAGGACCCGGGGCCGGTCGAAGCCCCGGTACCGGGCGTACTCCCGGTGGAAGAGACGGGCCCGCCGGGCGAACGACGGTCCGGTCGAGATCGCCCGCCGGGGGACCCCGCCCTCGCGCAGCCGCTCCCGCTCGGCCGCCCGGCTCGTGAGCGTCCGGGCGAACTCCTCGAGGCTCACGTGGAGGGTCCGTTCGGCGCCGTGGACCGCCTCGATCTCCCGGACCTCCCGGGCCCAGGGACCTCCCTCCTCGGGCGCGGCGCTGAGCCCCCACGACGCCGTCACGGTGATCGCCGGGGTCCCGGGGGGCCCCGGAGAGCCGGACCGGTCGATGGGGGGCCAAGGCCAGGGGCCCGGGAGACCCCGGGGCAGCGGGTGGCCCGCCGCACGGTACCAACGGACCCGCTGGCCCCGGGCCACCAGCTGCCGGCCGACCGCGAGCACCTCCTCAATGTCGCCCCAGCCACCCCCGACGACCGCCGGGAGGAGGTAGATCGCCGGGCGGGGCCGGTCGGGACCCGGACGGCCCGGGGTCATGACCGGGCGGGCCGGACGAGCGTCTCCAGCTCGTAGACCGGAACGAATCCGGCGTCCCGCAGCGCCGCGGCCGCGGCGAGCTTGTAGTCGGGCAGGTGCGCCACGATCCGTCGGGCGCCCGCGCCCCGGGCCCAGGCGAGCCCCTCCTCAATCGCGGGCTTGAGCCGCCCCGGCGGGACCGAGGGCGCGACGACCAGCCTCAGGCTGCCGCTCGTCTGGGTCTCGGAAGCGGAGAGGTGGAGGTAGGCGGCCGGGCGGCCGTCGATCTCGACCGTACGGACGTACGACCGGGCCGCCAGCAGGGCATCGACGAACGACGTCGCGCCGAACTCGCCCTCCCCGGTCGGCAGCACCTCCTCGACCTCGGCCGGCACCTCCGCCCGCGCGGCGGCGAGGAGCGCGGGGAGATCGGACGGCCGGTACGGCCGGCTCGCGGGCGGCGCCGCCCCGTTCTCGGCGGCGAGATCCCGGCTCCACAGGTGCATCGTCCGGAGGTCCCGGTAGCCGAGCGATCGGTACAGGGCGATCGCCGGCGCGTTGGTCGAGAGGACGTCCAGCACCACGTAGCGCCGGTGCCGCCGGCCGGTCTCCTCCTGGGCGCGGAGGAGCAGCCGGCGGGCGAACCCCCGGCGTCGCCACCCCGGATCGACGCTCACGTTGCTCACGTAGCCGGCCCGGGCGCTGAAGGTGAGGAGGGTCCCGGCGACGAGCCGGCCCTGCTCCTCGATGATGAAGTACCGGAACACCGGCCGCCCGGCGAGCCGGGCGAGGGCGAGCACCAGGCGGATGTGGGGCCGGAAGATCCGGTGCAGCACCTTCTCCATCGCCTCGGGGCGGAAGCCGAGCAGGGCCGACTCCTCGGGGAAGCTCACCCGGGTGAGTTCGAACAGGCGGTGGGCGTCGCGCGGACCGAGGTCCCTCAGCACGCGCCGTCCTCCCCGCCGTCCGCACCGGCGAGCGTCCGTTCGAAGAGGTCGCGCAGCGGCACCGCCGGCCCGCCCGGCCCGAGCGGGGCCGGCGGCCGCACCGGGGCCTCGAGCGCCGAGTCGGGCAATGCCCGGTAGAGCTCCCGGAGGTGGCCGACGATCCCCTCGTCGCCCACCCGTTCGGCGATCGCGCCCAGCGCGGTGACGAGCGCCCCGAAGAGCCGCTCGTCGGCGTCGCTCGCGAGCCGGACCGCCCCCTCCCCCTGGGCGAGGGTCGGGGCCGACCGGACCGGCCCGGGCCGGGCGTCGCGCAGGAGCGTCAGGAGCCTGGGCCGGGCGCCGTCATCGGCCCACCGACCCGCGACCCAGACCGCGGCGAGCCGGACCTCGGGGTCGTCGTCCCGGAGCCGTTCCCGGATCTCGGGCGCCGTCTCGGTCAGATCGAGCATGCCGAGCGCGTAGACGGCGCCGCGGCGCGGCCAGGGGTGGGGATCGCGGAGCCGCCGGACGAGCCCCCCCAGATCCTCCGGGCCGCCGACAAGTCCGAGCGCGAGCGCGGCGGCGCCCCGGACGCTCCAGGCCGGATCGTCGAGCGCGGCCCGGGCGGCCGGCCCGGCCTCGGGCGCGCGCATCGTCCCGAGCGCATGGATCGCGCAGACCCGGATCGACGCGACCGGGTCCTGCGCCGCCTCGAGGAGGGCGGGGCGGCCCCGGGGATCGCCGATCCGCCCCAGCGCGACGGCGATCGCCGGCCGCTCCCAGAGCGGGGCGTCGTGGAGCCGCCCGGCGAGGTACGGGACGCTCTCCCGGTCCCGGCGACGGCCGAGGACGACGGCCGCCGCGATCCGGACCCGGGGGGCCGGATCGCGAAGGAACGGACGGATCGGCTCGACGAGCCGATCGCCACCGACCCGGTCGAGCGCGAGGATCGCCTCCCGACGGACCCGGTCGTGGGGGTCGTTCAACCGGGCGACGAGCGCGGGCCGGGTCGACGGGTCGGCGAGATGGCCGAGCGCGAGGGTGGCGGCGGAGCGGACCTCGGGCGACCGGTCGTCGAGCCGGGCGAGCAGCCGGGGGATGAGCGACCGGTCCGGGATCCGGGAGAGCGCGTAGGCCGCCGCCGCCCGGACCCGGGCGTCGCCGTCGTCGAGCCGCGCCTCGAGCGGGCCCCGGCTCTCGGGGCGGGCAAGCCGGCCGAGCGCCCCGGCCGCCCCCGCCCGGACCCCGACGTCGGGATCGCTCAGGGCCGCCTCGAGGAGCGTCCGGTCGCGGGGGTCGCCCCGCTCGGCGAGCGCCTGGATCGCCCGGCGGCGGACCCGGGGATCCGGGTCGGCGGGGTCCGGCGCCGCGGCGGGCCGGCGGCGGCCCGACGACCGTCGGGGCCGCGCGGCGGCCGCCTCGGCCGTGTCGGTCTTCGGCACACCGGTTACAGGGACCATGGACGGATAACGGGTCGGATGGGCGGCCGGGGCCCCGGACGGCCCGGCCGGCGGGCCGGGGCGATCGCCCAGCGCTCGGCGAGCTCGGCTTCGGTCACCCCGAGCGGCGCGAGGAGGGTCGCGACGGTGCGGGCGAGAAGCCCCAGGTAGACCCCGACGTCGTACGGCCCCTCGATCGGCTCGGCCCCGAGCACCCGGACCCGCCGGCGCCACGACCGGCTGGTCCGGTCGGCCACCACGTAGCGGACGTCGGGGGCCTCGGGCCGCTGCCGGGCGGCGGCGACCGCGTCGGTGAAGGGGCTCGCGGCGTTCGGCGTGCGGCCGAACCGGTGGGCGATCAGGAGCCGGTGCGGATCGACCCCGCCGGATCGGAGTTCGGCCGCGAAGAGGTCGGCCCGGGCGAGCGCCCGGGGCCGCTCGGCAAGCACCCGGGCGGCGTCCGGGGCCCGGGCGAACAGCTCGAGGATCTCCCGCTCGACGTGCCGCAGGTAGTCGGGGGTATCGTGCCGGCGGCTGCCGATCCCCCGGATCTTGTACTCGCCGGACGCGTACCGCCCGAAGAACCGGTTCGGCACGCCGAGGCCGGTCCGGGCCGACGGCAGGAAGGCGATCCACCGGTACCGGCCCTCGTAGCCCAACGGCAGGTCGACGGCGGCCCCGAGCTCGCTCGCCCACCGCTCGGGATCGGGAGGCGAAGCGGCCGGATCGACCGAGAGCCAGAGGGAGTCGACGATCCCGTGGAGGACCCGGTAGCCGGCCCGGGCGGCGGCCCGGGCGACGTCGGCGAGGAGCTGCCGGGCGAAGGCGTTGATCGCCTCGTGGACCTCGATCCGGCCGAACCGGGCGTTGCGGTAGCCCTGGTAGCCGAAGGCGGTGACGAGGATCCATTTGAGCATCTTCGCCCGCCCGCGGTCGCGCGAGCGCGCCTCGGGCGAGCGGTCGGTCCGCCGGGCCGACCGCCGGAGCGCCCGCCGGCGGGCAATGAGCGGCGCCAGGGTGCGGGGGAGGAGGCCGGGCCGGCGGGCACAGAACCGGTAGCCGAGCCCCGGGGCGACGTGGGGCGACGCGGGGCAGCATCGGCACCCGAGGCTCTCCGACGAGAGGTTGTGCCGCACCATGAGGTGCGGGAAGAGGCTCACGAAGTCGAACTCGTCGACCGCGTCGTGGAGCCCGACCGGCGGCTGGAAGATCACCCCGCCCCGGTCGGCCCGCACCAGGTGGTCGGCGGTCCGGAACCCCTCGGGCCGGTACTTCTTCCACGGCACCGCGGCGCCCGCGTCCAGGGCGGCCTCGATCTCGAGCGCGGTGAAGACGGTCCCCGGCGACTGCCGGGCGACGGTCTCGAACGGGAGCCGGGAGAGCCGGGCGGCGTCGATCAGGCCGGCGAGGCCGACGTCGTCGTAGAGGAACGAGGTCGTCCGGTCGACGTGGAACCGGCCCGGCACCCGGTACGCCGCCGGCCGGTGGTAGATCCGGCCGTACGAGGCGAAGGAGCGGGCGGGCCGGAACGGCCGCTCCCCGCCCGGGATCCGGCCCAGGTGGAAGCGGTCGGGGCCGAGCCCGTGGGCCCGGGCCCGGGCGTAGAGCCTCGGCAGGTCGTCGCCGTCCCCCCCGTCGGTCAGCAGGAGGTCGGGATCCTCCCGGGCGAGCCGCTCGGCCAGGGCCCGGAGGAGCGGCTCCTCCGGGCCGTCCATCCGCTCGTCGCCGAGGCGGATCTCCCGGATCGGCGCGTCGACCGGGACGGACGCCCCCCGGGGCCCGTCGCCGGCGCGGACCGCGAGCTCGACGACGCGCAGCGGGATCGGCCGATAGTCGATCCGCCCGGCCGGCTCGAGGGCGACCGCCGACTCCGCCGGGCCGGTCAGCGGTGCGAACGGGTAGAGCCGGCGGGCCCGGTAGAACTCCGAGACGAGCGGCCGGTCGACGTTGTAGAGCGGGTAGCGGAAGTACCCGCCGAGCGCGTCGATCGACCGGGCGAGGGGAAGCCGGTCCGGGGCAGCGCGGGGGGTCACCGCGAGGGCCCGGACCGGCCGGGACGATTCGAGCCGGAGCCTCCGGACGACCGGCTCGACCGACGCCGCCCGCCCGTCGTCGGCGAGCCGGCGCATCACCTCCGCCCGCTCGTCGGCCGGGACCTCGACGTAGAACGGGCAGGCGAACTCGACCGGATCGACCCGCGTCGATCCGTCGGGACGACGGATCCACATCCGCACCCCCCGGCCGTCGGGCCGCTCGTCGACGTCGAGCAGCCACCCCGAGATCGCCGGGGAGCCCGCCATCGGACGCTCACCGCTCGGGCGGCCGGCCCTCGAGTTCGCGGAGCCGTCGCGCCAGGTCCAGAAGGACCGAGAGGAGGATCGTCTCGAGGAGATCCGGGCTGCCGACGTGCGTCGCCGGGGCGACGTAGCGCCGGGCGCCGGTCCGCAGGGTCTCGAAGGCGGCCTTTTCCTCGGGCGTCGTGAGGAGCCGGGCGAACTCCTCCCAGCGGCTCATCCGGGCCTCGAGCGCCTGCCGGTACGTCGGGGCGGTGCGTCCCATGCCACCATCACCTCCTCGGGGGATCCGAACTCCTCCAGTCCGTGCTGGCCCGCGGGCCGGTGGACCAGCGCACACCGGGCGCCGTCACGCAGGCCGGTGAGCCATCCCGCCCCGGCCCGGCGCTCCAGGCGCACGTAGTCGAAGAGCCGGGGGCCGCGCTCGGCGAGGCCGGGGAACCGGGCCAGCCCGCCCGGCTGCACGATCACCATCGGACGGCCGGCCCGCTCGGCCGTCCGGGCGAGCCGGTCGGCCACCCGCCCGAGCAGCGCGATCCGCTCCGCCGGCGCGACGTCCTCGTCGTCAAAGAGCGCCGGCAGATCGTGGGCGACCAGGAGCGTCGCCGGGTGCCGGGCGAGCTCGGCGGCCCAGCGGTCGGCGAGGGCGACCATCTGGTGGGCGGTGAACGCCCGGGCGAGCCGGATCCGCCGGACCGCGGCCGTCGGGTCGACGCCGAGGCGGCGCGCCGCCTCGCCGATCCGGTACGGGTCGAACCGGTTGGCCCCTTCGAGCAGCGAGATCCGCCCCCCGGCCACCGCGACGCCGGCGTAGAGGAGCTCCAGCCAGGGGGCGAGCCCCGCCGCGTCCCCGGTCCAGACGGTCGCCTCCCGGTCGGCGAGCCGGCCGGCCATCCAGGGGAAGAACGCCGGCTCGGGCGGAAGGAGCGGACGGGCGACGGCCCGCCGACGGACCGGACCCGGACGCGGCCGCGTCGGCCGGGGCCCGGGCGGGAGCCTCGGCCGGCCGACCGGCCGGGGGACCGCCGCGGAGAGATCGGCGAGCGCCGTCGCGACCATCGCCCTCCCCGACGCCGGGCGGGGCTCTATAACGCCCGGGGGAGGAGGTGAAACACTCCGGAGCGGGGCGTTTCAGCCCGGGGGAGCCGGGTCGAGCCGGCCGAGGCCGGGCGGGGGCGGCAAGCCGAGGGCGTCGCCGAGCGCCCGCCCGTTGGCGACCGCATCCCCGCGGAAGTGGTTGTTGAAGAAGACGTAGACCGTCTCGGCGGCGCGGGCGAGCGTCCGGATCCGGGGGACCCACGCCGCGATCTCGGCGGGGGAGTAGGCGTAGTCGTACCAGAGCGGACGGCCGCGGCCGTGGAGCCGCAGGTAGGCGAACGGGGCGGTCACCTCGAGGCGGATCGGCAGGAGCGGCTCGTCGACCACCGTGTAGGCCCACCGGAGTTCCCGGAGCAGATCGAACGCCTCGGGCACCAGCCACGACGCCTCCCGAAACTCGACGGCGACCGGGAGGCCGGCCGGGACCGCCTCGGCGAACGCCCGGAACGACGGGGCGTCGAAGGGGAGCCACGGCGGGAGCTGCAGGAGGAGCGCGGCGAGCCGGCCGGCCGCCCGGATCGGCTCGACCATCGCCCCGAACCGGGCGAGGTCGGGGGCCCGGGCGTCGAGCCGGCGGACGTGGGTGACGCTGCGGGGGAACTTGGCGGCGAACCGGAACCCGGCCGGCGTGCGCTGGAGCCAGCTCCGGGCGACCGACGGCGCCGAGAGCCGGTAGAAGGTCGAGTTGACCTCCACGACCGGGAAGAGGCGGGCGTAGTAGCGCAGCCGGTCCCGGACCCCGAAGCGGGGGTAGACCGGGCCGACCCACTCCGGATACTCCCATCCGCTGGTCCCGACGAAAATCGCCATCGTCCGACGGCCGCCCCGAACGCCCCGGCGCCCGCCCGACGCAGCCGCCGGAAGGCAAGGCGGTTGCCGTCGGGTCACCCGAAGAGCGGGACCCGGCCGGCGCGCCGGACCGGCGGTCTCGGCAGGAGGAGCGGGAGGACCGCGCTCGCGAGTCCGAGGAGCGCCATCGCGGCGAGCACGCCGTTGAGGCCGGCGTAGCTCGCCCCCAGGGCGACGCCCACGACCAGCGGGCCGACGACGCCCCCGCCCGACGCGCCGAGGCCGAAGACGAGCGCGTTCGCGAGCGAGGAGGGACCGGCCGGCACGTAGTCGCCGGCGAGCGCCATGAGGAGGGGGAACGCCGAGAAGGTGCAGAAGCCGAAGGCGGCGAGGAGGAGGTTGGCGAGCGGTCCGGTCGCGGCGAGGTAGCCCAGGAAGCTCAGCGCCGAGCCGGCGGTGCTCGCGGCGAGCAGCGCCCGCCGGGGCACCCGGTCGGCGAGGAGACCGAAGATCGGCTGGCCGACGATCGCCGCGGCGAACATCCCGGTGAGGGCGAGGCCGAGCGAGGCGGAGATGCCGGCCCCCCGGGTGAGGGCGATCTCGGTCGGCACCCAGGCGACCAGCGCCTGCGTCGCGATCGAGCGGACGAACCCCACGACCGTCAGGAGCACGATCCCCCGGGTCACCGCCGCCCGCACCGGGATCCGCGGCCGGCCGCCGGCGCTCCCGCCCGGTCGCGGAAAGAGACCCCGGGCGAACCCGAGCGCGACGATCCCCCCGGCCGCGACCGCGAGACCGCTGTAGAGCCCGAGCGCTCCGTCCTCGGTGAGCCCGGCCGCGAGCAGGAAGAGGAGCGCCGGGTAGAGGGCCCGTCCGATGCTGCCGAAGCTGCCGTTGATGCCGAGCGCGGTCCCGCGCTGTTCGGGCGGGAAGCCGTCCTGCAGGACCGCCGCGCCCAGGGGATGGTAGAACGCCGAGCCGAAGCCCGAGAGCGCCGCCGCGGCGCCGGCGACGAGGAGGACGACCGGGCCGGCCGCGACGGCCACGGCGAGGAAGAAGAGCGCGAGGCCGGCGCCGACCAGGATGAGCCCCGGGCCGATCCACCGGGCCGGCGGCCCGAACCGGTCGGCCATCGCTCCGACGAGCGGGCTCCCGAGCGCGGCGCTCGCATAGAAGATCGCGAGCACCAGCGCGACCGCGATCGCGCTGACGCCCGAGCGGGCGGCGAGGATCGCCGCCAGGAGGGGCACGAGGAAGGTCGACCCGTCGTTGATGAAGTGGCCCAGCGAGGTGAAGGCGAGCAGCCGGCGCCGCGCCCCGGGCGCCGCGGTCGGTCGGGCCGCGTCGGACATGATCGGCCCGACGCGGAGCCCCGTAGTTGAGCGTTCGGGGCCGGGCGGAGGGGCCGGCGCCGCCGTTTTGGGGTCGGGCGGCCTCGCCGGGCATGGGCGCGCTCTCGGGATCGGTGATCCTCGTCACGGGGGGCTCCCGGGGGATCGGGCGGGCGATCGCCGTCGAGCTCGGCCGGGCCGGGGCGACGGTCGTCGTCCACTACCTCGCCCGGGCCGACGCGGCCCGCTCGGTCGTCGCGGCGATCCGGTCGGACGGCGGCACCGCGACGGCGCTCCCGGCCGACCTGAACCGGCCGGCCTCGGCCGAAGCGCTGGTCGACGCCGCCGTCCGGGCGCACGGCCGGCTCACCGGTGTCGTCACCTCGGCCGGCATCTACCGGGGGGACCCGATCGCCGCGGTCGGTCCCGAAGAATGGGCGGAGATGATGCGGGTCGACCTGGAGGGAAGCTTCCGGACCGTCCAGGCGGCCCGGCCCTGGCTCGCCCGGTCACCGGGTGCGGCGGTCGTGACCGTCTCGAGCGTCGTCGGCGCCCATGCCGCCGCGGGCGGGATCCCCTACCAGGCCGCGAAGGCCGGGATCGAGCAGATGACCCGGGCGCTCGCCCTCGAGCTCGCCCCCCGGATCCGGGTCAACTCGGTCGCGCCGGGGTTCATCCGGACCGACGCCACCCGGCGCTTTCTCGAGGATCCGGAGTACGCCGGGGCGGTCCGGGCCGCGACGCCGCTCGGTCGCTGGGGCGCGCCGGAGGAGATCGCGCCCGCCGTCGCCTTCCTGCTGAGCCCGGCGGCGTCGGGCATCACCGGGGCGGTGCTCGCGATCGACGGAGGGATCCCGCTGCGATGACGGGCTCCCCGTCCCCCCCGCCGGACCGCCCGACCGTCCTCGTCGCCGGCGCGGCGGGCCCGATCGCCCGCGCGTGCGCCCGCCGCTTCGAGGCGGGCGGGAGGGTCGTCCTCGGCGGGAGCGCTGGGCCGGAAGGACCGATCCCCGAGCGGCTCGACGCGCTCGTCGCGATCGCCGCGATCGACCCCGCGGACTCCGCCTCTCCCTCCGATGCGGCGGCCCGGCTCTCCCGGGCGACGGCCGCGCTCGGGAGCCGGCTCGAGGCGGTGCACCCCGCGCTCGACCGGGGGCTCGGAGCGGCCGTGATCGTCGTCCCGGAGGTCGGGGCGACGGGGGCGGGCCGCGATCCGGTCCCGGCGATGTTCAGGGCGGGCGCGGCGGCGCTCGTCCGGTTCCGGGCGGTCGACTGGGGGCCCCGGGTCCGGATCAACCTGGTCGTGGCCGCCGGCGCCGGGCCTTCGCCGCTCGGGACCGGGCCGGTGCGTCCGGCCGAGATCGCCGAGGCGGTCTACTTCCTGGCCGGGCCGGGGGCCCGGTTCATCACCGGCGCGACGCTTCCCGTCGACCGGGGCGCGGGGCTCTACTGGACGATGGGCGGCGTGGGCCATGAGCGCGGGGGGCGGAGCCCGACGCGGACGACGGGACGCGAAACACTAAATAGGAAGGTTCGGTGGAAGCCGCACGGGTGATCCGGGATGGTTCAGGTCGACATTGAATTGGCCAAGTGCACGGGCTGCGCCCACTGCCGCGACGTCTGTCCGGTGAATGTGTTCGAGCTCAAGCCCCAGGACCAGTTCCCCGACCTGGTCGATGATCCCGGCGTGGCGGCCAAGTTCCAGTTCCGCGGCGAGAAGTCGGTCGCGGTGAACGGCCCGGAGTGCATCGTCTGCGAGGCGTGCCTCTTCGAGTGCGAGGGGGAATGCATCCTCATCACGGACGACGAAGGGCACGTCCACCATTCGACCTACAAGTAGGTCGGACGCTTCCCGGTCCCGCCGCCGTCAGAGCAGGCGTTAAATAGCCGGTTTCCCCGCCGGGTCGCCCGTGCCCGATTCGACCCTTCCAGCCGGAGAGACGGTGGTCCTTGGCGAGCGGGAGCTCGCCATCGGGTTCCGTCTGATCGGCCTCTCCCGGGTCGTCGAGGTCACGCCCGAGAGCGCCGCCGCGGAGTTCCAGCGCGTCCTGAACGACGGGTCGGTGAGCCTCGTGATCGCGAGCCAGTCGATCCGGCCCCGGCTCACCGATCCGCAGCGGGCGGCGGCCGACGCCTCGCTGACTCCCCTCGTGGTCTTCGTCCCCACCCCCCACGGCGACTTCGAGGTGGAAAGCCTCGAGGAGCTGGCGAAGCGGGTGCTGGGCGTCTCGCTGGTGCCGTCGTAGGAGTCACGAATCATGGGAAGCGTAGGACGGGTTTCGGGTCCGGTCGTCATTGCCGAAGGATTGGAGAACGCCAAGATGTTCGATGTCGTCCGGGTCGGGTCGCTCGGCCTGGTCGGCGAGATCATTCGGCTCGTCGGCGGGACCGCGACGGTCCAGGTCTACGAGGACACGACCGGCGTCCGCCCGGGCGACCCGATCGAGACCACCGGCCAGGCGCTTTCAGTCGAGCTCGGTCCCGGCCTGTTGAAGTCGATCTACGACGGCGTCCAGCGGCCGCTCGATGTCCTCCAGAAGAACCTCGGGGATTTCATCACCCGGGGATTCGTCGCCCCCGCCCTCAACGAGACGACCCGCTGGGAGTTCACGCCGACCGCGGCGGTCGGATCGACGGTCGGCCCCGGCGCCATCCTCGGGACCGTCCAGGAGACCCCGCTCATCCTCCACAAGATCATGGTGCCCCCCGGGGTCGAGGGAACCCTCGAATCGCTGCGCGGCGGGGCCTTCACGATCCGCGAAGAGATCGGGGCGGTCCAGGGCCCGAACGGCCGGGTCCCGCTCTTCCTCGCCCAGAAGTGGGTCGTCCGGGTCCCCCGCCCGGTGAAGGAGAAGCTGCCCCCGGCGATCCCGCTCATCACCGGCCAGCGGGTCATCGACACCTTCTTCCCGGTCGCGAAGGGCGGGACCGCCTGCATCCCCGGTCCGTTCGGATCGGGCAAGACGGTCACCCAGCAGCAGCTCGCCAAGTGGTCCGACTCCGACGTGGTCGTCTACGTGGGGTGCGGGGAGCGCGGCAACGAGATGACCGAGGTGCTCGCCACCTTCCCGAACCTCCAGGACCCCAAGTCGAAGCGGCCGCTCATGGAGAGGACGGTCCTCATCGCCAACACCTCCAACATGCCGGTCGCCGCCCGGGAGGCGAGCGTCTACACGGGCATCACGATCGCCGAGTACTACCGGGACATGGGCTACGACGTGGCGCTCATGGCCGACTCGACGAGCCGCTGGGCCGAGGCGATGCGGGAGATCTCGGGCCGGCTCGAGGAGATGCCCGGAGAGGAAGGCTACCCCGCCTACCTGGGCCGACGGGTCGCCGAGTTCTACGAACGGGCCGGCCGCGTCGTCACCCTCTCGCCCGAGGGCCGGACCGGCTCGGTCACCGTCGTCGGCGCCGTCTCGCCGCCCGGCGGGGACTTCTCCGAACCGGTGAGCCAGAACACCCTGCGGGTCACGCGGGTCTTCTGGGCGCTCGATGCCGCCCTCGCGTCGCGCCGCCACTTCCCCTCGATCAACTGGCTGCAGAGCTACTCCCTCTACGCCGCCGACCTGGAAGGGTACTACCGGGTCCAGCTCGCGAAGGAGTTCGGGAGCCTCCGCCAGCGGGCGCTCGAGACCCTCCAGAAGGAGGCCGAGCTCCAGGAGATCGTCCAGCTGGTCGGCGTCGACGCGTTGCCCGAACGGGAGAAGGGCACCCTCGACGTCGCGCGGATGCTCCGGGAGGACTACCTCCAGCAGAGCGCCTACGACGACGTCGACACCTACACCTCGATCACCAAGCAGTACCGCATGCTCCGCGCCATCCTGGGCTTCGGCGACCGGGAACAGGAGGCGATCGGCAAGGGCGCGACCGTCGCCCAGCTCCAGGGCCTGCCGGTCCGCCAGAAGCTTTCGCGAATGAAGTGGATCCCCGAAGCCGATCTGGCGAACCAGTTCGATGCGGTCGAGAACGAGATGCGCACCTCGGTCCAGGCGCTCACCGCCCCGGCGGGAGGGGCCTGATGGCGGCGTCCGGGGCGGCCCCCCCGAAGGACCGGGGGGTGCCGATCGAATACCGGACGATCGACCGGGTCTCCGGTCCGCTGCTCTTCGTGCGCGACGTCGCGACCGCGGCCTACGGGGAGATCGTCGAGATCCAGCTCCCGAACGGGGAGCGGCGCCAGGGCCAGGTGCTCGACTCCCGCAAGGGGCTCGCCATCGTCCAGGTCTTCGGCGCGACGATGGGGATGAACGTCGAGCAGACCAGCGTGAAGTTCCTGGGCGAGGTCGCCCAGCTGCCGGTCTCCGACGAGCTCCTGGGCCGGGTCTTCAACGGGCTCGGCGAGCCGCGCGACGGCGGCCCCAAGATCGCGAGCGAGCAGCGGCTCGAGATCGTCGGGAACTCGATGAACCCGTACTCCCGGGAGGAACCGAGCGAGTTCATCCAGACGGGAATCTCCAGCATCGACGTGATGAACACCCTCGTCCGGGGGCAGAAGCTCCCGATCTTCTCGGGCGCGGGGCTGCCGCACAACCAGATCGCCGCCCAGCTGGTGCGGCAGGCGAAGCTCCGCGACTCGTCGGAGAACTTCGCGGTCGTCTTCGCCGCGCTCGGGATCACCAGCGAGGAGGCCAACTACTTCCTCAAGGAGTTCGAGTCGACGGGAGCGCTCGAACGCGCCGTTGTCTTCCTGAACCTCTCGAGCGACCCGTCGATGGAGCGGGTCATCACCCCGAGGATGGCGCTCACCGCCGCCGAGTTCCTCGCCTACGAGCGGGACATGCACATCCTGGTCATCCTGACCGACATGACCAACTACTGCGAGGCGCTCCGCGAGATCGCCTCGGCGCGGGAGGAGGTGCCCGGCCGGCGCGGCTACCCCGGGTACATGTACACCGACCTCGCCACGATCTACGAGCGGGCCGGCAAGATCCACGGCCGCAAGGGATCGATCACCCAGATCCCGATCCTCACGATGCCGGCCGACGATGTGACCCACCCGATCCCCGACCTCACCGGCTACATCACCGAGGGGCAGATCTACGTCAGCCGCGACCTCCAGCGCCGGGGCGTCTATCCGCCGATCGACGTATTGCCGTCGCTGAGCCGGCTCATGAACCAGGGGATCGGCAAGGGCCGCACCCGGGAGGACCACCGGGGCGTCACCGACCAGCTCTTCGCCGCCTACGCGACCGGGAAGGACCAGCGGGCCCTCTCGGCGATCGTCGGGGAGGAATCGCTCACCGCGACCGACCGGATCTACCTGCGGGTCGCCGACCGGTTCGAGTCCGAGTTCGTGAACCAGCGGCCCGACGAGGACCGGACGATCGATCAGAGCCTCGCGATTGCCTGGGACATCCTCTCCGATCTCCCGGACTCCGAGCTCAAGCGGATCAAGCCGGAGTTCATCTCGAAGTACCGGGTCCCGCGGGCCCCGCCCTCGTAGGACGCCGGTCGGAGCGCATCGGTGGTCGCCGTCGAGAACGTCCGTCCCACCCGACTCGAACTGCTGCGGACGCGCCGCCGGATCGTGCTCGCGCGTCGCGGGCTCAACCTGCTCAAGCTCAAGCGCTCCGCGCTGATCGTCGAGTTCTTCGCCCTGTCCAAGGAGGCGATGCGGCTGCGGGGCGACCTCAAGCAGCGGGTGGCCCGGGGGTACGAGTCGATCCGGCTCGCCGAGATGATGGAGGGGCCGACCCGGCTCGAGAACATCGCGCTGCTCCTGCCGATGGTCCGGCCGGTCTCGGTCACGACCAAGAACGTGATGGGCGTGAAGACCCCGAAGGTCGACCGGGGGGGGTACGCGGCGGTCAACCCCGAAGCGCTCCTCGACCTTCCGACCTCGATCCACGAGTCGCTCCGGCACTTCCAGGGAATCTACGAGATCGTCCTCGACATCGCCGAGAAGGAGAACGCGCTGCGCCGGCTGCTCAAGGAGATCGAGAAGACGAAGCGCCGGGCGAGCGCGATCGAGAACATGCTGATCCCCCGGCTGCTCGCCACGGTCCAGATGATCAAGTTCCGGTTCGACGAGCTCGAGCGGGACTCGTTCAGCATGCTCAAGACGGTCAAGCGGAAGATGAGCGAGGAGGAGACGACCGCCCTTGCCGGATAGCCCGACGCTCGCCGGCCGGACCGCGGTCCGGCGCTTCCGCGCCCTGTCCGCCGGGCTCTGGGCCCTCCGGCTGGGCATCATCGTGATCGTCCTCTACCTGGTGCTGCGCACCGTCGGGGGGGTACCGTAAGATGAGCGAACCTGAGCTGCCGCCCGGAAGCCCGAACCCGTCGGTCGAGACCCTGAAGCGGATCCAGAGGGAGGAGCAGAGCTGGGCCGACCGGATCCAGACGGCCCGGGCCGACGCCGCCGCGGCGCTCGAGCGGCTGCGGAACGAGACCGAGGCGGTCGTCCACGCCGCCCGCCAGGAGGCGGACCGGGAGCGGGAGCACCGGCTCCAGGCGGCCCGCGCGCAGAGCGCGGCCGAAGCCGAGAAGATCCGCGCCGACGGCGAGCGCGCCGCCGCCGCGGCCGCCCAGGGCGGCCGCCGCGTCGCCGACCGGCGCGCCGAGATCCTCGCGGCGGTCCTGGGCGACCTGAACGCCTGATCGGGAGGGGGACGGCGATGGGGATCCTGCGACCGGCCAAGATGGAGAAGATCGGCCTCGCCGGTCTCCTCTCGGACCGCGAGGCGATCCTCACGATGCTCCACGACCTCGGCATCGCCCAGATCGAGCCGCTCTCGTCCGACGCCCTCCGCTACCTTGCGCCCGAACGCCCCTCCGAGCAGCAGCGGCGGATCGGGGAAGCGTTGCTGAGGTTCCGCGGGCTCAAGAGCGCGCTGCCGAGCGTTCGGGTACCGAAACGCCGGCGGTTCCGCAACCTCGAGGAGGTCCTCGCGACCGCCGCGTCGGTCTCGATCGATGACGAGGTCGCCCGGCTGCGCCGCGAGGAGGAACGACTCGCCACCGAGCGCAAGGCGGCCGAGGACGACCTCGAGATCTTCCGGAAGATCCCGTTCTACACCGACCGGCTTGCCTACCTGACCTCGAAGTCGGTGGTGACCCTGTTCGCCGAGGGCCCCCCGGACGCGTTCGACGCCCTGCGCGCCCGGCTCGGGGCGACCGACGCCCAGTTCCTGGTCGGCGGCGACGACCCGAAGCTCCGCCGGGCCCTCGTCACGGTCCGCGCCGATGCCGCCGAGACCCTGAACCGGCTGGTGCAGAGCCCGGGCCTCACCCTGGTCGCCCTGCCCCGCGGGACCGAGACCCCGGAGCGGGAGGCGGCGCAGCGCGAAGAGCGGATCAAGGTCATTGACGCCCGGCGCGCGGAGATCCGCGACCGGCTCGGCGAGATCGCCCGGGACCACTTCGCGACCGTCGCCGCCGTCGAGGAGGCGCTCGCGATCGAGAACCGGAAGACCGAGGTCTACACGAAGCTCGGCGTCGGCCGGGAGAGCTTCGCGCTCGAGGCCTGGATCCCCCAGCGGGACCGGGCCCATCTCGCCCGCGACCTCGATCAGGTGAGCGGCGGCCGGGCGGTCCTGACCACCCTCCCCACCCGGGACCCGCCGCCGACGCTCATGGACAACCCCCGGGGGGTCCGGGGCTTCGAGTTCTTCGTCCGGTTCTACTCCCTCCCGCAGGCCGGGGAGTGGGACCCGACCCTGGTCTTTGCGATCATCTTCCCGATCTTCTTCGGCCTCATGCTCGGGGACTGGGGCTACGGCCTCACGATCCTGCTGATCTGCCTCTGGATGATCCGGGGCTTCCCGGGCGCCCGGTACCTGCCGAAGGCGGGGCGCAACTTCGTCAAGATGATCATGGGACCGAACGCCATGCGCCAGCTCGCGTGGGCCCTCCTGCCCGGCTGCGCGGTGGCGATCGGCCTCGGGCTCTACTGGGACGAGTTCTTCGGCTACCCGCTCCTCCACAACCTCGTCGGCTACACGCCGAAGATCACCCCGCTCGTCGACGTCGGGCTGCTGCTCCTCATCGCCGGGTACATCGGCCTCGGCATGATCACCCTCGGCTTCCTCCTCGGCGCCCTCCACGAGCACTTCATCGGCCACGACCGGGGCGCCGCGGGCAAGATCGGCGGGATCCTCTTCGCCTGGGGCATCGCCTTCTTCGGCCTCGCGGTGATCCGCCACCAGGTCAACTTCGCGACGAACCCCGTCATTTACGTCGACCTGGCCCTCCTGGTCGGCGGGGTCGCGCTCCTCTTCATCGCCGAGGGGCCGATGGGGCTCATGGGGCTCATGGAGATCGTGAGCCACATCCTCTCGTACACCCGGCTCATCGGGATCCTGCTCGCCTCGGTCATCCTGGCGGTGATCTTCAACGTCATCGCGGGCGGCCTCTTCGGGCGGGCCACCCCGATCGCGATCCTCTTCGGGCTCGTCATCCTGCTGGTCGGCCAGTCGTTCAACACGATCCTCGGGGTCTTCGAACCGGGCATCCAGGGCGCCCGGCTCATCTTTGTCGAGCACTTCTCGAAGTACTACCACGGCAACGGCCGGGGATTCACACCGCTCCGGTCGAACCGGCAGTTCACCGAACCCATGGACGACCCGTCGGCCCCCTCCGGCCCCTCGACCCATTAGGCCCCGGGCCGGCCCGGGACCGGAGCCCCTCGGTCGCGAGACGGCCGGCCGTCCCCCGGCTCACCGGGCGTTCCCGTCCACGGGGCGGGGGGGTCCCGATTCGGGGACCGACCGGACCTACAGGTTCGGCAGGACCAACAGCGGGTCGAGCCGGTCGTCCGGAATCCCGTAGACCTGGGCGAAACCGATCTGCCTCAGGTCGTTCCATTCGAGTTCGGCGAGGTAGATGTACGTGAAGACCACCCCGATCGACAGGGGGTAGGACCGGAGGCGCCGCAGCTCCGTGCGGGCCCGATCCCGCCGGATCGCCCCTTCGAAGACGGTCAGGCTCTCGGTGGTCTGGTAGAGCTCGGCCACGCTCGGGAGGGACGGATACGAGGTCGCGAGCCGCTCCGCGAGCGCCGGCACCGAAACGGTCGAGAGCAGGTCCTCGGCGGCCGCCCGGCCGAGGGTGCCGCCCTCGACCCAGTGGCCGAGGACCCGGTCGGAGGGGAGGCCGAGCGCCTTGCCCTTGAGCAGCACGAGCGCGTTGCGCGCGTCGATCTCGCTGGCCAGGAACTGCCGCACGATCCACTCGTCGCCCTGGAAGAATCGGGCCGATTCGGCGCAGCGCCGGTAGTACTCCTGCTCGAGCGCCAGGTGGAGCGGGAAGACGTCCCGGCTGCGGGCGAACTGCTCCACGAGGGGCAGGAGCGTGGCGCCGTACCCGAACTTGATGAGCGACTGGGCGATCGCCTCGACCGTCGGCTGCTCCAGGAGCAGCCGGAAGTCGTCCAGGGTCAGGGTCCCGCCGAGGATGCCCGCGGGAAGCCCCCGGGCCGAGACGAGGTGCGATTCGACCTCGGTGAGCGGCCGTCCGTCGATCTTCGCGGTCAGGATGAGCTCGATGTTCCGGAGATCCCACCGCCTCAGGTACTCCTGGACGCCGTGGCGACCGGCGAAGGGGGTGGCGGTCCACGCCATGTGGTTGCGGTGGACGAGGGCCCGGTTGAGCCCGATCTCGAAGAGGGCGAGCCCCTGGGCAGTCGCTCGGGCGGCGTTGAGGTGCGGCCCGTAGGCGGTGGGCTCGAGCTGGGTGAGGATCTCGTCGATCCCCTTGGCCCGCCGGAGCTGGAGGAACGCCTCCTTCCCGAGGAAGGTCGGAAAGTCGGACTTGAGCCGGCCGATCGAGCTGGCGTAGGGTGATCCGCCCATCGGGCCCCCTAGGCGAGGAGCTCCCGCACCCGGTCCTCCCGGAGGCGGAGCAGCTCATCGAAGGAGAGGGTCAGGCGGCGGCGGCCGTCGGCGGAGATCCCGACGATCCCGCCGAGGATCGGTTCGGGGGTGGGATCGAACCGGGATCCCGCGATGCGGGAGAGCGTGGGCGCGTCCTCGGCCCGGCCGCGGATCCGGGCGTCGTTGCCGAGGGCCCGGTGGACCCGGGCGACCATCCGCTCGAGGAGCTTCGGGTAGGTGGGATCGGCGGCGGAGGAGCGGAGCAGCTCCCGGACCTCGCCGAGCGACTGCTGGAGCCGCCGTTCGCGGGCCTCGTAGGTGGCCTTGCGGGCGAGGAGGTGGGCGGCGGCGATGCGCTGGGCCCGCTCGCGGGCGATGTCGGCGGCGGTCATCCGCTCGGACTGCTCGCGGATCTCGGCCAGCCGCCGGTCCCGGTCCGCGACCAGGCGGGCCCGTTCGGCCTCGGCATCGGCTTGGATCTTCGCCAGGTCCGACGCGCCCCGCTGGCGGATCTCCTCCACGAGGCGGTCGAGGCTCATCGGCCGACTCCCCGCCGACTAGAGGATCCCGAGGAGCAGGATGATGCCCAGCACGAACCCGATGATCCAGAGGGTTTCAGGAATCACGAAGAAGAAGAGAACCTGGCCGAACTTTTCGGGCTTCTCGGCGATGATCCCCATGCCGGAGGCGCCGATCCCGGACTGGGCCATGCCCGTTCCGATGAGTCCCCCGGCGATCGCAATCCCCGCCCCGAGCGCCGAATAGGCCTGGACCAGCTCCGTCACCATGGTCGTTCCCGCGGGCGGAAAATGGTCGAGTATATAACTCGGCGCCGCCCGACGTGGGCCGGAATTCCTGAGGTGAAACGGCTAGCCGCCGCGGGGCCGGGTCGCGGGGGGGGTCGGAGCGCTTCCCGGATCGCCCTGGCGGACCAGCCCGAGGCTGCTGACCCAGGCCACCGCCCCCATCACGTAGGCGGAGGCGCAGACGACGCACAGCGCTCCGATGAGGGCGAGTTCGACGTAGAGGAAATAGCCGGCGAAGGCGATCCCCAGGGTCGTGACCCCGAGGAGGGCGCCCCGGAGGCGGGGGTCGAAGGGGTAGCGGTCGGCGAGGAGGCCGAAGGCGAGGATCACCGCGAAGCCGCCGATCCCCCAGAGGTAGTCGGGGACGCCGAGCGTCGTCGTCCGGCCGCTCACGTCGACCGTCGCGCAGGAGAAGAAGGAGTTGATCTGGCAGAGCTGACGGAGCGAGGCGTCAAAGAATTCGGCGGTCGCGAAGAGCGAGATCACGAGCCCCAGCGCGGCGGCGAGGATGACCGCCGCATGGAGGGTACGGGAATTCATGGTCAGATCTGGGCCAGATCGTTGGTGACCGCGCTCTGCGTCGCCGGGCTCCAGTGGTAGGTCGAGGCGAGCTGGCTCACCGGTAAACCGGTCGACTTGGCCAGATACGCCATGATCCACCAGGCCTGCCCGCTGACCGCGTTCCAGGCGGTCCCGTTTTCATTGATCACCTGGCTCTGGACCTGGCTCCATCCGCTGGTCCCCGAATGGACGTAACTGTACTGGCTCAGCGAGGCCGGGTTCACGATCGTGCTGCCGCCGTGGACGTACCGGCCGTCGACGACGAAGAAAGGGATCGATCCTCCCGAGTAGGCCGTCACGTAGGCCTGCTGGACGCAGTTGCTGGTCGACGGGGCCTGGCCGTCGATCCCGGAGGTGTCCTCCGAGGCGATGAAGGCGACGGGCGAATGGCTCATCGAGATGCCGGCCAGGATCACCTCGGGAGTCCCGGGATAGACATCGCTCGTGCTCGACCAACCCTGGGCGGCGCCCGAGACGGTGCCGAACATCGAAAGGGCCTTCCAGATCGCCCAGCTGCTCGCCGAGCAGAACGGGCACCAGGTGGCACCGTAGAAGTAGGCGACCGGCTTGCCGTTCTCCTGCCAGGAGGCGACGTTGGCCACGCCCCACCCGGGGCCGGGCTGGCTGCCGAGGGTCGAGGGCAGGAGCGGGCAGCCGAAGATCGAGACCGCCCCGATGCCGATCCCGCCGCTGATGAGCAGCCCGAGCACCACCCCGCCGATGACGGTGGTCCGCAGCACCCCCTTGAAGTTCGGGCGGCGCAGGTAGACCCCGACGAGCAGGAGGACCGCCGACGCCCCGAGGCCCACGGCCAGCCAGGGGATCGCCGGGAGGAGGAGCCCGACCGGCGAAGGCACGAAGAAGGCCAGGAGGAACCAGATCGCGAAGAGGGGGGTGAGAAGGAGACCGATCCGGGCGGTGCTCCAGCGGCCTTCCCTCAGGGACTCCTGGGTACGCTTCGACCCCCGGGGAGCGGAGGTGTCGGCGGCCTTCTCCCGGCCCCGTCGGTAGTAGAGGGCCCGGAGCGCCCGGCCGGGTTCCCCGGCGGCCGCGTCGGCCCGGAATCCCACGCTCGGCTGGGCCGCGATCTGGCTCCAGTCCCAGCCTTTGGACCGGAGCCGCTCGACCTCTTTCCAATCGACCATGGGGGTTCTCGGATCGGGAGCGGATTACATGTACTTTTGGGGGCAGGACCGGAGGAGGCTCGGCCGGCCGCCGGCCCGCTCCGACCGCTCTTGTAGTCCCGGGAGGTGCCGGGCCCGGTGCAGATCACCTTTCTCGGGACCGCCGGCTCCTGGCCGACCAAGGAGCGGAACGCGAGCGCGATCGCGGTCGACCTGGAGCGGGAGGTCGTCCTGCTCGACTGCGGGGAGGGGACCCAGCGGCAGCTCTTCCACTCCCCGATCTCCTTCATGCGGGTCCGACGGATCTTCCTCACCCACTTCCACGGCGACCATTTCCTCGGCCTGCCCGGCCTCGTGCAGAGCATGGGGCTCAACCACCGCACCGAGCCGCTCGACGTCTACGGCCCGGCCGATGCCACCGAGATGGTCGGGCGAGCCCTGGCCCTCGGGTACTACACCTCGCGGTTCCCCGTCACGGTCCACGCCCTCGCCCCCGACGCGACGGTCGAGCTCGACGGCTATCGGGTCCGGACGGCCCGGGCCGACCACCCGGTACCGTCGCTCGCCTACCGGATCGACGAGGAGGGCAAACGGGGCCGGTTCGACGGGGCCCGGGCCCGCGCTCTCGGGATCCGGGGGGCCGATTTCGCCCGGCTGGAGCGCGGAGAACCGGTGCGGGTCGGCCCCGGGGTCGTCCACCCCTCGGACGTCCTCGGCCCGCCGCGACCCGGCCGGTCGATCGTCTACTCGGGGGACTCGGCCCCGACGGGGGAGATCCAACGGCTCGCCCATCGGGCGACCGCGCTCATCCACGAGGCGACGGTCGCCTCCGACCTGGAGGCGGAAGCGAACCGCTGGGGCCACTCGAGCGCCCGTCAGGCCGCGACGCTGGCCGCGGCGGCCGAGGTCGACGCGCTCTTCCTGACCCACTTCTCCTCGCGGTACAGGGAGGTCGACCTGCTGGAGGCGGAAGCCCGGGCGGTCTTTCCGGCCTCGACGGCGGCCCGGGAGTTCATCCCCCACCTCCTGAAGCAGCCATGATCCGGCCCGACTACCTGCTCACCGGGGCGTCCGAGATCGCCACGCTGGCCCGCGGGCCGGTCCCCCGGGTGGGGCCGGCCGCGGCCGAGCTCGGCCTCGTCCGCCACGGCGCGATCGCTCTCCAGGGGGGCCGGATCGTCGCGCTCGGAAGCGCCCGGGCGGTCGCCGCCCGGATCCGGCGCCCGCCGGCCGACCGGGTGATCGACCTGGGCGGGTCGGTCGTCGTGCCCGCGTTCGTGGATGCCCATACCCATGCCCTCTTCGCCGGGGACCGGGCGGGGGAGCTCCCGGCCAAGATCCACGGCGCGACCTACCTCGAGATCGCCCGGGCGGGAGGCGGCATCTTCCGCACCGTGCGCTCGACCCGCCACGCCCCGGCCGAACGGCTGATCCGTGAGACCTCCGACCGGCTCCTCCGGGCGGCCCGGGGCGGTTCGAGGACCGTGGAGGTGAAGACCGGCTACGCCCTGAACCACCTCGGCGAGCTCCGGCTGCTCGGGCTCCTGCCGGCCATCGCCCGCCGGACCGGGCTGGAGATCGTGCCCACCTATCTGGGCGCCCATGCCGTCCCACCGGAGGCGGCCGGGCGGCGCCGGGAGTACGTCAACGAGATCGTCCGGCGCACGATTCCCCAGGTCGCCCGCCACCGGCTCGCCCGGTTCGTCGACGTCTTCTGCGAACCGGGCTTCTTCACCGTCGCCGAGGCCGAACGGATCCTCCGTTCGGCCCGGGCGGCCGGCCTCGGCCTCAAGATCCACGCCGACGAGTTCGTCGCCTCGGGCGGTGCCGCCCTCGCCGCCCGGCTCGTCGTCCGTTCGGCGGAGCACCTGCTGGCGACCCCGTCGAACGATCGGCGCGCCTTGGCCCGGGCCGGAGTGACCGCCGTGCTGCTCCCTGCGACCCCGTGGGCCGCCCTGGCCTCCCGACGCTCGCCCGGCCGGGAGATGGTCGATTCGGGGGTGCCGGTCGCCCTCGGCACCGACCTCTCGCCGAACTCCTGGGTCGAGCGGATGCCCACCGTCCTCGCCCACGCGGTCTACTCGGCCCGGCTCACCCCGGCCGAAGCGCTGACGGCGGCGACCGTCAACGCGGCCCACGCCCTCGACCGGCCCGTCGGCGAGGGGATGCTCCGGGAAGGGGGCCCGGGCGATCTCTCGGTCTTCCCGCTCGGTTCGGTCGGGGAACTCGGGTACCGGATCGACCCGCTTCCGAGCCTCATTTTCCGTCAGGGCCGGCCCGTTTTTCTCTCGGAACTCCGGGCGCACCTCTAAATAGGAGGGGTTCTCTCTCGCCGGTGAGGTCGCCAAATGGCGGAGCGCGTAGGCAAGGAGTTGATTAAGCGAGAGAAGGGGTACCTGTATTACTTGGGGAAGGACGGGTATCTCTGGAAGACGCCGACCAAGCTCAACAAATCCGGGAAGAAGGCCCGGGTCGGCACCGAGAAGATCACCCGTCAGGACGGGTACATGTACTTCTTGGACAAGAAGGGCTTCATCTCCCGGGCGAAGATGAAGAACGCCTGAAGGCGCACCTTTTCCGGAGGGCCTCCCCGAGGGGCCCTCCTCCCTAGTTTTTCGACCCGCGAACGAGGCGCAGGAAGATGGTCTGCCGCTACGACTCCGACGATCCGCGCAAGTGCGACCGGTGCGGGACCTTCCTTTGGGTCGCGGAGGAAGGGTGGTTCTGCGGGGAGTGCGGGGTGACGATGCCCTGCACGATGCGACTGTTGCCGCCCCCCGCCACCGCCCCCCCGGGCCGGACTGCGCGCCCCTGACCCGCTCGACGCGGGGATGCGAGTCCCCCGGGGCAAGCGGACTTTATACCCCATCGCGTTCCGGAGGCGTGGAGGGTTCGCGACGGGTGCCTCGCGCGATTCCGGCCTCGGTCTCCTCCGCTCCTGACGGGCCTGCAACACCCCGCCTTCGGTACCGTTGCAGCCCCTCGGCCGCGGAGCTATGAGATTGGGAAGGGAGTGGCGGCCTACCGAGGTAGCATCGGCGCCCCGAACGATCCTCCGGAGAGCCTCATGGCGGTAGCAAAGAAGCGCACGTCCTCGCCCCTGCCGGAACCCCACCCCGAGCCCGGAACCCCGAGACTGGGGCGGGAACCGATCCCCGTCCCCCGGCTCGTCCCCCGGGGGAAGACCGCCTTCGACACGGTCGACTGGCGGCACCACGACGCGGTGATCAAGAACGCGGAGGGCGCGACGATCTTCGAGCTCAAGGGGATCCACGCCCCCGCGACCTGGTCGGAGACGTCGATCAACATCGCGGCGTCGAAGTACTTCCGCATCATCGCCGGCCGGCGCGAGAACTCGATCGACGGGATGATCCGCCGGGTCTGCCACTGGATCGCCCAGAAGGGGCTCGAGCTCGGCTACTTCGACACCCCCGAGGAGGCGACCACCCTCGAGGAGAGCCTCGCCTACCTGATGGTCCACCAGATGGCGGCGTTCAACAGCCCCGTCTGGTTCAACGTCGGGGTCCGGGAGGTCCCGCAGTGCTCGGCCTGCTTCATCCAGTCGGTGGGCGACGACATGGACTCGATCCTGAACCTGGCGGCGAGCGAGGGCCGCCTCTTCAAGGGCGGCAGCGGCACGGGCTCCAACCTCTCGGCGCTGCGCGGCAGCCACGAACGGCTGAGCGGCGGCGGGATCGCCTCGGGCCCGGTCTCGTTCATGCGGGCCTTCGACGCGCTCGCGGGGGTCATCAAGAGCGGCGGGACGACCCGCCGGGCCGCGAAGATGGTGATCCTCAACATGGACCACCCCGACATCGTCGAGTTCATCGAGTCCAAGGTCAAGGAGGAGGACAAGGCGCTCGCCCTGATCCGGGAGGGCTACTCCGCCAACTTCGACGGGACCGACCCGGACAGCGCCTACGCCTCGATCGCCTACCAGAACGCGAACCACTCGGTCCGGATCCCCGACGCCTTCATGGAGGCGGTCGTGCGCGACGGCGAGTGGAAGACCTACAACCGGACCGACCACTCGGTCGCCGCGACCTACCGGGCCCGCGACCTGTGGCGGAAGCTCTCCCTCGCCGCCTGGCGGTGCGGGGACCCCGGCGTCCAGTTTGACGACATCACGAACGACTGGCATACCTCGCCGATGTCCGGCCGGATCAACGCCTCGAACCCCTGCAGCGAGTACCTCTTCCTCGACGACACCGCGTGCAACCTCGCCTCGATCAACCTGATGAAGTTCCTCGATGCCCGCGGCGGGTTCGACCTCGAGCTCTACCGCCAGGCGATCCGCACGATGATCCTCGCGATGGAGATCGTCGTCGACGCGTCGAGCTACCCGACCCCGACGATCGCCCAGAACTCCCACGACTTCCGGCCGCTCGGCCTCGGCTTTGCCAACCTCGGCTCGCTGGTCATGCACTACGGGCTCGCCTACGACTCGGACGGCGGACGGTCGCTCGCCGCCGCGCTGGCGGCCTTCCTCTCGGCCGAAGGCTACCACACGAGCGCCGAGATCGCCCGTCGGATGGGGCCGTTCGCCGGCTTTTCGAAGAACCGGGCCCCGATGCTCCGCGTCATGGGCAAGCACGCGGCGGCCGCCGACCGGATCGGGAAGGTCGATCCGCGGATCACCCCGTACGCCGAGGCGGCGGCCGACCGCTGGCACGAGACGGTGAAGGCGGGCGAGCTCTGGGGCTACCGCAACGCGCAGATCTCGGTCATCGCCCCGACCGGCACGATCGGGCTCCTGATGGGCTGCGACACGCTCGGGCTCGAACCGGAGCTCTCCCTGGTCAAGACCAAGAACCTGGTCGGCGGCGGATCGATCCGGATGGTCAACCGCACCCTCCCGGACGCCCTGAAGGTCCTCGGCTACGCCCCCGCGGCGATCGAGGGGATCGTCCGCCACATCGAGACGGTCGGCACCATCGAGGGCGCGCCCGGCCTGCGTCCCGAGCACCTCCCGGTCTTCGACTGCGCCCTCGCCCCGGCGGGCGGCCACCGGACGATCGCCCCGATGGGCCACCTCAAGATGCTCGGCGCGGTCCAGCCGTTCCTCTCCGGCGGCGCCTCGAAGACGATCAACCTGCCCCACGACGCGACTGTCGAGGAGATCGAGAAGATCTACCAGGAGGCGTGGCGGCTCGGCATCAAGTCGGTCGCGCTGTACCGGGACGGCTGCAAGGCGTCCCAGCCGTACGAGACCGGCAAGGGCCGGGCCGGCGCCCCGGTCGGCCCCCGCGGTCCGGCCCGGGAGCGGCTGCCGGACGAGCGGCAGGCGATCACCCACCACTTCCAGGTCGGCGGGCACGACGGCTACGTCACGGTCGGGCTCTATCCGGACCGCCGGGTCGGCGAGATCTTCTTCCGGGTGACGAAGGAGGGGTCGACGGTCAACGGCCTCATGGACTCCCTCGGGATCTCGATGTCGATGGCGCTCCAGCACGGGGTCCCGCTCAAGGATCTCGTCCGGAAGCTGGCCCACCTGAGGTTCGAACCGGCCGGCGCCACCAACAACCCCAAGATCCGGTTCGCGAAGTCGATCCCGGACTACGTCGCCCGCTGGCTCGCCAACGAGTTCCTCTCGGAGGAGGAGCGGCGCGCGATCGGCCTCGAGAACGGCGAGGGGAACGGCCACGGCGCCGCCCCGGCCGGGAAGCCGTCGAGCCCGTCGGCGACGGTCCGCTTCGAGACTAAACCGCTCGACGCCTTCGCCCCGCCCTCCGGGGGGGGCACCAGCGACGACGCGCCGTCGTGCCACATCTGCGGCGGGATCATGGTCCGGTCGGGCACCTGCTACGCCTGCACGGTCTGCGGGGCGACGAGCGGCTGCTCCTGAGACCGGTCGGGCGCCTCGTCAGGGCAGGGCGAACCGGGCGAGGTCGACGATCTGCTTCGCCGGCAGGGAGTCGGCCGGCGGCCCGCCGAACCGGGCGACGATCGCCCCCTCCGGGAACGCCGGCTCGCCCCGATCGACCGGCCGGAAGACCGGGGGCTCGTTCCGGTCGTCCCACTCGAGGAGGAGCAGGAGCGCGCCGAGCGGACCGGAGTCGACGACGACCTCGACCGACCCGCCCGGCCCGGGCCGGATCTCCCGTCGGGCGGTCTGCTCGTTCAGGGTGACCCGGTCGGCCCGGTGCCCCCGCCGGACCGGGGGCGGCAGCCGGAGGCGTTGGGTGGTGAGGCGCGGCCGGATCGCCCGGAACCGTTCCCAGAGCCCCGGATCCCCCGGCCGGGACCCCCCGCCGGGGACGGTCACCGGGCCCCCCGCCAGAGTCGACACTCCGGACGGACCGCGCACGGTCCGCAGATCGCGAGGTCCCGGCGCTTCGGGCAGTCGCCCGAGATGCCGGTGTGGCAGAGCACGAAGTCGAACCGGATCGGGTCCCGCGGGTCGATCCGCCGGAGCGCCCCGGTCACCTCCTCGACCGTCGCCCAGGTGCGGGTCCGGCGACGGGTGAGCCCGAGATGGTAGGCGATCCAGTAGACGTGGAGGTCGAGGGGGATCCGAAGCTCCCCGGTCGGGACCCGGTGCCACTGGCCGAGGTCCGGGTATCCGGTCCGCCGCATCCAGCGGACGAAGAGGGTGAGCCGCTTGCACGCGCTCCGGGAGGGGTCGAGCGGCGAGGGGAAGAGCGCGCGGTACCCCGGGGGGGTCCGGGAGCCCTCGGGGCCCCGGAGCGCCCGGGCCAGCGCGTCCAGCCCCTCCGCAAACCCCCCGGCCTCGAAGCCCCCGCTGAAGACCGACTCGAGGCTCCGGCCGGTCCCGGCCAGGTCGGCGAGCCGGCCCAACAGGGTCCCGATCTGGTCCCCCCGGATCCACCGGTGCCGGAAGCCGCGGAGCTCGCGGGCGATCCGGCCGGCCTCGTCCGGTTCGATGAGCGCGGCGGGGGCGCCGTCGGCGATCGTCAACAGCCGCCCGATCGAAGTGCGGATCGACGCGGTGGTGCCGATCGCGAGGACCGAGGCGAGGACCCCGAGCGTCTCGGCCGAGCGGAGATCGGTCGCCCAGGGCCGGATCATCCCGAGCGGATCCTGCGCGAGGGACCGGTCGAAGGGAAAGGCCCCGTAGAGCCGCTCGAGATGGGCCGGGAGCTCCGGCGAGATCCGGGAGCCGCCCACCCTTCGGGCATGGCCTCCGCTCCTTTACGGTTTCCCCCCGGGACCCCGAGGGCGAATGAGAGAACTACCCCGCCGGCCTGGGGCGTCCGTGGCGTCCGAGGGAATGGTCCGGCCCGGAATCGACCGGGAGTGGCTCGCCCGGGCGTTCGCAGCGGAGCCGCTCACCCACGCCTTTGCCGTCTGGGACCTGGACGAGCACCCGCAGCGGATCCGGTTCCTTTCCTGCCGGGATCCGTCGGGGGCCACGCTCGCCTACCTCCTCTTCTGGCAAGGGAACCCGGCCCTCCCCGTCGTCCACTGGGTCGGCGACGACTACCGGGCCCGGTGCCTCACGCCGCACCTGCCGCCGCCCCCGGCGGTCGCGATCGTCCCGGAGGCCCGGGCCGCGGAGGCCCAGGCGACGCTCCGGGCACCGTCCGCCGCCCCGATCCTCGGCCAGATCCGCGACGGGAAGAGCCGGCAGCTCCCCGAGCCGGATTCGCGGATCCGACGGCTCGGGCCGGCCGACTCCGAGGCGCTGCTGCGGTGGGTCGCCCGGCAGAACGACCCGATCGTCTCGGGGTATGCGAAGGTCGACCTGGCCCACGACCTGGTCTGGGGGGCGTTCGACCGGGGCGCGCTCCTGGGGATCGCCCGGGCGCAGGTCCGGCTCCCGACCCTCTGGGTCCTCGGGGGGGTCTACGTCGCGCCCGAGGCCCGCAACCGCGGCCTCGGCCTCGGACTCACCGCCGCCGGGATCCAGGCCGCCTACGCCGCCCGGGCCCGGGTCGGCCTCTGGGTCCGGGAGGACAACTTCGAGGCCCGGGACCTCTACGATGCGCTCGGCTTCCGGACCGTCGAGCGGCGCGTCTGGATCGAGGCGCCGGCGCTGCCGTAGCCCGAAGGGTCGATGCCGGCGCGGGACGAACCCTCCGGGACACCGCCCGATCCGGCGGCGCTCGTCGAAGCGCTCCGGGAGATCGCCGACCTGCTCGACCTCGCCGGCGAGCGGTTCAAGCCCGAGGCGTACCGGCGGGCGGCCCGGAGCCTGGAACCGATCGGCCCCGAGCTTCTGGCCCGGGCCCGGGAGGGTCGGCTCGGCGAGCTTCCCGGCATCGGACCGGCGATCGAGACGAAGGTGCGGGAGTACCTCGCGACCGGCCGGATCGCCTACCGGGATCGGCTCCGGGCCTCGACCCCCGAAGGGGTCCGCGGGCTCATGGCCCTCCCGGGGATCGGTCCGCGGACCGCCCGCCGGTTCTGGATCGACTTCGGCATCGAGGGGCCCGCCGAGCTCGAGGCTGCGCTCGACCAGGGCCGGTTCCAGGGGGCGGCCGGCTTCGGGCCGACCCGGATCGCCGCCCTCCGATCGGCCCTCGCCCTCGGCCGGACCGGATCGACCGGCGGGCGACGGGCCCTCGTGGAGATCGTCCCCCGGGCCGAGGCGCTCCGCCGCTGGCTCGTCGAGGACCCGTCGGTCGACCGGGCCGTCGTCGCCGGGAGCTACCGGCGGGGCCGGGAGAGCGTCGGCGACCTGGATTTCCTGGTGGCCTCCCGGGCGCCGGCGGCGGCGCTCGAACGGTTCGTCCGCTTCCCGGAGATCGGCGCCGTCGTCCTTCGCGGTCCGACCCGGGTCACGGTCCGGCTCCGCGACGGGCTGGCGGTCGATCTTCGGGTCGTCGATCCCGGATCGTTCGGGGCGGCCGAGCAGTACTTCACGGGATCCAAGGACCACAACGTCCGGCTGCGCCGCCGGGCCGCGGCGCTCGGACTCAAGATCAACGAGTACGGGGTCTTCCGGGGCGACACGCGGATCGCCGGCGCCACCGAGGAGGAGGTGTACCGGGCGGTCGGACTGCCCTGGATCCCGGCCGAGATCCGGGAGGACCGGGGGGAGATCGAGGCGGCGGAGGCCGGCCGGCTGCCCCGGCTCGTGGAGGCGGCCGATCTCCGGGGGGACCTCCATCTTCACCTTCCGCCCGACGCGGGCCCGGAGGCCCTCGAGAGGCTGGGGCAGTCGGCCCGGGCCCGGGGGCTCCGCTACCTCGGGATCGTCGTCCGGGCCCCCGGGCCGGACGGCCGGGGGACGGAGCTCCCCCCGGCGCTCCTCGAGGCGCTCAACCGCCCGTCGGCCGGGGTCACGATCTACCCGCTCGAGGAGGTCGCCCGGCCCGACGCCCCGGAGGGCGGCGTCGAGCTCCGGCCGCTCCGCCCCGTCGGGGCGGCGCCGATCGCCCGAGTCCACCTCCGCTCGGTCCCCACCTTCGGATCCCCGGCCCCGCCCGGGGGGGCGCCCGGGCCGGTCGCCTTCGAGGTGGGACCGTCCTCCGAGCGGCTGGACCCGGAGGCCGCCCGCCGGGGAATCGGATCCGGCGCCCGGCTCCTCGTCCCGACCGGGATCGGCGAGGACGCCGACGCCCCGATCGGCTCCGTCGCGCTGCGCTATGCCCGCCGGGCCGGGGCGACCCCGGCCGAGATCGTCAATGCGGCTGCGGGGCCCGAGGTCGGGCCCCCGGCCGTCCGACCGCCTACGCGGCGATCATCCGGTCGAGCGCGCGCCGCGCCCGCGCGGCCACGTCCGGCGCGACGTCGATGACGTGCCGGAGGTCGCGGAGCGAGTCGCGGATGTCGACGAGGTCGATTTCCTTCATGAACGGGCAGACGGTCTTCGCGTCGATCGGGGTGAACCGGGTCGTCGGGTTGATCCGCCGCATCCGGTGGAGGATGCCGATCTCGGTGGCGACGAGGACTTCGGGCGCCCGGGTCTCCTGGGCGAACCGGATCATGCCGTCGGTCGAGAGCACCCGGTCGACCTGGGGGAGCGCCTCGGAGGCGCAGCCGCACTCCGGGTGGGCGACGATCGGGGCGCCCGGATGGGCCGCCCGCGCCTCGGCGAGGTCGCCCGGCCGCATCCGGGTGTGGACGTGGCAGTCGCCGACCCAGAGATGCATCTTCCGGCCGGTCCGGCGTCGCACGTAGTCGCCGAGGAACATGTCCGGGAGGAAGAGGATCTCCCGGTCCTCGGGGATGGAGCGGACGACCCTCTCGGCGTTCGAACTGGTGCAGCAGTAGTCCGACTCCGCCTTCACCTCGGCGGAGGTGTTCACATACGCCACGACGACCGCGCCCGGGTGCTCCCGCTTCCAGGCGCGGAGCTGGTCGGCGGTGATCGCGTCGGCCAGGCTGCAGCCGGCCTTGAGGTCCGGCAGCAGGACGGTCCGTCCGGGGTTCAGGATCTTGGCGGTCTCCGCCATGAACCGGACCCCGGCGAAGCAGATCACCTCCCGATCCGATTCGAGCGCCCGCTTCGAAAGGTAGAGCGAGTCGCCGACCTCGTCGGCGACGTCCTGGACCTCGGGCCGCTGGTAGTTGTGGGCGAGGAGGACGGCATGGCGGGCCTCCTTGAGCCGCTGGATCTCCTGGACGATCGACATCCGCACCGGACCTCCCGACCCGGTTCAAGGGGGGTCGGACCCATAAAAGCGCCCCGGGGAAGGTGGCCCTCGCTTCCCGGCCCCCTCGACGGCCGCCCGCGGCGGCACGACGCCGCTCAGGCGGCCGGCCGGAGGAGCGCCCGCGCCACGGCCCGCTCCAGCTGCCGCTCGCGGTCGGGATTGACCCGGAGCTCCCGCGTCAGGTAGGCGGTGGCCACCTGGTAGGCGGCCCACCGGCTCCGGAACGCGACATGGCTCGCCTCGACCGCGACCCGCGCTCCGATCGTCGCCGCGTGGACCCCGGGAACCCCCTGCGCCCGAAGCGCCGGCTCGACGTCCGAGGCGAGGATCTCTTCGTGCATCGCCCGGGTGTAGAGGCTCAGGCCGTCCGCAAACCGGCCCAGGAACTCGTGGATGGCCCGACCCAGCTGGGCGAGCAGGTCGGCTTCCGGCGCGAGGTGGAGCTCCCGCCACTCGACCACGTTCCCGCGGTCGACGTAGAGCTGGTTCTGGCAGGCGAGCCGCACCGCAAACCCCGACACCCGGACCGCCCAGGAGCCGTCGAGCGAGTTGAGCACCCGCAGCCCCGGGTACAGCGCCTCCCCCTCACCGAGGGTGAACCGGCGGCCGACGACCAGCTTGATCTCCATCCGACGCCCTCCCGAGTAGAGCCGGATCGACCGCCGGGGGAAGGCGGAGGTGAGCGCGCCGGGCTCGGGCGGCTCGAGGGCCGCGCCCACCCGGTCGACCGCCTGGGCCACCTCCCGGTGCCCGACGAGGCCGTACTTCGCGGAGACGACCGACACGATGGTGCGGTGGTCGTCGCGCCGAACCGCGCGGTACGCGTCCAGGATCTCACCGTCCGGCCCCCGTACGGGCACCAGGGAGTAGGTGGGGAGCCCGTCGGGCCGGGTGAATGCTTCGACGGTGGCGCGGCGTCCGGTGGGGGTCACGGCCGGCATGCTTCCTCCACGGACGCCCACGGTCGAACGGGTTCTTGCCGAGGCGGCTCCCCCTGAACGCTGGACGGTGGGCCGGCGACCGGCCCACGCCGGCGCGGCCCGGGGGCCCGGAACGGGCGAAGCCCTCCGAGGGGTTCACGGCCGCCCGGGCCTCCCGCCGCCCGGGGGCCGGCCCTCAGCCTCGACGCGGGAGAGGGCCCCGCCGGAGGGGCCCGCGCGGGCCGGGCACCGGCCGGATCTGCATGTGGAAGGGCAGCGCCGCTGCGGAATGGGTCAGGGCGCCGAGGCTCGCCGCATCGGCGCCGGTCCGGCGGTACCGGCCGATCGACGCCGGGGTGATCCCGCCCGAGACCTCGATCCAGACCCGGGCCCGATGGGACCGGAGCTCCCGGACGATGCGCCGGACCTCCGCCGGACCGGCGTTGTCGATCAGAAAGCAGCGGGCCCCCGCCCGGAACGCCTCGATCGCCTCGGCCCGGGACCGGACCTCGACCTGGATCGTCTCGCCGCGGCGGGCCGAGCGACGGACCCGGGCGACCGCCTCGGCGATCGGCAGGAAGGCGAGGTGGTTGTTCTTGAGCAGCACCGCGTCGGAGAGGTCGCGGCGGTGCGGCCGTCCCCCGCCGTGGACCACCGCGGCCTTCTCGAGGTCCCGAAGCCCCGGGAGGGTCTTGCGGGTCGCCCAGACCTCGATCCCCCGGCCCCTTCCGCGGGCGCGGCCGGCGCGGACCGCCCGGGCGGTCGCGGTGGCGATCCCGCTCGCATGCAGGAGGAAGTTGAGGACCGTCCGCTCGATCGCGAGCATCGCCCGGCCGTCGCCCCGGACGACCAGCACGGTCGCGCCGGGCCGCACCCGGTCGCCGTCCCGGGCCGACCGGACCACCCGGAGCCCGGCCCGGCGGGCCGCCGCCCGGGCGGCCGCGATCCCCGAGAGGATCCCCGGGGCCTGGGCGCGGATCCGCCCCTCCGACGGGACGGGCGACGCGAACAGCCGGGAGGTCGTCCGGTCGCTCCGCCAGCGGTCCTCCTCGAGGGCCCGGCGGACCAGATCGTCGAGGCCCGCGGTCCGTCCCGCGGACGGGCGCCGGCGGGTCATGCGGGAGACGCCTTCGGGCTCTTGAGGAACGGCAGACGGACCACCTTCGCCGGGACCCCCCGGCCGCGCAGTTCGAGGGTGAGTTCGGTGCCCGGTGCGGTCCATTCGCGGGCCACGTAGGCGAGCGCGATCCCGTAGCCCAGGGCGGGGGAGATCCCCCCGCTCGTGACGATCCCGGCCGGCCGGTCCCCCCGGCGGACCGGCGTGCCGTGCCGGGGAATCGCTCCCGGCGTGTCGACGACGAGGCCGACGAGCCGCTCCCCGTCGGTCGCGGCGAGCTGCGACTCGAGGACCGACCGGCCGAAGAACGGGTGGTCGAACTCGACGAACCGGTCCTGGCCCGCCTCGATGGGGGTCCGGTCCCGGTGGAACTCCTGGCCCGAGAGGAGGTAGCCCTTCTCGAGCCTAAGCGTGTCCCGCGCCCCGAGCCCGGCCGGCGTCGCGCCGGCCGCCACCAGCCGCTCGGCCTCGGCGACCGCCCGGCGGGCGTCGACGAACAGCTCGAAGCCGCGCTCGCCGGTGTAGCCGGTCCGGCTCACGAGGATCCCGTGCGCCAGATCGTCCGGAACGGTTCCCCCGATCCGGCCGGCGTCGCCCCGGGCCGCCCCGTCCGGGAAGTACCGGGCGTGGTAGAACGGGATCGGATCGAGATCCCACCCGTAGAGCTCCCGGAGGAGGGCCGGCGCCCGGGGGCCCTGGACCGCGAGGATCGAGACCTTCGGGTTCCAGAGCGCGATCCGGGTGTCCGGGCGGCGGTGCTGCCGGAGGATCTCGGTCACCTCGGCCGCATGGCTCGCGTTCGGCACCACGAGGAAGCGCGGCGGGGCGTCGCCGCCGTCGTCGAGGCGGGTGATCAGGAGATCGTCGATGATGTGGCCGGTCGATTCGAGGGCGAAGGTGTACTTCACCTGCCCCGGGGCCAGCCGGCCGACGTTCGCCGTCGTCCGGCGGGCGAGGAGGGCGGGCGCGCTCGCCCCGTCGACCGTGACGAGGCCCATGTGGCTCACGTCGAAGAGCCCGACCCCGGTGCGAACCGCCCGGTGCTCGGCCAGGATGCTGGAGTAGTAGAGCGGCATCTCCCAGCCGGCGAACGGCACCAGGTGGGCCCCTCGGGCGACGTGGAAGGGGTGGAGGGCGGTGCGCTGGAGCGGCGCCGGCGCGGCGGGTCCGGTCATGTGACGATCTCCTTCAGCCGGTCCTCGTCGATGGCCCGGCGGATCTCCCGGGCGATCCGCCGCCCGGTGCTCATCGGGGTCCGCCAGAGCGCGTTGCCGTAGGGATGGCCGAGCGCCAGGTGGACGTTGGTCCCGCCCCCGATCCGGGCCGCCACGTCGAAGACGGTCAGGTGCCCGTCCCGGTCGATGCAGGTCTGCAGGCAGAACGGGCCGAGGATGCCGGGCGGGGCCCAGGACCGGGCGGCCTCGACGAACCGTTCGCCGAGACGGAAGACCTCCTCCAGGATCGATTCGCGCACCGTGAGCGTCCCGTGCCCCACGACCGTGTACTCGGGGATCCGGGCCGCGGCGCTCAGCTCGAGCTGCTGCGCGGCCGGCAGCCGGACGAGGCCGTCCAGCGAACTCTCCCGGCGCTCGTCGACCCCGAGGAGTTCGAGGCCGTCGGCCCGGGGGACGAGCGGCGAGAAGAAGTAATTGAAGTTGAAGACCGGGCCCAGGACGTACCGCTCGATCCGGGCCCGGGCGAGATCGTCCGGCCGGATCACCCCCTCGGCGATCAGCCGGGCCGACTTCGCCCGGTACTCGTCGGCGCTCGCGACGGTGAAGAAGCCGCGTTCGAGCCGTTTCGTCGCGTGGGGGAGCTTGACGATCGAGAGCCCGTCGATCGCGTCGGGGGCGGGCACCTCGGCCGGGATCGGGATCCCGGCGGCGACGAGCAGGGTGTAGTAGTTCTCCCGTTCGGTCCGCTCCTCGATCCGCAGGAGCCGGCGCGACCCCACGATCGGCACCCGGAGCTCCTCCTCGAGGGTCGGGAGCGGCAGGTAGGAACTCAGGGCGCGGTTCGGGACCAGCAGCACGCCCCGCGCGCGCATCCGCTCCTGGGCGGCCGGCGCGGCCAGGTCCGCGAACCGGGGGTACGACCAGACCTCGTCGACGCAGCCGCGCTCCAATTCTCCCGAGGCGGTCCGGTGGGCGCGGTAGTACTGGCGGTAGGGGGCGTCCCGGCCCTGCTGGCCCAGCACGACCGTATGGAAGCCTTCCTGGACCGCCCCATCGGCGACATCCAGGGCCGAGTGGGAGCCGACCGTGCCGACCCACGGCCGGTCCGGGTACGACGCCAGGACCGTCGCGAGATCCTTGGGCTGGATCGGCATGCCCCGAGGGAGGTTCACAGGCGCTTAAGCGCTCGGGCGACGCGTTCGGAGGTCATGGGAAGCTCCCCGACCGGGACCCCGAGGGCGTCGAAGATCGCGTTCGCGATCGCCGCCGGCACCGGCACGATCGGAGGTTCGCCGAGCCCCTTCGCACCCCGGGGTCCGGCGCCGGGGTACCCCTCGATGAACTCGACCTGGATCGGGGGGACCTCGGCGAGGGTGGGCAGCCGGTAGTCGAGGAGGCTCGGATTCTCGAGGCGCCCGTCGGCGCCCCACTGGGTCTCCTCGAGGAGCGCGGTGCCGATCCCCATCGCGACGCCCCCTTCGATTCCCGCCCGGGCAGTGGTCGGGTCGACGACCCGGCCGGCGTCATGGATGGCGGCGTACCGGACCACCTCGACCGAGCCGATCTCGGGATCGACCGCGACCTCGGCGACGTGGGCCGCGCCGACGAAGTCGTTGAACGGATGGAAGCTGCCCTCGAGGACCCGCCGCTCGTCGATCGTTCCCGATCGGCCGTAGTGCCGGCCCTCGACCCGCAGCCCGCCCCGGGCGAGCTCCTCCGGGGTCAGGAGCTCCCGGACCGCCCGGCGGCGGTCGCCGAGATCGACGACGAGTCCCTCCGGGCTCGGACGGAGCCGGATCTGCTCGGCGGCGGCCCCCGAGACCCCGCACCGTCGGCCCAGTTCCGTCCGGAGCGCATCGGCCGCCTTCTCGGCCGCCTGGCCGAGGGCGCCGACGGTCCGGCTGCCGAAGACGCCGGAGTCGAACGGCGCGGTGGCGGTGTCGAGGTAGGCGACCCGGACCGCGCCCGCGTCGAGCCCGAGCCGCTGTTCGACCCCGACCGCGATGCCCCGGATCACGCTGCCGCTGCCGATCTCCCGCTCGCCCTGCTCGATTTCCAGCTCGGTCGGCGTGAGCCGGAGCCGGGCCTCGCCCCCCGCTCCGGTGCCGGTCGACCAGAAGCCGCCGGCCACCCCGATCCCGTGCCCGGGCGGACCGGTCGCCCGCCATTCGCGGACGATCTCGGCAGCCCGGGCGAGCGCCGCGTCGAGGCCGAACGGCCCGACCGTCTGGCCGAGGCCGGTCGTCGCGCCTTCCGTCCAGACCGAGGCGCGGCGGAACTCGACCGGGTCGATCCCGAGCCGGTGCGCGAGATGGTCGGTGTGGGACTCGACCGCGAAGGTGCACTGGGGGACGAACGGGGCCCGGTGGGGGCCGAACGGCGGCTTGTGGGTCCGCAGAGCATACCCTTCGACCTCGACCGCCGGGATGGAGTACGGGCCGAGGAGGAAGCCGGCCGAGTAGCCGAGCGTGAAGTCGCGGCCGGGCAGCGACGCGCCGGTGTCGAGGACCAACCGGACCCGGCGGCCGACCACCCGGCGGTCCCGGACCGCCGACTCGATCCGGATGACCGACGGGAGGGTGCTCCGTCCGAGCCGGAACTCCTCCGGGTAGCTCAACTGGAGCTTGACCGGACGGCCCGACGCCTTCGCGAGCAGGAGCGCGTACGGCTCGAGCAGCGCCGACCCCTTCGACCCGAACGCTCCGCCCACCCACGACCCTCGGACGACCAGCTGGGGCTCGGGGATCCCGAGGATCGACGCGAGATCCTCCCGGCAGCCGAACGGGGTCTGGGTCGACGTCTCGACCGTCCAGAGCTCCCCGTCGACCCGGGCCAGGCAGGCGTGCGGCTCGATCGGCACCTGGTGGACCCCCGAGGTCCGGTACGTCTCGGCGAGCACGAAGTCGGCCGAGCGGAAGGCGCCCTCCAGGTCGCCGTGGCGCGCATGGACATGGGCGTTCAGAGCGCCGATCCGGGGCGGGTCGGCCCCGGGCCACTCGGGGAGGAGCGTGTCGATCGATCCCCAGATCTCGAGCGGCTCGAGGTCCACCCGGACCTTCCGGGCGGCCTCCCGGGCGAGCGCCCGGGTCGGGGCGGCCACGGCCGCGACCGGCTGGCCTCGGTAGACAACCTCCTCCTTCGGGAAGATCGGGGTCTCGGCGGCCGCGCCCTTCGGCAGGAGCCCGGCGACCTCGTCGGCGCCGATCGCGACGACCCCGGGGAGCGCCCGGGCGGGAGCCAGGTCGATCGAACGGATCCGGCCGTGGGCGATCGGAGAGGGCACCAACGCCCCCCAGTACATCCCCTCGGCCGAGAGGTCGGTCCCGTAGACGGCGGCGCCCCGGAGCTTCACGGGCGCGTCCGCCCGGCCGGCGCCGCTCATGGGGCCTCCCGACCGGCCCGGTCGACCGCCCGGGCGATCGCCGCGTAACCGGTGCACCGGCACAGGTTCCCCTGCAGTTCCCGGAGGAGCCGCTCGGTCGAGCGGTGCCCCCGGGGCGTCCGGCCGAGGAAACCCGTGAGGGCCATGACGAACCCCGGCGTGCAGTAGCCGCACTGGACCGCCCCCTCGGATTCGAACGCCTCGAGGACGGCCCGGCCGGCGGGGTGGTCCGGGGCGCCCTCAATCGTGGTGACCTCCCGGCCGTCCAGCTCCCGGGTGAGGGTGAGGCAGGAGAGGGTCGGCCGTCCGTCGACGAGCACCGTGCAGGCCCCGCAGCCTCCCGACCGGCATCCCTCCTTCGTTCCCCGGAGCTCGAGCCGCCATCTCAGCGTGTCGAGGAGCCGCTCGTCCGCGGGCACCCCCTCCAGATCGACCGGTCGGTGGTTCACCTTGAGCGCCGCCGGGACGGCGCTCATGGGGCGCCCTCCCGCATCGCTCCGGCGGCCTCGACGGCCCGGATCACCAGGGCGTGGGCGACGAGGCGCCGGTACTCCCCGGTCGCGCGGAGATCGGTGGCGAGCGGCAGGCGCTCGGCGGCCCGCCGGGCCGCCGCCTCCAGCGCCGCCTTCGACGGCCGCCCCGGCAGCTCCGAGGCCCCGGGGTGGATCCGGATCGCCCGCGGCGGCACGCCGCCGAGGGCGATGCGCCAGCGTCCGTCGCCGGGCGAGAAGGCCGCCGCGACGCCGACGTGGGAAACGTCCTGGGCCGGGCGGATGCGCTGCCAGAGATACGCCGACGCCCGGGGCTCCGGGAGGAGGACCGAGCGGATCAGTTCCCCCGGGTCGAGCGCCGGCCGGCGGGAGGCGACGACCAGGGCATCGACCGGCACCGAGCGCCGGCCCGACGGGCCGACGATCTCGGCGCTCGCATCGAGGGCGAGCAGCATGGGGATGAGATCGGAAGCGGAGCCGCTGCGGCCGAGGTTGCCTCCGAGCGTGGCCCGGGCGCGCAACGCGACGCTCCCGACCGCCTCGATCGCCCCGATGAGACCGGGGAACTCGGACCGGATCTTCGGATCGTACTCCAGATCGACGAGCGGGGTGGTGCTGCCGATCGTGAGCGCCGGGCCGGTCCAGCTCCACCGGTTCCACGGCAGGCGGCGCAACGAGAGCAGGTGGCGGGGGGCGATTCGCTGCTCCTCGAGATCGTTCAGGAGGTCGGTGCCGCCCGCGAGGACCGCCGTTTCGCCGGTCGGGGCCCGGGCGAGCCAGGCGACCGCCTCCTCCTCGGATGCCGGAGCGACCAGATCGAAGGAACTCATGGCCCCGGAAGACGCCGGCCTTGCATATCGGTTTCCGGGCCGGCCGGCCCCTCCGAGCACGGGGCCGCGGGCCTCCCCGGGTCGCCCCCGCTAGGCCGGTTTATTATCCGGGCCGCCTTGGGCCGGAGGCGGATGCCGTTCGAACTCCTCCTCAAGTACGCGACCCCCCTCACGCCGCTCACCGATCCGGACGAAGTGCTCCGCGAGTTCCTCCGGTTGGTCGGCTATCTGCCCGAAGGGGACGACGGTCGGGTCGTCGACGGGCCGGTCGAGAAGGGCGCGGCGTACCGACTGCTCCGGGAGTGCCTGCTCAAGGAGCCCGAACGCGCCTGGTATGTCGAGGAGCTCATGGCCCGCCTGGGCGCCTCCCGGTCGACCGTCTACCGACACGTTAACAAGCTCAAGAGCCTGGATCTGCTCGAAGAGGTGGCCGAGGTGAACGGCGAGAAGGGCCGCAAGGCCTACCGGTTGCGGTATGGAAGCGTCGCCCGGGCGTGGGATTTCGCCGAAGCGCATGCCCAGAACGCGCTGCGCCGATACCGCGACTCGGTCAATCATCTCCAGGAGCTGCTGGATCAGGAGCGCAGCCGCCCCACACCCGCCGCTCCTCCGACCGTCGCCCACGCCCGGGGGTCGAGCCGATGAGCCCCCCGCCGGCCGAGAAGTCGAAGAAGGCGACCGTCCAGCTGACGGCCGGCTCGCGGATCCACCTCCGGTCGGCCGGCCCGGACCGGACCGCGATCGAATCCCACGGCACCTTCCGGGGGCTGGTCTCGATCGCCGGGGACAACTGCCTCTCCGTCGAGCTCGACGGCACGCCGCCCGATCCCAAGGGCCGGATCCGCCTCGTCCCGCTCTCGGCCGTGCTCGCGATCGATATCGTCGAGGCCCACCTGGCCGAGGAGGAGAAGCGGCGCGATCCGCCGACCTCGCCCGGGTACTTCGGCTAGCCGTCGACCGTACGGGCTTGCTGGGAATTTCGCCGACCGAACCGGCCGGTTTCGAACCCAGGTCTTTGGCTCCGAAGGCCAAAAGGATAGTCCAGACTACCCCACAAGCCCGCACCGGTTCACCGTAGCGGCCGTATTTGGCCGTTGTGTGCTCGGAGGAGCTCCGGCCGGCCGCCGTTTTCCTGGCCCGGGGGAGCGGGGCCTCCCTCCCTGCACGGTGGCCATCGCCCGGTGCGGCCCCCGGGCGCGGGGAAAGACGGCGGGACCCGGGCCGGAGGATTCCCGGGGGGTCCGATCGGTCGGGCCCGGTCGGCACGGTCGAGCCGCGACGCGGGTTCGCCCGGTGCGGAACGCCCTGACCGGTGCCCGGTCCGTCGCGGGGGGTCGGCCCCACCGGGAGGCGCCCCCGAAACTCGGGGCGCTCGCGAACGGTCGCGTCTCACGACGCCGGGCGAGCGACCCGCCCGAGCGGCCGGACCCGCTCGGTCGGAATCAGCCGGCGCCGGCGGGACGGGTCGGTTGGAACGCCGAACCGGTCAGCCGTTCGAAGACGGTGGTGTAGAGCCGGCTCACCTCGTCGACCAGCAGCGGTGGGAGCGGCGGGATCGGCGGTTCGGGCTGCCCCGACTCCCGGGCCCGCTGGAGCGTGTCGTAGTACCCCGTCTGGCGGTAGTGCTGCCGGACGAACTCCTTCGAGAAGTCGACCTGGCGGCCCCGGTCGTAGGCATCCTTGTCCCAGAACCGGTCCTCGTCGGCGGTGCCGAAGGTGTCGACGACCATCGCGACCCCGTCGTGGCGGATCCCGAACTCCTTCTTGCCGTCGACATGGAGGAGCCCGCGCGGGGCGATCTCCTGCTGCATCGCCTCGTCGATCTTGAGGATCGTCTCCCGGAGGGCGGCGATCGCCGGGGCGTCGAGGCCCGAGATCTCCCGGGCCTCGGCGTCGGTCAGCAGCCGGTCGACCGGCTCGAGCTTGGTGGTCATCTCGAAGTGCGGGTCGGGCAGCCGCTCGCCATAGACCAGGCTCTTCCCGGCGGGAAAGCCGAGCGAGGCGGCCGACGCCTGGCCGGACTGGACCCGGTCCCACATCGACCCTGCCAGGTAGTAGCGGACGATGAACTCGAGCGGGATCAGGTAGTTGCGGGGATTCGGGCCGAGCGAGCGGACCTGGGGGACGACCCGGACCCGATCGACCCGCATCGAGGTCGGCGAGGCCAGACCCCGGAAATGGTGCGGCACGCCGATCCGCCGGCAGACCTCGAACCAGTGGGCGGCGGTCCGGGCCAGTGTTTCGCCCTTGTGCGGAATCTCGCTCGGGATGTGCTTGTCGAAGACCGAAATGTCGTTGGTGAACCGGAACTCGAGCTCGGTCGGCGAAACCTCCCAGACCTCCTTGACCTTCCCCCGGCGCAGGTAGGTCGGGACCGGAGGGGCTGCTTGGGGCGACACGCCCGGCCCATGGAGGCCCGGATTGTTAAGGTCAGCGGGCACCGGTCAGAGGGACTTCGCCTGGACCAGGGTGACCGCCCGGAATCCCCGCTTGCCGTAGAACCGGGTGGCGATCTCGTTGTGGGCCGGAAACTCGGCCGTCACGATCCCGGCCCCCCGGGCCTTCAGCGCCTGGACCGTCTCCCTCAGGAGATACTCGCCGACTCCGCGGCGCCGGTAGAGGGGCAGGAGGTAGATGTCCAGGATGACCCCCTCGTTCTCGGGAGTGTAGAAGAGCCGTTCCCTCAGATGGGCGCGGACGAGGCCGACCACCCGGTCCCGGTCCGCGCCCACGCCCTCGGCGGCCAGGACCAGCGCCTTCGGGTCGGCGAGGTCCTGGGTCAGCAGGGCCGTCGCCTGGGCCTCGGCATCGGGCCGGACCTTGAGCAGCGGATCGAACTCCTCGTTGAGCCGCTTGAGCCTCAAGAGGAGCGATACGAGCGCCGGCACATCCTGCGGCCGGGCCGCCCTCAGATGGATCGGCATGTTCGGCGCGTCGGTCGCGGTCATCGGGGCGGGCACCGGGGGGATTTCCTTCGTCATGGTTTCGAGAGGGACCGGCCGGGGGAAGCGGGCGGCATCGGCGCAATCAGCCCCGACCGGCCGATCGCCTCGATGAGTCGGGCCGGGCGCGCCATCCGTTCCTTCGCGATCGCGAGGAACTCGGCCCGGCTCCGGGTGACCCGGGCCACGCCCCGGTCGACCGCGGCCGTGGCGACGGCCGCCGCGACGTGGGGGAAGACCTCCAGCTCCTCCATCGTCGGCAGCAGGTGCTCGGCCGTGAGGCCGCGATCGTGGGCCCGGGCCGCCAGCTCCCGGGCCGCCGCGAGCACGATCTCGTCGTTGATGGACCGGGCCCGCGCGTCGAGGATGCCCCGGAAGACCCCCGGGAAGATCAGGGAGTTGTTGACCTGGTTGGGAAAATCGCTCCGCCCCGTCGCGACCACGGCCGCCCCCGCCCGCCGGGCGACCTCCGGCCAGATCTCGGGCACCGGATTGGCGAGCGCGAAGACGATCGGAGCATCGGCCATGCTCCGGATCGCGTCCGCCGAGATCGCATGGGGGTCCGGCCGCGAGGCGGCGAGGAGCACGTCGGCCCCCGCGAGGGCGTCGGCGAGCGCCCCGGACCGGCCCCCGCCGTCGGTCTGCAGGGCGAGACGGTACTTCCACGGGTTCCGGAGCATGAGCTCGTCCATGTCGTCGCGCTCGGCGTTCAGGATCCCCCGCTGGTCGACGAGCGAGATCGCGTGGGGGTCGTGGCCGAGGGCCACCAGGAGCCGGGCGGTCACCAGGTTGGCCGCCCCGGCGCCCAGGAGGACGGTGCGGATCTGGCCGATCGTCCGTCCGGTCAGCTCGAGCCCGTTGAGAAGCCCGGCGACGGTCGAGGCCGCGGTGCCGAGCTGGTCGTCATGCCAGACCGGGATCGGCAGGCGCGCCTGCAGCGTCTCGAGGACCTCGAAGCACTTCGGGGAGGCGATATCCTCCAGGTTGATGCCGCCGAAACCGGGGGCGATCCGCTCGACGGTCTCGATGAGTTCGGCCGGCGAGTCGATCCGCAGGGGGATCGGGACCGCATTGACGCCCCCGAGGTACCGGAAGAGCAGGGCCTTGCCTTCCATCACCGGCAGGGAGGCCTCCGGCCCGACGTTGCCGAGCCCGAGCACCCGGCTCCCGTCGGTGACGATCGCGATCGTGTTCCATCGGCCGGTCAGGTCGAACGACCGGTCCGGTGCCGCCTCGATCGCCCGGGAGACGGCGGCGATCCCGGGCGTGTACCAGAGGGCGAAGTCGGCGAGTGAGCGGATCGGTACGGACGGGACGGTCTCCAGCTTCCCGTGGTAGAACCCGGCGAGTTCGACCGAGCGCCGGCCCATCGATTCGGTGACGCCCTCCCCCTCCTCCGTCACGTCCGGAACGGGGAGGCTCGGCCGGGGCGGCGTCTTCCCGGGAGCGGGCCGGCCGGGCGGCTCCGCCTGCACCATGGCTCGATTTGAGTCGCCGGAGGGTAAATAACCCTTTGCCGGAGTCGAATCCGGTCTACGGCAATCGCCGACCTCCCCCGGAACCCCGCCGAGGCGGGACCGGCGGCCGGGCGGCGGGGATCCGCCCCGGGCCCATACCGCCCTTTTCGTCGCGCGCAACGGGGTTTCTTCCCCGGCAGGATCCCGAGGCGGCGCCACCGTTAAACCTCGCCGCCCCTCGCGGGGTCGATGCAGTTGCACACCGGCCTCGCGAGCGTCTTCCCCCGGTCCGAGGCGCTCGTGGCCGCCACCCGGGACTTCGATCGCGGCCGGACCTCCGCCGAGGCGCTCGAGGAGCTGTACGCCCGGACCGAGACCGAGGTGATCGCCCTCGAGGAACGGCTCGGGTTCGACGCCCGGACCGCGGGCTACCTACGCTGGCAGGATCTCTTCCGTCCGTTGGCCGAGACCTGGGACGGGTTCACCGTGGGACCGGTCACCCGGTGGTTCCAGACCAACACCTTCTTCCGACGCCCGGTGCTCCACACCCCGCCCGAACGGCGCCCGGGCGAGTTGGCCGCCCGGCTCCCGAAGCCCCTCACCGGCCCCGGGGTCGCCGCCGCCAAGGTCCTGCTGCCGGGCCCCTACACGTTCACCGGACTGCTCGACAACCGCTCGGGCGAGCCCGACTCGGCGCTCATCCACCGGATCGGGCGGCTGCTCGCCGAGGAGGTGAAGGAGCTCCGGGGGAAGGGCTACCGGACCTTCCAGTTCCAGGAACCGCTCCTCGTCGACCGGCCCCCGGAGGGCGTCGCCGCCGAGTCGGTCCTGGCGGCGTACCAGTCGATCGCCCACCAGCTCTCGGGCGGGACCTCGATCGTCTGGACCTACCATGGCGACGCCGCGCCCGTGGCCCCGCTGCTCGCCCGCCTGGCGGTCGGGGTCGTCGGCGTCGATCTCGCCGAGACCGAAGTGGCGAAGCTTCCGATGGCCCTCGAGCACAAGGGGATCGGACTCGGGGTCGTCGACCCCCGCACCACCCTGGTCGAGGACGCCGGGGAGGTCGCCCGGATCGTCCGGGCGGTCCGGGACCGGCTCCACCCGAGCTCGGTCTGGCTCTCCCACGGGGCGCCGATCGATCTGTTGCCGTGGGAGCCCGCGACCCGCAAGCTCCATGTCCTGCCGGCGGCCCGCCAGCTCCTGGAGGGGCCGGACGGAGGCGGACGATGAGCGATCTTCCCCTCTTCCCGATGCAGGAGATCGGGAGCCTGATGAAGCCGCGCTGGCAGCTCCTCGGCCAGCGCGGCGAGCCGCTCGATGCCCGCGCGCTCGACGAGCTCGAGATCTGGGAGAAACGGCTCCCCCTCGCCGACGGGCCGATGGCGGCGACTGTGAAGGCGCTCCGGGCCGGCCGGCCCCGCGAGGCCGGGGCCGAGGCGGTCCGGGACCTGGGCGCCCTCTTCGCCCTGCGCTTCTTCGAATCGGTCGGCCTGCACCGGGTCTACGACGGCGAGGCCCGGCGGATCGAGATGTACGAGCATGCCATCCGCCAGATGCGCGGCTTCCAGTTCCAGGGCCACGTCCGCTCCTTCGACAACAAGTACTACCTCAAGGCCGCCGGCACCGGGGAGATCCGGCTCGAGCGCCCGTACCATCTCGAGGAGTTCGACTTCGTCCAGCGGCACGCCCGGGCGACGCCCAAGATTCCGATCACCGGCGCCTACACCCTGGCCGACTGGTCGTACAACGAGTACTACCTCTCCCGGACCACCGGCTGGAAGAACCGCGCCACCCGCCGCTCGGCCCAGCGGGAGTTCGTCGTGGAGATCGCCCGCCAGGCCCTCCGCCCGACGATCGCCGCCCTGGTCGCCGCCGGCGCCCGCGTGATCCAGATCGACGAACCGGCCGCCGGGACCCACCCCGACGAGGCCGACCTCGTGGTCGAGGGGTTCAACGCCGCGACCGACGGGATCGACGCCGAGTTCTCGATGCACATCTGCTACTCCGACTACCGCGACCTCTACCCGGCGCTGCTCGAGGCGAAGCGCTGCCGCCAGTGGGCCTGGGAGTTCGCGAACCGGGACTTCGAGGACCGGGACGGCTACGCGATCCTGAACCTGCTCAACGAGTACGGCGATCCCCGGGAGGTCGGCCTCGGCGTCCTCGACGTCCACCGGGACGAGATCGAATCCCCCGAGCTCGTCGCCGACCGGATCCGGCGCACCGTCCGGATCCTCGGCGACCCCCGGCGCCTCTGGATCAATCCGGACTGCGGCCTGCGGACCCGGTCGCTCGACGTCGCGTACGCGAAGCTCGAGGCGATGGCCAAGGGGGCCCAGCAGGTTCGCGAGGAGTACGAGCCGTCGCGGCGCTGACCCGAGTCTCCCCGTCGTCCCGTCTCCGGGCGTCTGGACCGGCTTTGAAACGTAACCCTTATCTCGTGCGAGTTTTGTTTCATGCCTCGAAGTTCTGAGGACATGATAGCCTTCGCTCGATGCGAGGCAAATCCCATCTGCGGCGTCCCTTCTCCTCCCCTCGGGGACGCCGCATGGAAGCAGAGACCTTTGTGGGGTTGGACATCAGCCGAAAGAGTGCCGTCGCCACCGCCGTCGATCCGTGGGGGGAGCGGATCGACCAGTCGACGCTCGGAGCCACCGACGCCGAGCTCATCGCCTACCTCCAACGCCTCCCCGGGACCAAGCACGTGGCCATCGAGGCGTGCACGATGTGGGAGCACTTCCATGACGCCGCGGTCGCCGCCGGGGCCGACGTCGTGCTCTCCCATCCGTACAAGACGCGCCTCATCGCCGACGCCAGCCTGAAGTCGGACAAGGTCGACTCCGAGGCGCTCGCCACCTTGCTCCGTCTCCGAGCGCTCCCCACCGCCTTCGTTCCCTCGGAAGGGACCCGCGCCTTGCGTCGCCTCGTTCGGGAGCGAGTCTTCTACCGCAAGCAGTTCAAGGCGGTGGCGAACCACACCTACGCCTTCCTGGTCGCGAAGGGCGTCCCCTACGACGATGGGATCCTCGGACTCAAGCGCCGTCGGGAGGAGTTGCGCTCGCTCCACCTCCCCGAGGTGGAGCGAGGCCTGGACCGCCTTGTCGAACTCGACCGCGCCACGCGCGTTCTTGACGACGCGATCCACGCGGCGTTCCTCGAGTCGAAGGAGGCGCAACTCCTCGAGTCAATCCCGGGGATCGGAGAGCTGACGGCCGTCACGCTGGCGGCATTCCTCTGCCCGATCGGCCGGTTTGAGAGCCTCGACGAGCTCAGCTCGTACTGCGGGCTCTGCCCGACGAACCACCAGACCGCCGAGACCTCCTACAAGGGCCGGCTGAAGTCTGACTGCAACCACCTCCTACGATGGATCCTCGTCGAAGCGAGCTACATTCACCGCCTCCACGCTCGAGGGAGCTACGTATCCCGGGTCGGTCGCCGCGGCGCTCGTCGGAAGGGCGCGAAGCGCGGGGCGATCGACGCCGCCCACGCGCTCCTTCGCGTGGTCTACGCAGTCCTCAAGAGAGGCACGCCCTATACCCCTCACGCTCCAGAGCGGCCGAGCTGCAGAAGTGAACTTGCGACGTCCCCCTGACGGTCGCACGAATTTGAGTGCAGGACGCTGCCCTGGGGCCCCTTGCCGCAATTGTCTTCGTGCGCTGCGGGCGCAAATAGCTGTAGGCGGAAGCGGGCCAGCGACTCACGGCGAGGGGAGATGACGTAGGCCAGCTACCCGACCACGGTCCTTCGACTCGTTCGAGCGAAGGCTACATAGCTGTTCACGAGCCCGTACGTGTTCAGCGCCGAGAGGGGCTTCGCGTCAACTGAGCACGGCGTAGAGATTTGTCGAGGGGGACTCTCCCCGTAGCTTCCATGTCCCGAGCACGCTGAGCAATCGGGCGAACGCTTCGGCCCTCTTCCAGTTCCTCAGCGTCCCGATGATCTTCCGGATCACTATCGCTTCCCTCAGCCCCCGTTCCCCCCGGTTGTTCGTCGCGTCCATGCCGGGATGGTTCAGGAACGTCAGCCACCCCCGCATCCCGTTCCGTAGATACGTCACCACCCGCTCGACTCCGGCGGACCGACTTCGGCCATGCCGTCGGAGCAACCTCCGTAGCGCCTTCCTCCCGACCGTGAGTCGACGCGCCCGGGCCTTCGGGCTGGCGGTCTCCAGCCCTTGCGTCATCTGGCGGTAGACCTCGCAGAGCTCCGCGTAGAGCGCCTTCCCCTCCGCGCTCTCCTCCGCCCCCGCCTTCGCATACCGAAGCAGATGCGCCCAGCAACGCTGGAGGACCCAGCCGAGGTAGCCCTTCCACCCGTCGCAGACGATCTGGCCGGCGTACTCCTTCCCCAACACCTCCTCGACCACTCCCCGACCCCGACTTGGGCGGATCACCAGCAGGAGGTCGACCTCGGTGCAGAAGACCCAGATCCAGACCTTGCGGCCATCCATCCGATACGACGACTCGTCGGCGTGGACCCACGGCGAGGCCCGAAGTCGCTGGAGGATCGTCGCCTCCTCGTCCTTCAGCTTCTCACTGGCGCCCCAGACGACCGCCTGGAGCGTGGCCGGACAACTCGGAATACCCTCCCGAGCCAGCCGCTCCTCGAGTTTCCGATACGGTAGTCGCTCCTCGATCTTCCCCAGCACGATCTCCGTCTGGAGCTGCGGACCATATCCGGCGGGCTCCCGGCCGTCGGGGAGGGTTGAGCGGACCTCCGCCCCGCAGTCGAGGCAGTCGTAGATGGCCTGCTCGTATTCCGTCACCACTCGCTTCCGGACCACCTCGACCTCTTGGCGGGTCTCGGTGCCCCGGAGCCGAAGGTGCTCGCCGTGGCACTTGCGGCATCGGGAGGCGGTGAGGGGCACGCGCTGGTCCGGGGTCAACGGATCGCGGGTGACTCCTTCGTGGCCGGGCTTGGGCCCGGGCTTCTTGCGCTCGCCCGACGGAACCAGGGGCCGGGCCCGAGCAAAGCCCGGGGAGTGGTTCCGCACGCTGGGAGGGACGTTCGAGTTCTCGTGGACCTGAAGGCGGCGTCGGAGCTCGGCGATCTCTCGCCGCAGTCGCTCGTTTTCCCTGGCCTGTTCCTCGGCCTCCCGCTTCAGTTCGGCGAGGCCCTTCTTGGAGACGACGATCTCGTCGTCGTCGTCCTTCGGGGTCAGGCGCCAGAGTGGGAGTGTCGCGGCCACGAGTTCCTCGCTCCGAAGGAGCGACCGAGGCCGGATTTCCACTTTGCGCTGGAGAAGAACCCGCGCCCTCAGGCTGTCAGGCTACTGGGGAGGGTGAACACGTACTAGTAGACAAACGGCCCACGGCCCAGTGACCGAGTGATGTCCTTTCCATTCATCGTGCGGCCGGGGCGCCAATCAAGCGGAAGAAGAACTCCTCAAGGCCAGCCTCCTCGACGCGGAATTCTTGCAGGACGTAACGCGACCGACCGATTTCTGCGATGACCGTCTCGGGCGGCACCCGGGGTTGCTCGATGAAGGTCAACGGAGGGGTAAGGGACAACCGACTCGAGCTCGACAAGCTCCGCGCTCGCATACTCCACGGGGAGTTCGAGTCGGTCGTCGTTTCGAAGATGGACCGGCTCGGTCGATCGCTGGGGATGATCCTTCGGTTCTGGGACGAAGCCGACGCGGCCGGGGCTCGCGTGATCGTCATCGACCAGGGGATCGACACCTCGACCCCGGCGGGCCGGTTGCAGAGGAACATGCTCGCGGCGCTCGCCGAGTTCGAACGGGAGCTGATCCTCGAGCGGACCCGGGCGGGGATCGCGCGGGCTCGGGCGCTCGGCAAGAAGTTCGGAGCGCCCCGAAGGATACCCGAGTCGGTGGCGAGAGAGGTGCGGGAACGGAGGGCCCAGGGCGAGAGCCTACGGATGATATCGCAGCGAATGAACCTCAAGCTGGGAGGCGTTCGCTCGGTCCTGAAGCGCGACGGGCCCCCGTCTCCCGCTCGTCGCGCGGACGCCGCCCCGTCCGAGGATGTGGTCGGGAACTCCCCGCCGGCCGAGGGCGTCCCCTCCGCGTGAACGGTCCCGTCGGCGGGGACGCTCCGGGCACCGGTCGCCTTCAGGGGGCGCCCGGGAGGGCGTGCTTCCGAGGCGCTCTCTCCACGACCGTGGCGCTCTCCAACCCCTTCCATTTCACCTCGAACCCGAGATCCGGGAGGATCGCCGCAGAGAGGGACCACTTGTGAAGGACGCGTTCGACACGCTCCAGGTGCGGAAGCGCCGAGCGGACTCCGGCAAGGATCTCGGCGAGCGCCTCGCGACGGATCGCCCAGCCTCCTGCGCAGGCGAATCCGCGCGCCGCCAGCAGATCCCGTGCCTGCTCGGTAGGGACTCGGTTCGTGCGGGCCACGTCCGCAACGATGAGGATTGTATCTTCCAGAACGACCAGAGCTTCGGGGGCGAGGTCGCGTCGTGGCAGCCCTTCCAAGCTTGCCGACCCCGGGAGGTGCGGCTTGAGGTCGGCGAGGGTCAGACCCTTCCCCTTCGCGATCCGCAGTCGCGCGTGCCGGGCCCCGGCAGCGACCGAGAGGTCCCGGGGGGCCACCACCACGTAGGGGCCGGACGCCTTCTCCGTGCGCTCGAGCTTCCGCTCGACCCACGGAGGAGACCAGTAGCCGACGGATTCCACGTACGTGGTCTCCCCGTCCCGCGAGATCGTGAGGTCCGGATACTCGAGACCTCCGCCCACCGCGAGCGGGGGCGGAGAGCGGTCCACGACAAAGCCATCCCGCTCCGCCGCCGCGGCGATGCCCTCCAGGACCGGGGGAAAGGGGGGCGCTCCCGGATCCTCCGCGACGACGTCGAGATACTCCGCCATCCCTTCGTCCAGACGGAAGTCGAGGTGCCGCTTCCGCCCCGAGGAGTCGCGGTAGAGCACCTTGGCCTCGAGCTTCCAGCCCGGCAACGAGAGGAGGTCCGGAAGGAGCTGGGCGAGACGCGTCCCGTACCGTTCCGTGGAGCGAAGGAACGAAACCACGCCCTCGACCCGAACGACGGGGAGGGCTCCGTCCTCCGCCTCCTCCGCGGTGAACATCAGACCACGGCGCTTGATCCGGCCGACCGCAACCCGGTACGCTTCGGGACTTCCGAACGAGAGGGAGAGCTGGTCCGCCTTGAAGAGCAGCGTCTGGCACTGGCCGAGGTTGAACCGATGCAGCAGGTCCCGGGGGTCCAGCTCGGGAATCGATCGGAGGATCTCCTCCTCCTCGAGGTCGCTCCACAGGTGGTTGGCGAGTCTGTCGGGCGAGAGGCCGACCGCCGGGGCGAGCCGGGCGAGGATGGCAGCTCGCTCCTCGGGGGTGACGGCGGCGCCTTTCGTCGCGTCGAAGAGGCGCTGTCTCAGCTCCGTGGGAGACGGACCCTCGCGCGGACTGAACCCGCACCGCCGTTCGACCAGGAGCGCGAGCCCGCGAACGACCTTGTACTTGTCGACCTTCGCCTCGAGCTCGCGGACCTGCGCCCCGAGCTCGCGCCTCGAACGGCCGACGCCCCCCCGGTAGATCCGCAGGGCCGCCTCGGCCTGCGGAAGCATCGGTTCCCCGAGGAACGTGGGCCGCACCCCGTCCTTGTATGCCCGGGCGATGAGGAGCGCGCTCGGGAACACGGCTACCTCCGCGCCGCGACCCGGCCCGAGCTACCGCGAGCGGTCCGCACCGTCCGTTCCGGCGCCGGGGGAGTCCCGCCCTCGTTCCCCCGCCCGCTGCCCCCCATCCCGCGCTTCCGACGCGCCGCCGTCCCCATCTCGCTCGTGTCGCGGGAGAGGATCTCGTAGAGGACCGCCTGCTTCCCCTCCCGGGGACGCAGGATCCGCCCGAGCCGCTGGCGGAACTGCCGCGGGCTCCCCGACCCCGACAGCACGATCGCCACCGACGCCTCGGGGACGTCCACCCCCTCGTCAAGGACCCGGGAGGTCGCGAGGACGGTGTTCCTCCCGTCCTTGAACCGGGCGAGGAGCTCCTTGCGCTCCTCGTCCGGGGTCTTGTAGGTCAGGCAGGGAACGAGCAACGCGCGGCCGAGGTCGTAGACCTGGTCGGTCTGCTCCGCGAAGAGGAGCGTCCGCTCCCCCCGGTGGCGCGAGAGCAGCGTCCGCACCGCCTCGAGCTTCGCCCTCGGGTTGAACGCGAGCTCCCGCGAGCGCCGCCACGCCATCAGCGCCTCCCGTCCTTCGGGATTCCACGAGCGCCGGATGAACTTCTCGAAGTCCCACGGACCGCGGATGGTCATCCGTCGCGACCGCAGGTACCGCACGAACGTCTCGTGGGTCGTCTCGTACTCCTCCTGCTCCTCTGGGGAGAGCTCCACCTTCACCTTCACGAGCGTGAATTCGGCGAGGAAGTCGGTCAGCTCCTCGTAGCCCCGCTCGAAGAGCTTGCCCCCCATCAGGGATTCGAGTTCGAGGTGCAGGAGGTCGGCCCGCTCGTAGGTGGCGGTGAGGCCCAACCGGGCCGGAGCGCAGTACATCTCGGCAATGTGGCGGTACTGCGGCGAGGGGAGGTGGTGGACCTCGTCCACGACCAGGAACCGGAAACGGTTCCCGAGGCTCTCGGCGCGGATCAGCGCCGAGTCGTAGGTGGAGACGGTGACGGGCTTGATGTCCGACTCGCCGCCGCCCAGGCGGCCGACGTCCACGCCAAAGACCTCCGAGAGCTTGGCCACCCACTGGTCGATGAGGTCGATGGTGGGCACCACCACGAGGGTCGCTTCGCCCACCTCGCGCATCGCTTCCAGGGCGACGTGGGTCTTGCCGGCGGCGGTGGGGAGCACGATGACGCCCCGGCGACCCCCTTCCTTCCACGCCGCCACGGCCTCTTTCTGATACGGACGCAAGCGTTCCGCGTGCTCGAGCCGAGGCGCCGGAAGCGGGTCGAGTGCATGGTCATTGAGACCTCCCGGAAGTTGCATCCCCCACTTTGTGAGATCGCCGTACGCCATGGCGAGAGCGCGGTACGCCCCGACCCGTTCGTCCCAGAGGCCCAGCGGAGGTCGCTCACCCTTGACGAGGAGCGTCCCCTTGTCGAAGCTGAGAACTGCGGAGCCGGGCATCGCGGTAGAGCAAAGATGTCGCGGTTGATAAGGCGCAAGGCGAGGGGTCGAACTGTCAGGTCAGCGCCGTGGAGCGGAGAGGGTTCGTAGTCCGCGAAGCAATCCGCGCTTCAGGTCGGAAGGAGGGAGCACGTTGCACCGAAGCTCCGGCCACAGTATCATCGGAGGATTCTCTATGAGAGCGCCCGGCAGGGAAACGGCCTCGAGGTCATCGTGCAAGTAGGGCCGCCGTCCGCAGTGGAGAGCATCACAACGGGCGCGGACTCCGGGTCGACACTCCCTCCACTCGCAGATCCGACCAATATAGTGACCTCGAGTATCGGCGAGAAAGACGTCCGCTCCTTTGCCCATGCTCTGGGACATCCCTTGGAGACGACGACTGTGAACAGCCAGCGGTGCCAGGTCAGCGCCATCGTCGACCGACACGAGCAGATCGACGTCCTGGGGGTCTGGCTTCGTCGTTGTGATCGATCCGACCAGAGCGACTCGAGTCACGCCGGGAATCCGGACGGCCTCCCCGACGAACGTGCGGGCGAACTGAATTAACCTCGACCGGGCTGCTTCCGTGCAACAGCCATCAACCCGGGCGGCAATAGCGCCGGCGGTGCGCCAAGGTCATTCTTCGCTGTCACCGACTCGGCCACGCGAACGAATCATCCACACCTCCGTCGCCCCTGGTTCGTTCACATTCAGGCCCGCACGTCCTATGCTACCTGAACGGCGCGACCGCGTAGCACCTACAGCAATCCGGATCTCCCGCCCCGACACCCTCTGGATCCCATTCTCCGGCGAGGATTCCCTCGCCGGGTACGATCCGATCGACCGTTCCGGCTAAATAGATGTAGGGGTTACGTGGCACCTATATGGCGGTCCATGTGGCCTAGTTTAAGCCGGCCGCTCTCGACCAGTTCTCTCGGAGTCGGTGGCGCTTGACGTGCGAATCGAGCGCCATCCTCGTCAGCGAGACGTTGATCGCCCGGTAGCGGTCGTCGTTTCCCCCGCCCAGCCCCAAGTACCCGAGCAGAGCCCACAGGATGTCCTTCGCCGTGCTTCGGAACACTCGCGCCCACTTCAGCATCGGATACCGAGACCTCAGCTCCGGCGGTTGGATCCGACGCACCAGATTGTGGATCTGTCGGCTGGCCACCAGGGTCAGTAGCGCCGACCAGATCAGCGCCTCCACCACCACCGCCTTCGTCGTCCGGAACTGGTCCAGTGCGTAATGAGATTTCAGTTCCTTGAAGGTCAAATCTATTTCCCAGCGCGATCCGTACAGTTGTGCCACTTCCTCGGCGGTGAGCCGCTCCATCGGAATGTTCGTCAGGTACGTGTGATACTCCTCATTCTTCTCGTCCCAGACCGCCACGATTCGGCACC